>JADZDM010000021.1 GCA_020851035.1 Gemmatimonadaceae bacterium | reverse complement strand
TTCTTCAGAGGTGATCTGGGTGTACGGCGTCATGGCAACCTTTCTCTTGGCGGAGGATGGAAGCCAAGCGTACCCCAGGTCACCTCTCTTTGCAGGATCGGTGGTGCACTAAGTATGTGAATTCGCCCTTGCTAACCCGGGTTGCTGCTGACAATGCGACCTGCGGTCGGTGAGCAGGAGTAGGATCGTGCGGTCGCTTTGCAGCAGAACCCCGCTTCGTTAGGCGGCAGCGCGTCGTTTCGGTGTTTGCATCGCCTTGGCAATGTCGTTCGGTGTCGCGCCCAAGCCGACCAGCGCACGCACCAGTAGATCGAGCGAGACCGATGCATCTCCGGCCTCCATTTTGGCGACGCGCGACTGGCTCGATCGGAGGCGCGAGGCCACGGCGTCCTGAGACAAACGCATGCGAGTTCGCCGGGCCCGCAGGGCATCACTGAGGCGGAGCTTCAGTTCGACCACCGCGGCTTCCTCCGGCGTCAACTCCAAGAACTCCGCTGCCGACCCGACGCGCCAGCCCTGGGACTCAAGTGCCGCCTGCTTTGCTTTCCGCATCGTCACGTTCCCCCACGAGCGTTTCGGTCATACAACTTGAGGCGTGCCGCGCACGTCTCCAGAATGGCTTTCGGGGTGGCTTGCGTCTTCTTCGCGAACACCGCCAGAATGATGACAGCATCCGGGTCAAGTCGGTACAAGATGCGCCAGGTCGCGTCGGCGTCGGGAATCCGCAGCTCGCCACACCGCGCGCCAATCGCCGGCATCGGGCGCGCCTGCGGCAGACTCAGCTTGTCGCCACGCTGCAGCCTCCGAAGCAACACACCAGCCTCGAGCCGCGCCGCGGCACTGAATGGCGGCGTCTTCACGGTTCCGTGCAGCCAGATCAACGGGCGGTCGCTCGCAGCAATGCAGGTATACTATGTCAGGAGTGACATATGTCAAGCCCGGCATATTCCGGAGCTGCCTCCTAACGCCGGTTGCTGCTGCCAAAGTGGCCAGAGTTTGGTGCGCAGGATAAGGTTCTAGAGGCCACTTTGCAGCAGAACCAGGATCGTTAGGCGGACCTACACCATCGCCGTGCGGATCAAATGAATCGTCGCCCTGCTGAACCCGATTTGCCGTTGCGTGCTTCGGGGGAGTTTCTTGGATACCGATGGGCTTATCATGGGGAAGTTCGAGGCGATATGGTCCATGATTGGGTCGCGTTGAGTGGGCCAGACGGCGGGAGCGGTAGCGGCGGTTCTGGAGCTTTGCCTTTCGCGAACCTGGGATCGCGCGTACTTGGCCCAATAGGGAGTACGGGATGGTCGCAGCAAGGCCGCTCGCCTTGGTGGAGCTTTCGCAAAGACAACGGCCTTGGCTATATAAACGGCGTCGTCTCCTGCTCGGTCGCCTCTGTATGTGTCGAGCTAGCGAGACAAGCGACGGGTAAGGCGATACTGATCGAATCGGGTCACCCAGAATTCCGGTTCTTCTTCTTTCCGCTTCCACCGCGGACCCAATGGACGAGCATCGTCGCCCTCAACGCCGATGGGTCAGAATGCGATCGGTATTCTCGTCCCGCGGATCACTGAGTTTCGTTGTCCGCACCAACGCCAGTTGCTGCTGACAATGCGGCCGAAGTATCGTGATCAGGAGCGGCATCAGGCGGCCGCATTGCAGCAGACCTTGTGTCGTTAGGCCGCACGATGTGCTCCACGAGCGGTCCCCACTCTTACGGTGAGGTGATGCATGCGCCAGCGTCGTCAGATCCTGTTGTTGTCCGGCACCTTATCCGCGCTCGGAGCCTGCACGAACGCGGTCGCGCCGCCGGCCCCTGCTGCCGTCACCGTCACCGTGACCGTGCGCGCCGCGTCGGTGGACCCGGTCGTCACGGCGGCCGGCAGTGTGACTTGGGTGCGGTTCACGCTGCCGTTGCGCTTTGAAAACACAGGCGCGACGTCGGTGAGCGTAGAGCCGTGCGCCTCGTACATCGAATCGCGATCGGGCGGGACGTGGCGCTCGGCATGGATGCCCGTCTGTGCGACGGGAGGCGCCTCACTCCGAGACATTCTTCCGGGCGAGATACGGGATGCCGAAATCCAGGTGGCGGCGGCGCTCGCTGGGCCAGGCGCCCCGCGCTGGGACGCCGCCTCACTTGACGTGCCGCTCCGCTACCAAGCCGGCTATGTCTGGCACGGCGTCAGCGGCAGGATCCCGACGGTCGCGTCGAACGAGTTCACGCTCGGTTCGTCGCGCTAGGCTCCGTCGGGAGCAGACTCGAGCACCGACGTTCGGCGCGCAGGATCGACGGCGGTGGCGGGGCAAGGGTGCGGACGGCGTGCCACTCATCGCTACATATCGCGTGATTGGCAGCCTTCTTGAATGCGGGTTTCCAAAGCGCCGGTGTCTGTCGACCTTGCGCGCGAGCGCGGCCTAACGCCGGTTGCTGATGACGAAGCGACCAGAGTATTGTGATCAGGACAGCGGTCGGTTGGCCGCTTCGCAGCAGTACCATGATAGTGAGTCGGCCCTGCACTCTTGCGTCCGTGTATATACAGGCGTAGTTTTCCGCGGTGACCTTCGACTGGGATGCCGCGAAGAGCGATCGGAACCTGGCCCAGCGCGGATTCGACTTCGAATTCGCCAGCCAGATCTTCGCGGCGACCTATGTCGAGTTCGATGACACGCGCCGGGATTACGGCGAGCGCCGCGTTGTGGCGCTCGGGGTGGCCGATGCGATCCCACTCACCGTGGTCTTCACCGACCGGATCGCTGCTGACGGCGCAATTGTGCGCCGCATCATCAGCGCCCGGCTCAGCCACCGCAAGGAGCGCCGCCGCTATGCCGAAGCCATCCGCGAAGCCAGTCCGCCGCGCGACGACGACGAAGACGCCGTCGAAGGGGCGCGCTGACCTCGCGCGACTGCGCCGGACCTCCGACGCGGAGATTGCGCGCACCGCACCGCCCGAGCTTCGCGCCCTGCCGGACGATTTCTGGCAGGGGGCCCGCGTCGTGACGCCCGTGACGAAACAGGCGATTTCAATTCGCTTGGATGAAGACGTGATCGCGTGGTTCCGGGAGACGGGGCCGAAGTATCAGACCCGGATCAACGCCGTGCTGCGGAGTTATGTCGAGCAGGTCGGTGCGGCGGAGCGGCCGTCGTCGCGGAAGCGACGGGCCGTCTAACGCCGGTTGCTGCTGCCAAAGTGGCCAGAATGTGGTGCGCAGGATAAAGTTCTCGAGGCCACTTTGCAGCAGAACCATGTTCGTCAAGCAGAACGCGTCATGTGCAAATTGGCCAAACCTTTGAAGGAGCCCGCAGTGGTGCACGTTCGAAGGGTTGCTCGAATCGGCGTGGCCATTTCGGCCCTTGCCGCATGTTCCTCGGCGCCCAAGGAGGAAGGGACGCCCCTCCGCGTTCCGTCAGATGCGAAGGCCGAGTACTTCGTTCTTGAGAAGGGCGGCACTCCGGAACGGCCGACCATCCTGACCAAGCGTGTGGGTAGCAGCGGCACATCGTTCTCTCGCCGAGAAGTTGATTGTGCCGCCCAAACGGTGCGATATCTCGGTACGGGCGACACGCGCGAGCAGATGAACGCGAGCACGCCGGACGCCGCGATGGCGCCGATCGTTACGGGGGCTATCGCGGACTACGTTGCGAGGGAAGCGTGCCGTAAGTGAGGATGCGAATGGCGGCTATCTGCCCTCCTCGGCAATGGCGTGTACGCGTGGCTGCACGAAGCAACGGGCCGGCTAAACCGCGGGTTGCTGCTGACGCTGCGGCCGGGCTATTGTGATCAGGCGGGCCAGTGTTCGGCCACAGCCGCAGCAGCACCCTGCCTAGGCAGGCGGCAGCACGGGGCAGACTCTCGAGAGGTTCGGTATGAAACGTCGATGGCGCTGTCTCCTCCGGGGTATCGGCGCGATCGCGCTGCTCACGCGCGTGACGGGCGTCGCGGCGCAGGGCGCGCCGCCCGACGGCGAACCGACGCCCCACACGTACCGTCGCACGGCCGACACGGCGTTGCACGCCTATGTGTTCTCGCCCGCGCGCCGCGCGCCGTCGCGGCCGGCGGTGCTCCTGTTTCATGGCGGAGGCTGGACGGAGGGCGCCCCGGACTGGGTGTTCGACGCCGCGCGTCAGTTTGCCGCGAGCGGGATGGTCGCGATCGCGATCGAGTACCGATTGGCGAACGATACGCTGACGCCGCGCGACCAGCGCGACGATGCGTGTGCGGCGTTTCGGTGGGCGCGCGACTCGGCGCGCCCCCTCGGTCTCGATCCCACGCGGGTGGCGGGGTATGGCGTCTCGGCCGGCGGCCAACTGGTGGGGCTACTCGGAACGCGCGGCTGCGCGGATGCGCCGGGCCGGGCACCGCAGGGCGGACCGGACGCCATGGTGCTGCTCTCGCCCGCGCTGGATCTCGCACGGGACCCCTACTTCGTGCGGTTGCTGCGCGGGCGCGGCGTCGTTGCGGACTATTCGCCGGTCGCGCAGCAGCGGGGGCGCGGCGTCCCGACGCTGATCGTCCACGGGGAGCAAGATTCGTTGACACCAGCGGGCGCGGTCCGTCGGTTCTGCACCACGCAGCGCGCCGCCGGTGGTCGATGCGCCCTGCAGATCTACCCCGGGGTGGGGCATCTGCTCACGCGCAATCTGTCCAATCAAATGTCCGAGTACGATCCCGACCCGGCGTTGCGCCGGACCGGGCTGGCGGCGCAGGTGCAATTCCTGCGGACGCTCTGGCGACTGGGCCCGCCCGCCCGTGGCCGCTGACAACGGGGCGCGCGGGTACGCCCGCTTGGTCCCTCGGCAGCGGCGGAAGTGGCACGCGAAGCGCGCCTTCGTCATCCGAGAGCCCCGGTTTCGTCACGAGGTGCTGTGACTTTCGATGCCGCTCACGACCGGGCACGTGTCAAGCCATGGTTACTCGGACTTCCCATCCGTGACGGAGCGCTGGTGCTCGTGTCGTGGGATGTCTCGTCAGCGGTAGCCACCGACTGGGAGCTGTTCACTCATGCATGGGATTCATTCTGCCGTGACGCGTCGGACGATGTCACCGTCTGGGCGCCGAGCGCCGGGTGGACGTTGTGCTTCTGGCACTACGGTCATCTCAGGTTCGAGAGTGCGCTGCAGGCGGTCTAACCCAGATTCTTGCAGCCAATGCGCCCACGGTATCGTGAGCAGGAGTACGATCAGCGGGCCGCAATGCAGCAGGACCCCGGTTCGTCATGTGGCTGGCGGCTTTCGCGTGTCGCCAGGAGGCGTGCAGAGATGCAGCGTGTCATAGTTCTCGGCAATGCGGGATCCGGCAAGTCCACGCTCGCCACGAAACTTGCGCAAATCGTCGGCGTGCCGGTCGTCCATCTCGACGCCTTCTTCTGGCAGCCGGGTTGGCAGCCTTCGCCGCGACTGGAATGGGCCGAGCGTGTTCGAGCGCTGGCGGAGCAGGATGCGTGGATAATGGACGGCAACTACGCAGCGACCCTGCCGCTGCGTTTGGCGCGCACCGATCACGTGATCTTGCTCGACGTACCGCGGGTCCAGTGCATTTACCGGGTCGTGCGTCGCGGGATGAGGACGCGAGGCCAATCGCGGCCGGATCTTGCTGCAGGCTGCCGTGAACAGTGGCCAGAGCCGAGTTTCATTCGTTGGATCTGGCGCTTCCCCGTCGACGAACTGCCGCCGATGCTCAGACATCTCGCTGAGTTCGCAGCGCCTCATTTCGCGGTCACGCGCCTGTCGGCCTCGCAGGTGGCTCCGTTCTTGGCACAGGTCGCTGCGGGCACAGGATCCAGTGCCACGTTGGCAGCGCGCGAAGCCACTTGACCCGGATTGCTGCAGAGTCGACGAATGCGTCCAGCCCTTGCTGCAGTTCCGTCACGCTCGTCCACGCGCTGCGTCGCCTCCTGACGCAAGACATGCCCGTACTCGATCGTGCCGACCAGCCGCTGCTTCACCCCCGCGCGGTGGCGATGCTGCACGCGGTCCATGTCGCTTGTCCCCTCCCGGGCGGCGTGGCGAGGAGACCATGCTCAGGACGGGACACATGGCCCTGGCGTTCTCCTCGCCCGGGTCAACCTGACACCGAAATCGCGCGTCCAACTGCGTCTGCGCTGGTCACGCAATCGAGCGCGAACTCCGCGACATCGGCCCGGGAAATGCGGGACCACCAGTGCCACGGCAATCCGACGGCCGCACGAACTTTTCCGGTCGCGGCCCCGTTCGTGAGCCTGACTGGTCGCACAATGGTCCAATCGGTGTCGCTTGCGCGAATGATCGCGTCCTGCGGTTCCTTGTCGTTCATGACATCGCGGAGCACCCGCCGTACGGCCCAGCCGACCCCGAACGATCCCGTCTGCCGACTTTCGCCAACGGAGGTGGCGGAAATGACGATCAGTCGTCGAACGGCACATTCGCGCATGGTCTCCGCGATGA
This sequence comes from Gemmatimonadaceae bacterium, assembly GCA_020851035.1. NCBI lineage: Bacteria > Pseudomonadati > Gemmatimonadota > Gemmatimonadia > Gemmatimonadales > Gemmatimonadaceae > Gemmatimonadaceae bacterium. The sequence goes on along the minus strand of JADZDM010000021.1, from coordinate 629,641 downwards.
GGCGAGTGCCTGTCGAGCACACGGGAATCGTCGGCTGGCGGCGCGCAGCATCGCTCCTGGCATCCGGCATCGTACCAAGCGCCACGATGACCGCATCTGCGCCCTGTACCGCACGATGCGTGCTTCCTGGAATCATCACATCGCCGGTGACCACCGAACAACGCGCGGCCAGGTCGGGTGGAAGGCGCGCCGCCTCGCGCACAAACGCCTGCACGCGCCAGCCGCGCTGCAGCGCGCTGGCGACCAGTGCGCGCCCTGTGGCGCCGGAAGCACCAATCACGGCCACGGTGAGCCTCACGAATGCCTCATCCCTTGACCTGTTGGGTGATTGCACGGAACCGCGCATCCGTGCGCAACGACTCGAACAGTGGCTCGAAGCGTAGAAAGACGACGGTGGAACTCCGTGCCGACGCTGCCTCCTCGAGACAGGCGATCGCCGTGGACGTGTCACCAAGGGCGAGCCACGCGGCGGCGGTGTGCACGCCGATGGCGCCAGCCAGGGACGGTGACGCAGCCAGGTGCTCGAGGACAGCCCGTGCCTGTGTTTGTCGTCCAGCGCGCGCCAGCACGACAGCGCGAAAGGCCGTGAACATCGGACTGCCATGTGTCAATTCCACGAGCGTGTCCGCGTGCTCGAGCGCGTCGGCATGTCGTTCCGTCAACGAGTATGTGCGCGACATTGCCCAGTGCGCCACCGTCATCGCGGGGTCGAGCAGCAGCGATTGTTCCGCAAATGCTCGCGCCTCCTCGTATGCACCAACCACCGAGGCGCCGAGCGCCGCGTAGGCCAGCGACAGCGTGTTCACCGGATCGAGCGCGAGCGCCCGCCGGGACGCTGACAGTGTCGCCTCACGGTCACCACGCGCGCAGTGCACGTACATCGACGCAATGACGTGCACGGCGGCTTCGCACGGCCCAACACGAATGGCCTCCTGCAGGTGCGCGGCGGCCGCGTCCACGTCCCACTCCCATGTGGCAGCGAGCAGGCCTCGGTGGGCGTGTGCCAGGGGCAGCGATGCATCAAGTGCCAGGGCACGGTCGACCGCCACGATGGCGCGCGGCAGTGCGTCACGCGGCGGATAGCCCGCGTAGATCGGCAAGGTGATCCAGACATCTGCCAGGAGATCCCATGCCGACGCGAACGACGGATCGATCGTGGTGGCACTCTCGAGATGCTCGAGCGATCGCTGCAAGTCCTGCGGCGTGCGGCGCCAGAGGTGATGCATGCCGCGCAACCAGTGCTGGTGTGCCTCCACGCTTCGGCTGCGACGTCGTGCCGTCATCCAGCGGCCGTCCTCTGGGACGAGGATACGGAGGGCCCCGGCGACGTCGTACGTGACGCGATCGTACAACGCGAGGAAGCCATCGTCCGCAAACGAGTAGCGACGCGCCCACACCGTGCTGTCGCCCGCAACGTCGTGGACGCGCAGGACGAGTCGTCGCGAATCGGCGGCGCCGGTTCGCACTGTACCGGATACCACGAAGTCCGCACCAACGCGCCGTCCGAGCGTTGACTCGCCCGTCGCATCGCTCCGGAGCGCCGCACTCGATGCGCGGGCGAGTACCTCCAGGCCATCCAGCTCCGCGAGGGCCGCGATGAGCTCATCGGTGAGACCCTCTGCCTCCACGTCGAGATCGCCCTCATGGGTCAGTGCAAGCACTGGAGTGACGCAGACCCGGATGCGCGGACGCGCCATGACGACACCGGGCGCCGCGCTGGGACCTTGCGGTACCGTGAACTCGGGTGCGTGCTGCTTGCGTCGCAGCGCAGCGGTCGCCACTTGCACATCATCACCCGGTGCGACATCCAGCTCACGACGCAGCTGCTCCGTGAAGCGTTCCAGCGCCCCGAATGCCGCACGCTCCTCACCCGCCCGTTCAAACAATTCCACGAGTCGTGACGTCGCACGGGACTCGAGTGGCAGGAGCTGCACAGCGCGGCGTGCCCAGTGCAGTGCGCCGGCGGCGTCCCCGTTCGCTTCCGCATCCTTCGACAGGCGCTCGGCCGATTCTGCGACACGTTCGTGCAAACGACGACGGGTGGCGTCGAGCCAATCCATGAACGGGGCTGCGCCCGGCACCACCAGCCCTTGCAGGAGTTCTCCCCGGTAGAGCGCATTCGCGGTGGCGTGATCGCCTGCGTTGAGCGCGTCGGTGATGGCTTGCAGGTCTGACCAGCAGTGGGCCGGATCGACGAGCACACCTGTCCCGCGATTCGGGATAGCGGCCGCGCCAAGGACGCGTCGCAGCACCTGGAGCGCCTGGCGCAGCGCTGTCCGCGCCTGGGTCTCGCTGGCATCGGGCCAGAACACTGCCAGGATCTCGTCGCGCTGTCGCACACCAGCCGGGCCTGCCCCGATCAACCAGGTGAGCAACGCCAATCGCTTCGGGCGAGCCAGCAGCGCCGAGGGGGACACGTCGGCGGAACCGGTGACGCGGAGTGGTCCGAGCAGGTGCAGTTCGGTCACGCGTGAGGCGGGCGGGGAGGGCAGATCACGGTGCGATCACGGTGAGTTGGTAGCATAGCGCGGGATAGGCTCGCAGAGGAAGAGCACCCCGTCACCTTTCGCTGGAGGACACATGCTGCGCCAAATGTTCTACGGGCTTGCGCTATCGGCCGCACTACCCGTGGCCGCGCTCCACGCGCAGGCGTTCAACTTCACGACCTCCGGGGGGTTCGTCGGCAACCCGACGCGTGTCCCCCCTGCAGTGATCGATCACGGCACCGTCACCGGACCACTCAATCCCTTTGGTGTCACTCGTCAGGTGTCTCTACAGTTCATAAGCCCGACGGCGAACCCAACCGTACTCAGCGTCAGTGGCACCTTCACGTGGTTCACCGCCGACCCGCTCAACACGATTCTCGGGAACTACTCCGGTTTGGTGCAGCTTGGGGCGGCGGGCGCCTTCTCGTTCGCGAACACGCTCGTCACAATCATCGACGGCACTGGAATCTTTGCGGACTTGCGTGGGAGCGCCCTGGCTTCGGGTAGCGGTCAATTCTTCGGCGACCCGACACTACCGGTCGATGTATCCGGAACGTCTACGATCACCTGGATCGGGACTGCGACCACTGTTCCGGAGCCGGGCAGCAGCGCGCTCCTGTTGGCAGGCCTCGGCGCAGTGGCGGTCTTCGCGCGGCGGCGAGCCGGCGCGAGGTTCGGAACGATCGAACGAGGCCGAGCGGGATAGGAACTTCAATCGGGGCGGGTCGACTCTCCGTCGAGTATAGGGCGCGATCACCGACCGCGCGAGCTCCGTCCATCCGGCGGCGGGGTGCACGCCGCTCGTTCGCGCGCCTCGACGACCGTGGGATGGGGAGAGCGATGCCGGCAGGGCCCTCTCCGTCGCGCCGGTGGGACGGCGGCGCACACGGAAGGTCCCCGCGTCCGGCGCGCGTCGTGGCGCCGAGACGGCGGCGGGCGGCGCAGAGCGGGCGGGCTCGGCCTGACGCCGCAGCCCGCGCGAGCGGTTGGCAAACCATGCCATGATTCGGTGTTGTGAAGTGCCCGTTGTCCGGGATGTGCACGAGCACTCCGGAGTGCGGCCACGTCAGCATGCCGGCGGCTTGGTACTCATCGAACAGCTCCAGACGCAAGAAAAACCGAAGCACGGCGCGGCGGAACGCCTGGGCCAACCGGGCGGTGTCGTGCACTGGCCACGACACGAACGCCACGTCCGGTCGGAGCCGCCGTCGGTGACGAGCAGGTGCCGGTGCGGATGCCAGTTGCGCCGAGAGCCATGCGACTGCAAGCAGGCCACGATGCCGACCGCGAGGTATTGCTCGCCGCAGGCGAGGGCCGCGTCGGGCATGCGCGCTCCGGGACCCAGGACCGCCGAGCATACGCCCACCGAGCGCGCCGCCTGTCACCGTTCTGTTGCGCGCCGGGCTGTTTCGACGCAACGTCTGCGTGGCGCCGGCCCAACGATGCTCCCTTCGGAGGATGGAAGCCAAGCGGACCCCAGGTCACCGTTCCTTGCTGGACCGGCGTTGCGCTCAGTATGGGAGTTCGCCCCATCCACCGCCAATCGCTGCTGACGACGCGTCCGAGGTATCGTGAGCAGGAGCGGCATCGCGAGGCCGCATTGCAGCAGACCCCTGTGTCGGTAGAACGCTACGGCGTTCACTTCTCATCCATGCGTCAATTCGGACACTTTGGCATTCGAACTGACGCGAGACCTCACAGTGAACGGTGACGCCGCGCTCGAGGTGATCAAGGCCAAAGTCGGTGTTTGGCGCGAATCCGAGATCCCCGTCTCGCTCCGCGATCGCAGCGTGTTCGGCACCGAAGTGCGAATCGAAGCACAGGGGTTCCGGGTGATGGCGTTCACGAACCGGCGCGGGTCGTGGGCGCGTGCAGTAGGTTCGTTCGCTGAGCGCCCGGATGGTGTGACGACCATGACCGTTCGCATCGGCTGCCCGTCGGTGAAGTCGCCGCGCAGCTGAACCCTGACTCGTAAGCCAGTCCCGGCTGATGCCACCTTGGAGAGTGCATGGACATGGATGACCGCTGGCAGGCGGTTGACGCCTACTTTGCTGGCGCGGTCCTCGCGGCTGACCCGGCGTTGGCGTCCGCACTGGAGTCGAACGCAGCGGCTGGGCTTCCTGCGTACGACGTCTCACCGCTCCAGGGTCAACTGCTTGGCGTTCTCGTCGAGGCCGCGAATGCGCGACGCGTGCTCGAGATCGGAACGCTTGGAGGGTTCAGCACGATCTGGCTTGCGCGGGCAGTCGGTCCGAGTGGATCGGTCACGACGCTGGAACTCGAGCCCGACTATGCGCGGGTCGCGGCAGTGAATGTTGCACGGGCTGGATTGGCGGACCGCGTGAGCATCCGAATCGGACGGGCCGCCGAGTCACTTGCCGCGCTCGCCGCAGAAGGTGTGGAGCCATTCGATCTCGTCTTCATCGACGCCGACAAGCCGAGCAATCGTGAATATCTCTCCTGGGCCCTCAAGCTGTCCCGTCCGGGCACGATGATCCTCGTGGACAATGTCGTACGCGACGGCGCGGTCGCTGATGCCTCGAGTACAGATCCCGAGGTGCTTGGAGCCCGTGACGCAATCGCCCTGCTCGCGCGCGAGCCGAGAGTGCGCGCCACTGCTGTCCAGACGGTGGGCGTGAAGGGATACGACGGGTTTGCGATCGCCATCGTGCGGGAAGTCTGAGCGAACCGCTCGCGCAGACGCTTCGGAGCGCGCTGCCTGAAGTCAGAGTTGAAGTGTACGGACCAGTGTCGGGTGGCGCAGAGAGTTCCAGCGAAGTGTGATGGTCGCAGCGCTTGTGGGGCCGGCAAATGAAGTCGTCCGCGATCCGATCACAGTCCGCCTTCGAGAGGCGCTCCATGCGCGCGCGTCTCGGGAGGTACTGTCGCAAAGCCCTGAGGTAGGAGGGGAGCTTGTCGGCCCGCCCCGGTGCTGGCTCATCCGCCGGCACGACGGCCAGGGTGGTGGACTCCTTGTGCACATCGAGTCCGACGAAGATTGTTGCGGGAGAACGCCCGGACGGCACGACGGCCCGGGCGGAAACGGACATGGGCTGGTCCCCCGATCGGGGCGACACGCACGACCGTCGCCGGCGGCTCTGTTACCTCGGCTTGCATCCGAGGAGCGAACCCACGCGAAACCGGGGGGCCAGCTCAGTCGTATTTTCCGGGCGGCCCACCACTGTCGTAACAGCACACTGTCTCCATGACTGTCCGGGCACCCGCCGTGGTGCACCAGCCCCGAGGAAGCCGTGATTGATATTGCGCTCGACGCGACCATTCCAACGCTGCGCGTCGTCGATGTCTCGTGTTCGTTGCCTACGTACACGGCGCTGGGGTTCGCCCTCACGTGGCAGCATCAGCTGACACCCGATGCGCCGCGGCTGACGTCGCTGCAGCAAGGCGTGGCCCAACTCTTCCTGACTGAGCATGCGGTCGCCCCCGTCGGCGCCGTGGTGTACTTCGACACCCGGGGCCTTGATGCGCTCGTGGCGCGGGCCGCGGCCGCGGGGGTGCTCCCCACGTTCGGTCCCGAGAATCGCCCTTGGGGTAGCCGTGAAGCGTACTTCACCGACCCGGACGGGAACGTGCTGCGCTTCGGTGAGCGTCTCGTCTGACCGCGAGGGCGCCGGAGGTGCTTCTGTGCCCCCTTCGCGCGGGTGAACATCCGGGAACATGATCGAAATTTTGGTCCGGTAAACATGCTATACACCCGGGTCAGCTTTGGATGACTTTGTCGCGTTCGACGAAGCTGGCCAGCAGGACGGTGTGGAAGTAGATCGCCCACAGGCCATCATCGGCCGCTTCCATCCCAATCCGTTGGTCCGTCAGTGCATTGGCGAGGTACACCAACCGCTTGCCGAATCGGAACGTGCCGCCGCGCCGCATCAACGAGACCGTGCACGGGACGTTCGCGATCGCGGCGGATGCCGCGGTACGGCTTGGCCGCTACTATGGGACTCAGCGCGACCGTTGGTGTGCTGCTGATCTGTGTGACGCTTGGCTATGTCGAGCTGCATCTCAATCATGAGCGCGACCTCATCGGAAATCTCGGGATCAAACGGCGACAGCTCTTCGGCTACTTCCTCGGACCGGCACTCCTCGGCGAACTGGTCGTTCGTGGCGTGGCTGCGGCGGTATGACGCCCATCCTCACCGCCTATTGCGTGGCGAAGTCCTACGGCAATCGACGGATTCTCTCGTCAGCCACGCTCCGCGCCGAGTCCGGCCAGCTTCGTGTGCTCTTTGGACGGAACGGCATCGGAAAGTCGACACTGCTCAAGATCGCCGCCGGCCGTATCGCACCGGATGGCGGCTCTGTGCAGTTCGCCGGGCGCGCGTATCTCGTCCCGCATCACGCGGAACTCGCCGCGCTAGGACTGTTCTATCTTCCCGATCACGATCTCCTCTCACGCGCGTACACCGTACGGGTTCAGCTGGAGATGCTTCGCCGCCAGTTCGGCGGTGGAGATGTCGAGGCAGCGGCAGAGCGGGTTGGCATCGCAGCGCATCTCGACAAGCGGCCAACCCGGCTCTCGGGTGGTGAGCTCCGTCGCGCGGAGCTGGCCGCGGTGATCGTGCGCGAGCCGCGCTGCCTTCTCGCCGATGAGCCGTATCGTGGCATCTCGCCGAAGGATGCGGCTGACATGACGGTGGTCCTGCAATCGCTCGTGGCGTCTGGAACGGCAGTCCTGATCACGGGGCATGAAGTCCCCACGCTCCTCGCAGCGGCGGACCACATCAGCTGGTGCACCAACGGGACGACGTACGAGTTGGGTGCGCCTTCCGTGGCCGTCAATCACGAGGCGTTCCGGCGGGAGTACCTGGGAAGCGGGTGGTCTGGCGTGACCAGCCGGGAACATGATTGACTCTCTGGTCCGACAACATGCCTTCCACGTGGGTCAACCCTGGATGTCGTGGACCCGTTCGTCGAACGTGGCCAGCAGAAGCGTGTGAACGGAGATCCCCCGAAGGGCCACAGCTCGGCCATGGCGAAGCGGTCACTGAGGGTGTCTTGCGCGAACTTGGGCCGTTCATTCATGGGGTTCGTCTGCAACCCGGGCGTCGCGACCTCGCGCAGAGGAATGTCGCCGCGCAGAGTCGAAGGAGTGGCAGCCATGTACGCGGTTCCGAGTGTGACCTATGTTCCCGGACTGTATCCACTGCGGAGCCAACCCACGCAGGACCGGTGGGACAGTGCAGGCATGTTCCCCGCGCTTCACCTTCATCGCGGCACTCTTCACAGGACACAACGCTTTGGGGACCAGGCAATGAGGAATGGAGACGGAGCGAGCTTGGCGGATTCCGGTCACGCTTCCCGAGGACGGAATGCCGGCCAGCCGAGAAGTGCGAACACTCGGCTGCTTCTGGGCGGTCTTCCGTTGGCGCTGCTACTCGGGTGCTCTACGCTCACCCCGGGTACGCCCCGTGGTGGGCCGCCGGCATCCCCCGCGATCGAGCAGGCCCGGTTCGACGCATTGGTTCCGCGACTGCTTCGCGACTATCACAGCGCTGGCGTTGGGATTGGCATAATCAGGGGAGGCGAACTCGTCTGGACTGGCTACTACGGCGAGCAGGCTCCGGGTGTTCCTGTCTCTGCGAGCACGGTATTCAACACCGCCTCGGTCGCGAAGACGGTGACCGCAGAGACGATCATCTCGCTGGCTTCCAAGGGGTTGATCAACCTCGATGAACCGATAGCCGCGTACGTCAAGCACCCGGACCTGAAGGATGATCCGCGCTATGGTCTGCTCACGCCGCGTCTCCTGCTCTCGCATCGTTCCGGGCTGCTGAATTGGTCCTACGAGTACAAGGACGGGCGCCTTGCGTTCGTGCGTGATCCCGACACTCGGTTCGGCTACTCCGGTGCGGGCGTCGAACTGGCGGCTCAATACGCCGAAGCCAAGGGCGGGCACGACTTCGAGGCGCTGGCATCCGAGCACCTCCTCGGTTCACTGGGCGTGACGGAGATGTCGATGGGCCGGCTCCGAACATGGCTCGACGGACGGCTCGCCGTGCCGATGAATGCCAAGGGCGAGTACCGGCCCCTGGGCGAACTCAATGGCAGGTTTGCGGAGAACTCCGGTGGAAGGTGGAGCGCCGCCGACGACCTGCTGACGACCGTGGATGCCTACGCGACCTTCCTGACCGGAGTCATCCGCAGCAACTGGCTGACCACGGCGCAGGTAGCCGAGCGTTCGGCGATTCTCACGAGCCTCAGCGGCGATCCGACCTGGAACTGTGACTCCGGCCCCGAGGTGCGCTGCGCGGACGCCTATGGCCATGGGATCGGCTGGATGGTCTACCGGTATGGCGACCATACCGTCCTCAAACATGGTGGTAACGATGCCGGTGAGAACGCGTTGGTCTACTTCTCCCCGGACACGAAGAATGGCGCGGTGATCTTCGTCAATGGCGGCAATGGGATCTTCGTCACCGTCCGCGTCCTCGAATTGATCGGCGACGAGCCTCATGTCGCCGGATATTACCGGCAGCTCGTGAAGAAGCACTATGGAGTCTCCATGCCTCCACTCGCCGATATCGACTGAAGCAGAACGCATGCGAGTCTCACCGCGAGGCATCCGTCTCTGGCGATTCTGCGGCCACCGGAAGTGGCGACCGCGGGGTGAGGACGCCTGCATCGTGGGTGGTCGTGTCCGCGAGGTTCGGGCACTTCCGGCGCGACTTCAGCACCGCGCAACCGCACGAAGCACGTCACCCCTGGACCACGTTCGAGTTCGCTCAGACCTTCGCCACACCTTGCGATCAGTTGTCAGCATGGAACCGGAGCTCGGACGGGGGGACCCTCGCAGGGGTCGAGCGTGACGTACACGACACCCGCGCTGAACTGAATCACCGGACGTCGGCCGGCAGGTTACGGCAGCCAGACCAGGCGGTTGCGCGACTCGAGTTCGCGACCCTGATCGTCCTTCGGCACGAACGCGGTGTCCGCGCTGACGTTCACGATGAAGACGAATGACCTCGCGACGCCGAACCGGGGTGTCACGATCGACAGCGCCGCGATGAAGCGCCCGTCGGGCGACCATGCCGGAAACGAGGCGGTGCCGCCGGTGAGCACGGACACCAGCCCGCTGCCGTCCTGCTGCACCCTCCAGACCTCGTCATTCCGCACGAACGCGATCGACTTTCCGTCGGGGCTCACCGCCGGCATCGCGGCGTCCTCGACGGACGGTGCGATGCGGCGCACCGTCTGGAACCCGGGCTCGATGCGATAGAGTCCGCGCTTCGGTCCGGTTCCCGCCGCGATGATGCCGCCATCCGGGCTCCACGCGGCCTGCGTCAGGTACCGGTGCCGGGCAACGACGCGACCGTCCCGCGCCATGATCACGAGCTCGACACCGTCACTGACCAGGTCAGCCAGCCCGCCGGTGGTCGTGTGATAGCCTCCGGTGAGGGCGACGAAGTCACCGGCGTGCGAGATGGCTGGATACAGCTCGTCGAACTGGAGCTGGGGCTTGTCGATGAGTTGGGCCAGCGTGCGCGTGCCGCTGCGATCCGTGATCGACACCCTGGCACTCCTGTCGAAATGCACGATCTCGCCGCGCGGATTCTGATTGGCCGCACCATCCGGGAACAGGCGGCGGAATGCCCCGGTCGCGAGGTCGAACTCGCGGACCGCGCCTAGGAAGTGGTTGTATGCATAGGACTCCGTGACGAGGAGCTTTCCTCTCGTGCCCTCGTTCCGCGCTCCCACGCCCCTGCCGCCGGCGGGCTGCGGTGCCGTCGTCGTGGGCTGCGCCGGGATGCCGTTGGTTCCCGGCGCCGTCCCGGTGGACCTCGCGCCTTCAAGCGTGCAGATGAAGGCGATGCTGCCGTTCGTGAGCGTGAAGGCGTGCTCGCTGGCGGAGTAGCCCTCGCCGCGCATCGAGCGCATGTCACCAGTGAAGGTGAGCCCCGTGCGATCGGGGGTCAGCGCAGCGCGCCCGCCGCCGGGGCGGCGCGTGAAGCGATAGGTGCCGTTCGCCTGGAACACCAGCCCACCGAAGAACGCCGGCATGACCTGCACACGATCGGTCTCGGTCGCCACCCGCCCTGCGGCATTCTGCGTGGTGTAGCAGTAGTAGGCCCCGGGCGTCGGGCCCTGTGCGCGCGCGTGCCCGGCGCACAGGAGCAGCAGGATGGGCGCAGCCATCGTCGGTCGGCAGATGCGACGGTTCATGCGTGCGCTCGCGGTGCTGCAAGGCGAGGGAGTCGGCGCTCGTCGTTCTGCGCCACGGGCGCGCCGCGTCATGGGGCGCGGGAAATGACGAAGCTTCCCGGACGGCCATCCGTCCGTACCGTCCACCCATCCTGGAGTTCGACAATCCAGCCCGTGCCGCCGAGCGTGCCGCGGGCTCCATCGGCAAGTGCCGCTCCCGCCGCGCTCACGCGAATCATCCCGCCATCGTCCGACAGCAGCGCGCCGCCGGCACTGACCACGAGTCGCCCCCATTCCGCCTCGAAGCTCCCCGTCGGGTACACCGTCCCGAGTGAATCAAGCGGAATGAGTGTGTTCGGATCGAACGACCGTGATGCTGATGTCTGCCGGAACGTCAGTGTCGGCCCGCTGACCAGGAGCGTCACGAGGCGAGCATGCGTGGCGCGTTGCTCGCGCGCTCTCGCCCGTTCCTCGTCCGCGATCCCGGCATAGCCGTACATCGCACCGAGGGCAGCCAGCGAGTCGGACGGCAGCGCGTGGACGGGTGCGCGGATGGCCGCTGCGAGGCGCGCCGCCATCGAGCGCGAGGTCCGGACCGCGGTGTGCCATCCCGGTGCGACATCATCGAGCAGCAGGCCGAGGGCGGGCCCGGTGGCGTAGGCGGCACTGCGCACGAGGCTTGGCGCACGCTCGACGCTCCGCATCGCGTCCACCGTGGCGAGTCGCCCCAGCGGCACCGCTCCGTTGGCGATGCGCTGTCCGACGTACTCCGCCGTGCCCTCGAAGAACTCCAGCGCGTCCTCGGCGGCCGCGCTGCCCGGATGCTGGCGCTGCCGCTCGCGGCGGAACGCCATGGCCGCGCGGAGATGACGCCGCTGCGCCGGTCCCGACGTCGTGAGCGCGAATTCCAGTGCCCGGAGCTCGAGGCGCCACCAGAGGCGGCCTGTCTCGGTGCTCAGGTGCACGTTGTCGACATCGCGTCCGTCCCAGCGCTGCTCCGACTGCAGGCGATGCATCGACTCATGGGCGAGCAGTGCCAGCGTGCTCCACCGGCGTTCGGGGAGCGGGAGCATGATCACGGCCCATTGCCGGCCGTTCCACGCAAAGGCGGTGTTCGCGTACGGCGCGGATGCTGGCGCCGGCCCAGAATAGACGCCGGCGCTGTGCGTGAACGTGCCGTCAGGATCAGGGCGATTCGCAAACGCCTGTCGCGTGCCCCGGTCGATCAACACCACCGGACCACACAGGTCGCGACTCCAGGCGACGGCAGCGGCCGAATGGCAGGCGGTTGCGAAGTCGGCGAAGGCTGCGCGCACTCCTGCGCTGTCTGCCACCTGGCCATTCGCGAGAGACGGGCACAGGAGCGGCAGACAGACCAGGGACGCCGCGTGTCGGAGAGACGATTGCATTGGGGTCGCTGCCGTGTGCCAGGGCTCAGGGGAATCCGGGGGCGGGGGACCGCTTGTCAAGCCGCATCGGGTGCTGTGGCGCTCCAGTGGTGCCATGCGCCGGTGCCGGACGGGGATCCCAGCGGATCGCCCCGCGGGGGTCGAGCGCGAGCGTCAACACGCGTGCGCCGCTGGGATCACGGATCGCGACCGAGTCACCGGCGACGGTCACGCGCGACGGGGACACGGGGGACGAGTCCATCGTGACGTGCTCGACGCGCCCCCTCCGCATGGCCAGCGCAAACGTCCCGGCGGGATCCACGGCACGCACGGTGATCAGCGTGGGCGGAGACATCCAGCTCCGCGCGAACGAGCGGGTGGTGCGCTCGTGCGCGCTGGCGGCGACCGCGATCATGCAACACGGCACGGCGCCGAGGAGCATTCGGGTGACGAGAGCAGGCGAGGCCATCCATCGCGAGCGCCGGGACGGGAGCGCTGGCGCCAGGTCGCGGCTGGCGCCCGGTGCATCGAGCAGGCGGTGCACGCGTGCCACCAGGGGATGGGCCGTGGCGGTGAGTGCCGTGCCCGTGCCGATGGCTGCGCGTCGCACATCCGCGAGCGCCACCAGCGCTTCCGCCAGCGCCTGTGATGCGCCGCCCTGCTGCGCGACCACATCATCGCACGCGAACTCGCGGTCGTGTTGCGCCGTGCGAATGGTGTGGCGGACCGACGGATGCCACCAGAGCAGTGTCGCGGCGGCGAGTATCGCGACATTCGACCACCGGTCACCGCGCTGCAGGTGCGCGAGCTCGTGCAGCAGCAGGGCATCACAGTGCGCCTCGCTTCCGTACCAGCGGAAGCGGGGGACCACGATGATCGGCGTCACGCGACCGATCAGCATCGGAGAATCCACGGGCCCGGTGCCGATGAGCACGCGTTGTGAGAGCCCGAGCCGGCCACAGGCGTCGTCGAGTCGGCGTTGCAACGCCGGTGGCGCCGGCCGTACCGAACGCCGAACCCGGCGTTCCCAGCGCAGTCCTGCGCCGAGGCGAACCATCTGCCACACGAGACCCGCCAGCCACGCGACCCCGAGGACGAGCAACGCACCTTCGATGGCGCTGGCATCGAGCGCGTGCCGCAGGATGCCGGTGTCACCGCTCGCCGGCGCGAGCATGGCCTCGGCGGAAACCCGCCTCACCGCCTGTGCGACTTCACGGTTGAGGAGCAGTCCCGTAGCCGGCACGAGTGCGACTGCGGCGGCGAGTCGTCGGGTGAGCACGGCGTAGCGTCGCGCCGGGTCGTCGCTCAGCACGGCAGCGCCCGACACCGGTGCCAGGAGCGCCCACGCCAGGACGCTCAGCGACAGGGCTCCCCACCCGGCCAGCAGCAGCGGATACCGGTCCACGATCAGAGACATGCGCGCGACGTCATCGTGACTCGCGTGCCTTGAGGGTGGCAACCATGCGCTTCAGCTCTGCCAGTTCGCTCGCCGAGACCGGGCGTGCCTCGAGGGCACGCATGGCCAGTTCCGCCGCGGACCCGTTGAACGTGGCATCGATCAGGCGGCCGACGTGCTGTCGCACGGTGGCGGCTTCGGTGACGATCGCCTCGAAGACATGCTGCTTCCCCGTGTCGTCACGGCGCACGAGGCGCTTTGCGTGAAGGTTCTGCAGCAGCTTCAGCGTCGTGGTGTAGCCCACGTCCGAATCGTGATACAGCGTGTCATGCACCGCGCGCACTGTGGATGGGCCCTGGTCCCAGAGCACGCGCAAGGCGGCCAGTTCGGCTTCGGTCGGTGGCATGCTGGATCGCATGGCACCATCATGTACGATGGGCATCGTAGGTGTCAAGCCTCGAGCGCGGGTGCACCTGGCGGGGCCGGGGATCGCACGGGCTCCCCGGGGCCGACGGGGGCCGCTGGATCGCCACGGGAGGCCGCGGGCCAGGCCCGCGCGACCTCGGAGTCAGCGCCCCGGCAGGGAGCCTCCGTCTCGCGTCGTGAAACGCCAGCGCGCCGCAGGAACGTCATCCAGGTCACGCAGTGATGCACACCCTGGCACCAGGCGGAAGATCCGCGTGAGGGCATCCAGCGCCTCGCCCGTCCACGGATCATTCCGGCGGTCGGAGCGGCCGGCCAACGCCTGCACCGTGTCGCGCGTCACACACTCGCCCGTGCGGGCATGCACGTGTTCCGCAAATTCCCCAAGCGTTGCGCTCGGCTCCGGCCACGCGAGAATCGCATCGGCCAGCAGCCGACTCGCGAGTCGACACCGCCGTGGCAGCCGCAGGTCGCCGGCCTGACGGAGCAGCTGGGCAGGGCTGAGTGACTGGTTCATGTCGACGGTGTGCCGGCGTACGCGCAGCAGGTGGATGCGCGCCGCGGCGTTCCTCGCGGTTGAGTGCTCTCGGATGATGGCGTGCGCAGGTAGCACGGGAATACTCCATCGCGGCAGTATGGGTCACGCGAGCGCGCTCGCAGCCGAACGCGCCGGCACCGAAGCGGCAACGGGCTCCCCGGGCGGGGCCGTTCCGGGTGGACGGTGTGTGGCGCCGCGCGCATACTTGTCAGCGGCGTTGCGCGTCACTGCTGGCAGCCCGGGCACACCCACTCACCGTCTCGCGAGCGGCATGCGAATCCTGGTCACCGGTGCGTCCGGCTTTGTCGGGGGTGCCTTCGTGCGTCGCTTCGCAGACCGCAAGGATCTGCACCTGACCGGACTGGGGCGACGGGAGTGCAACCTGCCGCGCTACCACCGGGTGGACCTGACCCTGCCATTCGACCTGCCGGATACGCCGGACGTCGTGATCCACGCCGCCGCGCGGGCATCACCGTGGGGCACGCCCGCCGAGTTCGACCGGCAGAACGTCCGTGCCACGCAGCATGTGATCGACTTCTGCCGGCGGCGCGGCCATCCGCGACTGATCTATGTGTCATCCAGCTCGGTGTTCTATCGCAACGCCCATCAGCACGCGCTGACCGAGTCGAGCCCGATCGGTCCGACGTTCGTCAACGAGTACGCGGCGACGAAGTACCGGGGCGAGGAGCTGCTGCGCGGCTACGAGGGTGAGTCTGTGGTGCTCCGCCCACGCGCGGTTTTCGGGCCGGGGGACACGGTGCTCTTTCCGCGCGTGCTCGCGGCCGCACGGAAAGGAGTATTGCCACTCCTGGTGGGGTCGAGCGAGGTCGTCGTCGGCGACCTGATCTTCATCGACGTGCTGTGCGATTACCTGTTGCAGGCCGCCACCGCCATGGCCATCAGCGGCAGCTACAACCTGACGAATGCCGAGCCCGTGCCACTGCAGGCGCTGCTGCTCGACGTGCTTGCGCAACTCGGAGTGCGGGCGCCACGGCGCCGGCTGCACATCTCGACCGCGATGCGTGCCGCCGGTGCCCTGGAGTGGCTCTTTCGGGCGCTGCCGCTCCCCGGCGAGCCGCCGCTGACTCGCTTTGGCGTGGGTGTGTTCGCCTACTCGAAGACGTTCGATGTGGCGCGGGCGCTGGCCGACCTCGGCAAGCCAGGTGTGGGGCTGCGGGAAGGCGTGAGCCGCTTCGTCGCCTGGCAGCGGGCGCAATGGCGGCGCTGATTGCCGCGGTGTGCAGCGCCGCATACCTGCTGCTGCTGGCGCTCAAGGGCGCTGGCGTGTGGATCAGCATTCGCGAGAGTCGGCAGCGTGCCCGGCGCGCGGCACCGCCCCCGGCAGACTGGATGCAGTCGGTCTGCGTGCTGCAGCCGATCCTGAGCGGCGATCCGCGACTGCCGGAGGTGCTGGCCGACACTGTCACGGCATTGCCCCATGTGCAGTTTCTCTGGCTGGTCGACCGCAATGATCTTGTCGCGGGCCGCATCGTCAGTGCGATCCGCCGCGCGCACCCGTCCGTCGCCATCGACGTGCAGCACTTCGACGCGGCGCCTCCGGGCGTGAACCCGAAGCTGTACAAGCTTGCGCCTGCGCTCGACACGGTCGCGAGGCCCATCGCCGTCGTCCTGGACGACGATGCCAGGCTGAGCCCGCGGAGCCTGCAGCAGATGGTCACGGAGCTCGACGATGCAGATCTCGTGACCGCCTTGCCGTTCTATCGTGACCACGGCCGCGACCTGGGCGCGGGGGTGCTGGCGCAGTTCGTGAACAACAACAGTGCGCTCACGTACCTGTCGCTGCTGCCGGTGATGGCGCCCGTCTCGATCAACGGGATGTGCTACGCGGCGCGGACGGTGCAAGTCTCTGGTGCTGACTCGCTCGCGCCCGTGGTGAGATGCCTTGCCGATGACCTCGCGGTCGCGCAGCTCTTTCGCGGCCGGGGGCGGCGCATCGTCCAGTCCACCGCGCCGGTGGCACTGGAGACCAGTACGCCAACGTTCGGCAGGTACTGGCGGCAGATGCACCGGTGGTTCGTGTTCGCGTGGCTGCTGCTCCGAGATCAGGGGCGCGCGGTGCAATTGCTGATCGTGATCCTGCATGCGGCACCGCCAGCGCTGTTGCTGGTGATGCTCGTCGCCACCGTACTCGCGGGGAGCCCGTTGCCATGGGTCCTCACCGGCATCGTCGTGCTGCTGCGCGCCTTCGTGGTGATCGGAATCCAGCGTGCCCTGACAGCGCGCCATCGGCACCGTGTCGTGCTCTCGCTGGTGTCGGAACTGCTGCAGCCTTTGCACCTGATGCATGCCCTGCTGGATCGGACCATCACCTGGCGCACCCGGACGTACCATGTGCGCGCGAACCGGGATTTCTCGGCAGTGTGACATCGTCGGCCGGAGCACGGACCGTGCCCCCCGTCCGCTCGTGATGGCACGCCAGAGCGTTTCTGCCCCCGCCGGCCGCCCGCAACGGACCGTCTGTCGATGACGTCTGCGCTAATACCGCGCTGGTGTGGATGGCTATTCCGCCAGTCTCAATCAACGACGGCGCAGGCTCACACTCGGAACACGGCCTGGCGGCCGAAGGTCAGCGCTCCAACGGGTGACCACCCCCCGCGTCGAGCGGACCAGAGTCAGCAGGTGGCCGCCGTCCGCAACCGTCCGTATGCCATTGGCATTGGTGGTGCGGCCATCGGGGTAACTGCGAAAGGCAACCCGAAGGCCCTGACCCTGCATGCGCGCAGTGCACAGCATCTGCTCGCTGGTCTGGTACCCTTCCACCTCGATGCGACAGCCATCGTCGCCAAGGTGCAGCCGATACGTGAAGGTGATGGGTGACCCCCCAACGGTTCTTCCGGCGTAGTGCTCATAGCGATAGTCACCATACCAGGCGGCAGCGCGAGCGTTGCCCTGCGCTGGCGCGTCAACGGCAACGGTCAGGCTCGACAGGCTGACGAGGCCTGTGTAGATGGTGCGTCTGGCGCATTGGAGTCGAGTTCGCACGGTCCGCCGCCGCTGATGCGGTTGTCGGGACGGGAATTTCGATCGGTGTCGGTTGACGATTCGCCCAGAGTACGACGCGAACGCCCACCCCGCCATGGCAGGACGTGGTGTATGCCGAGCAGTACACACCGTCCATCGATCCGGTGGATCGGGACACCCGATTTCCGCTGGCGTCGATGAGCAAGTGGTTCACCGCCTACGCCGTGATGCAGTTGCTGGAGGCGGGCCGGGTGGACCTGGATGCGCCGGTGACGGCCCATCTCAGGCAGTGGCAACTCCCGGCTGGGCCGTTCGACGCACGGCAGGTCACGATCCGCCGGTTGTTGTCACACACGGCCGGGTTGACGGATGGACTGGGCTTCGGCGACTACCTGCCCAGCGAGGGTCGCCTTCGCCCAGGCGCAGGTGCGGTCCGATGCCGGTGCCAGCGTGCTGCTGCAACGGGCGGCCCTCGATCGCATGCGGCTCCCGCACGGCCGCAAGTTCGGGCTCGACATCCGGGGGCTTGGCGTGGCGCTTTACGCCCCGACGGCCAGCGGCGCGTTCGTGTACGGCCACGATGGCGCCAACGCACCAGCCATCAACACGTCGATGCGGATCAACCCGGACAATGGAGATGCCGTGATCGTGCTGGTCACAGGGCACCCCACGCTGGCTTCCGCGATCGGCAGTGAGTGGACGCTCTGGCAGACGGGAGTCGCGGACGTCCTGTCGACCGGTCGCGCCGTGCGCTCGCATTCGTGCCGTGGCTGCTCGGTCTCGCGACCATGGTCGCGCTGTGGGGGTGGCGGGTGATGCGCCACCGCCGCAGAATTCAGCCGTGACACACACCACCGAACAGAGGAACTTGATGCGACCAGTCCTCGGCGTGCTCGGCGTGATGGTGCTCGCGGCGGGTTGCGCGCATTCCCGGCCGCGGGACGCGCACCTGCCGGCCCGCGAGGCGCTTGCCGCGACGAGTGTCGCGATCCGCGCGGCGTTCGCGCGCGGTGATGTCGATGGCATCATGGCGTATCATCACCCCGATGTGGTGAAGGCCCTCAGCGCCGGGCCGCTGCTCGAGGGCAGCACTGCGGTGCGTGCGAACCTCGTCGCAACGCTCGGGGAGTTTCGCCTGGAGTTCGTGGAGAACCGCACCGAGAGCCTCGTGATCACGGGCGAGACGGCGACGGAGCTGGCGGTGTTCACGATTCGTGGGACGCCGAAGGCAGGTGGCACGTCCTTCGTGTCGCGCGGCCGCGCCATGGTGGTGTACGTGCGCTCGACCGCAAGTCCGTCCGGGTGGGCGTCAATCCGGGAGCTCATCCAACCCGGCGCGCCATAGCGTGCCCGGGTGCGATGTCGTGGCGGCGGCGATCGAGCCGGGCCACTGATCGATCGGGACGGAGCACCTCCTGCCGGCGCTCATCCGTGACGCGCCCGTGCGCTACGACCTGCCCGTCGGAGGCGCGGGCATGGCTGCCGGATCCCCAACGCAGATGAAGGCACCCCAGAAGCGCGGATCAGGATACGCGACCTTCAGCGCCAGCTGCGCGTCACGCAACGCCTCTGCCCGCGGCGTGCCCTGCTGCAGGCGCCGGTAGAAGTCGCACATCAGCTCCTGCGTCTGCCGGTCCGGCACCGGCCAGAGACTGACGATGAGCGTCGCGGCGCCCGCCAGCACGAAGGCGCGGCGCAGCCCGAACACCCCTTCGCCGGCCTGGTAGTCACCGAGACCTGTCTCACACGCCGAGAGCACCACCAGCTCCGTTGCCGTCAGGTCGAGGCCCGAGACGTCCTCGCCATTCAGCAGTGCATCCTCCGCCGCACCGGGCAACTGGCCGCGGGCCAGCCACGTGTTCGCCCCGGCCAGCGCCAGGCCGGAGCGAAGCATCGGGTTGCGCAGCCTGCCCATGAGCCGTGCCACCGGGGCGCCGTCGTCTGGCGCATCCTCGCGATCCGGCAGGAAGAAGCCGTGGGTGGCGAGGTGCAGGATACGCGGCGAGTGGCACGCCTTGATCACGCGTTCCACCGCATCGGCGCCGAAGTGGCACGACGCACCAAGCAGTGCGCCAACCTGCTCACCCTCACGGCGCGTGCCTGGCAGGCGACCGAACGACAGGCTGCCGCGCCTGGCCGATGCCTCGGAGGCGTTGCTGGTGACGGGTGCAGTCGGCGACAGCGACAGGTCGAAGTCCGGATCGGCGAGCACGATCGGTCGAGTCGCCACACCGGAGCGCGCGATGCCGAATCGCAGCACGTCGCGACCCGCACCGACGTAACTGATTGTGTAGTCGTCGATCAGGCGCCGACCTGCTGCCGTCGGAAGGATCTCGAACGGGAGGCGGTTCAGGGCACCGTCGGCCGAGATGAAGAGACGACGGATCTCACCCAGGTCCGGCCGCAGTGGATCGAAGAGTGCGGCGCGGAGCCACGCACCCGCTGCGGCGGACCGGGCGGTGCCCCCTCCCTGTTCCGGCCCACTCACGTCCTCCTCCTCGAGGACGTCGCGCGTCTCGCCATTCCCGGTCACCGACGTGCGCAGGCCGGCAAGCTGCGCCTCGATCGGCTCCACGACGCCGAGATCGTGCAGTGGCACGCGGCCCACGGTGCCGGCGACGAGCACGAAGGCCAGCAGGCGCGGCGCCTCACGCGATTCCCTCGCCAGGTCGACCGGCGCGAACTGCACGAACTCGACCAGCGCCGACCCTGCGGGGAGCGCGGCACGGACCGCGGCAACATCGGCGGTGCGAAGCCTGGCCGCGAGCGCCAGTTCGGGCACGTCACGCGAGAGCGCGATCTCCTGAGTGGTGCGCTGCGCCTCCAGCTCCGTCAGCAGGCGTGTGTGCACCTCGAGGCCTTCCTGACCCGGGCCTGCCAGCGCGAGCTGCGCGATGCGCTCGCGCAACGTGCGCAATGCGAGCAGTGCCTCCGCCTGCGCTGGATGATTGCCGGCGTGAATCGTGCTCCGCTCCGCGCTCAGCGCCTCCACGCCCATGCCCTTGCGGCGCAGCACGTGATCGACCGTGGCGTTCACCGCGGCCGCATCCTGCGGGTCCTGCCGGGAGACGAGTGTCAGCAGCGCATCCAGCGCCGACTCCTGCGCGAGCAGCCGACTGCGCTCGTCCTGTGCCGTGAGTGCAAAGAGCTGGCAGACCATCTCGAGCTCGCCGTCGAGTGCCTCGAGCGTGAGCTGGATGGCCAGTGCGGTGCGATCCGTCGCCGCGTAGAGGCCAGCGAGGCTGCGCAGGGCCGTCCGGATCCTGTGGTCCGTTCCGCGCACCGTGTGGCGCATCATCTCGAGCGCACGCGTGAGCTGCGGCTCGGCGTCGGCGAGGTGACCTTCCAGGCGGTTCAGGTCACCCAGGCCATGGAGGTGGTTGGCGAAGAGAGGATGGTGCTCGCCGAGCGCCGCGCGCAGGGCCGGCAAGGCGGCCTCGAACGTGATGCGTGCCGCCGCCCGGTCCCCACTCGCCAGCTGGATCACGCCGAGATCGCGCAACGAGCGCGCGTAGGCCGGATGCGCCGTCCCGACCGCTCCCTCGATCACGTCGAGCGACGCGCGCATCAGTCGCTCGGCTTCTGCACACTGGTCGCCCGCGAGGTGCACGGCCGCCATCTCGCTGAGCACCTGGCCGTACGCGAGCGAGTGCACGCCGTCCGCGGCGTAGAGGTCGCGGGCCTCGGACAGTGCCATCATCGCGTCTGCGAGATGTCCTGTCTGCCGGTGCAGGTTGCCGAGTCCGTTGAGGGCCTGGGCCAGGTTGTCGGCACGCCCAGGGACTGTCCGGAAGATCTCGATCGCCTGCCGGAACTGCCGTTCTGCCTCCTGGATGTCAGCCATCGCGACACTGATCTCCGCCGACTCCCACAGCGCATTGGCCAGCGAGGCCTCGCCGAGTTCCGGTGTCTCGAGGCAGATGGCAATCGCGCTGATGGCATGTCCCTGGGCCGCGTGAAGCTGCCCGAGCGCACGGCACAGCGATGCCAGCCGGCCGAGCGCGGAGACGCACTCGGCTGACCCCCGTCCGAAGAGCGACTCCGACAGCGTCACCAGCTGCGTCGCGGCTGACTGCCCGTCCGCATAGCGTCCGCAAGCCTCGAGCACGAAGGTGTACTGCGTGAGCATGTGGTGGTGGAACGCGGAGTCCTCTCCCACCCGGACCGCCACCGTGGCCATGTGCTCGTCGAGCACTGCCTCCGCGGCCCTGATCCCTGACGCCGAGAGGTGGTGGTCGACCAGCGCCCGGACCGCGCCGGGGTAGGCGTCATGCATGCCGCCGTCGAGCTGGCGCGAACTCTCGATGAACCGGGTCAGGTAGGGCGCGGCGTGATCGACCTCCCCCGCCTTCAGGAACAGGTCGGCGATGATGAATGTATCCGCGACGAGACGTGGGTCGGGGCCACCGGTGCCGAGCGACAGGATGCGGACGGACTCGGCGAAGTACTGGAGCGAGTCGGGTTCGCGGCCGGAGAGGCAGTAGCAGATCGCGACGGTGCGCAGGAGATCGATGCGGCGCGCGTCGTCCGGCTCGAGCAGCTCGTGCGCGATGGTGAGGGCCTGCTCGGCGCAGGGGACGGCTGCCGCGTAATCATCCGTCGACATGAGCGCGCGGGCACGGGCCCCGAGCGCCTCGGCGTCGGCGAGCGTCGGGTGCGTGGACCGGCCGGACCCGAAGGAGGCGCTCACGGTGTGGCTCGAGGGGGCGCCGCTTCGGGGCACGGGGGCATGGGTCGAAGATGCGGGAGTGCGCGCAGCGCTGGTAGCCATGGCGCGCCGGTGGCGCCGCGAACGATCTCCCACCCATCTTCCGGCATGCCCCTCACACCCGGTGTCGTCCACGCCACGATTGCCCGTCACTTCCTGTCCCACGGCACCGCGCCGTCGATCGCGGTGCTCGCCGAGACACTGGGGGTTGCGGTGGCGGTGATGGCGGAGGCATTGCGGGCCCTCGCGGACGATCACGGCGTCGTGCTGCATCCGGTGAGCGGCGAAATCTGGGCGATGCATCCATTCTCGGCCGCACCGACGGCGTTCTGGGTGGAGAGCGGCGGACGCGGCTGGTGGGGCAACTGTGCGTGGTGTTCGCTCGGGATTGTCGCATTGCTGCGGGCGGACGCCACGATCACCACGTCGCTCGGCGGCGAGTGCACGCAGGTCGTACTGCAGGTCCGCGACGGCGCGGTGACACCCGCGGGCTACTGCGTGCACTTCCCCATCCCCATGGCGCGCGCGTGGGACAACGTGACGTACACGTGCAGTACCATGCTCGTCTTCGCGTCGAGCAGTGCGGTGGACGCGTGGTGTGCCCGGCACGCGATGCCGCGAGGGGATGTGCAGGCACTCGACGTGGTGTGGGCGTTTGCACAGGCGTGGTACGGGCGTCATCTCGATCCGACCTGGACCAAGTGGACCACGGAGGAGGCACGAACCCTGTTCGACCGTTTCGGGTTCACGGGCCCGACCTGGGCGCTGCCGGTCACGGAGGAGCGCTTCTAACCTGCGCGCGACTTGGTGGAGATGTGGCGGCGACCGCATTGTGGTCATGCCGCGCCTTCGGACGGCCGTCAGGGCGCTCGACCACGCTTCCGGCGCGGGAGACCCGCGTGAGTGTCGCATCACAGTCGAGCCGTCCCGCGCGACGGGCTCGATGGCGGGCGGTGCGATGGACCAGGAGTGGTGGACGGGTGTTGTCGCCCGCAGCGCGTGCGTCGACGACACCGACGCTCGCCAGCGCACAGGTGGTGCGCGACTGTGGCGGTGTGCGGATGGTGCGGAATACCGCGCCCATGCACGCGACCAGACCTCCGACGCGCGTCACACGCGGAGACTGGGATCGCCGGGTGACGCAGTGGAGCCGGCGCGGTGCGGCGCGAGGTGGCCGTGCCACCCCGGGCGCTTCGCCGGGCATGGTCACTCGGGCGCTGTTCGCCATGATGCGGCCCGGTCCGCGTGACACGTGAGGGCGAGACGCGTGACCGCAGGGGCACGGTCAGGGTATGTGTCCGGGAGTTGCCTCGGTGCGGCCCTCGGCCGCGTGTCAGACCAGTACAGTGGAGCAGTGTATGCCCCGCAAGTCACTCAGTGTGTTGCTCCTGCTCGGCGCGCTTTCAGGCTGCCACGAGCCGATCGGCCCGGTGGTCCCGTCCGGACTGTTCGTCCTCGAACGCGTGTCGGGGGAGTCCGTCCCTGTGCTGGCGTATGTGGACGCGACGTATCGCTACATCCGTGTCGCCGACTCGCTGGTGGTGCGCGGCGACGGGAATGGGGAACAGGCCACCGTTCAGCGCGTGGAGCGCATCGACGGCACGAGTACGCCGAACACGGTCACGTGGCGTGTGCCGATCCGGTTCGATCGTGCGAATGGGACGATCCGTTTCGGGCGCGGCTGCCCGATCAACGCCAGTTGCGCCGTCGCGGATCCGGTGCCGGTCACGATCTCGGCAGGTGGCCTGGCGTTCACCATCGACGGCGGGCGGCATGAATACCGGAGCGCAGCGCCGGCGCCCTGACCGGCCAAGGTCGTGGCACACCCTGTCTGGCACTCAGGCAGGCAGCCATGATGTGTGTGCCCGTCGCGGGATGCGGACCTGACGCCCGTGGCCCGGGCGGGGTTCCGCCTGGGCGTGGTGGCAATGCGGTACGCGTCGCGCAACGGAGCTACGTTGTCGACGTCGCAAACCTCACCCACCGGCATGGAGCGCCCCGATGACGAAGGTCACCCCCTTCCTGATGTTCAACGACCAGCTCGATGCGGCCGTGGCATTCTATACGGCCACCTTCCCGGACTCGGAGATCCGGAACGTTGCGCGCAGCGGGAGCGACGGCCCGGTGACGTCGGCCGAGTTCGTCGTCGGCGGGCAGTCCTTCATGGGGTTCAACGGCGGGTCGTACTTCACGTTCTCCAACGGCGTCTCGTTCTACGTGGATTGCGCGAACCAGGCCGAGGTGGACCGGTACTGGGACGCACTCGTCGGGGCCGGTGCGACACCGATGCAGTGTGGGTGGATCCAGGACCCGTTCGGCCTCACCTGGCAGATCGTGCCGCGACGCTTCATGGAGCTGATCCGCGACACGGACCCGCGACGTGTGCAGGCGGTGATGGCCGCGATGATGACGATGGAGAAGCTGGATGTCGCGGCGCTCGAACACGCGGCCGACACGGCGTGACGACACCCCGTGGTGCACGCCGCTCATGTGCACTGCCTGCCGCGCCGCCGCGCCTCACCGCAGCGCGAAGAGCTCCTGATGGAAGCGCGCACCGACATCCAGGCCGGCACCGGCAAAGTCGCGCCGCAGGATGGTGCCAAGCGCCGCCGGCCCGCAGTACCAGATGCTCGTGCCGCGCCATGCCGGCACGGCGGCGCGGATCCTGTCACCGCTGAGGAAGCCATCGCGCCTGTCGACCAGCAGGTGCAGGTGGACGCCTGCGGCGCTGGCATCCGCGGTGAGCTTCGCGAAGGCGTCGGGATCCTCGTCCGCGGTGGCGTGAAAGAGGTGGATCGACTGGCCGGTTCGTCGCGCAGGGTCGGCAAGGAGCGCCATGCGCGCCAGGAACGGTGAGATGCCGATCCCGCCGCCAACCCAGACTTGGCCGGGGCAGTCATCCGCGAAGGTGAAGCACCCGTAGGGTCCCTCGATCGTCACGGGCTGGCCGACGTGGAGCGTGTCGCGCAGGTGGCTGGTGTGGTCACCGAGCTCCTTGACCACGAACTCCATCCGTCGCGTCGAGGGCGTCCAGGCCGACGCGAAGGTGTAGGGATGCGCCCCTTCGGTGGTGTCGGAGGTGACGAATGCGAACTGCCCCGGCTCGTGCCCGTGCCATCCCTCCGCCACGGTCACGGTGATGTCGAGCGTCCGCACGCCGGCGAAGTAGCGCATGGACTCGATGACCCCGCCGACCTTGCGGCCGGTCGCGACGCGCCCGCTGAGCACCAGCGTCGCCGCCACGACACCCGCTGCCATCAGCGGCACGACGAGCAGGCCCACGGGCGAGCGCCAGTAGGTGAATGTCGTGAGCACGACGGAGTGGCAGACGAGCCCGAGATAGCAGGCCGCGAGGATGCGGTGCGTCCTGCGAAAGAGCCGGTAGGGCACACGCTGCACGAGGGCCACGACGATCAGCAGCACCGATGCGTAGAACATCCACTCGCCAACCGACTCGGCGGCACCGCGATACTCCATCAGCCAGCGCTCGACCGGATCGGCGTGTGGCACGCGCGGGGCGTGTGCGCCACGCTCCAGCAGCCCCAGCGCGCTCGCCCATTTCGGCGCGTTGGAGGACATCCAGTGCAGCAGTGCCGTGACGAGGGCCGTGATGCCGAGCCACTTGTGCAGCCGGTACATCTTGTCGAGCCCACCCAGTCGCTGTTCCGGCCAGCGCGGTCGGGCCGCCATCACCATCGCGATGCTCATGACGGCGATCGTGAGGAGGCCGCTGTACTGGACGAGCAGGTTGCGGATCGGCACGAACCCGGTGACGGTGAACAGCGCCGGCTCGGCGGTCATCCAGGCGAGGGTGACCGCCGCGACGAGTGCCCACCACGCCCACGTGATTCGCTGCATCGGCGCTGCCTGGACCGGGATGCCGGGCGGGGGCACAGGCGCCGGTCCGGCGATCGGCGAGGGCCGTGCGCCGGTGTCGTCACGCGAGGTGCCATCTGATCGCCCTGCAGCGGCGTGTTGCCGTGCGTGCCTGATGCCGCTGCATCAAAGCTGCGGGAACATCGGTGGGCGCAGCAGCGTCGGATTGTACGTAAGGCATTCGCGTCCGCGCCACCGTCCGACACACGTCGCGATCGGCGGTTTTCAGCGCCCGGCGGCCCACAGGAGGAGAGTCGGCCCGAAGACCGGGCGTATACAGGCCGGCGCAGAAAACGGGTCGGGTGCTGCTGCAGGACTCGTCCCGGCGGCAGCGGCCCGACCCGCGCCTCCAGAGTGTCAGGCCGCGTTCGCTGCCGAGTGCTGCGGTTCGTGTTCGCGCGCGCCATGCACCGCGTCGAGCACGCCGTCTCTGACGGCCTGGGCGACGAGCTGCGATCCCAGCGGCGTGAAGTGGAACTGGTCGATGTAGGTGGCCGTGGACGGCTCGAGGTGCGCGTTGACGTTCACGGTCGGCACGCCGGCCCGCTCGGCGACGACGACGACGCGCTCGTCGAGCTGGCGACAGAGCTCGGCGACGACCTGGTGTGAGAAGAACGTGTCACAGGGCGTCATGTAGGCGTCGCCGATGCTGCCGTTCCAGAACTGCGCCACCTCCTCCTCGGAGTACTCCGCCTTCTCGAACCAGGGCTGCCGCACCACGACCACGTGCTCGACGTGCTCCAGTGCGCGGTCGACGAGGCTCTCGAGGCGCTCCTCGAAGCGTTCCATGACGAGCGACGCATCCGGCACATCGGTGATGGTGCGGGCCTCGGCGCGCATCCTCCGTGCGGCGCCGTAGCGCTTGCCGAAGTTCGTGCGGGTCCAGCCCTTCGCTTCGCGGTGCCGCCGATAGAGCGTGGCGAGTGCGAGCTGCTTCGGCTTCCAGCCGAACCGGATGTCCGGGCGCTCGGCGAACGCATCGTCGATCGGCAGCAGGTCGGGCAGCTCGTGCACGGGGGCACCGAGTGCGAGCCAGCGCAGGATGTCGCTCGCGCCGACCATCACGACCAGCACGTCGAGCCCATCCTCCTGCGGCAGCACCTTCGACAGCATGTAGTCGAGCGTGGCGCTGTCGATGCTGGACTTCCCGATGTTGCCAACGTGCACGGGACGGTCAGCGAGCTCGGGTGCCGACTGCAGCTGGCGCTGCATGATGGACGGCCAGGCGACCTCCTGGTCGAGCAGGAAGCAGCTCACGGCGCTGCCACCGGCGACGAGCACGCGGAAGGTCCGCGGGTCTGCCGGACGCTCGCCGCCGCGCTCGCCGTGCGAGTTCACGGCATGGGCAATGTGCTGGTCCAAGGTTGGAAGCGTCTCATGATGAAGGCTCATCCGGTCCACGCGGCCGGGAGCCAGCACCCGGTAGGGACTGCGGCGCACGTGGCGTCGCGCGAAGAGTTCTGCACAGACGGCGAGGGTGAGGCCACCCAGCATCGGGAGGAGGAAGCTCATCATTTAGCGAACCGGGCGCGAACCTGCGCAAAGGAGTTTCCGAGGTATTTATCGCCTCGAACGATGACGCCGAACCAGAGAGCGACGCAGAGAACAGCAGAAGTCGTGCCCGCTACGGCCAGCTCGACAAACGTCCGTGCATCCAACCCGACACGGAACGCGTAGAGCACTGCCATGACGGGGACGGCGGCGATGCCGGCCCGCCCATACACGTACCGGAAGTACGTCGCGAAGGGCAGTTGAATCGCACGGCAGGTGACGGACGCGAGGTAGATGGCATAGGCCGCATTCGGGATCGCGGTGCCGAGTGCGACGCCGGCGATGCCGTACTTCTGGGCAAGCGTGATGCTCAGAATGAGATTGCTGACGCCCGCGACGAGGAACCCCATGGCGGGCTTGTTGGGCATGCCGAGCCCGATGAGCATGGGCTGCGAGACGGCCCTGACCGGCAGGTAGACCAGGTAGCTGGTCATGAGGATCTGCAGGACGCGTCCGGCGGGCTCCTCGAAGGTCGGTCCGACCCACCAGGCGAGGAACCGCGGGCCGAGGACGATGAGGAAGAGGCCGCCGATCATCGAGAGGCCGAGGGCGATCTTCGACCACTTGAGGAAGAGCTCGCGCAGGCCGTCGTGATTGCCCTCGGTCTGGAGCCTGGTCGTCATGGGCATGACCACCGAGGCGATGCCGACCAGGAACTCGATGTAGTAGAGGGCGAGGTTGTTGGCGACGGCGAAGAACGCGATCTGCCCGACGTGGAGGAACCGGCCGATCACGAGGGCATCGGTCTGGTAGCTGAGCTGGGCCCCGACGCTCAGCACCATCACGAAGAGGCTGAACCCGAGGATCTCCCGGAGCGTGGTCCAGCGGAGGGCGCCGAACCGCAAACGGATGTGTGGGTACTTCCGTCCGATCATGGCCCAGGCGAGCGCGAACTCGAGCACCAGTGCCACGCCCTGAATGGCGGCCACCACGATCACGCTCGGCCACCAGCGGAGGAGGGCGAACGTGGCGACGAAGCGGAAGAGCGTCGTGGTCGCGAGGACCGTGTTGGAGCCAACGAACTCGTGATGCGCCGAGAAGATCGCGTACGGGAGCTGGAGGACGAAGCCGGCGGCGGTGGTGCCGATCACGATCGCGAAGGCGGCCTGCGCGTGCGACTGGAACTCCGCCGGGATCTCGAAGAGGCGGGTGAGGGCGAAGTAGAGGCCAACCCCGACCGCCACGCAGATCGCGCCGAGCAGGAGGTACAGGCTGGCGAAGCTGGCGATGTAGTCGTTGAGCTTTGCGTGATCCTTCTCGGCCGCCGCCTTGGCCATGAACCGCGCGCTGGCCGCAGGGACACCGAGGATCATGAGCGCCATGTACCCGGTGATCGAGCCGATGAGGATCCAGACGCTGTACTGCTCCGTGCCCAGCATCCGGATGGTGTAGGGCATCAGCACGAACGCCGTCGCCATCTTGAGCAGGGCCAGCGCCCAGTTGGCCCCGATGTTCTTCAGCATCGCGTCAGGAGTGCACGTGGCAGGACCTGTTCATCCGCACCGAGCGGTCCGGGGTGCGGGCAAGCCATGTACGTGCAGGCATCAGGCGGCGTTCAGTGAGTGAGTTCTAATTCTGGATGTTTCCATCTCTTGGTCGGCGGTGCACGAAGTGCGCCCGTGCCAGAGGGACGAGGCGTTGACACATCAGGTCACGAAGCCGCGAGGGACGGGTGACGCGGCGGGCGCGGCGTGACCGTACCGGACGGGGTGGTGCATCGCCGCCGGCATCGATGGACTTCCGGGTCTGGTGAATCAGGGACGGGCGCGGACGGCGGGCGCGACCTCGCGGCGACCGGCGTCGCGTGCCGGTTTCCGGCGCCCGAGGGGAGGTGGGATTTGCCGCTGGCCTGCTCGCACGTGTAGAGTGCGGACCGCAGTGATGCCGGGGAGCCACACCACCTGTGGCGTCCGAACTGCGACATCCATGTCCGCTGAACCGTGCCTGACCCGCTCCCCGTCCGACTGCGATTCCTGCTGCTGGCCGTGCTGACGATGGCGGTCGGGTTGTGGGTGCACCGCGGGGGCGGGACGTCGCCGGCAGTCCGGGACGTGCTCGGGGATGCCCTCTGGGCGATGATGATCGCCTGGGGGATGGGGACCCTCGCACCGGGATTGTCGCCGGGGCGTCGCGCGGTCCTGGCCCTGGCTGTCTGCGCGGCGGTGGAGCTCAGCCAGCTCCTGCACAGCCCCTGGCTGGACGCCGTACGGCGGACGGCGGCCGGCCGGCTGGTGCTCGGCAGCGACTTCGACGGGCGCGACCTGCTGGCCTACGCGGTCGGGGTCGGCGTGGCGTGGGGGCTGGAACGGACGCTCCGGTCGGGACGGCGCTGACGCGCGACCCGGCCGGCCTCGGCCTCGTAGCCTCGATCGGCACTCCACCCAGGACCCGCCCGCCGCGCACCGCCGCGTGTCACGAACGTGTCACGGCCGCGGCGGTCTGCGTGTGTCATCGGGGCGGAACGTCGTGCCGTCATGTCACGGCCCGGTAACAGCGCAGTGACAGCCTTCGCCCGTGCAACGGTCCTGTTACGTCTGTGTCACGATGACAGGACACTCCCGCCCCGCTCGTTGTCGCCGTTTTCTGGCAGCCGCTGGTCTCCTGTCGCTCGCCGCCGCCCCCGTATCCGGTGCGCAGGACTCGGTGCCGCGCACGGCGCCACCGCCGGCCAGGCCGTGGTACGAGAAGATCAGCGTGCGCGGCTACGGACAGGTGCGCTACAACCGCCTGCTCGAGACGAACCCGCAACTGGCCTGCGAGCAGTGCGACCGCAGCTGGGGTGACCTTGGCGGCGTGTTCATCCGCCGCGCGCGCATCATCTTCTCGGGCCAGGTGCACCGCCGCGTGTTCGTGTACCTGCAGCCCGACTTCGCCAGCTCGGCCGGCACCACCAACCATCTCGGCCAGCTCCGCGACTGGTACGCCGATGTCGGCCTCGATGCCCGCAACGAGTTCCGCGTGCGCATCGGCCAGAGCAAGGTGCCGTTCGGCTACGAAAACATGCAGAGCAGCCAGAACCGGCTGCCGCTGGACCGCGCCGATGCGACGAACAGCGCCAGCGCGAACGAGCGGGACCTCGGTGCGTTCGTCTACTGGGCGCCGGCGCGGGTGCGTGAGCGACTGCGCACGCTGGTGAGCGAGGGGTTGAAGGGAAGCGGCGACTACGGTGTGCTGGCGCTCGGCGTGTTCAACGGGCAGACCGCGAACCGTGCCGAGGCGAACAACGGGCAGCATGTCGTGGCGCGGGTGGCATACCCGCTCCGCGCCGGGCACCAGGTGATCGAGCCTGCGGTGGCCGCCTACACCGGCCGGTACGTCGTGACCGCCGACCAGCGCAGCACGGGCGTGAAGGGCCGCCGCGACTGGAACTACCGTGACGAGCGCATGGTGGCATCACTGTCGATCGCGCCGCAGCCGTTCGGGGTGCTGGCCGAGTGGAATGCCGGGCGCGGTCCCGAGTTCAATCCTGCCACCGACAGCATCGAGACGCGCCGGCTGCGCGGGGGATTCGTGACCGCGACCTACCGTGTGCGGTCGGGGACGCAGCTCTTCTTCCCGTTCGTGCGCTACCAGGTGTACGACGGCGGCAAGAAGCAGGAGCGCGATGCCCGCAGCTACCGCGTGCGTGACGTGGAGGCCGGGGTGGAGTGGCAGCCGTCACCGGCGTTCGAGCTGACGGCGGAGATGTACTGGGGTGACCGTCGCTTCGAGGACTTCCAGCGGCAGGCCAACACGCAGCGCGGACGGCTGCTGCGGCTGCAGGCGCAGTTCAACTACTGAGTGCTGCCCGCGGGCGGCCGGGACAGGTGCGGTGCGGCACGCTATCATCAGGTGTCCGCACGGGTCCGCGTCCCGCACCTGCCCTGACCGTCGACGACACCTGCCATGCCGTTGCTGCTGCGCACCGCCGCCTTCCTCCTGTGGACCGGCTTCGCCATCCACGACCTGACGCAGGCCGGCTTCGATCCCGCCGCGCAGCTCGGGGCAGGGTACGTGGCGCGCACGGAGCCGGCGCGCCTCACGATGCTCTGCGCCGAGTGTGCCGGTGCACCGATGCTCGACGTGCGGCTCGGACGGCAGGATGACGGCACCGAGGGTCGCGTGCGCGCTGGCACGACGACGATGGCGGACCTCGAGGCGGTGTGCCGGTCGCGGTCACCGTCCTGCCGCATCGAGGCGGTGCGTGTGGCGCCGGCGGTGGGATGGATGAGCAGCTACCGCTTCGGCGAGCAGTACGCACACACGGTGATCGTGCTGCGCGATGGCGACCTGCTGACGATCCGGTCCCTCGCCGCCGACTCCGTGGTGGCGCGGCGGAATGCGGACCTGCTGGTGGCGCGGCTGGTGCCGGCCATCGTGGGGCCCTGATCGCGCGACCGCGCCGGACGCGCACACTGCGGCAGGGGCACACCGCGTAGTTTCCGCCGCCATGCGCAGTCCATCCCTCCGCGTGCTGCTCGCCCTGGCCCTCGGCCTTGCCCTCGGCATGCTCGTTGCCTGCGGGGCCGGTGGTGCCTCGTCGACGCTGGTGGCGGTGGCGGACGTGGTCGGCACGCTCTGGACCAACGCCATCCGCATGACCGTGATCCCGCTGGTGACCGCACTGACGATTGCGTCGGTGGCCGACACCGCGGCCACGGCCGACCTGCGTCGCGCGATGGGCCGGGCCTTCGCGGTGTTCGTGGTGCTGCTGGTGGCGGGCGGCGTGCTGGCGCTGGTGATCGGTGAGCTGGCGTTCGCCGACTTCGTGCTGCCGGCCGACGTGGCAGCGCGGGTGCGTGAGACGGCGGCGCCGGCGGGACGCACGCCGACAGTGCCGACGCTGGGACAGCGGATCATGGAGATCGTCCCGTCGAACCCGGTGAAGGCGGCGGCCGATGGCGCGTTGCTGCCGCTGGTGGTGTTCGCGCTCGCACTGGGCTTCGGCGTGAAGCGGATCGCGGCAGACCGGCGCGCGGCGGTGATCACGCTCTGCCGCGGCATTGCCGACGCGTTGCTGGTGGTGGTGGGCTGGGTGGTGGCGGTGGCGCCGCTGGGCGTGTTCGCACTCACGTTCGCGCTCGGCGCACGGCTCGGTGTGTCGAGCGTGGGTGCGCTGGCGCGCTACATCGCGACGCTGTCGCTGGTGCTGGTGGTGTTCACGCTGCTGCTCTATCCGGCGGTGATGCTGGCGGTGGGAATGCCGCTGCGCCGCTTCCTCGCGGCGGCGGCACCGGCGCAGGCACTCGCGGCGGGATCGCGGTCGTCGCTGGGCGCGCTGCCGCTGATGATCCGTGCGGCACAGGAGAAGCTGGGTCTCGATGCCACGGCGAGCGGCTTCGTGCTGCCGCTCGCGGTGTCGATCTTCCGCGTGAACGTGCCGATGGCCTGGGTGGTCGGCGTGATCTTCCTCGGAAAGCTCTATGGCGTCGAGGTGAGCGTGGTGACGCTTGGCCTGGTGATCGTGACCAGTACGCTGCTGAGCTTCAGCGTGCCCGGCATCCCGTCCGGCAGCCTGTTCATCCTCGCGCCGGTGCTGGTGGGCCTCGGCTTGCCGGCGCAGGCGGTGGGGATCCTGATCGCGGTGGACGTGATCCCCGACATCTTCAAGACGACGGCGAACGTGACCGCGCACCTCGTTGCGGCTGCGGTGGCCAGTGGTCCGGCGGAACCGGCGCCGCGCGCGACTGCGTCCTGATCGCGCGCGGCGTGCGGCCGGCGGTCAGGGGGTGGGCATGGCCGCGTTGCACTCGATCTCGAGCTTGGCGCCCGGGACGACGAGGCCCTTCACGATGACCGTGGTGCGCGCGGGCGGGGCCGACGTCCAGAAGGTGCGATAGACCTCGTTCATGCCGGCGAAGTCGGCACCGTCGATGATGAACACCGTGCACTTGGTGGCGTGGGCCATGGTGGTGCCGGCCGACTCGAAGACCCGCTTGATGTTCTCGAGCGTGGAGCGGGTCTGGGCCTGGATGGTGGTGTCGGTGCCGCGAGAGGGGAGCTGGCCGGCGGCGTAGACCATGTTGCCGACGCGGATGGCCTGGGAGAGGATCGGTGATGGCGGGCCGATGGCCTCCCGCGCCTGGGCGCGAGCCGGCGCCGCGCCGAGGGCGATGACGGCGGCGATGACGGCAGCACGACGGATGGAGGAGAACGTGGAACGGTGCATGGGGCCTCGTGGTCAGCGGTGGTCGGTGCCGGCGGCGGCGGGGAAGGCGAGCAGGATCGAGGCGAGGGCCGTGCTGTCGGACGAGACGCGTCGCGTGCCGACCGGCAGTCCGTTCACCTTCATCAGGTAGGCGACGATCGACGCGTAGGTGCCCTGCGTGAGCGTGCCCGGCTTGTTCTGGGGCATGGTCGAGCGGATGCGCTCGAAGAGGTCGAATGCACTCTTGCCGCGCCAGGCGAGCCGGAAGTCGGGGTTGGTGAGGTTGCCGGTGGCGTGACACTCCATGCACACCGAGCGGAACCACTGTTCACCGACATCGAGCTGTCGTGCGGCGGCCGCGGCGAGCGAGTCGGCGTCGGCCTGCGCATCCTGCGCCCGGGCGATCGCGGGCAGCAGGGCGAGCGAGACCGTGGCAAGCAGCAGTCGGGAGGTGCGGCGCGGAGGCATCGGGCCGGAAGCTGGAGCGGGTCTCCACAGCGGGCAAGGCCACGCCGCGTGCGCCTCGGTGTCTGATTGCGCAGCCCTTCCTTGCAGGCGAGCTTGCCAGCCGGAGGTCTTTCCGCCGTACCGCGCACTCCAGCCAAGGACCCGCCTGCGATGTCGGACGCCCATGACCCGCTCGGCACGCCCGTGCCGCGCCGCGACTTCCTTCGCCTTGCCGGACTCGGCACCGGCGCACTGCTGGCCGGTGGACTGCCGGCGACCGCCGGCGCGGCGGCGGGCCCGGCGCCCGCCACGACGATGGGCGCCGGACGTGCCCGCGCCTCGAGCCACGTGATCGTGGTGGGTGCGGGGGCGTGGGGCGCCTTCACTGCCCTGAACCTGCGCCGCGCCGGCCACCGGGTGACGCTGGTGGACCAGTACGGCGCGGCGAACTCGCGCGCGACGAGTGGTGACGAGACGCGCGGCATCCGCTCGTCGTATGGTGATCGCACGGTGACGCCCGAGCTGTGGACCGACTGGGCGCGGCGGAGCATCCGCAAGTGGCGGGAGTTCGATGCGGAGCACGGGCGGCGGTTCGGCACGCGCTTCTACTACACCACCGGCGACGTGATCCTGCGCGAGAAGCCGGAGGCGTTCACCACGCGCACGCAGGAGCTGTGGACGGCGCAGGGGGTGCGGTTCGAGACACTGTCGGCCGAGGAGGCGACGCGCCGGTGGCCGCAAATTGCGTCGGCGGGGCACCAGGTGGTGCTGTACGAGCCGGATGCCGGCGTGGCGCGGTCGCGGGACGCGGTGCAGGCGGCGGTGGCGATCGGCCGGGATGCGGGGGTGGGGTTCCGCATCGGGCGGGTGACGCCGGGCGCGGTGTCGGGCGGCCGGATGGACGGGGTCACGCTGGCCGACGGCACGAAGTTGACAGCAGACTCATATGTCTTTTGTTGCGGGCCGTGGATGGAGAAGGTGCTGCCGGTGGCGATGAAGAACCGGATGCGGGTGCCGATGGGCCACGTGTGTTACTTCGGGGCGCCGGTGAACGACGAGCGCTTCAGCGCGCCGAACATCCCGAGCTGGAACGTGCCGGGCGTGACCGGGTGGGCGTCGCTGCCGGCGGACAGCTTCGGCTTCCGGGTGCGCGGCTCGATCGCGCCGCCGCCGCCGCCGCGCGCCGCAGGTGACGACGACACGCCGCCCCCGCCCCCGCCGCCGCAGGCCTCCCCCGACCCGCGTCAGCAGGATCCCGACCTCAGCTCGCGCTGGTCGAACCAGGAGCGCATCGACGGCTCGCGCCGCGTGCTGCAGAAGTACTTCCCTGCGATGGCCGACGCCCCGCTGCTGGCCACGCGCGCCTGCCACTACGAGAGCAGCGTGAACCGCAACTTCATCGTGGACCACGTGCCCGGGGCCGACAACGCCTGGATCGCCGGGCTGGGCCAGGCGGAGGGGTTCAAGTTCTCGATCGTGCTGGGCGAGTACATCGCGAAGCGGGTGACGGGTGATGCCGGTGACCCGGTGATCGCGGCGGCGTTCAGGTGGCCGGAGAAGGAGTACGAGCCGACGTTGCCTGGCCAGCCGCGGCGGGAGTGGGAATGATGCAGATCCTTCGGGCAGGTCTCGTCGCGACGCTGCTGCTGGCATGCGCGACACCGCGTGCCGCTGGGGCGCAGGGCGCCGCCGCACCGCAGAACGAGTTTCCCAACCCCTATCGCACCGTCGAGGGGTGGGCGAAGATGCCGGCGGGACGCACCTGGGGCAGCACCAGTGCCGTCGCGATCGACAAAGATGGCGAGAGCGTGTGGGTGGCCGAGCGCTGCGGGCAGAACAGCTGCGTGGGATCGGACCTCGATCCCGTGCTGCTCTTCGACCGCAACGGGACGCTGGTGCGGTCGTTCGGGAAGGGGATGGTGAACTGGCCGCACGGCATCCATGTGGACCGTGACGGCAACGTCTGGATCGTGGACGGGCGCGACAACAAGGCGGTGGTGCCGCGCAACGCCCCGGCGGGCACGCCGGCGCCACCGATGCCGTCACGGGTGTTCGGGCACCAGGTGCTGAAGTTCTCGCCGCGCGGCGAGCTGCTGCTGCGCCTTGGCACCGACGGCGGAGCGCGCGAGCCGGGCTACTTCTTCCAGCCGAACGCCGTCCACACGGCGCCGAACGGCGACATCTTCGTGGTCGAGGGCCATGCCTCGGGGCCTGACGCCAACGCACGCGTGCTCAAGTTCGACCGCACCGGCCGGTTCCTCACGAGCTGGGGGCGGAAGGGCACCGGCGTCGGTGAGTTCGACCAGCCGCACGCGCTGGCGATGGACTCGCAGGGCCGCCTGTTCGTGGCGGATCGCGGCAACAACCGCCTGCAGATCTATTCGCAGGACGGCCGGCTGCTGGACACGTGGCTGCAGTTCTCACGCATCAGCGGGTTGTTCATCGACGCGAACGACGTGCTGTACGCGGCCGACTCCGAGTCGGGCTCCATCGAGCCCGCGCGTCCCGAGTGGCAGCGTGGCATCCGCATCGGCAGCGCACGCACGGGCGCTGTGACGATGTTCATCCCCGATCCCGTCGCCCAGACGCGCAACACCAGCGCGGCTGAAGGGGTCGCGGTGTCGCGCAGCGGCGTGATCTACGGCGCCGAAGTCGGCCCGCGCGCGCTCAAGCGATACGAGCGGGCGCCGTAACTGCGACAGCAACAGCTTTGACGCAAAGGCGCAAAGGGACGCGAAGGATCCAAAGAGGTCGGTGCGCTGTCCAGCGGTCGCTTGCACTCGAAACGAAGGAGTTGAGGGGAAACTGCGGTGGCTGTTGCCGTTCCCAAAGCATTGACGAGGCCCCGATGCGCAGGGAGGATCGCTCCGCGCACCGGGGCCTCTGTCACAGGCACTTCTTTGCGTCCTTCGCGCCCCTTTGCGCCTTTGCGTCAAAGCCGTTCGCAGTTCGCAGTTCGCAGTTGCAGTTCAGGGCAGCCTGAGCGCGACGAGCGAGGTGGAGCTGCCGGCGCCGGTGGCGAAGACGATGTATTGCTTTCCCTTGTGCATGAACGTCATCGGCACGGCGGTGGTGCGGGACGGGATCTCGACGGCGCCGACCTGGCGGCCGGTGGCCTTGTCCACGGCGAAGAGCTGCGGGGTGGCGTTGGGCACGCCGCCGCTGCGCCCGGTGCCGTAGATGAGCAGCGACTTCGTGACCATGATCTGTGCCTGGCCGCTGGCGGGGCGGGGTGGGAGCGTGACGCCGGCGAAGAGCGGGTCGGTGCTGCGCACGGGGATCGTGCCGCCGTTCGGGGTCCACCACTTCTTGTCACCGGTGTTCATGTCGTAGGCGGTGATGCCGCCCAGCTCGCGCGGCTTGAGGATGGAGACGCCGCCGAGCATCGCCATGCTGCTGCGACCCTCGAACCCGCCGCCGCGCGAGGTGGGGGCGACGTAGCCCGGCGGCGGGGCGAGGGCGCCGATCAGGCCGCAGTTGTCGCGCGGGGAGCTGTAGCGAAACTCGCTGCACGGATCCTTCTGCAGGCTGATCGTCGAGAGCCCGCTGAGGGCGGCGACGTAGATCATGCCCGTCTCGGGGTCGAAGGCCGCGCCGCCATCGATGTTGACGCCGCCGGAGGCGCCGGGGGCGTACCACGAGCACTTCGGGCCGGTGGCCGCATCTGCCGCGGCACCCGGAATGAAGTACGGGCCCATGCGGCAGCGCTGCGCGAGCTTGAGCGCGGAGTCGCGGATGGCCGGTGTGTAGTCGATCAGGTCCGTCGCGAGCAGCCCCTGCTGCGAATACGGCGCGGGCCGGCTCGGGATCGGCTGCGTGGGCGACGTGCGCTCACCCGGCACGGTGCTCTGCAGCACCTTCGTCTCCACGATGGGCCAGATGGGCTGGCCAGTGACACGATCGAAGGTGTAGAGCCAGCCCTGCTTGGTGGGCTGGGTGACCGCCTTGCGGCGCTGGCCGTTGACGGTGATGTCGATCAGGTTCGGCGCCATGGGGGCGTCGTAGTCCCAGATGTCGTGGTGCACCATCTGGAAGTGCCACTTCCGCTGCCCGGTCTTCGCGTCGATGGCGACGAGCGAGTTGCCGAACAGGTTGTTGCCGGGGCGATGGCCGCCGTACTCGTCCATCAGCGGCATGCCGACGGGGATGTAGACCATGCCGAGTTCGGGGTCGGCGGAGTAGGTGGCCCACGCGTCGTTCTTGCCGACCCCCTCGGTGTTCACGGCCGAGCCGTTGGTCCACGTCTCGGCGCCGAACTCCCCCGGCTGCGGCACGAGGTTGAACTTCCACACCTGGCGGCCGGTGCGCACGTCGAAGCCGCGCACGAAGCCGGGGATGTTGCGCACGCGGATGGGGTAGTAGCCGTGGATCGACGAGTTGCCGACGATGATCATGTCGCCGACCATGATGGCCGGCGAGCTGGCGCCGATCTGGCCGTTCACGGGATCGATGCCGATGGTGCCGTCGGCGCCGGTCTTCGTCACCGGGTCCCAGGTCTCGCCTGGCTTCGCCTTGCGTGCGGGCGCGGCGTCGGAGATCACGAGCGAGCCGGAATCATCCACGGCCAGCGCCACCAGCGGGTACCCGAGGCCGTCCTGCAGGTCGACGACGCCGTTGGTGCCGAACTTCGGGTCGGGCACACCGGTCTTCGCATCGAGCGACACCATGTGGTAGCCAGGCGTGACGACGATGACGCGCTCCTCGGTGCCGTCGGTCCAGTAGGTGGGGCCGCGACCGGCGAACTGACGCGGCGCCTTCTGCCACCGGATGCCTTCCTCGAGCCGGTACATCCAGAGCGTCTCGCCGGTCTCGGGCTCGATGGCCATGACCGAGCGCCGGGTGGTGGCCACGGTGAACAGGCGGCCGTTGGCGTAGAGCGGCGTGGTGCGGTAGTACTCGTCGGGACCGAAGGTGCCCGCGTTCCACTGCCACGCCTGCTCCAGCCGGTTGAAGTTCGACGCGTTGATCTGGTCGAGCGGGGAGTAGCGTGTGCTGTGCGCGTCACCACCCCAGTAGCGCCACTCGCCGGTGGCGTTGCCGCGCACGAGGCCGGCCATTTCCGGCCGGGTGCCGCCGGGTGCGCTGGCGGGGCGCGGCCCCTGCGCGAACGCCGGGGCAGCGAGGAACGGGGCAGGTGCGACCGCGCAGGCTGCAACCGTGACTGCGACGGCGAGGAGACGCGTCTTCATCAGCGGGCTCTGGGTTCAGGGAACGGCGGGGACGGAGTCGAGACGGATACTCTGCAACGCGGCGGAGTCGGCGGCCAGAGGGACGGGCCCGGTGGGCATGCCGTTCATGCGCAGCAGGAAGGCCAGGGCGAGGGTGTATTCCTGGTCGCTGAGCGAGCGCGGCTCGTTCTTCGGCATCTCGCGCCGGATGTACGTGTACAGGTCGCCGAGCGACTTGCCGAACCACTTGTTCCGGAACGGCGGGCCGCTGTGCTGGGTGGGCGTGTGACAGCTCTGGCAGCGCATCGCGAAGAGGTCCTTGCCCTTCGTCGCCTGCGCGAGGGTGTAGACGCCGTCCATCGTGGTGCGCGTCGAGTCGCGGCGCGTGGCCGGGCGCACCCGGCCGGCCGCCTCCGCCTCGCGGGCGGAGCGCAGGCCGGAGAGTCCCGCCGCGCCAAGCAGGGCAGCCACGACCGGAAGAACGAGGCGACGGAGAGGGGCCACGGTGTGTGCGCGGGTCGTGTGGCGGGCCGGAGGGTCCTGTCAGGACCGGCGGGAGACGCGCAGAATCTGCCGCATGGACAGGGCCACGGCCAATGCCACGGCGGCGAGCAGCGACAGGCGCATGGCCACCAGTGCCGTGGCGGCGTCTGCCGCAGGCCATCCGATGCTGCCCCGGAAGCGGCCCAGCTCGGCCGCACGTGCCGTCATCCAGTGCCATGCCGTGTGGGCCACGATCACCGACAGCACGATGGTCAGCACCCGCTCCCGAGTGCGGCCGGCATGGCGACGAAGCAGCCACAGCAGCGGCACGGCGACTGCCAGCGCCGTGACCTGCCCGGCCTCGACTCCGAGGTTGAAGGCAAGCAGCGCGCTCACGAGGTTGCCGCCGGCGAATTGCAGCGAGTCGGACAGCGCGAACGAGAAGCCGAAGCCGTGCACGAGGCCGAAGGTGAAGGCGATGGCCCAGCGCGATGCCAGCCGCTCGTCGGTGAGCACGATGTTCTCGATCGCGACCCAGATGATGGAGGCCGCGATCAGCGCCTCCACCAGCGGCGGGAACCAGAGCCGGCCAGGCACCACG
This sequence comes from Gemmatimonadaceae bacterium, assembly GCA_020851035.1. NCBI lineage: Bacteria > Pseudomonadati > Gemmatimonadota > Gemmatimonadia > Gemmatimonadales > Gemmatimonadaceae > Gemmatimonadaceae bacterium. The sequence continues at coordinate 589,310 of JADZDM010000021.1, read as the reverse complement.
CCGAGCGCGGTGGCGGCGAGCGTGATGGAGTGGGCGACCGTGAAGGCGGTGATGGTGGTGACGAGTGACCGGAGCCCGCGGAGGCCGAGCACCAGGCAGCAGACGAACAGCAGGTGATCGTATCCCGCGAGGATGTGGAGGAAGCCCGCGCGTGCGAACCGGACGCCGGTCTGGTACCACGCCGGGTCGAGGGGGACCGCGCCGGGGTTGCCGTCATACACCAGGGTGCGTGTGCGGCCATCCGCCATCACCACCTGCAGCAGGCTGGTGGTGCGGATGCCGAGTGAGGCCAGTGCGGGGTGGAGCACGAGGCGCGCGCCTGGTGACGGCAGCGTGTACTCCAGCGCGACGTCGAGCAGCACCTGCTGCCACTGGATCCGCTGGGAATCGATGGGTGCGCGGGCGAAGGCGGCGCGCGCACTGCGTGGATCATCGAAGCTGCGGTCACTGGGCAGGGCCAGGCGCGTGCCGGTGATGCGTGGGGCGCCGAGCGTCGTGCCATCGGCGGTGATGTCGATGGCAGTCACGAGCCAGGTCTGCGCGGCGCCGGGGAGGAGGGTGCGCGCGCGCACGAGGTCGAGCGAGCCGTCGGCCCGCAACGGGAAGTCCACGTCGCGCATGGCCTCGAGCGGCACGCGCAGCAGGAGATGCAGCGTGCGGCCCTCGCGCTGGACGACGCCGCGGATGGCCACGCGCTCCGGGACCTCGTGGGCGCGCGCGGGTGTGGTGGCGAGGAGGAGGGCGATGGCCGCGCAGAGGCTGCGGCGGGCGACACACCAGCCCGCCGCGAGCCGCGATGTGATGCCGGGCCACTCTCTCTGGTGCATCATTGCGGTGAGATATAGCATTGCTCGCAGTTTCGCACCCAGTGGCGGTGGGGAATGCGCGCGGGGATCCTGCGTGGACGCAGCGGTCGGGCCCTCACAGCAGCACCGGAGCATCGCGATGAAAGCCAGGCGTATCCCACGGGCCGTGCCGATCCTCGGCGCGGTGATCGTCTCGCTGGTGCTCGGGCAGCGACAGCTGGCACGGGCGGTGGAGCGCCAGGCGGTGATGGCGCCGTCGTTCGAGGTCGATCCGCTCTGGCCGAAGCCGCTGCCCAATGGCTGGCTGCTGGGGATGGTGATCGGGCTGGGGATCGACTCGCGTGACCATGTCTTCATCGTGCATCGCGGCGGCGCCACGCTCAATGCCCGCACCGAGGCGGGGTATCCGCTGGTGGGGCCGTGCTGCTCGGCGGCGCCGCCGGTGCTGGAGTTCGATCCCGAGGGCAACCTGGTGAACTCGTGGGGCGGTCCGGCGGCGGGATACAGCTGGCCGAGCAGCAACCACGGCATCGCGATCGACCACCTCGACAACGTCTGGATCGGCGGCAACGGCACGCCGGATTCCACGCGTGGCATCGGGTTCGACTCGCACATCCTGAAGTTCGCGCATGACGGGAAGTTCCTGCAGCAGATCGGCGTGCCGGGCCGTCCGGCGGACTCGAAGTCGATGGACTCGTTCGGGCGCGTGGCGAAGGTGTCGTTCGACGTGCGCGCGAACGAGGCGTACGTGGCCGACGGCTACGGCAACCGGCGGGTGGCGGTGCTGGACATGAACACGGGGGCGATCAAGCGGTTCTGGGGCGCATACGGCAACGTGCCGAGCGACTCGAACTACGGCCCGTACATCCCGGAACGCCCGCTGATCCCGCAGTTCCGCACGCCGGTGCACTGTGCGGAGCCCACGCCCGATGGGCTGGTGTACGTGTGCGACCGCGTGAACAACCGCATCCAGGTGTTCCGCAAGGACGGCACGTTCGTGAAGGAGGTGCGCGTGGCGCCGCAGACGCGCGGTGACGGGGCCGTCTGGGACATCGCCTTCAGCCGCGACCCGCAGCAGAAGTACCTGTACCTGGCCGACGGCAAGAACGAGCGGGTGTACATCATGGATCGGGAGAGCCTGTCGATCCTGACCGCGTTCGGGGATGGCGGCCGGCAGCCGGGGCAGTTCTTCGCGGTGCACTCCATCGCCACCGACTCGCGCGGCAACATCTTCACGACCGAGACGTACGAGGGGAAGCGGCTGCAGCGGTTCGTGTACAAGGGGTTGAAGCCGGTGGTGAAGGCCGACCAGGGCGTGTTGTGGCCGCAGGCGCGGTGATGCCGCGGGGGGACGCGTCCAGCCCCGTCGCCGCGTAGCGCGCGATGCCGACCCTCGACGTGCAGGCGGTGCTCTTCGACCTCGATGGGGTGCTGGTGGACTCGACGGAATGCGTCGAGCGCACGTGGCGCACGTGGGCCGCGGCGCACGGACTGGATGGCGACCTGGTCGTGCGCCACGCGCACGGCCGGCGGACCGCGGAGACGATCGCACTGGTGGCACCACAGCTCGCGGCGAGTGCGGAGGTGGCCGCGCTGGCGCAGAGCGAGGCGGCCGAGGCGCGTGGTGTGTACCCGGTCGCGGGCGCGGCGGCGCTGCTGACACAGTTGCCGCGTGATCGCTGGGCGATCGTGACCTCGGGGGTGCGTGCGGTGGCCGAGTTCCGGATCGGGATCGGCGGGCTGCCGATCCCGCGCGTGCTGGTGACCGCCGATGACGTGTCGCGCGGGAAGCCGGACCCCGAGGGATACCTGCGCGCCGCGGCGCTGCTCGGGGTGGATCCGTCGCAGTGCGTGGTGGTGGAGGATGCGCCGGCGGGGCTGGCGGCGGCGCGGGCCGCGGGCATGCACGGGATCGGGGTGCTCGGCACCGTCGATGCACGTGAGCTCGGTGATGCCGGGTTCGTGGTGCGATCGGTGGCGACGCTGGTGGTGGCGGAGCTCGTGGCCGCGGCGGGAGCCGCGGCGGGACCAGCCGGGCTGCGGATCAGCACGACCGCCGATTGACGCGTTCGCCCGCGAGGGCGTAGCATGGGAGCAGGACTCCCCACCCCCGAGGCGACTGCCGGCACGTGCGCGAGGCCTGCGCAGGTGCGGCGGTGCGACTCCGCGCCCCACGAGGTCATGATGCCCCGCACGCTCCGCGCCCTGCTTCCCGCGGTGATGGCGCTGTCTGCCATCCTCGCCCCACCCGCCGGCGCGCAGGGACCCGCTGCGCCAGCGATCCCCACGTCGGCGTTCAGCCAGTTGCACTGGCGCACGGTCGGTCCGGAGGGGAACCGCTTCACCTCCGCCGCCGGCATTCCCGGCGATCCGCTCACGTACTACGTGGGCGCGGCCTCGGGCGGGGTGTGGAAGACCACCGACGGCGGCGTGAACTGGAAGGCGATCTTCGATGCGCAGCCGGTGCAGTCGATCGGGGCGCTGGCCGTGTCACGCTCCGACCCGAACGTGGTGTGGGCGGGCACGGGCGAGGCGCACATCCGGAGCCACATCTCGATCGGGCAGGGGATCTACAAGTCGGTTGATGCCGGCCGCACCTGGACGTTGATGGGCCTGGAGAAGACGGGACGCATCGCGCGCGTGGTGGTGCACCCGACCAACCCGGACGTGGTGGTGGTGTGCGCGCTGGGACATGCGTACGGGCCGCAGCAGGAGCGTGGCATCTTCCGCACGGCCGACGGGGGCGCGACCTGGACCCGGGCGCTGTTCGTTGACGAGCACACCGGCTGCTCGGACCTGATCGCGGACCCGAAGAACCCGCGGACGCTGTTCGCCGGCATGTGGCAGATCGAGATCCACACCTGGGGCCGGACGAGCGGGGGACCCGGGGGTGGCCTGTTCATCTCGCGCGACGGCGGCGTGACCTGGACGCGCCAGGTGGGACACGGGCTGCCGGTGAAGCCGGTGGGCAAGGTGGCGGTGGGGATCTCGACGTCGAACCCGGACCGGGTGTTCGCGATGATCGAGACCGGCGACGGCCTGCCCTGGGAGGGGCGCGAGACGGAGAGCGGCCAGCTCTGGCGCTCGGAGGATGGCGGGGCGAACTGGGCGCTGGTGAGCCGTGACCGCAACGCGATGGGTCGCGCGCACTACTACTCGCGCATGGTGGTCGCGCCCGACGATCCCGACGAGGCGTACTTCCTCACCGCGTCGTTCGCGAAGACGATCGACGGCGGCACCACCATCGCGGTCCTGCAGCGCAACGCGGCGCCTGGCGGCGACCATCACGACATGTGGATCGACCCGACGAATGCCCAGCGGATGATCGTGGCCCACGACCAGGGGCTGTCGATCTCGCAGAACCGCGGGGCGACCTGGTTCCGCCAGCGGCTGCTGAATGCGCAGATCTACCACGTGACGGTGGACAACGAGATCCCGTACAACGTGCTCGGCAACAAGCAGGACGAGCCGTCGTACCGCGGGCCATCGAACAGCCGCGTGCAGGGCTTCGGCGGCGATGGCGGCATCTCGCGCGGGATGTGGCACTCGGTGGGCGGCGGCGAGAGCGGCTGGGCCACACCGGACCCGACCAACAGCAAGCTGATCTGGTCCACCGCCTCGGGCTCCGGGATGGTGGGTGGCATCGTCGTGCGCTTCGAGGAGGAGCGGCGCCAGTTCCGCAACGTGGAGGTGTGGCCGCAGCAGTCGAACGGTCCTGCCGACGGCGTGAAGTACCGCTTCGTGTGGGATGCACCGCTGCTGATTTCCCCGCACGACCACAACACGCTCTACACGGGGAGCCAGCACCTGCACCGCACGCAGGACGGCGGCCAGAGCTGGCAGGTGATCTCCCCCGACCTCACGCTGAACGATCGCAGCCGCATGGGCAGCTCTGGTGGCCTCACGCCGGACAACATCGGCGTGGAGTACGCGGGGGTGGTGTACGGTATCGCCGAGTCACCGCTGGCGAAGGGCACGATCTGGGTGGGGACGAACGACGGGCAGGTGCAGCTCACGCGCGACAACGGCGCGACGTGGACCAACCTGACGCGGAACATCACCGGCCTGCCGGCGTGGGGATCGGTGCGCAGCATCGCGGCCTCGCGGTACGATGCAGGCACGGCGTATCTCACGGTGGATTTCCACCAGGTGAACAACCGCGACCCGTTCATCTACCGCACCACCGACTTCGGGCGCACCTGGAAGCTGATCGTCAATGGCATCCCGAAGAGCATGCTGAGCTACGCGCGGATCATCATCGAGGACCCGGTGCGGCGCGGCCTGCTGTACGCGGGCACGGAGAACGCGATCTACGTGTCGTTCGATGCCGGCGAGAACTGGGCCCCGCTGCAGAACGACCTGCCCCGTGCGCCGGTGTCCGGGATCGTGGTGCAGGAGCACTTCAGCGACCTCGTGATCTCGACCTACGGTCGCGGGTTCTGGATCATGGACGACATCACGCCGCTGCGGCACATGACGCCGGCGATCCTCGCGTCGGATGCGCACCTGTTCCCGGTGCGCGACGCCTATCGGTTCCGGCCGATCACGGCGCCGAGCACCACCTACGACGACCCGACCACGGGCGAGAATCCCCGCTATGGCGCGTCGATCAACTACCACCTGAAGGCGCCGGTGCCGGGGGGCGTGAAGGTCACGATCCTCGACGACAAGGGCACGGTGGTGCGGAGCTTCGCGGGGACCAACGCCGCCGGCGTGAACCGGGTGTACTGGGACCTGCGCCACGAGCCGTCGATGGAGGTGCGGCTGCTCACCAGCCCGTTGTACGCGGAGCACATCGTGACGGGTCCGGCGGGACGCGCGGCCCCCGGCACGGCGCGCCTGAGCGTGCTGGCGGGGCCCGGCCGGTACACGGTGCGCATCACCGCCGGCGCGGTGGAGCAGTCGCAGCCGCTGGTGGTGCGGAAGGATCCCAACTCCGGCGGCACCGAGGCAGAGATCCTCGAGCAGAACCGCGCACTGCTGGCGCTGCGGAAGGACCTGAACGACGCCGCGGATGCGGTGCAGCGGGTGGAGTCGGCGCGGGTGCAACTGCAGGGGATCATCCGTGCCGTGGAGGACTCGACCGTGCGGCGCGCGGCGATGCGCATGGCGCAGCAGCTCACGGACCTGGAGATGAACCTGGTGGACCTGCGCCAGACGGGCACCGGCCAGGACGGCGTCCGGTTCGCGTCGAAGCTGATTGCGAAGCTGGGCTACCTGGCCAACGGCATCGCCAGCAGCGACTATCGCCCCACCAACCAGCACGGTGAGGTGCAGGCGATCCTCGACACCGAACTCACGGGCCACCTCTCGGCGCTGGAGACGCTGGTGAGCCGGGACCTTGCCGCATTCAACGAGCTGCTGAAGCAGCGCGGCATCCCGAACGTCGTGATCCGGGGGCGCGGGCCGGTCTTCTGAGGGACCGCGCCGGAGGGTGACCGGACCCGGGTGCCGCGGATGTCGCGGTGCCCGGGTTCGTGCCTACGCGAGGTAGCCCTGCAGGCCGGGCACCAGGGTGTCGACGGCGGCCGGTGCGAACACATTGAGGTGGTCGCCGGGCACCATGATCATCTCGAGCTGCCCGATCCATGGGCCCCAGCCGTAGTCGGCCGGCAGGTCGCACCCCTCGATGTCGGCCGACGACTTGACCAGCAGCGCATTGCTCACGCGGCGTCGCGGCGCGTAGTCCACCAGCAGCTGCTGGTGGAGCTCGTTGAGGTAGAACGCGCGATCCTCGAGCGACGTGAGCGTGCCGTTCGTCCACGCGGCGCTGCAGCGACGGACCTTCTCCTGGTGCGCCCGCTCGTCCGAGCGCCGGGTGGCGATCCGGCCGAGGATCTTGCCGCAGCGCACCAGCAGCGTGTCGGAGCCGAAGCGCCGCCAGGCCACCGTGACGCGACGCGCGAACCCGTGACGGTTCTCGACGCTGGTGACGGGGTTGGCGGAATCGAAGATCACGAGCCGGACGGGAATGCCCTGCGCCTCCAGCCGGCCGGCGATCTCGAACGCGATGATGCCACCGAAGGAGTACCCGCCGATGCGGTATGGCCCCTCCGGCTGTTTCGCGCGGATCATCGCGAGGTAGTCGCTGACCAGGGTGTCGAGGTCGGGCACGTCCAGGTCACGCCGGTTGAGCGAGGGCGACTCGATGGCGTACACGGGGCAATCCACCCCTGCCAGCTTGGCGACCAGCGCATGGTAGAACATCACGCCACCGTCGCCGCCGTGGATCAGGAAGAGCGGTGCGTCGCGGCCATCCCTGCGCAGGGTGGCGAACAACTCGTTCGTCGGTGCCGATGGCGCCGCGTTGACCGGCGCGGCAGGGGATGTCACCGGCGCTGCCACGGGTTCGGTCGGCGCCGGTGCCGACGCCACCGTCGCAGCAGACTTGCGATCGATCTCGGTGGCCAGCGTGCGGATGGTCGGATGCTCGAAGAGCACGGCGAGCGGGCTCACGAACCCGAACTCGGTCTCGAGCCGGTTGAACAGCCTCAGTCCGAGCAGGGAGTGCCCGCCGAGGTCGAAGAAGGTGTCGGTGACGCTGAAGCGCTGCCGGCCGAGCAGCTCCGACCAGATCCGGTGCAACGCCCGTTCGGTGGCGGTGGCCGGCGGCTCGTCCGTCGTCGTCGTTCCGTCCGCCGCCGCCGTCGGCGCGGTCATCCCGGCCTGCATCTGCGCGAGCAGCGCACGGTTGTCCACCTTCCCCGTGGGCGACAGCGGCAAGGCTTCGACGAAGACGACGGATGCCGGATGCATGTGGCGCGGGAGCGCACGCTGCACGGCATCCATGATCTCACCGAGCGCCGACGCATCGCCGGTGCAGAAGGCGACCAGCGACTTGCCTGCCACCGCATCGTCCTGCACCACCACGCGGCACGCGCTCACGCGGGGATGCGCCGCGATCACCGCCTCGACCTCGCCGGGTTCGATGCGGAATCCGCGGATCTTGACCTGCTGGTCGATGCGGCCGACGAACTCGATCTCCCCGTCGGGGAGCATGCGGCAGCGGTCGCCGGTGCGGTACAGCGTCGGCGCGGTCGTGGTGGCGTCGGGATTGGGCACGAAGGCGGCAGCCGTGAGCTCCGGACGGTTCAGGTAGCCGAGTGCCAGGCCGGCGCCGCCGGTGCACAACTCACCGGCCACGCCGGCCGGCACCGGGCGCAGCTGCTCGTCGAGGATCACCACGGTGGTCCCGGGCACCGGCCTGCCGATCGGGATCGAGGTGCGCGACAGGTCGGCGCGCGTGACCTCGTGGAGTGTGGTGAAGGTGGTGTTCTCGGTGGGACCGTAGCCGTTGACGAGGCGTGTGGCCGGCATGAGGTCCAGCGCCCTCGCTACATGGCGCATGCTGAGCACGTCGCCACCGGCGAGCAGGATGCGCAGCGGGGAGAGCGCCGACGGCCGTTCATCGATCATGGCCTGGAAGAGCCCCGACGTGAGCCACATGATGCTCACGCCATACCGGCCGAGGCTCTCCGCGATCTCGTGGATCGTGAGGGTGCCGGGTTCGGGAATGGCGAGGCAGGCCCCGTTCAGCAGTGCACCCCAGATCTCGAGCGTCGAGGCGTCGAACGACAGCGGCGAGGCGAAGAGGAACACGTCGCTGCTGCTGATGTCGATGCACCCGGGCCGCTGCACGAGGCGCGCGATGCCGCGGTGCGGCACCATCACACCCTTGGGCCGCCCGGTGGAGCCGGACGTGAACATCACGTAGGCCAGGTCGTCGGGGCGGATGGTCGCGCGTGCCGGTGGCGGCGACTCCTCCGGCAGGAGGCCGTCGAACAGCCGCGACATCGTCGCCTCGTCGAGCGTGAGCGACGGCGAGGCATCCTCGCGCAGGTGGCGCTTGTGCTCCGCGGGATAGGCCGGATCGATGGGCACGTACGCGGCGCCGCACTTGAGGATCGCCACCACGGCGATCACGAACTCTGCCGAGCGCTCCACGTCGAGCATCACGCGCGACCCCGGCGAGACGCCTGCCGCGGCCAGCCGCCGGCCGAGCGCATTCGCGAGGCGGTCCACCGCCGCATACGAGTATTCCCGATCGCGCGAGCGCAGGGCGATGGACGCCGGCGCCCGCCGCGCCTGTGCCTCGAACAGCGAGACGACGTCGACGGTCTCGGTGCCGATGGACGGTGCCGCGGCCACGTCGGCCGGCGCCAGGTCGGGCACGCGGCTCGCGATCGGCAGTGCCGCCAGCGGCGTGGCGGGATCCGTGTGCACCACGGCCGCCAGCCAGTCGATCATCAGGTCGAGCCAGCCTTCCACGCGCGCGCTGCTGAACCGGTCGGCCCGGGCGTTGGCCAGCAGCGAGAAGCGGCCGTGGTCGTCGGTGGCGTAGAGGCTCAGGTCGAAGGTGGAGACGAGCTTCGGGTTCACCTGCAGCCGTGCGGCGATGCCGTCGCCGGTCCACGACGGCGAGGTGGTCTCGAGCGTGAACGTGACCGACACGGGCGGGAGCCGCCGGCCGGCCGGCAGTTCGCGCAGGATCCGCGAGAGCGTGGTCTGCTGGCGGTCGAGAGAATCGAGGATCAGCCCGCGGTTGTCGGCGAGGAAGTCACCGACGGAGATGCCGGGCGTGGCGAGGCAGGGCAGCGGCAGGAAGTGCACGCCATGCCCGCAGAGGCCCGGCAGGCCGGCGGCGGCCTGGCTGGCGACGGGGGTGCCGATGCAGAAGGCGTCCTGCGCGGAGATCCGCGCCAGCGTGTCGCGATACGCGGCGAAGAACAGCGTGTAGGGCGTGACGCGCCGCTCCCGGCAGAAGGCCAGCAGCGCGCGGCCAAGGTCGTCGGGGACGAGTCGGGTGGCGGCGCGGCTGGCGAACGAGGTCGTGCCGTCGCGCAGGTCGGCCGGCAGTGCCAGCGTCGGCGGGAGCGACGCGAGACGTTCCACCCAGTACGCGGTGTCCTCGGCCCGTGCCTGGACGACGTCGGGGAGCGCCTGCCGGTCGACGAAGTCACGGAATGGGGTTGCCGCCGGCACGTCACCCGGCACGCCGGTGGCGACACGGTACTGCGCGAGGAGGTCCTCGTAGATCACGCCGAACGACCAGCCGTCGCAGACGGCGTGGTGCGCGACGATGAGCAGCTCGTGGCTGGTGTCACCGAGTGCGAGCAGGTGGAACCGCACCAGCGGCCCCTCGTGCAGGCGGAACTCGGCGGTGATGACGCCGTCGCGGTACTGGCTGACCGCGTCGTCGGTCGCGTGGCGAAGGTCGATGTCGGTGACCGTCACCCCGCAGTGATTCGCCGGCACGAATCGCTGCGCACTGCCATCTCGCTCGAACACGGCACGCAGCGACTCATGGCGAGTCACCACGGCACGGACTGCCGTGTCGAGCGCACTACGGTCGAGCGTCCCGTCGAAGCGGATCGAGATCGACTCGTTGAAGGCGCGCGAGTGCTCCGCGCCCATTGCCGAGGTGACGACCAGTTCCTCCTGCTCCGGGGTGACGGGGGACACATCGCCGCCCGCCCCGCCGGGGAAGAAGCCGCCATCCTGCAGCGCGGTGATGCTGTCGCGGAACGCCGCCAGCACCGCCGCCACGTCATCGTCGGTGTGTGCGACCGAGAGGAAGCTCGGGCGCGTCTCCCAGATGTGCACGCCGCGCAGCCGCATGTGATAGAAGAACAGCGACGCGTACTTCAGCCCCGGGGCGAAGTTGATCATGAACATCGAGCTGAAGCGCGTGACCTTCACCGGCACGCCGGCGCTGTCGGCGAACGCGTTCATCGCGAGCACCAGCGCCTCGGTGCGGCGGTCGAGCGTCTCCTGCAGCGCCGGACCGCGCGCCTTGAGCTCCATCAGCACCGCCTTCGCCGCCGCCAGCACCAGCGGGTGGCGCACGAAGGTGCCGGCGAAGAACGTGACGCTGGCATCCGGCCCCGAATCGTCGCCGTAGTTCCACGCGCCGCCGTCCAGCGCGTCCATGTACTTCTTGCGGCCGGCCAGCGCACCGATCGGCATGCCGCCGCCCATCACCTTGCCGTAGGTGACCAGATCGGCGTCCACGCCGAACACCGCCTGTGCACCGTTGGGGTGGCAGCGGAAGCCCGTCACCACCTCGTCGAACACCAGGGCGATCTCGTGCTCGGCGGTGAGCGCCCGCAGCTGGTGCAGGAACTCGCGCGGCTGCAGGTCGGGACGCCGGCTCTGCACCGGCTCCACCAGCACCGCCGCCAGTTCATCCGCGTACTTGCGGATGAACTCCAGCGACTCGGGATTGCCGTACTCGAGGATCAGGATGTTCGCGAGCGAGTCATCGGTGATGCCCGGGGCGATCGGCGCGGTGGTGAGTTCACCGTTGCGCACCGTCGGGCGGCCCAGCACCTCGTCGAAGATGCCGTGATACGATCCCTGGAACACCGCGATCTTGTCGCGCTGACTCACCGTCCGTGCGATGCGGATGGCGGCGGTGACCGCCTCCGAGCCGGTGTCGCAGAACGTCGCGCGATCCTTGCCCGACACCTCGCACAACAGCTTCGCCACTTCACCCGCCAGTGGCGACGACGGGCCGATCTCGAAGCCGGTTGCCAACTGCTCCGCCACCGCGTTGACGACGAAGTCGGGGCGATGCCCGAACAGGCCGAGTCCGAAGCCGAGCGTGACGTCGATCCAGCGGTTGTCATCCAGGTCCCACAGCTGCGCACCCTGCGAGCGGGTCGAGACCACCGGATACACCATCTCCTTCCACAGCCGGTTGAAGCCGGCGCCCGCGCGCGGGTCGGCCAGCATCGCGCGGCTGTCGGCGATGTTCGCTTTCGACTTCGGCGTGCGCGCGGCGTAGGCCGCGATCAGCGCGTCGAGGTGCGCCTGCTGCTGCGCGGTGAGCGAGTGCGCCGCTGCGCCGCCGGTGGCGACTGGGCGGAACGGGCCGAAGGTGACCGGCGCGTTGCCCGCCTTGTGCAGCTGGCCGGCGGCGTAGCTCTTCCGTGCCGGCGCGGGAGCGACGGACGCGGACATCCCCACGTGCGCGCCGGGCATCAACTGCTGCAGCATCGCCTCGAGGCGCGCGACGCGGTCATCCAGGCTGCCGTCGCGTGCGACAGGCAGCGCGCCCATCGGCATCGTGAACGCCGGCATCACCGGCGCCGACTGCACCGGCTGGAACCTCGACGCGTCGAGCGTGGCATCCAGGAACCCGGCCAGCTTCTGCACCGAGTCGTGGTCGTCCATCAGGTGCTTGAAGGTGATGCGCGTGCCGAAGTGCCGGCTGAGCGTCGCGGCCGCCTGGCCGATCAGCAGCGAGTCGAGGCCCAGGTCCAGGAAGGTCGTGCCGATGGCGACGTCGTCGAAGCCGGTGACGCGCCCGATCTGCTCGCGCACCTCGGCCACGAGCCGGTCGCGGCGTGATCCAACGGGCGCCGGCGGACTGGCCGGAGCGGGCGGCGTGGCCGCGACGGTCGGGGTCACGGCCATTGGTGTGGCCTGCTGGCGTGCCGCGAGCGGCAGCACGAGGGTCCGGGCATTCGGCCAGAATCGCTTCCGTTCGAACGGGTACGTCGGGAGCGAAATGCGTCGTCGCACCTCGCCCGCGAAGTACGTGGACCAGCCGATGCGGCCACCGGCGGCCCAGAGGGTCCCAACGGTGTCGAGGAATGTCTCACGTGCAGTGTCCTTCGCCAGCGTGGTGATGGCGGGATAGTCGCCGCCATCGGTGATGGATTGCTTCGCGAACGTGGTGCAGCTGCGGCCGGGGCCCACTTCCAGCAGCGCGATGGTGCGATCGGCGGCGAGCGTGCGCACGCCCGCCGCGAACTGCACCGTGGCGCGGATGTGGCCGGCCCAGTAGTCGGGTGAGGCGATGTCGTCGGCGGTGGCCCAGGTGCCGGTCACGTTCGACACGAACGGCACCTGCGGCGCCGCGAACGTCGCGCCGGCCACCTCGGTGCGGAACGTGTCGACGACGGGCGCCATCATTGCGGAGTGGAAGGCGTGCGACGTGCGCAGGTCGCGGTGCGGCACGCCATCGCGCTCGAGGCGCGCCGCCAAGGCAGCGATCGCCTCGTTCGTGCCCGACACCACGGTCATGACGGGCGAGTTGATCGCCGCGATCTCCACACCATCGGCCAGCAGCGGGCGTACCGCGTCGGCGCCGAGTCGGATGGAAAGCATCGCGCCACCCGGCAGTGCGTTCACGAGCCGTCCGCGCGCCGCGATCAGGCGCAGCGCCGCGTCGAGCGGCAGCGCGCCCGACAGGCACGCCGCGGCATACTCGCCCACGCTGTGCCCCAGCATCGCGTGCGGCTGCACGCCATGGGCCTGCCAGAGCTTGCCCAGCCCGTACGACATCACGAACAGCGCCGGCTGCGTGATGCGCGTCTGGTTGAGCAATGCCTCGCCCGCCTCCGATGCATCGAACAGCAGCACGCGGATGTCGGCATTCAGCAGCGGCTGCAGGATCGTGGCACACGCATCCACCGCATCGCGGAAGACAGGCTGCGCCTCGTACAGCTGGCGACCCATGCCGGCGAACTGCGCCCCCTGGCCCGGGAACAGGAACGCCACCGGTAGGTCGCCCAGCGGTGAGGTGTGCCCCTGCGCGTCCGCGGCGCGCAGCTTCGCCACCGCCTCGGCCGTCGTGGCCGCCGTGATCGCGAACCGGTGCGAGAACAGCTCGCGGCCGGTGGCCAGCGTGAACGCCAGGTCGGGCAGCGAGGTCGCCGGGTGCCGCTCGAGGAAGTCCGCCAGCTGCTCGCGCTGCCGCTGCAGTGCCGCGCCGGTCTTCGCCGAGAGGAGGATCAGCTCCCGTTCACGCGGCGACGGCGACGAGGGCTCGCGTGCCGGTGCCTCCTCCAGCACCACGTGGGCATTCGTGCCACCCACGCCGAAGCTGCTGACACCCGCGCGCCGCGGCGCGCCGATCGAGACCCACGCCTCGTTCTGCGCCACGATGCGGAACGGCGACTGCTCGATGCGCAGCGACGGCAGCGGGCGCTGGAAGTGCAGCGTGGCCGGGATCACGCCTTCGCGCAGCGCCAGCGTGGCCTTGATGAACCCGGCCATGCCGGCCGCCGCATCGAGGTGGCCCACGTTGGACTTCACCGACCCGAGGCCCGCGAACTGGACGCGGTCGGTGTGCTCGCGATACGCCTGGACCAGCGCCTCGAACTCGATCGGGTCACCCAGCGCGGTGGCGGTGCCGTGGGCCTCGACGTAGCCGATGGTGTCGGGCGACACACCGGCCTGCTCGTACGCCTCGCGGATCGCGCCCGCCTGGCCTGCGACGCTTGGCGCGGTGAAGCTCACCTTGTCCGAGCCGTCGTTGTTGATCCCCACGCCCTTGATGACGGCGTGCACGGTGTCGCCATCGGCGAGGGCACGGTCCAGCGGCTTGAGGATTACCGCCGCGATGCCGTTGCTGAACACCGTGCCGGCGGCGCTGGCGTCGAACGGGCGCACGTGGCCGTCGGGCGAGGTGATGCCGCCGTCCTCGTGGTAGTAGCCGCGGTTCTGCGGGAAGGTGACCGACACCGCTCCCGCGATCGCCATCTCGCAGCGCCCGCCGCGGAGGGCATGGATCGCCTCGGCCATCGCCACCAGCGACGTCGAGCAGGCGGTGTAGATGTTCAGCGCCGGCCCGCTCAGGTTCAGCTTGTAGGCGGTGCGCGTGGCGAGATAGTCCTTCTCGTTGCCCATCATCACCAGCAGGTCGCCGAGCGACGCCCGCAAGCCGGTGTCGCCCTGCACGTACTGGTCGTAGTACGTGTTGTTGCTCATGCCGGCGAACACGCCGATGCGGTCGCGCACGCGTGAGGGCGCGTAGCCCGCGTCTTCGAGTGCGGACCAGGCGGTCTCGAGGAACAGGCGCTGCTGCGGGTCGGTGGCGGCGGCCTCGTTCGGCGAGATGCCGAAGAACGCGGCGTCGAACAGGTCGGGGTTGGCCAGCTGCCCGCGCCGCTGCACGTAGTGCCCCGCCGCGCGCATCGCCACCGGGTCCAGTCCCTCGGCGCGCAGCTCGTCATCGCTGAACGCGACGATCGATTCCACATTGCCGAGCAGGTTGCGCCAGAACTCGTCCACCGACGCGGCGCCGGGGAAGCGGCCGCTCATGCCGATGACGGCGATGTCGTCAGTGGCGGTCCGGTCGCGCGTGGCGCGGGCCACGCGCGGTGCGGCCTGGGGTGCAGGCTCCAGCGCAGCGGCCAGCTTCCGCACCGTGGGGTTGCTGAACACGTCCACCACGCTCAGCTCGCGATCCAGCTCGCGGCAGAGCAGCGCGTGCACGCGGATCAGCAGCAGCGAGTGCCCGCCGAGGTCGAAGAAGTTCTCGTCGATGCCGACGTCGCTGATGCCGAAGGCGCGCTCCCAGACCTTCGCGATACGGCGCTGGAGCGCGGTGATGGGCGGGTGACGCTCGGCGCTGCGCGGCACGTCGGCCAGCGATGGCGCGGTGACCGGGGTGATGGCCATCGCATCACGCAGGGCTGACACCGGCTGCGACGGCACGGCGGCCACGCGCGTGAGCACGTCGCACAGTGCGTCGAGCAGCGCGCGGGCGCCGGCATCGTCGAAGCGGCCGCCCTGGAAGATCAGGTCGAGGTCCAGCGACGGGCGACCCGGCTTCACCACCAGCGTCAGCGGGTAGTTCGTGCGCACCGGCGAGGTGAAGTCGCGGATGCCGACCTCCGGCGTCCACTGCATCGCGCTGTCGTCGATGGCGTAGTTCTGGAACACCAGCAGCGACTCGAACAGCTGCGCGCGGAGCGGCACCTGGCCCAGCTCCTGGATCTCGCGCAGCGGCAGGTGCTGGTGCTCGGAAAGCGCCACGGCGTCGGCCTGCAGGCGCAGCGCCAGAGCCTCGAACGGCTGCGCGTCGTCGAGCATGACGCGCACCGGGAGGTTGTTCACGAACGCACCGACCATCCGCTCCACGTCGTCCAGCTCGGCCGGCCGGCCTGAGAACGTGGCACCGAACACCACCTCGCTGCGCTGGGCCAGCTCCGCCAGCACGATCGCCCATGCCGCCTGCACGATGGCGTTGAGCGGACAACGCAGCCGCTTCGCGATGGCGGTGAGCTGCGAGGTGGTGCCGTCGCCGAGCGTGGCCGACAGCTCGCTGAACGTGGCGGTGCCGCGCGCCTGCGACGAGATGGCCGTCGGCTCGCGGAAGTGCATCAGGTAGTCGCGCCAGAAGGTGCGTGACGGTTCGAGGTCTACGGACTGGTACCAGCGCAGGTAGTCGCCGATCGAGGGGACCGGCTCCAGCGCGGGCTCGCGTCCCTCAGTGATGGCGCGGTACGCGGCCGAGACGTCGGCCAGCAGCAGCGGCCAGCTCCAGCCGTCGATCTGCAGGTGGTGATGCGTCCAGATCACGCGTGTCGGCGCGCCGGCCATCTCCACCAGCGTGAGGCGCATCAGCGGTGCCGCGTCGATGCGCAGCCCCTTCGCCGCGTCGGCGGCCAGCAGCGCCTCGAACTCGGCATCGCTCGCGATCTGCACCACCGACACCGGGATCGACACGCGCGGCCGCACCACCTGCACCGGGGCAACCATGCCGCGTCCGTGGAACTCGGTGCGCAGCGCGGCGTGGCGCGCGGCGGCGTGCTCGAAGGCGCCGCGCACGGCGTCGGCGTCCGCGCGCCCGGTGAGCGTCCAGTGCCACTGGTCCAGCGCCGCACCGGGCCGCGCCATCTCCAGCGTGTAGTAGAGCTGCTGCATCGGCGTGAGCGGCAGCACCGCCTCGACGTCGCCATCAATGGTCGCCTGCGATTGCGGCGCAGCGAGGGCGCGCGGTGCCGCAGGCTCGCCCGCTCCAGAGGCCAGGGTCCGCAACGCATCCGCGCACTGCTTCGCCATCGCGGCGACCATCGCCTGCGGCAGCGCGGCGAACGTCCACGTGAACTCGAGGCAGCCGTCCTTGATCCAGCTGTTCACTTCCAGCAGGTGCGCGCGCGACGAGCCGGCGTCGTACCACGACCCCGAGTCCTGCTTCGCGAACGCGAACAGCGTGCTGTCGGCGGTGACCTGGTCGAACCGGCCGAGGAAGTTGAACAGGACGTCGCGCGTCGGCTCGACGGGGCCGAGGAGGCCGAACGCGAAGCCGCGCTCCGGCACGGCGCGCATGGCGACCTTCGTGCGCTCGATCAGGTCGGCCAGCCGCGGGTCGCGGCCGGTGGTGAGCGCCAGCGGGTAGATGGTGGTGAACCACCCCACCGTGCGCGAGAGGTCGAGGGGTGACGCCTCGCGACGGCCGTGTCCCTCGAGGTCGATGGCGAGCGCATCCACGCCGGCCGACTGCGCGATTGCCCCAGCCACGCTGGCCACCAGCACCTCGTCGAGCTGCGCCCGCGCCGCCGGCACCGCGACGGACGTGAGCCGCTCTGTGTCTTCACGCGAGAGGCGCACGGTGATCGACCGTGACTCGCCGGCCGTGGTGGTCACGGCGGGCACGAACGGCTGCAGGCGGAAGCCACCCGCCTGGTGCGCCCAGTAGTCGCGTTGTGCGGTGATGGCGGGATCGGTTGCCAGCGACTGCACGTGCTGCGCCCACTGCACGAACGGGGTCGGCACCGGGTCCAGCGCCGTGCCGGTGAGCAGTGCCTCGAGGTCCTCGAGCAGGATGCGCCACGACACGCCGTCCACCGCGAGGTGGTGGATGGCGAGGTAGAGCTGGCGCCGCCCCGTGAACAGCACCACCGAGAGCATCGTCCCCTCGCCGATGCGCAGCGCGCGCTGGGCCTCGAGGCAGGTCGCGGTGAGCACGGTGTCGTCAATCGCCTCGGTCACCTCACGGAACGCGAACACCGGCGCGTCCTGCACCACCTGCTCACCCGTGCGGAACGCCGTGCGCAGTGCGGCATGGTGCCGAACCAGCGCCTCGAGCGCCGGCCGCAGCGCCGCTGTGGTGAGCGGCGTCGCGAGGTCGAAGAGGAACGACTGCGTCCAGTGATTCGGGTCGGGCAGGCGGTGCCGGAAGAACCAGTGCTGGATCGGCGTCAGCGGAGCGGCACCGCCGGGAGGCGCTGCCGCGACCGGTGCCGCGGCGGCGATGATGGGCTGGGCCACCAGCGCCAGCTGCCCCACCGTGCGGCGCTCGAACAGGTCGCGCGGCGTGAGCTTCAGCCCCGCGCGGCGCGCCTGCGACACGACCTGGATGCTGAGGATGGAGTCACCACCCAGCTCGAAGTAGTCCTCGTCACGCCCGACCCGGGGGAGCTTGAGCGCGCGGGCGAGGATGCCGGCGAGGATCGTCTCGGTCTCGCCCTGCGGCGGCTGGAAGGCGGCCCCGTCGCCGGGACGGACCACGTCCTCCGGGCGCGGGAGCGCCTTCCGGTCCACCTTGCCGTTGTTCGTGAGCGGGAACCGGTCCACGAACACAATCGCCGACGGGATCATGTACGGCGGCATGGACTCACCGGCGTGCTCGCGCAGCGCCTTCAGCGTGGCGGCCTCGCGGTCACCGACGACGTATGCCACGATGCGCTTCTCGGCGCCCGTGCCGAGCACCGTGACGAACGCCTCGCGCACGGCAGGGTGCCGCGCGAGCACCGACTGGATCTCGCCGAGCTCGATGCGGAAGCCCCGGATCTTCACCTGGTCGTCGCTGCGGCCGAGGTACTCCAGGTCCTGTGTCGGGAGGAAGCGTGCCACGTCGCCGGTGCGGTAGAGCGTCTCGCCGCCACGGAACGGGTGCGGCAGGAATCGCGCGGCGGTGAGTTCCGGCCGGTTGAGGTACCCTGCCGCGACGCC
Source organism: Gemmatimonadaceae bacterium (assembly GCA_020851035.1). Classification (NCBI taxonomy): domain Bacteria; kingdom Pseudomonadati; phylum Gemmatimonadota; class Gemmatimonadia; order Gemmatimonadales; family Gemmatimonadaceae; species Gemmatimonadaceae bacterium. The sequence continues at coordinate 570,813 of JADZDM010000021.1, read as the reverse complement.
GGCGCCGCCGACGTGGATCTCTCCCGGCACCCCCACCGGCACCGGGTGGCCGGCCGGATCGAGGAGGTGGATCTCGAGGTCGGGGATCTGCCGGCCGATCACGCTGCCGCTGGCCAGGTCCGCGCGGCCGATCGGGCGGTACGTCACGTGCACCGTCGTCTCGGTGATGCCGTACATGTTCACGAGCTGCGGCTGCTGGTCCCCGTGCCGGTCGAACCAGGTCCGCAGGCTCTCCAGCTCCAGCGCCTCGCCGCCGAAGATCACGTAGCGGAGGGCCAGCGCCGACGGGGCCGCGGTGGAGCGCTCGTCGGCCGCGATGAGCTGCCGGAACGCCGATGGCGTCTGGTTCAGCACCGTGACCTGTTCGCGCACCAGCAGCGCGTGGAAGTCGTCGGGGGAACGCGTGACGTCGTACGGCACCACCACCACGCGTCCGCCGTAGAGGAGCGCGCCCCAGATCTCCCACACCGAGAAGTCGAAGGCGAACGAGTGGAACAGCGTCCACACGTCGTGCTCGCCGAAGTGGTAATACTGCTCGGTCGCCGTCATCAGCCGCGCGACGTTGCGGTTGGTGATGCGGCACCCCTTCGGCTTGCCCGTCGAGCCGGAGGTGAAGATCACGTACGCCAGGTCGTCGGGGTGGGAGGGCACGACCGGCGTGCCGCCGCTGCTGTCACCCGCGGCCTCGATCGCCTCGAAGGTGACGACCGTCGCCGTCGTCTCCGGGAGGGTGTGCACGAGGGCCTGCTGCGTGAGCAGCACCGGCGCCGCCGAGTCCTCGAGCATCCAGCGCAGGCGATCGGCGGGGTAGGCGAGGTCGATCGGGAGGTACGCCGCGCCGGCCTTGAGGATGCCGAGGATCCCGATCACGATCTCCGCCGATCGCTCCACGCAGAGACCGACTATGTCGCCGCGCTGCACGCCGTGCACCGCGACCAGCATGCTGGCCACGCGGTTCGACGCCACGTCCAGCTCGCGGTAGGTCCACGACTGCGACCCGAACGAGAGGGCGATGCGATCCGGGGTGCGCTCGACCTGCATGGCGTACCACTCGGCCAGCGTGCCGGGCACCGGATACTCGGTCGGCGATGCCCACACCGCATGCAGTGCCTGCAACTCGGCAGGCGTGGTGAGGCGGAAGGTGCGGAGCGCCGCATCGGGCGCGGCGGGGAACTGCACGAGCAGCGACCGCAGGTGGCCGAGCAGGCGCTGCACGGTGGCCAGGCTGAACCTCTCCTGGTCGAACTCGACCTTGAGGCGCAGCCGCTCGGTACCGTGGTAGGCGGCGACGGTGAGCGGGAAGTTGGTGCGCTCGTAAAGCTCCACCTCGCGCTGCGTCCACTCGCCGCCGCGTGCCTGCATCACCTCGCCGAGGTCGAAGTTCTCGAACACGAGGATGCTCTCGAACAGCGACTGCCCCTTCTCGATGTCGCTCCACGCCTGCACGCGGCCCAGCGGGGTGTGCTCGTGGGGCCGCATCGCAACCCACTGCGCGCGGAGCTCCGTGGCGAGCTGGGTGAGCGGCTTGTCCGGGTCCAGCGAGGCGCGCACCGGCAGCGTGTTGATGAAGAGCCCGATGGCGTCGTCCACGCCGTCGATCGACGACTTCCGGCAGGCGCGCGTGCCGCCGAAGACGACATCCGTCTCCGACGCGTAGCGGGAGAGCAGGAGCGCCCACGCCGCCTGCACCAGCGCGTGCACCGTGACCTCGGTGCTCTGCGCGAGTGACTCGAGGGCCGCCGTCTCGGAGGGGGAGAGGGTGATCTCCTCCTGCCAGTGCAGCGGGTCGGCGCCGCGATCGGGGAGCCCGTCCACCATGAGTGGCGTGGGCGCGGTGAAGCCGCGCAGCCGCTCCGTCCAGAAGGCCCGGGACCGCGACTCGAAATCCTGGCTGGCGCTCCACTCCGCGAAGCGGCGGAACTCCAGCCGCTGCGGCGCTGTCGGGGCGGCGATCCCGCGCCGGTGCGCGGCATGGCAGCGGAACAGGTCCTCCAGCAGCACCGGGAAGCACCGACCATCGACGATGGCGTGGTGCACCGTGAGGAGGATGCGCGTGTCGCCCGGCCCGTACTGCAGCACCGTGCCGCGGATCAGCGGCGCGTCGGCGAGGGAGAGGCCCTCCTGCCGATCGGCGAGCAGCTGCTGGCGGAAGTCGAGGGCGCGGGCGCCGGCCGGCACGGTGCTGCGGTCCAGGAATCGCACGGCAGGCTCCACGCCATCGACGATCTCCTGCCGCGGCTCCGCGCCGGTGTCCCAGAGGAAGCGCGTGCGGAGCACCGGATGCATCGCGGTGAGCGACGCGAGCGCCTGCGTGAACGCAGCCGGCTCGATCCGTTCCGGTGTCCGGCAGACGATCTGTTCGAGGTCCACCCCGCGGATGCCCCGGACCTCGTGGAACAGCATGCCCCCCTGCAGCGCGGTCAGCGGGTAGCCACGGCGCGGGCCGGCCGTGTCTCCCTCTCCCTGCTCCAGCGTTGGCGTGCGGTGTTCGAGTTCGTGGGGCATGGTGCGGTGAAAGCGTGAAGAGCAGGGCCGGACCCGCCGGCCTGCCCGCCTCGATGGGCGTGCGAGCCGGCGGCTGGACCGGGAACGGCAACGGACGAAACGCGGGAGCCGGCACGCCTGCGGCGACGCCCTGGGAGGCGGACGGTCCGCCTCCCCGGTGCTGATCACCCGACGTGACAGCGCGCAGGCCGTCAGTGCAGGGCGACCCTGTGTGGCTCGCCCTCCGGGTCCGACTTGCATCGTCGCAAGCAGGTCACAGGTTCGCGGTGGCGCGAATCCTGAGTCTCGGTACCGCCGACCTGCGGGTTGGGCGCCGGAGCGCCACCGATTCGTACCGCCCTCCAAAATTGACGTCCAAATCGCCCGATCGCTTGCGACACGAGAAACGTGACGCAAATGCGCGAATCCGGCCGGAGTACGCTTGCAGGCCACGACCAAGCGGATGAGCCCGCCAGACCCGGCGAAAGCTATCTACCTTTTCCCCCGACCGCTGGGGTCGGCCACGCGTGCCCCGCGGTTGGCCGGGGGATCAGGGCGAGTGTGCCCGGGCGAGATCCCTCGTCGGACCACCGTGCGCGTCGGTGTGTCCCATATAGTGAGACATTGAAAGCTCACGTCCACGTTCCATCCGGACAACCATGCCCAGAACACTCGAGCTCGTCCGGATCACGGGGGAGTGGGCGGACCGATTCCACGAGGAAGCCGCCCGGATCACGGATGTGCTCGGCAGGCTGGCGTTGGCGCTCGAGCACGTCGGGAGTACCGCGGTGCCCGGGATCGCAGGCAAGCCGGTCCTCGACGTCGCCATCGGCGTGAGCGACGAGGCGGCGGCAAACGCCTGCATCGAGCCACTGACGGGGCTGGGCTACGACTACCGGGGCCTGAACGGCAGCGATCCCCGGCGGCGCTACTACACGCTGACCACAGGCGAGGTGCGGTCCACGCAGCTGCACCTCTACCTGCTGCCGGCGGCGGGATGGGACGAGAAGCTGCGCTTCCGGGACGCGCTCCGCGCCGATCCGGCACTGGCCGCTGCCTACGCCTCGGAGAAATACCGGGTGGCTCGCCTGGTGGGGTGGGACAAGGGCGCCTACGCAGTGGCCAAGGAACCGTTCGTGGCCCGCGTCCTGGCTGGCTGGCGCCCGCCGGCGTCCTGACGGGCGTGCGGCGTCCGTGCCCTGCGCTCAGGCCGGGATCTGCGCGGGCAGGAGGACCTGCACCACCGTGCCCTCTCGCGGCGCACTGATCGTCACCACCCCCCCGCCGTGGGCGTCGGCGATGCCGAGCACTGCGGGAAGTCCGAGACCTGCGGCGTCGTACGCCCGGCGGGTGGTGAAGAAGGGCTCGAAGAGCCGGCGGAGTGTCTCCGGAGACATGCCCACACCGGTGTCTCTGACCGCGAGCTCGACATACGGGCCGGCCGGCAGGATGCGCGAGGCGGTTTCCACCGGGCCCGCTGCGTCTCGCATGCGGAGGGCGATGGTGAGCGTGCCCCCGGCGGGCATGGCGGCCACGGCGTTCTCCACCAGTTGCGAGACCACGAACGCGACCTGTTCCGGGTCTGCCAGCACCTCGTGCACCGGTGCGATTGCATCGGTGTCGAGCGTCACGCCGGCCGGCAGTGACCGACGCAGTGCCGGCACCAGTCCGAGCACTGCGGCCTGGAGGTCACAGCGCACTCGTGTCATGCGCTGGCGCCCGCTGAAGGCGAGCAGGCGGCTCGTGAGATGCACCACGCGCCCCGCCGACGCCTGGATCGTCGCGAAGTCCTCGCGCACCGACGCCGAGATCGCGGCGTCACGTGTCCCGAGCTCGGCGCAGCCGATCACCACCGTCATCGCGTTGTTGAACTCGTGCGCCACGCCGCCGGCGAGGAGCCCGATGGCGTCGAGTTTCTCGCGCTGCTGGCGCAGCGCCGCCGCCGTCTCCTCCGCCGCCAGTCGCGCGTTCTCGCGACCGGACAGGATCACGCGGGCCACCAGGAGCGCCGAGGCGATGACGAGCATCACACCGAACGGCACGATCCGCTCCGGCGGTCCGGCGAACACCGCCATCAGCAGGAAGATGCTCAGCGCGAGCGGCGAGGAGAGCGGGATCGGGTTGAGGTCGGCGAGCCAGTCGGGCTGGCGCGCCGGCGGTGCGACGGGGAGCGGGTCGGTCCGGATGAAGTACGCGGCGGCCATCATCGGCAGCACGCTCAGGAAGTAGATGGAGGCCGACCAGCCGTAGCGCACGGCGTGCGCGTACTCGAGCTGGTCCAGCACCAGCATCGGCAGGTACGACGAGATGCCAGCCACGAGGCACCAGAACGCCCGACGCGACGGGATGGGCACGCCGCGCATCACCAGCACGTTCAGGCCGACCAGCATGAGCACCTGCGTCACCGCGCCGGTGAGCACCGTCCATCGCGCCGCGTCCGGCACGGCCCTGAGGCTGGGCAACGTCACCAGCACCAGCATCAGCGTGCCGTAGCCCGCCAGCGAGATGAGCACGTCGATCACGAGGGTCGCCCAGCCGCCGGGCCGTTGGGCGAGCGGATACATGAGGACCGCCGCGACGAGGAGCGCGAAGGCGAGCATGGCCCACGTGACGCTCATCCAGACCGGCAGGATCGTGTAGCCGAACGAGTCGATCCACTCGAGGATGCTGACGATCGTGGAGACGGCCCCGATGCCGGCCAGCGCGATGAGCACCTGGCGCAGGCGCCGCGGCAGTTCGCTGCGGCGGCTGGCCCACCACTGCGTCCAGGCCTGGATGGCGATGCGGCCGATGAAGCAGGCACCGACACCGATGTCGAGCGCGCGGTCCGATTCCCATGGCCAGAAGGCCGGCACGCAGCACGCCACCAGCAACACGCCCGCCGCGAGCATCCACCAGGGTACTGGCGTGCGCCCGGCGTGCGGCCGGAGAGGCCGGCGGAAAGGCACGGCAGCAGTGGTCATGTAGATCTCGACGGGCAACATAGCTGCGGCCCACCGTACCTGCGCGACGACGTGGTCGACACGCGCCGGCACGGCGGGGCCGGCGCGTGGGTACACACCGCACGCGTGGCGGCAGCCGGGGCCGTGGTCGCTCGCCGACCGTGAACGCTTCCTGCGCACCGCCGATCGCGCCGCGCTGCAGGTGGCCAGCGAGCTGCCACTGGACGGCTTCACGCTGATCGCCGAGCACCGGGGATTCGCCGGCTGATCCCTGTGGTGCACGCGGCTACTGTTCGTGAGCGTCGGCATGCCGCGCGCGCGACCCCCGACAGGAGACCGATGACCGAACCACAGATCCGCTTCGTGGATGGCGCCTCGTACGAGCGCTTCATGGGTGCGTGGAGCCAGCAGGTGGGCACGGAGTTCCTGGCCTGGGTGGCCCCGGAGCCGGGATGGCGCTGGCTGGATGTGGGGTGCGGCAACGGTGCGTTCACCGAGCTGCTCGTGGACCGCTGTGCGCCCGCTGCCATCGACGGCATCGATCCCGCACCGGCGCAGCTCGAGTACGCCCGCGCGCGCCCGTCGCTGCAGCACGCCACGCTGCGGCAGGGCGACGCCATGGCGATGCCGTACGCCGGCGCCGCGTTCGACGCTGCCGTCATGCCGCTGGTGGTCTTCTTCGTGCCCGAGCCGGCGCGCGGCGTGGCCGAGATGGTGCGGGTGGTGCGGCCCGGCGGGGTGGTGGCTGCCTACGCGTGGGACATGGCGAACGCCGGCTTCCCGTATGCAGCGCTGCACGACGAGATGCGTGCGTCCGGCATGACGATCGGGATGCCCCCCAGTCCCGAGGCGTCGCGCGACGACCTGCTGCGCGCGCTCTGGATCGACGCGGGCCTGGTGGATGTCCGCACGCGCGAGATCACCGCCACGCGCCGTTACGCGAGCATGGACGAGTACTGGGAGATCATCTCGGGGTGGCGCACGATCGCGGCGCAGTTCGCCGAGCAGCCGGCCGGCGTGGTCGAGCGGCTGCGGGCCCGCATGGAGGAGGTGCTGCAGCCGTCGGCGGATGGCAGCGTCACGCGGACGGCGACGGCGAATGCGGTGACGGGGCGCGTGCCGGCATGAGGCGGCCGGCGGACGGTCGCACGTCACGGCGGTGCCACCACGGGTTCGACCACGCACGCTGAACCCTCCTGCATCGTCCTCGTACCCTGTCCCGAGCCGGTTGCGCCGTGCTGATCGCGACACCCCGGTGGAAGGAAGCGCTGATCCTCACCGATGAATCCGGCCGCACCTTCACGTTCGACTGCGGCTGGGGCGTGACACCGCCGGTGGTCTGCGTGCCGTCGGAGGCGGAGTGGTGCGCCTGTGTCCCGGCGTGGCTGCACGACCGGCGAAACGACGCTATCGTTGCCCTGCAGGCCGCAGGACATGCGGTGGCGGTCGGGGTGTATCCACGCATTCACGGGAACGGAGGGTCGTGACCATGCAGTTCGCGTACGCAATCCTGTACGTCCCGGATGTCGGCGCATCGCTGGATTTCTGGGAGACGGCGTTCGGGCTCACCCGACGCTTCCTGCACGAGTCCGGGGACTACGGAGAGCTCGAGACCGGTGCCACTGCGCTGGCATTCGCCGCCCACGGCCTCGGCGACATGAACTTCCCGGGCGGGCATGTGGCGGCACACGAATCCGCGAGACCGCTCGGCTTCGAGATCGCGCTGGTGACCGCGGACGTCGCAGCCGCGCACGCGCGGGCCGTGGCCGCCGGCGCGCGCGAGATGGCGGCGCCCGTGATGAAGCCGTGGGGACAGGTCGTCTCGTACGTGCGGTGTCCCGATGGCGTGCTGGTGGAACTGTGCACGGCGATGGCGGGGTGAGCAGGCGCCGCTGGTGCGGGGTCTCACCGCGCCAGCGGCGACCGGCACCGGCAGAGCCACCCGTTGACCCACCTGCCGGACCGGGCTACGGTGCGACATGCGCCTTCTCGTGCGGCACCGCAGCCTGTGGACCTATCCGTCGCCGGCGACGCTCGGGCCGCACCTGATCCGGCTGCGTCCGGCCAGCCATGCGGCGGTGCAGGTCCTGGACTACGAGCTGCTGGTCGAGCCGGAGGGCGCCCTCCACTGGCAGCGCGATCCGGTGGGCAACCACGTCGCGCGGCTCACGTACGCCAGCGGCGCCACCACCAACGCGCTCGACATCTCGGCCGCGTTCACCTGCGACGTGCACACGGTGAACCCCTTCGGCTTCCTGCTCGACGCTCCCGCCGCCGTCGCGCCGTTCTCCTATCCCGCGTCGTGGCAGCCGGAGCTGGCCCCGTACCTCGATCTCGCGCCGGCGTACCTGCGCGGCGGCGCGCTGCTGCACGACTTCCTCGCGACCGTGCCCGGCCAGGGTGACACGGTGCCGCTGGTGGTGGCGCTGAACGCCGCGATCCACCAGCACATCGCGTACGTGGAGCGTCACGAGGCGGGCATCTGGACGCCGGCCGAGACCCTCGCGGCGGGGCGCGGGAGTTGCCGCGACTCGGCCGTGCTGCTGATGGCGGTGCTGCGGACCCGAGGTCTCGCGACACGGTTCGTGAGTGGCTACCTGATCGAGCTTGCGAACGAACCCTCGGTGGTGGGCGCCACGCCGCACGGGTCCACCGATCGTGTGGCACTGCACGCATGGGTGGAGGTGTACCTGCCCGGCGCCGGCTGGATCGGGCTCGATCCCACCAGCGGGCTCCTCTGCGGCGAGGGCCATGTGCCGCTCGCGTGCACCGCCGATCCCGCGCTGGCCGCACCAGTCGAAGGCAGCAGCGACCTGGCGGAGTCGGGCGTGTCCTTCACCATGTCGCTGCTGCGCCTCGACGCCACCGTACTCACCCCCCACTGACGAGGTCACGCCACCGGCCGCAGTCCCGACGCACCCTCACCGCAGTCCCTTCGATCACCTGTCACGCGCACCACCGATGACGAGCCTGTTCGAGCGGTACCAGCCACACCCAGGGACGTATGACGAACTCTTCGAGGCACCTGGCGTGCCGCGCGCCGGATTCCAGCGCGTCCTGGCCGAACTCGGTGCGTCGTCGGCGGAGGAGTTCGCGACGTGCCAGGCACTGGCGGAGATGGCGATGCTCAACCAGGGGGTGACGTTCTCCGTCTATGCCGACGATCGCGGCACGGAGAAGGTGTTCCCCTTCGACCTCGTGCCGCGCATCGTCGCGGCGCAGGACTGGCAGGTGCTGGAGCGCGGGTTGACGCAGCGGGTGCAGGCGCTGGGGCTCTTCCTGGACGATGTGTACGGTCCGCAGCGCATCCTCGACGCGGGGGTGGTGCCGCGGGAACTGGTGCTGGGCGCGAAGGAGTACCTGTCGGTGGTGCACGGCGTGACGCCGCCGGGCGGGGTGCGCGTGCACATCTCGGGGATCGACCTGATCCGGGATCCGTCGGGTGTCTTCCGCGTGCTGGAGGACAACATGCGCACGCCGAGTGGCGTGAGCTACGTGGTGGAGAACCGGCTGGCCACCAAGCGCATCTTCCCGCGGCTGTTCGACGCGTCGTCGGTGCAGCGCGTGGACCACTACCCGGCGCAGCTCGGGGCGACGCTGCGCTCGGTGTCGCCGCGCGATCCCGACACCTCCACCGTGGTGGTGCTGACCCCCGGGTCGTACAACTCCGCGTACTTCGAGCACAGCTTCCTCGCGCGGCAGATGGGGCTCGAGCTGGTGGAGGCCCCTGACCTGTTCGTGGACGACGATCGCGTGTGGATGCGCACCACGCGCGGGCCGAAGCAGGTGGACGTGATCTACCGCCGCACCGACGAGGCGTACCTCGATCCCGAGGTGTTCCGGCCCGACTCGATGCTGGGCGTGCGCGGTCTGATGCGCGCGTGGGCACGGGGGCACGTGACGCTGGCGAACGCGCCGGGCAACGGGGTGGCAGACGACAAGGCGATCTATCCCTTCGTGCCCGACATGATCCGCTACTACCTGGGCGAAGTGCCGGTGCTGGAGCAGGTGCCGACGTACGTGTGCCTGCGCGATGCCGACCGGGAGTACGTGGTGGAGCACCTGCACGAGCTGGTGGTGAAGGCGGTGGACGAGTCGGGGGGCTACGGCATGCTCATGGGCCCGCAGGCGTCGCGGGCGCAGCTCGACGAGTTCCGGCGGCGCATCCTGGCGGAGCCGCGGAAGTACATCGCCCAGCCGCGGATCGAGCTGTCCACCTGTCCCACCTGGGACGGTGACCGGCGCTGCATGGAGCCGCGGCGCGTGGACCTGCGCCCGTACATCCTGACCAGCCGCGACGGGCCGTGGGTGCTGCCCGGCGGGCTCACGCGGGTGGCGCTGGTGGCCGGCTCGTACGTGGTGAACTCGTCGCAGGGCGGCGGGTCGAAGGACACCTGGGTGCAGAAGGAGGTCGCATGATCTCGCGCGTGGCGGATTGCTGCTTCTGGCTCGGGCGCTACATCGAGCGGGCCGAGGCCACGGCGCGGCTGCTGTACGTGACGCGGAACCTGTCGCTGGATGCGGAGCTCGAGGCGCGGCAGTGCTGGCTGCCGGTGGTCATCGTCAGCGGCGAGGAGGCGAACTTCGCGGAGCGGTTCGGCGCCGACGTGCCGAATGCGCAGGTGGGGGAGGAGGTGGAGCGCTACATGACGTGGGACGAGGCGAACTTCGTCTCGATCACGCGCTCGGTGGCGGCGGCCCGCGAGAACGCGCGGCAGATCCGCGAGGTGATCAGCCTGGAGGTGTGGGAGGCCGTGAACGAGCTGTACCTCTGGCTCGGCAGCGCGTCGGCACGGTCGGAGTATGCGCAGGCGCGGTACTCGTTCTACAAGCGGATCCGCCAGGGGTGCCAGGTGAGCGCCGGGCTGCTGCGCTCCACCATGCTGCACGAGCTGCCGCTCAACTTCATCTGGCTCGGGATGCTGCTGGAGCGCGGCTCGCAGACGGCGCGGGTGGTGGACGTGCACCATCATGCCCTGATGCTCCGCGAGCGCACCCACCAGGTGGTGGAGACGGCGCTCTGGCTCTCGCTGCTGCGGGTCTGCTCGGCGTACGAACCGTTCACGAAGCGGTACCGGGGCCGGGTGACCGGTGCGGCGGTGGCGGCGTTCCTGAGCTTCGAGCCGCTCTTCCCGAAGTCGATCGCCTACTGCCTGCACGAGGCGCGGGGCCGCTTCGCGGTGATCCGGCCGCCGGTGCAGGCGGAACTGCCGGGCGGCGCGTCGCAGGCGCGGCTGGCGGCGCTCGAGGAGTGGCTGGCCGCGCATGCCTCCGGGGAGTCCGGTGACGATATTCATGGGATCCTCACGCATGTCGTCGACGAGATCGCGGCGATCTGCAGCGAGGTGAGCCGGGAATTGTTCTGGCATGCCCCCGTCCAGGCCCAGGAGTCCGCGCAGTGACGTCCCCGTCCGCCGCCTGACCGTCAGATGCCCAAGTACCTCGCGATGTCGTTCGAGGGCGATTTCGCCCCGTCGTTCGACCTGCACTGCCTGCGGCCCGGCCGCCGGCCGCCGGACGGGTGGGGGATCGGCTACTACCCGGGAGGCGGGCCGTCGGCGGCGGTGCTCAAGGAGCCCACGCCGCCGCACGGCAGCATCCGCAGTGAGCTGATCCGGGCGTGGGAGCACCTCGAGTCATCGCTCTTCATGCTGCACATCCGCGTGGCCACGTGGGGGCCGATCACGGATGCCAACACGCAACCGTTCGCACGGAGCTGGGGCGGGCGTGACTGGCTGGTGGCGCACGGCGGGAGCCTGTCACAGAAGCTGCCGCCCAGGCCCCACGCGCGTTTCGAGCCGGTGGGCTCCACCGACACCGAACAGCTCTTCTGTGAACTGCTGGAGCGTATCGCGGGCCGCGGCTGGCGCAGCATCGGGGACTGCGATCCGGTGGTGCTGCGCGGCTGGTTCGCGGCGCTGAACGAGCGCGGCTCGCTCACCACCTGCCTCACGGACGGCCGCGACCTGCTGGTGTACGCCGACCAGCGGGGCGTGGGTGAGGTGCACGTGTGGGAGATCGTACCGCCGTACACGGCGCTCACGTTCGGCGACGAGGATCTCACGGTCGACCTGACGCAGCGCGGTGCGAAGCCGCGGAAGGGCGTGGTGGTGGCGTCCGACCCGCTCGAGGTGACCGGCATGCCAGACGCCCGGTGGCGCACGGTCACGCCTGGTCACCTGCTGATCATCCGGCAGGGGGCGGTGCGACACGAGGTGGCGCCCCCGGTCGCGCCGGATGGTGTGGCGCCGGTGCTCCCGTCACCCGCCGCCACCGGGGCCGCCGCGATCCCGCATCCCGTGGTCTCGCCGGTGCGGCAGCTCGAGGTCTGCCACCGCACCGTGTACCGCTACCTGCGGGCGGTGGAGCGGAGCACGCACAACCTGCGGCTGGCGCCGATGCACGACACCCGCCAGCGCGTGCTGCGGCACGACGTGCGGGTAGCGGTGGACGGCGAGCCGGTGGGCGGGCTGCACGACCGCGAGTACGAGGACGTGTTCGGCAACCATGCGCAGCGGCTGTCGATCGAGCGGCCGTACACGGAGCTCGTGATCGAATCACGCTCGTCGGTGGAGCTGCTCGATTGCGACCCGCTCGGCTTCCGGCCGCTGCGCGTGCGCTCGAGCATCCCGCTGCCGTGGATGCCGTGGCAGCGCCAGGTGCTGCAGCCGTTCCTGCTGCCGCCGGAGCTGCCGGAGAGTGAACTGAACGAGCTGCTGGACTACGCGATGAGCTTCGTGAAGCGCAACGACTCCGACCTGCTGGAGACGCTGCTCGACATCAACAGCTCGATCCACCGCGAGTATGCGTACCGGCAGGGCACCACGACCTTCAGCACAACCCCGTTCGAGGTGTACGTGAACCGGCACGGGGTCTGCCAGGACTTCACCAACCTGTTCATCTGCCTGGCGCGGCTGCTTGGCGTTCCGGCGCGGTACGTGTGCGGGTACGTCTACACCGGCCCGAAGCACGAGAACCACCTGCAGAGCGAGGCGACGCATGCGTGGGCGCAGGCGTACCTGCCGGACGTGGGGTGGCGCGGGTTCGATCCGACGAACGGGGTGCTGACGCAGACGGATCATGTGCGGGTGGCGGTGGGGCGGAACTACGTCGATGCGACGCCGACGTCGGGGACGATCTACGTGGGAGGGGGGTCGGAGACGCTGTCGGTGACGGTGACGGTGGAGCCGGCGGAGGCACCGGCCGCGGCGGGTGCCGAGGCATGCGTCGGCGCGGAGTGAGGCCAGCCGGGATGTCACGGCACCGCCTGCTCACGCCATGACGACGCGCCTTCCCGACACGCGGGACAGCCTGGTCATGGCGCTGGGGTCCGACCAGCCTGCCGACCAGGCGCGCGCCGTCGACCTGGTCGTGCGGGCGTACCGCGCCGCCGTCGTGGCCATCGCTCGCGGGAGTGGAGATGAACAAGCCGGTCCTGGGGTTGCTGCTCGGGTGTGCTCATCGGGTTCTTCGCCCGCAAGGTGAACAACACGGCGGCGGGGATCCTCTTCGGGCTCGTGATGGGTGCGCTCTTCGCATATCCGATCGCCATCCAGCGCATGCCGCCGAACAACACGGTGTACTTCTGGGAGATCCTGATCCCCGGGTCGCTGGTCGGCCTGATCGTCGGCTTCGCCACCCAGCGGTACGGAACCCGTCCCGCGCCACGAACCTGAGAGAGAGACACCATGGCTGATCCCAAGGCAGACACCGAATCGATGATCCGGAACCTCGAGGAGAAGACCGGAAAGGACCTCGAGACGTGGAAGGCGCTCGCGCGTGCGAGCGGAGAGTCGAAGCATGGACGGATCGTGTCGCACCTGAAGGAGTCGCACGGACTTGGCCATGGGTACGCCAACCTGGTGGCGCACATGACGCTGGAGTCGAGCGCCCTCAGCGCCGACGCCGGCGACCTGGTGGCGGAGCAGTACGGCGGTGCCAAGGCGGCGCTGCGTCCGTGGTACGACGCGCTGGTGGCCCAGGTGTGCGCGCTCGGCCCCGATGTGGAGCTGTCACCGAAGAAGGCGTACGTGAGCCTGCGCCGGTCGAAGCAGTTCGGGCTGATCCAGCCGAGTACGGCGACCCGACTCGACGTGGGGCTGGTGCTGAAGGGCGTGGAGCCGGAGGGACGCCTCGAGGCGGGCGGGAGCTGGAACAGCATGTGCACGCACCGGATTCGCATCGAGTCCGCGTCACAGATCGACGCGGACCTGCTGGCCTGGGTGCAGCGGGCGTACGCCGGCGCGTAGGGCGGGTCGAGTGCGCGCACGATCGGCGAGGTAGGGGCATCGCGGGTTCCCACGGAGCCACGAAGCCCACGGAGCGCACGGAGGAACGACAAGGGCATGACGGGAACGGCTCGAGCGACGCGATGTCCGCTCCCGTGAGTGCAGTTCCTCCAAGCATTTCTTCCGTGGCAACCGTGGGCTCGGTGGCTCCGTGGGAGCCGAAGTTGCCAGATTCTCTCCGGTGAGCCGAGCCATCGCAGCTGCTCGGAGCCTCCCGGCTCCGTGACCCCCGCTCCAGATTGGTCCCCCAGACCATCACGCGGAGCTGCCCCCAGTGACCCACCCCTTCTCACGCCGCGACTGGCTCAAGACTGCCGCCGCCGCCGGCGTGGGCGCACTCGTGCCGCTCGATGCCGCGCACGCCGAGCCCGGGCCCGCCGCGCCGCCGGTGACCTTGGAGACACCGCTCGCGTGTCCGGCGGCGACGGTCACCAGCCACGCCGCCACCGGCGACATCGTCGACCTGGTCTCCACCAGCGACGTCCACACCCCTGCCCGCGGCGAGTCGCTGATGCGCCTCAGCTACGACTCGCCCGAACCGGGCGTGGTCTTCGGCGCGCACCGCTTCTCGTTCCTGGTCTTCACGTCGGAGAACATCTACGCCATGGATCGGGCGACGATGCGCGCCACCGGCTCGGCCGACGCCCTCGAACTGACCTGCACCGGACTCACCTGCGCCGGTGGACAGGTGAAGGCCCCGGGCACCGTCACCGTCCGCTTCGCGAAGGCCGGCCGCACGATCGAGTGGGACATCACCGCCCGGATGGACCAGCCCATCCGCACCATCACCACCGTCATCCGCGACATGCCGCGCGGGAAGATCTCGATCGGCGGCAGTGAGCTGCGAGACGAGAAGGACGACGACGTGCTGGCCGGCTACACCTTCGGCGCCGGTGACCTGCATGGCGCGCAGACCCCCCGCAGCATGACCACGCCGGTCACGATCATCCAGGCCGGTGACAGCGACTTCGTCTGGCTCACCTGCGCCGACCCGCGCGTGCGCACGAAGCGCTTCTACCACCAGGCCGGCCCCACCGCCTACCGCACCGAGGCGATCTACGAGCACGATGCATGGAAGAACGACACGCGCGTGGTGGTGCCGCGCTGGCGCCTGGGTCACGCCGCGAGCTTCGACGACGCGATGGCGCCGCACATGCAGCACGTCGAGACCGCCTTCAAGCTGACGGCGTGGGAGGCCCGCACCGACGTGCCGGCGTGGATGCGCAACACCGCGCTCGCCGTCACGCTGCACGGCATGCACTACACCGGGTACATCTTCAACGACTATGCCCAGCAGCTCGCCATCCTGCGCTGGATCGCGACGCAGATCCCGGCCGAGCGCGTGCTGGTGTTCCTGGCGGCGTGGGACGGCCGCTATTACTGGGACTACCCGAACTACGTGGTGCCGCCACGGATGGGCGGCGAGGCGGGCTTCCGCACGCTCATCACCGAGGCGCGCAAGTTTGGCTTCAGGATGATGCCGATGTACGGCACCAACTCGGCCAACCGCAAGCAGCCGGTGTTTCGCAGGATCGCGAACGGGGCCACCGCGAAGCTCGACGGCGACGTGTACAACCTGAACTGGGTGGACTGGAACAACGACCGGCACCAGGACGGCTGGCTGGCCTACATGAACCTCGGCGAGGACTCGTGGCGCCAGCACCTCGAGGGGCGGATCGCGGAGATGATCGACCGGTTCAAGGTCGACGCGTACTTCCTGGACATCGTCGGCGGCCATGTGAACAGCACCAATGGCGACATGCACGAGGGCACACGCCGGCTGGTCCAGAACCTGCGGGCGACGTACCCGGACGTGGTGCCGGTGGGTGAGATGCCGTACGACGCACTCTACGAGTTCATCCCGATGTTCCAGGTGGGCCTGGGTGCACGCTGGCGCAAGTACGCGAAGGCGTTCCAGCACCTGAGCACCCCTGCGCCGGGTCGTGGCAGCACGGGTGTGCACGAGGCGGGTTTCTGGGAGAACAAGGCGCAGCCGCTGGGGCTGTCCCCGACGTCGATCCCCACGCTGCAGGTAGTGGACGACACCTTCGCGAAGCACAAGGAGAGCATGGCGGCGATCATCGCGGTGGCGAAGGTCCGGGCGGGCATCGCATGACGCCCGTGAAGAAGAAGTCCGCGGTACGGGCGTCGAAGGCGCTGCGCGAGGCGGTGTGCGAGGCGAACATCGCGTTGTTCCGCCTTGGCCTCGCGAAGTTCACCTTCGGTAACGCCAGCGGCGTGGATCGCGAGCAGGGGCTGGTCGTGATCAAGCCCAGCGGCGTGGGCTACGATGTGCTCACGCCGGCGATGCTGGTGGTGACGGACCTGAACGGCACGGTGGTGCAGGGCAGCATGCGCCCGTCATCGGACCTGGCCACGCACGTCGCGCTCTACCGTGCGTTCGGCGCCATCGGCGGTGTGGTGCACACGCACTCCCAGTACGCCACGGCCTTTGCGCAGGCGCGGCGCGAGATCCCGTGCCTCGGCACCACGCACGCCGACTACTTCCACGGCGCGATCCCGGTGACGAAGCTGATGACACCGCTCGCGATCGCCGAGGACTACGAGCTGAACACCGGTCACGCCATCACGCAGTGCTTCCGCACGCTGGACCCTGCCACCATGCCGGCGGTGCTGGTCGCCAACCACGCCCCCTTCTGCTGGGGCCGCGACGTGAGCGACGCGGTGCACACCGCCCGCTACCTCGAGGAGGTGGCGACGATGGCGTACCACACGCTCACGCTGTCACCTGACGCTGCGCCGGTCTCGCGAGAGCTGCTGGACAAGCACTTCCTGCGGAAGCACGGGAAGTCTGCGTACTACGGGCAGCCGTGATGCAGCTGTCGGCGCCTGTCTGAGAATCTTGAACGGCTTTGACGCAAAGGCGCAAAGGGCGCGAAGGACGCAAAGCACTGCAGGACGGTGCTCGCGGCAGCGATTCGTGATCGCGCGACCATCCCTCTCGAGGGGAACAGCAATAGCAACCAGACCAGCCGTTTCCGTTGCGCTTGCCGTTGCTGTTCCAAAAAAGACTGCACCATCACCCGCCGCCGAGAGGCGCGCCACGCGCAGAGCGCCTTAGCGTCCTTCGCGCCCTTTGCGTCTTTGCGTCAGGCAGTTCAGCGATGGAAGTCAGCGCACCGAACCACGAACCTGCGCACCGATGCGACGCAAGGCGGGAAGGACGTGCCCGACGGATGCAGGCGCCGAGTCAGGCGCACCGAGGCTGAAATACAGGTCGCGGTACAGCGGATAGAGCTGCTCGTACACCGCGACCTGTTCCGGCTGTGGCTCCACGAGGCGATAGGCGGGGCAGAGCGCGGCCTGTGCGTCGGCGATGGTGGCATGTGCGCCGCACGCCACCAGCGCGAAGATCGCCGAGCCGAGGCTCGTGATCGATGACGACGGCACCAGCACCGGCATGTTGAGCACGTTCGCATAGACCTGGTTCAGCACGTGCGCGTGCTGCGGGATGCCGCCGGCGTGGATCACGCGGTGCAGCGGCACGCCGTGCTCGCGCATCCGGTCGAAGATCACGCGGGTGTGGAATGCCGTGCCCTCGATGGCCGCGAACAGCTCGTCCTCGGCGGTGGTGTTGAGCGTCCAGCCCAGCGTCACGCCGCCGAGGTTGGGGTTCACCAGCACCGTGCGGTCGCCGTTGTCCCAGGTCAGGCGCAGCAGCCCCGTCTCGCCGGCGCGATGCGCCCCCAGTGCGTCCGACATTTCGCCCACCGTGCGACCACTGCGGGTGGCGATGGACTCGAAGATGTAGCCGCAGGCCGAGAGCCCTGCCTCGATGCCCATGTACTGCGGGTGCACCGACCCCGGCACCACGCCGCAGACACCGGGCACCAGTCCCGCATCCTTCGCGATCGCGATGATGCAGGTGGAGGTGCCGATCACGTTCACGATGTCGCCCTCGGCCACGCCGGCGCCGATGGCGTCCCAGTGGGCGTCGAACGCGCCCACCGGCACCGGGATGCCGGCCGTGAGGCCGAGGTGCTGCGCCCAGTGCGCGCTGAGCTGGCCGGCGATGTGGTCCGAGGTGCGGTACGGCCCATCGAGCTTGTCGCGCACGCCGGCCAGCAGCGGGTCCACCGCGACGAAGAACTCCTCCGGCGGGAAGCCGCCGAGCGAGGCGTTCCAGAGCCACTTGTGGCCCATGGCGCAGATGCTGCGCGGGACGTCGTGCGGTGTGGTGATGCCGCAGAGCGTGGCGGCGGCCATGTCGCAGTGCTCGAGCGCGGTGGCGAAGCGTGGACGCAACGCGGGGTTGTGGCGCAGCCAGTGCAGCAGCTTCGCCCAGCCCCATTCCGACGAGTAGGTGCCACCGCACCAGTCGATCGCCGGCACCTGCATCGCATGCGCCACCTCGGTGATGCGCGCCGCCTCGTCCTTTGCGCGATGGTCGCACCACAGGTAGTACTCGCCCAGCGGCTGCAGCGTGTCGTCCACCACGACCACGCTGGAGCCGGTGGTGTCGAGCGCAATGGACTGCACGGCGCTGCCGGGCACCCCGGCCGATGCCAGCGCCAGCGGCATCGCCTCGGTGAGTGCGCGCATGTGCTCCGCGTGCGACTGGGTCGCGAAGTCGGGGTCGTGACGGTCACGGCGCAGCGGGTAGTCCGCCACGCCGTGCCCGATGACGCCCATCACGCTGTCCACGATCGACACGCGCACACTGAGCGTGCCGAAGTCCACCCCGGCGACGATCGCCATCGTCAGCCGTGCCTCATCACATCCCAGCCGAGGTAGGTCGTGACGGCCTCGTGGACCGAATCGGCGACGTGCGAGAAGGTGCCGGCCACGTGGTGCTCGAAGCCGTTGCGGCAGATGTGCTTCAGCAGCGGCTGCAGGTCCCGGATCTCCACCACGCCGGCGCCGCCGAAGGTGTTCAGCTTGTCCCGCGTGAACTTCCCCTCGCCCACGTAGCCGCGGATGGCGCCGGTGCGGTCGTCGGTGCTGAAGCGCGCGAAGGTCATGTCGCCCGCCTTCACCTTGCCGACGATGGTGCCGAAGGTGTTCTCCTTGCCCACCGTGCCGGCGATGATCTCCTGGAAGTCCATGGTCGGCTTCTCGAAGAAGTCCTTCGGCAGGTTGCTGCAGTGGAAGCAGACGGCCTTGTCCGGGTCATCGCCGTAGTTGTTGTTCCAGTCCAGCAGCGCGGCTGGCGTCTGCGAGGCCAGTGTCAGCGCGTGCATGCTGATGGTGCCCATCACGTCGACCTCGCAGGCGCTGGGCAGGTTGGCGTTGCTCAGCATGCTCATCACGGTGCAGGGCACCACGCCGAAGTACTCCTCCATGGACGTCCAGCACTGCACGGCGCTGACCGTGACGTCCACTTCCTTCATCCAGCGGTCCATCACCAGGCCGAGCTTGGCCATCTTGATGAGGGCCTGGTGGGGGACGTCGCTGGTGTCCACGTAGGCCATCATCTGCTGCAGCTGCTGCTGCACGGCGCTGTCCGAGTCCTTCAGCCGTGCGATGCGGCCCATGATCTCCGACAGGTCGATCGGCTCGACGCTGATGCCGGCGCCCTCGAGGATCTTCTCGGAGTAGCGCACGGTCTTGAAGGCGGCCGGCCGGGCGCCGATGGCGCCGATGCGCGCGCCGCGCAGTCCGCGCACCACGCGGCAGGTGGCGGTGAACTGCCGGAGGTCACGCCGGAACGACGGCGAGTCAGGGCGCTGCGTGTGTTCCGACGTCAGCGAGTACCTGATGCCGTACTGCGACAGCACGTTGCAGACCGACATCTTGCCGCAGAATGCATCGCGGCGGTGGTCGATCTTCATCTTCGCCGGGTCGTCGGACGTGGCATGGACCAGCACCGGCACGTCCAGGCCGGCCAGGCGCAGCGTGTCGGCCACCGCGCGCTCGTCGCCGAAGTTGGGCAGCGTGACCACGACGCCGTCGATGCGGTCGCGGTGCTGGCGGAAGAGTGCGGCACAGGCCTTGGCCTCGTCGCGGCTCTCGATGGCGCCGTGGTTGGTGGCGGCGGCATCGATGATCACGGCGTCGATCCCCTCCTCCTCCAGTGCGCGGAGCATGTCGGTGCGTCCAGTCGCCGCCAGGTGGCCGGGAAAGAAGCCGCGGTTGCCGACGATCACGCCGAGGGTGACACGGCGGGCCGGTGTCGCGGGGCGCGCGGCGGCCTGCGTCGCGCGTGCGGTGGCGGCCTTGCCGCCGACGTTGGACTGCAGCTTGTGGAGACGCATGTCGCGGGATGGTATGGGCAGGGACTCGACCTCCATCACGCTACAGGCCGGCGCGTTGACGCGCCATTGCACGCCCGTAGCTTTCCGGATCGGTCAGCCTTCCCCTGTCACCACGGATGCTGTGGCCCACGCGGACCCCACCACGCCCTCGATGTTCAGCCGCGCTGCCGCCTCCGTGCTGCGGTCGCAGCAGTTCGGCCTCGTGCTGGTGCTGCTGGTGCTCGGCACCGCACTCACCATCGGCGCCGGGTCACACCCCGACCCGCGGACCGGCGAGGACGTCAACAACTTCCTCAACCGCTACACGCTGATCCAGATGGCGACAGACGCCAGTGCGTTCGCGATCATGGGTGTCGGTGCCACGCTGGTGATCATCGCCGGCGGCATCGACCTGTCGGTGGGCGCGATCTACGCCCTCGCCGGCGTGGGGATGGCGATGGCCCTGCGTGCCGTCGGCCCGATGGACCCGGCCGTCACCGTCCTGCTCGGCCTCGGCACCTGCCTGGCGGTCGCGCTGGTCTGCGGGCTCGCGAACGGCGTGATGATCATCGGCCTCGGCGTGCACCCGTTCATCATCACGCTTGGCACGATGTGGATCCTGCGCGGGGTGGCGTTCGTGATCAGCCGCGCCGAGAGCATCCTCGTGCCGGAGGCGCTGACGGCGGTGGCGAAGGCCCCGCTCGGCCTGGGCACGGCACTCTATCCGGTGCCGCTGCTCTGCATGCTCGGGGTGACGGCCGCCGGGGCGATCTACCTGTCGCGCACGGTGGCGGGGCGCCACATCTTCGCGGTCGGCGGCAACGTCGAGGCGAGCCGCTACTCGGGCCTCAACGTGCCGCGCATCACGCTCGGCGTGTTCGTCCTCTCCGCCCTCGCGGCCGGGTTCGCCGCCTTCATGGGCGCATCGTTCTATGGCTCGGCGACCTCCTCCGACGCCAACGGGTACGAGCTGTACGTCGTGGCCTCGGCGGTGGTGGGCGGCGCCTCGCTGTCGGGCGGCAAGGGCAGTGCGGTGAGCGCCATGCTCGGCGCGCTGCTGATCGTCATGATGCGGCAGGCCATCCGCACGCTCCACCTCGACCAGAACTACGAGTGGATCATCATCGGCACGGCGCTGATCGTGGCGGTCGTGCTCGACCAGCGCGGGTCCAAGTTCCTGTCCGACCGGCTGTCTGCCGCGCGCTAGCCTTCCCTCACGCCCTCACCCCGACTGCCATGCTGACGAATCCGTCCCGTTCACAGGTGCTGCGTCGCGTCGTGATGCTGGCGCTGCCCCTCGGCCTCGCTGCCTGTGGCGGCACGGGTGGTGATGCAGCGAAGCCCGCCGAGGGGGGCGCGGCGGCAGCCACGGGGAGGACGTTCACCATCGCGATGATCGCGAAGAGCTCCACCAACCCGGTGTTCCTGTCGGGTCGCCAGGGTGCCGAGGCGGCCGCGGCCGAGCTCTCGAAGGCACATGGCGTGACGGTGAAGATCGACTGGCTCACGCCGCCCAACGAGGATGGCGCGGTGCAGGCGCAGCGCATCTCCGAGGCGGTGAACTCGGGGGCCAACGCGATCCTGCTCTCGGCCAGTGACGCCGGGAAGGTGACCGGTGCGGTGAACGAGGCGGTCGATCGCGGCGTGCCGGTGATGACGTTCGACAGCGACGTGCCGAACTCGAAGCGCTTCAGCTTCTATGGCGGCGACGACCAGAAGATGGGCGTGCAGGTGATGGAGGAGCTGGCGAAGCAGCTCGGTGAGAAGGGCAAGGTCGCGATCATCGCCGGCAACCAGAACGCGCCGAACCTGCAGAACCGGGTGCGGGGGGTGCGTGAGACCGCCGCGAAGTATCCCGGCATCACGATCCTGAACGCCTTCTACCATGCCGAGACACCGCAGGATGCGGCGGCCGAGGTGCTGCGCATCAAGAATGCCTATCCCGACGTGCAGGGCTTCGCGATGATCGGCGGCTGGGCGCTGTTCACCCGCACGCTGCTCACCGACCTCGACCCGGCCCGCATCAAGATCGTCTCGATCGACGCGCTGCCGGTGGAACTGGCGTATGTGGATGCCGGCCTGGCGCCGGTGCTGTTCGCGCAGCCGACGTACAGCTGGGGCTACGTGTCGGTGAAGACGATCTTCGACCACGTGTACCTGAAGAAGGATGCGCCGCCCAAGGTGATGATGGAGCTGGTGCGCGTGTCGAAGGAGAACCTCGGCACGTGGGCGCGGCAGCTCCGCGACTGGGGCTTCACCGACGTCGACCCGAAGTACATCGCGCTGCCGAACTGACCCCGTGTCCGTCCCGCGCGTCCGCTTCCGGGGGATCACCAAGCGGTTCCCCGGCATGACCGCCCTGCGTGACGTCAGCTTCGACGTCGCGCCGGGCTCGTGTCACGCCATCTGCGGCGAGAACGGCGCCGGCAAGAGCACGCTCGGCAAGATCCTCGCCGGGCTGCAGGCCCCCGACGAGGGCACGATGGAGCTGGACGGGGCGGCGGTGCGCTTCCCGTCGCCGCGTGATGCGCTCGCTGCCGGCGTCGCGATGGTGCACCAGGAGCTGGCCTTCTGCGACAACCTGACGGTGGGTGACAACCTCTGCCTGCGCAACATCCCGCGGCGCGGCACCTTCGTGGACGCGCCGGCGATGCGGGCGCGCGCACTGGAGCTGCTGGGCGCCGTCGGCGCGCAGATCGACCCCGCACGCCCGATGCACTCGCTCAGCGTGGCCGAGCAGCAGATGGTGCAGATCGCGGCCGCGGTGGGTGAGGGCGCGAAGGTCATCATCTTCGACGAACCGACGAGCAGCCTCGGTGACGCCGAGGCGGAGCGGCTGTACGCCCTGGTCGGCCGGCTCCGGGAGCGTGGAGTGACGCAACTGTACGTGTCACACCGCATGCACGAGATCTTCGCGCTGTGCGACACCGTCACCGTGCTGCGTGATGGGCAGCACGTGTCTACGCAGCCCGCTGGTGCGCTGACCGAGTCGGCGCTGGTGGCGCAGATGATCGGCCGGGAGCTGGGCGAGTACCTTCCGTCCCACACGGCTGGCGCCCGCGGCGCGGAACGGCTGCGGGTGGCGGGGCTGTCGTCGCGGGGGCTGTTCCACGACGTGTCGTTCACGGTGCACGCGGGCGAGGTGGTGGGCCTGGCCGGGCTGGTCGGTGCGGGACGGTCCGAGGTCGCGCGCGCCATCTTCGGGCTCGACCCGCGCGCGACGGGGAAGATCTTCGTCGGCGGCCGCGAGGAGCGGATCGCGAACCCGCGCGATGCGATGCGGCTCGGCATCGGCTTCGTGCCGGAGGATCGCAAGAAGCAGGGCCTGGTGCTGGGCATGCGCAGCCGCGAGAACGCCACGCTGCCCACGCTCCGCCGCTTCGCGAGAGCGGGGTGGATCGACCGCGCGCGCGAGGCGAGTGCCGTGGCGACCAGCTTCCAGCGCGTGGGGCTGCGCAGCGGGCGCGAGTCGCCGGTGCAGTCGCTGTCGGGAGGGAACCAGCAGAAGGTGGTGCTGTCGAAGTGGCTGACGGCGCAGAGCGAGCTGCTGATCCTCGACGAGCCCACGCGCGGCGTGGACGTGGGCGCGAAGGCAGAGCTGCATGCGTGGATCGACCAGCGGGCCAGCGAGGGGGCGGCGGTGCTGCTGATCTCGAGCGAGTTGCCGGAACTGTTGTCGCTGTCGAGCCGCGTGCTGGTGCTCCGCAACGGCCACCTGCGTGGCGAGCTGCCGCGTGCGCAGGCGACGCAGGAGTCGGTGCTGCGCCTGATGGCCGGGCTGGACTGACGACCGTCAGCGCCAGACCAACGGGCCAGTGCTCCGGACCCCGTTCCCCGCAGCATCCTGCACGGGCACGACGCGACCATCCGGCATCACGACCTTCACCACGTCACCGTCGGCGAAGGCGAGGCTGCGGCCATCGGGGGACCAGGCGAGCGCGCCGATGCCCGGGGAGGAGCCCTCGGCGAGCCGTGCCGGCGGGTTGGCACCGCTGAGCGGCATCACCCAGATGCGGGTGCCGTTGACGAACGCCACGCGTCCGTCGGCGCTGACGGCCGGGCTGTGCGGTGCGTCGAATCCCGGGTCGATGCGGCGCACCGCGGATCCGCTCGCGCCGGAGAGGAAGATGCCGGTCGCGGCGTTGCCGGCCAGGCTGCCCCGTGCCTTCGCGCCGGCCATCACCAGCCGACCGTCGGGCGTCCACGCCGGCTGGGTGTACGGCGACCCGAACGCCGCGATCACGCGGCCATCGCGACCCACGATGAGCGGCTCGAGATCCGCGCTCGTCGTGGCGCCGATGATGGCGGCGGCGACCGACGTCGGTGGCTGGCTGCCGAGCAGCACGATGCGCCGGCCGTCGGGGGAGAAGCGCGGCGCCTGGTTGCCGGTGCCGTAGACCGGAACGGGGCGGCTGCCCGCACCATCCTCGTTGGTGATGCGCAACGCGCCCGTCGCATCGACCAGCAGCACCTCCGTCCCGCGCACGTCGAATTGCCAGGTGCTCGAGAGGGTGGCCTGCGTGCCATCGGTGAGGGTCAGCTTCTGCAGGCCGGTCCGTCCCGCGAAGTAGAGCGTGCCCTGGAGCGGCGTGCGTGCGGCAGGGGTGGCGGTTGTGCCGGCGGGAGCCTGCCGCTGGCCCTGCGCGTTGCCGCGGTCCACCGTCGTGGTCAGTGCGCAACTGAAGGAGATGGCGCGGGAGGCGAAGTCGAAGAAGAGGTCCTTTCCACGCGTGCCGTAGGTGTTCGCGAACGGGGCCAGCAGGCCGGCGAACGTGACCGCACCGCGTGCCGGGTCGAACCGGAATGCGGCGGCGCGCGCACGGCTCGAACTCATGCGATAGGTGCCGCCGCGTTCGATGATGAGGTTGCCGAACGCGGATGGCATGGACACGGCGGTGAGGGACTGCGCCCGTCCCGCATCGGGTATCGACGCGGACAGCTCGGTCTGCGTGCAGACGTACTCACCGGGAGGGGGGCCCGGGAGCTGTTGTGCGTGCACCGCGCCGACGGGTGCGAGCGCCGCGGCGGCGACGCATGCCGCCCTGCATGCGCCGGTGAGCAGCGGTCGTGGTCCCAGTGCCATCGGATCGGATCCTCCCTCGACTCGCCGGGTGTCGTGACGGGGCCGCCCCGTGCTGCGGGGCGGGGGGCGCGTTCCGGATGCTACCGCCGGGTGTGCCGAAAGTGCCAGCACCGCCCTTGGGGAGTCCACGTGCCGGCGCATACGTTGCTGGCTGGCTCCGTGCCCACGCCCGACCCCCCGGAACGTCGCTCATGATCACCCGGCTCATCCCCAAGATCTTCTACGACACCCTGGCCGAGGGCCTCGACCTCTGGGTGGACGGCCTCGGGTTCCGCGTGATGCACAACGACGGAACGCTGGCCGTGGTGGAGCGCGACGGCGCCAAGGCGTACATCGTCGAGAGCCCGGAGTACGCGGCGAAGGACCGCCCGGAGATCGCGCTCGAGACCGACGACATCACGGCCCTCCACGCCGAGATTGCCGCCAGGCGCCCCGACCTGCTGCATCCCGGCTCTCCTCGCGTGTCGCGCAAGCCGTGGGGCGCGCGGGAGTTCGCCGTGCTCGATCGCAGCACCGTGTGTGTCGTCTTCCGCCAATGGTGAGCCTGACATGACTGCTGAACCCGCCTACGACGCCCTGCTCGACGCGCTCCTCGACTCGTGGGACCGCAACAACACGATCCTCGTGAACCTCGTGCGCGCGCTGCCGGCAGGGTCACTCGACCTGTGCGTGACGGCGGACTCGATGAGCATCCACACGATGCTGATCCACATGCACTACTGCCGGCTGGTGTTCGTGGAGGAGGATGTGCCCGAGTGCGCGGTGCCGATGCGGAAGGCGGAGTGGAAGCTGGTGCGTGAGCCGGACGCGATCATCGCGCTGCTCGACGAGAGTGCCCGCGTGCTGCGCGAGGCGGTGCGCAGCCGCATCGCGTCAGGCAGGCCGATGGACCGGCACTACGACCACCCCCTCCTGATGCTGCAGCACTTCATCTGGCACGAGGGCTACCACCACGGCCAGGTCAAGCTGGCGCTGAAGGCGGCGGGGATGGCGTTCGACGACGAGGCGATCGGGCAGGTGACGTGGGACGTGTGGATGGACAAGGGGCCGGCGTGAGGCCGCGTCAGCGGCGGCAGGCGTTCGCCGGCGTGTAGCGCGCCCACACCGGGCGGCCATCCGGTCCCGTCCGGAACCCGTCCACCTCGTCGAAGAAGGTGCTGTAGTCCTCGACGGCGTTCCACTGCTCACCGAGCGTGAGCACCTGGGTGAACTGCCGCTCGAGGCACGGGCACCACTCCCGCCCCACCTGGGCGCCGCGCTCCGCCACCTCGCGCTGGCAGGCCTGCGCGATGGTGGGCGGCCATTCGGCGGCCGTGAGCACCGACCGGGGGGCGCGCTCCATCTGCAGCGTGGGCAGGCGCAGCGCGAGACGCCGCATGTTCTCCATGAACTGCTGCACCACCGGCGCCTCGCAGCCGCCCTCGAACAGGACGGCCATGTCCTCACGCATCGCCACCTCCACCTTCACCAGCAACGCCGTGGCGCTCAGTGCCTGCGCTGGGTTCGTCAGCGTCCGCAGCAGCGCCATCACGTCATCGATCGTGCGGGCGGAGAGTCCGCCCGGTGCCAGTGGCAGTGCCTGCGGTGCATTCGTCTCCCACCAGCGGAACGGCTCCGCAAAGGCGGACAGGATGAAGGTCGTGTCGCTGCCGTCACTGCTCCAGCGGTTGCCTGCCGCGTCGCGCGTGATCCACTTCGAGGTGATCATCGGGGACCCGCGTGGAATGAGGCGCCGGCAGCGGTTGGAGAATGCGCGGATGGTGCGGGAATAGATGCTGCCGAACTCCCACTGTGACGTGGCGCCGGGCCAGCTCCCGTCGAACACGGCGCGCATCTCCGGGCCGAGCTGGTAGCGCGTCCACGTCGTGGCAGGGAGGTACAGCAGTCCTGCGGCGGTGATGAGGCGCTGGCGCTCTGCCTCGCGGGTGCGCCTCGCGGTCCGGCGCGCCTCGAGCGCCTGCGCCTCGCGCGCATACATCGCCGCGCGGTTGGTGGCGTACACCGCCTGCTGCGCGGCGATGCCGCGTTGCACCGCCTGGATCGCCGCCAGCGTGTTCAGGTCGGTGGCGGACGCGCCCTCGGAGGTCCAGGTCCAGGCACCACCGGGAGCCGGGCGGCGCCCCACCCAGCGCTCCACGGCCACCGGCACCTCCACCGGTGCGCCGGTGCGGAAGTGACGTTCGCCGTTCCACGGGAACCGCGAGTCGGGCTGCCGGTCGATCGTGACTCCGCGCGCGAAGTGGTGCACGGTCACATCGATGAAGACTCCGCCCTGCTCACGCAGCACCGGCACGACCTGCGTGAGGAACCGGGTCTCGGTGCCCGCACCATACCTGGCGGTCCTGAGGCCGGACTGGCTGGTGCCGGTCACGTAGTCGAGGATCGGCTCGTCGGGTGCGATGGTGCGCACGACCGCGTAGTGGCGTCGATAGCCGACCTCGCCGAGGAACCAGATCGCGAGGTCCCCCGCAGCGCGCACCAGGACCGCGCCCGGGTAGCCGCGTGCGTCGAGTGTGCCCGCGGTGCCCGATGGCGCAGGTGCTGCCGCAGCCGTCTGCCCGGCGTAGAGCGGGTGCGCGGGGGTGACCGGTATCGCGACCATGTACCGCGTGCCGACGCGCGGGCGCGCACCGAAGAGCTCCTGGTGCAGCGCGTCCCGCAACACCTGTGTCGCACCGGCCACCACCTGCCTCGCGTAGTCCGTGCGTCGCAGCTGCAGTGCGAGTGCCGGGTGACTCACGGTGACCAGCCCCGCGTCCTCGACGAACACCGCGCCATCGCGCTGGCCGAACTGCACGCTCAGCAGCACGCACACCGGCGACGGGATTACAGCAGGCAGCGGAATCTGCGCGGCCGGAGCGCGTGCGAGCGGGGCGATGCCGTCGTACAGCAGTGGCATGCGCACGGCCGCGTTGCGCTCACGGGCCTGCAGGATCGTGGGGTGAGCACAGGGTGGCGCGGCCTCTGCCGACGCCTGGCCGCGCAGCACCGCGGCACGGGCGGTGAGCAGGAGGAGCAACAGGCAGGCCTGTCGCAGCAGGGCGCGCGTTCCCGGCATCGTGAACCCCGGCGAGAAGACTGCGGCACGATACCGCGATGCCTCGCCTGCATCAATCGCGCGAACGGCAGCGGGCTCATGCGAGATGCGGCGCCGCCGCGGTATCCGCACGCGGGGCACGACGGCTACGCACCCACCACCGCAGCGGCATCGAAGGAACATTCCGCCGCACCGCCTGCCCGAGACACGCACCGGAGCCATCCATGCCGACTGCGCCACGCACGCCCACGCGACTCACCCTGCTCGCCGCCCCGTTGCTGGTGGCGGGTGCACTCCATGTCGGCACACTGCGCCCCGGTGCCGCCGGCCTGTCGCATGGCGCGGGGATGAGTGCCGCGCGCGCCGCCCACACCGCAACCACGCTGCGCGATGGCCGCGTGCTGGTGGCGGGCGGGTTCACCGAGAAGGGCTCTGCGCGTGGCGCGGAGCTGTATGATCCGTCGACCGGACGGTTCGCACCGCTCCCGCCGATGGTCCACACGCGGCACAGTCACACCGCCACGCTGCTGGCGGATGGCCGGGTGCTGCTGGCCGGTGGGTACGCCGCCGGAGGGGTGCCGGTGGCCGACGTGGAGGTGTTCGATCCTGCAACGAACCGCTTCGCGGCCACCGGCGCGCTCACCGAGCCGCGCTCGGATCACATCGCGGTGCCGCTGCCCGGCGGCAGGATCCTGTTCGCCGGTGGGCTGGGGCCCGACTGGACCTTCCTCTCGAGCGCGGAGGTGTACGATCCGGCCTCGGGGCGCTCGACACGCACTGGCGCGATGAGTGTGCCGCGGGAGAGCCACGTGGGCGTGCGGCTGCGGGACGGGCGCGTGCTGGTGGTGGGCGGGCACGCCGGACGGCGTGCCGCGATCGTGCTCTACGCCTCGGCCGAGATCTACGATGCGACCACCGGGCGCTTCACGCGGACCGGTGACATGGCCTCGCGGCGCCACAAGCACGATGCCACCCTGCTCGCGGACGGCAGGGTGCTGGTGAATGGTGGCTCCGATGAACGCGACATCCGCGGCATGTACAACACCACGGAGATCTTCGACCCTGCCCGCGGCACCTTCTCGCCCGGGCCGGTGATGCACCGCGGGCGCTACAAGCACGCCGGTACCGCAACGCTGCTCGCCAACGGTCAGGTGCTGCTGGCGGGCGGCGCGCCGGAGGCTGAGCTTCTCGATCCCGTCACGCGACGTTTCGTGCTGGTTCCCGGCACGTCCACCATGGCCGGAAACTTCTCGGCGGTGGCCGCGCTGCAGGACGGTGCCGTGCTGATCACCGGCGGCTACGGCAACGGGCGCGGGCCACAGGCGGCCACCTGGCTGTTCCGCCCGTGAGGGTGTGTGCACCGACCGGCGGCGCCGTCTCGGCTGGGGATGAGGCACCGCGAGCCGTGTGACTGGGTGAATCGGGCGCGCGTCTGTCCCGCATGCCATGGTTCCCGGTGATCCCCGCCGAGCTGGCGCAGGCCGAGTCGGCGCTCGGCATCGCGCTGCCGATCCAGTATCGCACCGCGCTGCTGGCCCCGGGGCTGCGCCAGATGCTGCAGCATCCTGTGCTCGGGGCGATCGATCCTACGCTGCACATGCACGACTTCGTGCGGCTGACTGCGGAGGTCCGGCGTGACGTGCCGGAGTTTCCGGCGGATGGCGTGGTCGCGACGGTGCCGATGGGGCGCTACTTCAGGTTCTGGCTTCCCGATCCACGGAATCCCTCGCGGCTGGCGGACGTGATCTACTCGTGGGACACCGTCGCGCACCGCAAGGTGAAGGACTGCACGACCGATGCCTGGGTCCGCCTGAGTGCGCAGATCGTGCGGGAGAGTGACCCGCAGTTCTTCGTGCGCAGCGGCGCGGTGGTCCGCGAGCGCCCCGCACCCGAACCAGCCGTGCGATTCCGCGCGGGCGACGTGGCGCTTGCGGCGCTGCTTGCCGCCCAGGGTGCCGCGGCGGCCGTTGAGGTGGCGGGAGCGGCCGGCCGGTGGCTCCCCTGCGCCCGCATGCATGTCAGCGGCAGGCACCTCGTGCCGCGCGACCTGGGACAGCTGCCCGATGGCACGGGCGACCCCGCCGTGACCGTGGTGCCGGGGGAGTACGACGCGCTGGTGCAGGTGGCGCTGTCACCCGCTGGCGATGCTGTCGTGGTGTCGGCGCTGCGCCTGGTGCGCGCGGGCGTGACGGACCTGGTGGCGGAGCCGCACTCGGTGCTGGACGTCGACCTGGCGGCGGTGGCGGTGTTCGACCGGCAGGCGTTCTTCCGGCGGGTGCCGGTGGAGGCGCAGGATGCCGTGGCCGATGCACTCTGCGCGCCCCCATCGATGCCGTGCGTGGCGGTGGCAGGGCGGTCAGCCGAGGTGCTGCTGGTGCCTGCGGGCGCGGGGGACGGGAGCTATCCCGTGCTGGTGCTGCGACGTGAGGGGGCGGTCGTGGGGCTCGAGGTGCGGTTCACCGGGCGCGGCTGAGGCCCGCTAGCGCACCATCACCATCCCGGTCATGCCGGCGTGCAGGGTGCAGTCATAGGGGAAGTCGCCGGTCGCCGGAAATGCGCGTGCCACGCTGGTGTTCGTGCTGCTGGCGATGTTGGCCGGCGCGCCGGTGGTGCTGCGGAACGTCACGTTGTGTTGCAGCGCGCCGAACGCGAAGGTGACGGTCGCCGCGCGGGCGACGACGAGTGTCGGCGGGGTGAAGGTGTTGTCGGTGGCGCCGGCGCTGACACTCGCCGACACCGGCAGCGAACCGCTCACGGTGATCGTGGACGTCGCGGTGGCGGTGACGCCATCGCGCGTGAGTGACACGGTGACCGTCGCCGTTCCCGCCCCCACACCGAGCACCACCCCGGTGGGCGACGCTTCGGCCACGGCGGGATTCGAGCTGGTGTACACGTAGCCGGTCGCACCGGTGATCACGACGCCCCGTGCATCGAGTGCGGCGGCGCCGAGGCTGGTGGTGTTGCCCGCTGCGAGGCTGGCGGTGGCGGTACCGAGGCGAAGCGTCGACAGCGTCTGTGCCGGGTTGTTCACCGGCGGGGTGACGGTGCCGTTCCCGCCCCCGCCGCCGCAGGCGCTGGCCGCGAGCAGGGACACACAGGTCACGAGATGCCGCAGGTGCATGACACGTCTCCAGGTTGCAGGCGGTGTGAGTGGCGGGTGACTGCGCCGGCGGGTGGGCCAGCCAGGTGCAACCGGTGGACATGCGGTGCCATGCTGCGTGCGTGCCGTGGGTGCTCGGCAGGTGCGTCCCCACCGCTGACACCGCTGACGGCGCGGACGCCGGCGGCATTCCCGGCAGTGTCGTGCGCCGTGCGTGGAGCAGGCACGGAACATCGACAGACATTTCAGGTGTTCGGGAGTGGCGCCGATACAGCCCGCACGTGATTCTTCCGCACACGTCTCGTGCGGTGGTGGTAGGTTCGCGCCACGAGCGCCGCACGCCTGGCCGACGATGGTCACCGATGATGGAGTCAGAACACCATGAGCCCCCTCGCAATGGATCGCGACGCCGCACCGCCACCCCCCTTCGAGGCGAGTGCGCTGGCGGCATCGCTGAGCTGCACCGACCTGGAGGTCAGCCTCGACTGGTACCAGCGCGTGATCGGCTTCGCGATCGAGACGCGTCACGAGCGTGAGGGGCGCCTGTCCGGCGTGTCACTGCGCGCGGCCGGGGTGACGCTGCTGCTCACGCAGGACGACTTCGCGCAGGGCACGGATCGCGTGAAGGGCACGGGATTCTCGCTGCAGTTCACGACGGCGTTGCCGGTGGATGCGATCGCGCGGCGCATCGTGGATGACGGTGGTGTGCTGTCCACCGCGCCGACCGACACGCCGTGGGGGGCACGGGTCTTCCGTGTGAAGGACCCCGACGGGTTCATGCTGGTGTTCTCCTCGGGGGCGTAGGCCGCACGCGCGGCGCCTGTCCCTCCCGTCGCACAGCGAAGCATGGGATTCGCGCGCACCGCCTCTTCACGCACCGCCTCCTCACCCCGGCCGACATGTTCCCGAGCAACCTGCAGATCGTGCTGACCCGCCGCGCGGCGCGCGCCATGGTGGCCGCGGCACTGCTCACGGCGTGCAACTCCGATGGCGGGGACGCACCCGTCGACCCGGTGCCGCAGGGCACGATCGAGGTGCGGCTCACGCCGGCCAGCGTGACCCTGGCGGCGGGCAGCAGCGGGAGTGTCGGGCTGGGTGTCACCCGCGGTGGCGCCTTCTCAGGACCCGTGACGCTTGCCGCGTCGGGACAGCCGAGCGCCATGACAGTGACGTTCGGCTCGTCGCCGGTCGCGGCCGGCAACGTGTCGACATCGGTGACCGTGGTGGTGGGGGCGGCGGTGGCGCCCGGCACCTACGGCGTCACGATCACCGGCACGGGCAGCGGCGCCACTGCGCAGCCATCGACGCTGACCGTCCGTGTGAACTGACCCAGGTGCGCCACCCCGAACGCTCCCGCCCGTCCGTAACGGGGCGTACCGGAGTTGTAACGTGACATTGCAGCGGGAATAGTCGCCGCGACGGGTGTTCAGGTGCTCCAAGTCGTTCATGAGTAACGACTTGTGAGTGTGTCGACGGGGGCCGTGGCGATCGGCCATGCCCTTGCCTTGGTGGAATGCAGACGATCGCATCCCCCAACCGGCCGGCCCCATGACACAGCGCCACCTGCGCATAGCGCTCTACTCGCACGATACGATGGGCCTCGGCCACATGCGGCGGAACCTCCTGCTGGCTGAAGAGCTCGCCGCGAGCCCGCTCCGGCCCAATGTGCTGCTGCTCTCGGGATCGCGTGAGGTCACCCGCTTCGCCGTCGCGCGCGGGATCGACGTGATCAGCCTGCCGGCGATCTACAAGGACTCGTCGGCCACCTACCACGCCCGGTCGCTGGAGGTCCCGCTCGAGGACGTGATCGCCCTCCGCGCCGCGACCATCCTCGGCGCCCTCCGCGCCTACGAGCCCGACCTGTTCGTGGTGGACAACGTGCCACGCGGTGCCGTCCGTGAGCTCGATCCCGCGCTCGCATACCTCCGCCGCCGCGGCCGCACCCGCTGCGTGCTCGGCCTGCGTGACATCCTCGACGACGCGCAGCAGGTGCGGAAGGAGTGGACGCGCGCCGACAACTACACCGCCGTGCAGCGCAACTTCGACACGATCTGGGTCTACGGTGACCAGAGTGTCGCCGACCTGTCGGAGGAGTACTCGTTCCCTGACGACATTGCCGCGCGGATCCGGTACACCGGCTACCTCGACCAGCGCGCGCGTGTGGCGTCCAACGCCCCCGTCACGGCGGCCGAGCGGGTGGATGCGGATACGGTGCTCTGCATGCTGGGTGGCGGGCAGGATGGGCTGGCGCTGGCGGAGGTCTTCGCGCGCACGTCGTTCCCGGCGCCGCTGTGCGGCCTGCTGGTGACGGGGCCGCTCATGTCACCCGCACGGCGCGAGGGGCTGCTGCAGGCGGCGAGCGCCAACCCGCGGCTGCAGGTGGTGGAGTTCATCGGCAACCCGGCCGCCGCCATCCGCGCGGCGCACTCGGTGATCACGATGGGGGGCTACAACTCCGTGTGTGACGTGCTCTCGACGCGCACGCGCGCACTGGTGGTGCCGCGGGTGGTGCCGCGGACCGAACAGTTCATCCGCGCCGAGCGGCTCGCGGCCCGCGGGCTGGTGGACATGATGCACCCCGACGCGGTGTCGGCCGGCGCACTGGAGGCCTGGCTCGCGCAGCCGGTGTCGCGGGCGGCGTCACGCGGCGTGCGGATGCACACGCCCGAGGGGCTGCACGCCCTGCTCCGCGATGCGCTGGACACCGCACCGCGGCACACCATCGCCCGTCGCGGTCCGGAGGCCGTGGCCCATGCGAGCTGAGAGGCCGGCGCGCATCGCGTACGTCGTGAAGCGGTACCCGCGCTTCTCCGAGACCTTCATCGTGAACGAGATCCTCGCCCACGAGGCGGCGGGAACGGAGGTGTCGATCTTCTCGCTCTACGCACCGAACGACACCCACTTCCAGGACGCGATCTCGCGGGTGCGGGCCCCCGTGACCTACCTCACGGCGGACGGACTGCGCGGCGTGGACCTGTGGGGCGCCATCGAGGGGGCAGCCGCCGAGCTGCCGGCCATCTGGCGTACGATGGACCGGGCCCGCGGCTCCGACGCGCGCACGGTGCACCAGGGCGCCACCCTGGCGCGGGAGCTCGTGCGCCGCGGCATCACCCACGTGCACGCGCACTTCGCCACCATCGCCGCCGAGGTCGCGATGCTGGCGTCGGCGTGGGCCCGGGTGCCGTTCACGGTCACTGCGCACGCCAAGGACATCTACCACGAGACCGTCTCGCTGCCGCGGCTGCAGGAGGTGCTGGGGGCGGCGCAGCAGGTGGTGACGGTGAGTGACTTCAACGTCGAGTACCTCGCGCAGACGGTGGGCATCGATCGGGGTCGCCTGACGCGCATCTACAACGGGCTCGACCTCGAGCGCTTCGCGTACCGCGCCCCCGTGCAGCGCGCGCCGCGGATCGTGACGGTGGGCCGCATGGTGGCGAAGAAGGGGCTGGACGACCTGGTGCGGGCCTGCGCGCTGCTGCGTGCGCGTGGCGTGCCGTTCGAGTGTGCGATCATCGGCGGTGGCGCGGAGGAGCCGGCGATCCGTCACCTCGTCACCACCCTCGGCCTCGACGCCTGCATGCTGCTGCCCGGCCCGCTGCCACAGCCCCGTGTGATCGACGAGGTGCGCAACGCGGCCGTGTTCGCGGCCCCCAGCGTGGTGGCGGGGGATGGGGATCGCGACGGGCTGCCCACGGTGCTCCTGGAGTCGATGGCGCTCGGCACGCCGGTGGTGTCCACCGACATCGTCGGGATTCCCGAGGTGGTGCGGCACGACGACACCGGGCTGCTGGTGCCCGAGCGTGATCCGGCCGCGCTGGCCGATGCGCTGCAGGCCCTGCTGCAGTCGCCGGCGCTCCAGCTGCGCCTCGCGCGCCACGCCCGCGCGCTGATCGAACGCGAGTTCGACGTGCGACGCAACACCCGCCAGCTGCGCGCGCTGTTCGGCGGGCGGGTGGCCCATCCTGTCGCGAGGGCCTCCTGATGCGCATCGCGTACGTCTGCATGGACGCGGGCATTCCCGTGTTCGGGCGCAAGGGTGCGTCGGTGCATGTGCAGGGGGTGATCGCGGCGATGCTCCGGGCAGGCCACGAGGTACAGCTCTTCTGCGCCCGGGTGGGCGCCGATGCACCGCAGTGGGCGGCGCAGGTGGCGGTGCACCAGGTGACGGTGCCTGCCGCCGCGGACGCCGGCAGCAGCAGCCGGTGGATCGCGGCCGTGAACGAGTCGCTCGTGGACGCCCTCAATGCGCGCGGGCACTTCGACGTCGTGTACGAGCGCTATTCCCTCTGGAGTGCGGCCGGGATGCAGTATGCCCGGGCACATGGCGTGCCGGGCATCCTGGAGGTGAATGCGCCGCTGATCGAGGAGCAGGCCACGCACCGGTCGCTCGCCGATCGCGAGGGGGCGGAACGGGTGGCGTCCGAGGTGTTCGCGGCGGCGTCCAGCATCGTGGCGGTGTCGCACGAGGTGGCGGCGTACGTGAACGGCTTCCCGCGCCGTCGCACGGATGCGGTGGTGGAGGCGAACGGTTTCGACCCGGTGCGGTTCGCCGGGATCGAGCGGCAGGCCGACGAGCCGTTCACGATCGGCTTTCTCGGCACGCTCAAGCCGTGGCACGGCATCGAGACGCTGGCGGCGGTGTTCGCCGGGGTGCAGGCGCAGCTCCCGTCGGCACGGCTGCTGGTGGTGGGTGATGGCCCGGAGCGCGGCGCGCTGCAGGCGACACTCGGTGCGGCGCACGACGCCGGCGCGGTGGAGTTCGCCGGGGCCGTACCGCCGGAGTGGGTCGGGCCGTGGCTGGCGCGCATGGACGTGGCGCTGGCGCCGTATCCGGCGGATGCCCCGTTCTATTTCTCGCCGCTCAAGGTGGTGGAGTACATGGCCGCCGGCATCGCGGTGGTGGCCAGCGACATCGGGCAGATCCCGTCGCTGATCGACCAGGGGCGCACCGGGGTGCTGGTGCCGCCGGGCGACGTCGGGGCCTGCGTGGACGCGTGCCTCGCGCTGCATGCGGACCCCGCACGGCGTCGCGCGCTGGGCGAGGCAGGCCGGTGCGAGGCGATGGCGACGCGCACGTGGGACGCCGTGGTGGCGCGCATGCTGGGCCGGGCCTGCCGTGCGCAGCAGGCCACGCGGGTGAGCGCATGAGCCGCCGCATCGATCGCTGGGCGATGCTCCGGCTGGCGCGCCATGTGCGGGAACCGCTCCGGCGGGAACGATGGACGTTGCTGGTCGGCGCCGTCGCGCTGCTGGGCGAGGTGGCGTTGCGCGCGCTGGAGCCGTGGCCGCTCAAGCTGATCTTCGACCAGTTGCTGCCCGGCACCACGGCGCACACCACGCGCTGGGTGCCGGCCCTGCCGGTGGAGCAGCTCGCGTTGTCGGCCGCCGTGGCGCTGCTGCTGGTGGTCGCCCTGCGGGCCGTGAGCGGATACGTGCAGACGGTGGCGCTGGCACTCGCCGCCAACCGCGTGCTCGCCTCGCTGCGCGCCTCGCTCTATCGCCGGCTGCAGTTGCTGCCGCTGTCGTTCCACACGGCGGCCCGCACCGGTGACCTCACGGTGCGGCTCACCAGCGACGTGGGCATGCTGCAGGACGTGGCGCTGACGGCGGCGCTGCCGCTGGCCGCCGACGCCGGCATGCTGGTGGGCATGCTCGGCATGATGTTCTGGATGCAGCCGTCGCTGACGGCGCTGGCGCTGGTGCCGCTGCCCTTCTTCCTCCTGCGCTGGGCGCGCACGCATCGCTCGATCCGCGAGGTCTCGCGGGCGCAGCGCCAGCGCGAGGGGGCGATCGCGGCCACGGTGGCCGAGTCGTTCTCGGCCATCAAGACCGTGCAGGCCCTCTCGCTGGAGGAGGTGCTGGGCAAAGCGTTCACACGCCAGAACACGAAGAGTGCCAGCCAGGGCGTGCAGGCCAAGCGGCTGTCGGCGGGGCTCGAGCGCAGCGTGGACGTGCTGATCGCCATCTCCACCGGCGTGTTGCTCTGGCAGGGGACGCTGCGGGTGATGCGTGGCACGATGTCGGCCGGCGAGCTGGTGGTGTTCGTGTCGTACCTGAAGGCGGCGTTCAAGCCACTGCAGAGCTTCGCGAAGTACACCGGGCGCCTCGGCAAGGCCACGGCGGCGGCGGAGCGCGTGCTGGAGGTGATGGACCACGAGATCGGCATCGGTGACAGTCCAGGTGCCGTGGCCGCACCGCCGTTCCGGGGGACGATCGAGTTCCGCAACCTCTCGTTCGCGTATCCCGGCGGCCGCACGGTGCTGTCCGACACGTCGTTCCGGATCGAGGCCGGCGAACTGGTGGCGATCGTGGGGGCCTCGGGTGCCGGCAAGTCCACCATCGCGAACCTCCTGCTGCGGCTCTATGAACCGACGGCGGGGAGTGTGCTGGTGGATGGCATCGACGTGCGGGACGTGACCGTGAGCTCGCTGCGCGCGCAGGTGGGGATCGTGCTGCAGGACACGGTGCTGTTCGCCGGCACCGTGCGCGACAACCTCACGCTCGGTGCCACCCGCGTGGATGACGCCCTGCTCGACATGGCGCTGCGGGTGGCCAGTGCCGATGCGTTCGTGCGTGCGATGCCGGACGGGCTGGACTCGCGCGTCGGCGAGCGGGGCGTGACGCTGTCCAACGGGCAGCGGCAGCGGATCGCCATCGCCCGTGCGGTGCTGCGCGCCACGCCGATGCTGGTGCTGGACGAGCCGACGGTGGGCCTGGACGACGAGAACGAGCGCCTGGTGAGCGAGGCGATCCTGCGGCTGACCAAGGGGCGCACGACGCTGCTGATCACGCATGCGCTGCACATGGCGGCGCGCGCAGACCGCGTGCTGGTGGTGGGCGATGGCGGGATCGTCGAGCAGGGTGCCCCCGACGTGCTGCTCCGGTCGGGCGGCGCCTTCGCGGCCTGGTATCGCGAACACGCCTCCCGCATGCCCGATTCCCCCGTTCCCCTCCCGGTGACACATGCTCTCGCCATCTGACCGCGTCGTCGCCGTGCGCGACCGCGCGCTTCCCGGCCTCGCCACGGTGCTGGACGTCGAGGCGGCGGCCGCGCTGGTGGCCGCAATGCTGCCCGACCCGCCGGCGGGCGCGCCGCGCATGACCTACACGCGCTACAAGCCCGGGGCGAGTTGCCTGGTGTCGCTGCAGTACGACGATGGCGAGGCGGCCGCGTTCGTGACGCTGAAGGCGGTCGGCACCGAGGCGCACGAGAAGTGGGCGAAGTACCGGGAGAGCTCTCGGGTTGTGTCGTGTGCGGACGAGCGCATCGCGATCCGCCGATTCCCGAACGACGGCGAACTCGCCGGTCCGCGGTGGCTGCTCGACCCGGCGCGACGGGAACAGGTCCTGGCCACACTGGGCCTGCCGGCGGCGTGCACGTTCCGCGTGATCGCCTACAAGCCGGAGCGGCGGCTGGTGGCGATGGCGCAGGTGCGCGGCGAGCCGGTGGCCGTCATCAAGTGCCATGACGGAGTGGCGTTCGCGAATGCCCTGACGGCCCATCGCGCGCTGGCGCGCCTGCCGCACTTGCCCGTGAGTCCCGCCACGGCATGGGAGGCAAAGCGGGGCGTGATCGTCGCACCGTGGATCGGCGGCCGCCTGCTGGACCTGCGTGCCGATCCTCTGGACCACGTCAGCGCGGCGGGCGCGGCGCTGGCGGCGGTGCACGACGGGACGATGGATGTGCGGGCGGGGGAGACCGACGCCGATGCCAACGTCGGGCTGCACCGCGTCGCGGCTGCCGTGAGCGGCTGGTCGCCGGTGGTACGCGAGCCGCTGCGCCTGCTGGTGGGCCGGCTGGCGCAGTTGCGCGCCGAGTCGCCGGCACCGGTGACCCCGATCCACGGGGACTTCTACGCCAAGCAGGTGCTCGTGCACGACGGCACCATCTCGCTGCTCGACTTCGACGAGTGCACACTCTCCGACCCCCACATCGACCTCGCGATCTTCGCGGCGCACCTCGAGCGCGACGTGCTGCGCCGGGGGTGCACGCGCGAGCGCGCCACGGCCCTGGTCGCGGCGCTGCTGGACGGCTACGGCCGCAGCCGTGCCGTGGACATGCGGCGGTTCACCTGGCGCACCGCCGAGGCGCTGATGCGGCTCACGCCGCATCCCTTCCGCCACCGTGACCCCGACTGGCCGACGTTGACCGAGCGGCTGGTGGCGCGCGCGCAGTCGCTGCTCGACGGCATTCCCGGTGCGATCCGGCCGCGCCGCACCGGTAGCTGCACGCCGGTGAAGCCGGTGGAGCTGCGCGCGTGGGCCCGGCTCGGCGACGACACGGCATTGGCATTCGCGACCGCGCTCGCCAGTCCGGAGACGGCGACCCGGGTGCTCGCGCAACGGCACTCCAGTCCAGCCGTCGACGACGTGCAGGTTGCGTCGACCGCGCTGGTGCGGCACAAGGCCGGCCGCCGCTGCATGGTGTCGTTCGAGGTGTGTGACGGCGGCGCCACGTCCACCTGGCTCGGCAAGGTGCGCGCGCGGGGTGTGGACTCACGCGCCGCCATCGTGCACCGGATGTTGTGGGATGCCGGCGCCCGCGACGTGATCGCCGAGCCGCTCGGCGTGGTGGACGGCCTGCGGATGACCTTGCAGCGGCGCCTGCCCGGTGTGCCGCTGGTGACGGCGCTGGCGCAGGGCGGAAATCCGGGCACGCTGGCAGCGGCACTGGCACAGTCGGTGAGCCGTGTCCACGAGCTCGACGTGCATCCCGGTCGTGCCTGGACGCTGGACGACGAACTGCGCATCCTGCGCACCCGCCTTGCGTCACTGCGCCTGGCGCAGCCGGAGCACGCCCGTCCGCTCCTCTGGATCATGGAGCGGCTCGACGGTGTGGCCGCGCCGCTCGCCGCGCGGGACCATGTCGCCGTGCTGCACCGCGACCTGTACCACGACCAGGTGCTGGTGCACGAGGGCCGCTGCCTGCTGGTGGACCTCGACCTGGTCGCGACCGGCGATCCGGCGCTCGATTGCGGCAACCTCGTCGCGCACCTGCTCGAGCTCCAGTGGCGCGGCGGGATCGCGGCACGGGTGGTGTCCGAGTTCTGCGTCGCCTTCTCGGCCGAGATGGTCGTGCGCGCCGCCGGGAGCATCACCGAGGATGCGATCGTGCGCCATGTCTTCCTGGCACTCGGCCGGCTGCTGGAGATCGCCTCACGTCACACGGACCGCGCGGCGTTCCTGCCCGCCCACCTGTCGATGCTGGGCGACCGCCTGGCGGAGTGCGGTCCGCGACTCGAACTCGCGGCATTGATGGAGGTGCCGGCATGGCTTGCGGCCTGAGGTCGTCGTCGCGGATGCTGGTGGCACTCGTGCTCATCGCTGCCGGCGCCGCCAAAGTGCATGGGCAGGCGCGTGTCTCGCCGTCGCGGCGGGACAGTCTCGCCGCGCCCGCGGCGCCGTTCCATGCGCTGTCGGTCGGGTCGTACGTGCTGTCGCGGCTGGACGACAACGTGAACCGCGACCCGGTGGGTGTCTCGTCGGTGGGAGTGATCGGCGGCGGCACGGTGCGGCTGGCGAGTGGCGCGGTGCGCCCGCTGCTGCAGCTCGAGTACGATGCCGCAGTGCACCGCTACACGGCCACCACGCGGTTCAACCGGGTGAGCCAGCGCTTGCGCACCACACTGTCACGGCGGGTGGTGCGGTGGTGGACGCTCGAGCTGGTGACCGAAGGCGCGCTGAAGGGGTCGTCCGAGGACCGGGACGTCTCCAACCAGCTCCAGCTCGTGCCGACCACCGAGTTCCGGCTCGGCAGTGCACGCCGGCTCCGCCTCGGCGCAGCGCAGCGCTGGCGGCGCTTCCCGTTGGACTCGATGCAGGATGCCACGAATCGCTACGTCACCGCCGAGTTCCGCCACCGCTTCATGG
Organism: Gemmatimonadaceae bacterium; assembly: GCA_020851035.1. Lineage (NCBI taxonomy): Bacteria > Pseudomonadati > Gemmatimonadota > Gemmatimonadia > Gemmatimonadales > Gemmatimonadaceae > Gemmatimonadaceae bacterium. The sequence continues at coordinate 529,815 of JADZDM010000021.1, read as the reverse complement.
ATGGTGCCGAGTTCGAGACGGAGGCACGCATCGAGCGGAATCTCGCGGTCGGCGACCGGTTCGACTACCGGCGCTCCAGCTACTCGATGAGCTACGACATGCCGCTCGGCCGTGCGGTGCGCGTCGAGTTCGGCATGCAGTACCGACAGCAGCGCTACAGCGGCCGCTTCGCGGAGGTGGACGACCGCGATGTGCCGCGCGTGGACCACCGCCTGCAGCCGGCCGCGGCACTGCAGGTGCGCCTCGGGGCGTCGGAGCTGAACGTGTCGTACGAGCCCGAGTGGCGCCGATCGAACGATCCCGACAAGGCGATCTCGCAGAACCTCGTGATGCTCGGGGTGCGTCGCCGCTGGTTCTGATCCAGCTCAGTGGTACGGATACACCGCGAAGAACACCACCGACATCGCGGCCAGCACCCAGAGCGGCGGCGGTACCTCGCGCGCCCGGCCCGTGAGCAGCTTCATCAGCGGATACAGCAGCAAACCTGCCGTCATGCCCACGCCCACGTTGAACGTGAAGCTCATCAGGACGATGGTGAGGAAGGCGGGTATGAGCTCGGTGTAGTCGCTGAAGTCGAGCTTCGCGATCGGGGCCACCATCAGGATGCCGATGGCCACCAGTGCGATGCCGTAGGCGTGCGGCGGGATGATGGTCAGCAGCGGGGCGAAGAAGAGGGCGCAGAGGAACAGCGCCGCCACCACCACCGCGGTGAGGCCGGTGCGCCCGCCTGCCTCGATGCCCGCGGCCGATTCCACGAACGCACCGCAGGTGGTGGTGCCCACGAACGGGGCCACCAGGTTCACCAGCGCATCGGCCATCATCGGCTTCTCGATGCCCGGCAGGTTGCCCTCGGCATCCAGCCAGCCCGCGCGCGCCGAGAGCCCGATCAGCGTGCCGATCGTGTCGACGAAGGCGAGGATGAAGATGATCACCACGATCGGCAGCCCCTGCACCGACAGGGCGCCGGCGATGTCGAGCTGCCCCAGGATCGGCGCCAGGCTCGGCGGCGCACTCACGAACGTGGCCGGCAGCGGCGTGACGCCGAGCAGGAACGACAGCAGCGTGGTGACGAGGATGCCCGCGATCAGCGCGCCGCTCCAGCGTTTCACCAGCAGCAGCGCCGTGACCACGAACCCGGTGATGGCCAGCAGCGTGGTGGGCGCCGCGATGTTCCCCAGCGCGACGGGCGCCCCCGGCACGCCGAGCGACACCACGCCGACCTGGTTGAGGCCGATGAAGGTGAGGAACAGCCCGATCCCCACCGCGAAGCTGTGCTTGAGCGAGACGGGAATCGCGTTCGCGAGCCAGCTCCGGACCTTGAACACGGTCAGCACCGTGAACAGCACGCCGGCGAGGAAGATGGCGCCGAGTGCCGTCTGCCATGGGAAGCCCATGCCCTTCACCACCGTGAAGGCGATGAACGCGTTCTCGCCCATGTACGGGGCGATGGCGAACGGCTTCTTCGCGTACACCCCCATCACCAGCGTCCCGAATGCCGCCGAGATGATCGTGGCGGTCATCGACGGTCCGCGCGGGATGCCGGCCGCCTCGAGAATGGCGGGGTTGACGATGATGATGTACGCCATCGTCAGGAACGTGGTGAGGCCGGCCAGCAGTTCGGCACGGTAGCTGGTGCGGTTGCCGGCGAAGTCGAAGTAGCGGTGCATGCGGCCTGGGATGGCGTGGCGAAGGGACGTCGCTGAGGCGTGTTGGACGCTGTGGCGCGGCGGGCGGCGGCTACCGCGCCGGCAGCGCCCGGAGATAGGCGATCACCAGCGACGCCGAGTTCGCCGCGGCGAGCCGCCCGAACGTCGCGACCTCGTTTCGTCCCGGCCCGCCACCGGCCAGGTCGGAGAGTGACCGGAACGCGATGTACGGCACGCCATGCTCGTACGCCACCAGCGCCACCGCGGCCGTTTCCATGTCGAGGGCATCGGCACGGAAGGTGCGCCACGCGTACTCGCGATAGGCGGCGTTGTCCACGAACGTCGGTCCGCTCACGCCGTTGCCGCCGGCCACGACCTGCGGCGTGTGCTCCAGGCAGGCCCCACTGGCGGTGCACCGCGCCAGCGTGACCGACCGCGCCACCAGGCGCGCGGTGGCGAGCGCGCCGGAATCGACCGGGAACCAGAACCGCCGTTCGAGCGAGTCGGCCGGGGCGCCGGGGACCGCGACGGTCATGGCGCGGGGGAACATCATGCCGAAGTTCGGCACGCCCCCCGTCTCGCGGCCGGGATCGAAGCCGGTGGGTGTCTCGCGGGCGAAGACCTGCTCCTGGTAGGCACCCCACCGCGCCGGCACCGTCACGTCACCCACATGCAGCCCGGGATTCACGCCGCCGGCGATGCCGGAGAAGACGATGCTGCGGATCGAGAACCGGTCCAGCAGCGCCTGGGTGGTCATGGCGGCGTTGATCATGCTGAAGCCGCTCAGGAGGAGCACCACGTCCTGCCCGGCCAGGCGTCCGATGTAGTGTGTCCGGCCGTTGATGACGCGGGTGCCGGTGACCTGGGTGGCGGCCCGGAGCTGCTCCCACTCCGCGTCGAATGCCGACATCACGGCAATACGCGGCACCGCGTCGCGGGTGGGCGCGGCCGGCCGGACGGAGGCGCAGGCGGTGAGGCCGGCGACGGCAGCGACGAGGAGGGTGGCACGCAGGGGCGGGAACCGCAAGGCACGAACTCCGGGCGGGGTGTGCGTCCGAGCCCCGGTGCGGTGGCACCCGGGCGACGACACCACACGATAACGCCGCCCGGGCCGGGCAGCGCCGGCCGGCGGCGGACTGTTGCACCGTGTCACCTGTCTGGCGCCCGTGCCGGGCCATACGTTCGTGGCGTCAACGGTCGGTGCGGTGCCTGCGCGTCACGGGCCCGCGCCGCCATTCGGAGTGACGCACCCGCGGAGGGAAGGTCATGGCAGTCGCCAAGGTGATCGAGATCATTGCCGGCAGTGCAAAGAGCTTCGAGGATGCGGTGGCGCAGGGTGTCGCACGCGCCTCCGAGACCCTCGAGGGCATCTCGTCGGCGTGGGTGAAGGACCAGAGCGTGGTGGTGGAGAAGGGCAAGGTGGTGGAGTATCGCGTGACGATGAAGGTGACCTTCATGCTGCAGGGCGCCGCACCGGCAGCGAAGAAGAAGCGCTGACCTTCCATTCCCAGCACAACGGAGTCGGTACATGGCTCGCACGAAATCAGGGCCGATGGTGATCGGGATCGGCGGGCACGCCGTGCGGATCGATGCCAGCACGGGGAACGAGGTCTGGCGCACGAAGCTCAAGACCACCTCGTTCACGACCGTGATGGTGGAGGACGGCCGCGTGTACGCCGGTGCCGGGGGGGAGCTGTTCTGCCTGGACCTGCGCACCGGCGAGATCCTCTGGCGCAACAAGCTGAAGGGCCTGGGCATGGGTGTGATCGCGTTCAGCGGCGCATCCGATGCCGCGGTGCAGGCCGCAAACCAGCAGCAGCAGCGCGCGGCCATCGCTGCCGCCACCTGACCGGTTGCGCCGATGCCGGTGCACGGCAGCGGAACGGGACGATGCAGTCCCGTTCCGCTGCGCCGGAATGACACCAAGGGGACGGGGATCTTGATGTTGTTTCCGCGCACGACACCGACCGCCTCCGCGCCGCCATCGTGACTTCCCAGCAGGGCCTCGTCCGCAGCCTCGGCCAGGTCCAGGCCGTCGCGCTCAACATGAGCAACATGGTCGGCGCCGGCCCGTTCATCACCATCCCGCTCATCATCGCGGCGATGGGTGGCCCGCAGTGCATGCTCGGCTGGGTACTCGGCGCCGTGCTCGCGCTCAGCGACGGACTGGTCTGGAGTGAGCTCTCCGCCGCGATGCCCGGCACCGGCGGTACGTACGTCTACCTGCGCGAAGCCTTCCGGGGCACGATGCTCGGCGGGGTGCTGCCGTTCCTCTTCATCTGGCAGTTCATCCTCTCCGCGCCGCTCGAGATCGCGTCGGGATACATCGGCTTCGCGCAGTACGCCGGCTACTTCCTGCCCGGCATGACCACCACCACCGCGCGGCTGATCAGCACCGCCGTCGGCCTGATCGTCATCGCACTGCTCTACCGGCGGATCGCCTCGGTGGGCAAGCTCACGGTGGTCCTGTGGGCCGGCATGCTGCTGACGGTGCTGGTGGTGATCGTGAGCGGGCTCACGCACTTCAACGCCGCCCTCGTCCTCGACTTCCCGCCCGGGGCCTTCACCTTCTCGGTGGGCTTCGTGTCCGGCCTCGGCAGCGCGATGCTGATCGCGATGTACGACTTCAGCGGCTACTTCGACATCTGCTACGTGGCCGGCGAGGTGAAGAACCCGGCGAAGGTGATCCCGCGCGCGATCCTCTGGTCGGTGGTGGCGGTCGCACTGATGTACGCCCTCGTCAACCTGAGCCTGATGGCGGTGATCCCGTGGCGCGAGGCGATGAAGTCCACCTTCATCGTGACGGAGTTCATGCAGCGGCTGTACGGGCCGAAGGCGGCGGCGGCGGTGACGGTGCTGGTGATGTGGACGGCGGTGGCCTCGGTCTTCGCGCTGCTGCTCGGCTACAGCCGCATCGCCTGGGCTGCCGCGGCCGAGGGCGACTTCTTCCGGGTGTTCGCGAGGCTGCATCCCACCGGGCAGTTCCCGCACGTGGCGCTGCTGGTGCTCGGCGGGCTCTCGATCCTCTGCAGCTTCGTCCCGCTCGGGGACGTGATCTCGGCCCTGCTCACGTCGCGCATCCTCATCCAGTTCGTGGGACAGATCGCGGCGCTGCACGTGCTGCGCCAGCGCAAGGGCATGGAGTTCCCGTTCCGGATGTGGTTCTATCCCGTACCGTCGCTGATCGCGCTCACCGGCTGGCTGTACATCTTCGCGACCTCCGGCTGGGGCTTCGCCGGGCTGGGCGTGGCGACGGTGGTGGCAGGCGTGGCGGCGTATCATGTGTGGGTCCGGACACGGGGCAGTGCGGCGGGCGGATGACCGCCGCGACCGCCGGTGGTGCAGTCGCGGGTTCTCGCTGACAGGAGCCGGGATGACGGGACGCAGAGGACTGCTGACGATGGCGCGGCTTGTACGCGTGCTCGCGGCCGGAACGGCCGTGCCGGCGCTGATGGGTGCGCAGACCGTTCCCACGACCGATGCCGCAGCGTCGGCCGTGGCCGCCTGGCTGCACCTCGACGCGCCCCCCGGCGGCGAGCAGCGGGCGATCGCCGGGCTGCGCCCCGTGCTGACCGGCTGGAGCAGCGACGCGTTCGGGAACCTCGTGAGGCGAAGCGGCAGCGGGTCGCCGCGCCGCGTCGTGGCCTGTGCGATGGATGTGCCGGGCTTCGTGGTGAGCCAGGTCACCGACGACGGCTACCTGCGACTGCATCGCGCCGGTGTTCCGTCGCATCCGCTCTGGGACCAGTTCCACGAGGCGCAGCAGGTGCGCGTGCTCACGCCGCGCGGGGACGTCACGGGCGTGGTGGCCATCACGAACGGGCACTTCGCACGACAGCACCGCGGCGACACTGCCGTGGCCACCGTGGACCAGCTCTGGGTGGACGTCGGTGCAGGCTCTGCCTCGGGGGTGTCGGCGCTCGGCATTTCGCTGCTGGATCCCGTCGTGGCCACGCGTCCGGTGTGGACCTACGCCGGCCATGCGGCCGGTCCCGGCGCCGGTGCTCGCGCCGGGTGCGCCGCGGTGGCAACGGCCGCCACCGCGCCGGTGGCGACCGGGGAGACGATCTTCGTGCTCAGCACCCAGCGGAGCTTCGGCTGGGTGGGCCTGGCGGCGGTGCTCGCACGGGCCGGCGCGGTGGACGAGGTCACGCTGCTGGACGAAGGACGGGGCACCGCCAGTGACCAGCGGGTGCCCTCGGCGCGCCTGGGTGCGCTGCGGAAGGCGGCGCTTGGCCGCGTGCGCACGCGCGACAGTGTGCGCATCATCACACCGCAGGTGCGCTACGCCGGCTCCCTCGTCGAATCCGTCACCGGAGCCGAGGCGCAGGCGCTCCTGTCCCGCGCGCTGCGTGCCGCTGGCGCCACCATCACCACCATGCCCTGGGTCGCGCCGCCCGTGGACACCGTGCCGCGGGATGCCGCACGCCGTGATGCGTACGCGCTCACTGAGTCGGTCTTCCGCAGCATCGCCGACCTGCCCGGTGTGCCGGGCCACGAGTTCCGCGTGCGCGACGCGATCAGCGCGCTGCTGCCGTCATGGGCGAGGGCGGTGGCGGTGACCGACACCGCCGGCAACCTCGTGATCGGCGCCGGTCCCGAGCGGGATTCGGTGGCGTTCATCGCACACATGGACGAGGTGTCGTTCGAGGTGGAGGGTATCAACGCCGACGGCACCGTGCGCCTCACGCGGAAGGGCGGGGTGGTGCTGAGCGCCTGGGAAGGACAGCCGTCGTACCTGCACTTCGATCGCGACGCCGCGGGAACCGTCGCCCCGTCGCTGCGCGGCGTGTTCGTGCCGCGCGACTCGGCACGGGTGCGTGCGCCGGCAAGCCTCGTGGCGTGGTACGGCGTGGATTCCGCCGGGCTGGTGGCGCGCGGCGTGCGCGTTGGCATGGGCGTGACGGCGTACAAGCGTGCCGCACGGCTGGCCGGCACGCGGCTCACCGGTCGCGGCAGTGACGACCGCACCGGGAGCACCGCCCTCCTGCTGGCGATGCGGCGCATCGATCCCTCGGCGCTCAGGCATCGCGTGCTCTTCGTGTTCTCCACCCGCGAGGAGGGTGGCCTGTTCGGCGCCAGCGCCTTCGCGGCGGAGCACGGCCGCGGGTTGAAGCGGGTGTACAGCATCGACACCTTCGTGAGCTCCGACACCCCGCTCGAACAGCCGATGTTCGCGCTCACGCCGCTGGGGCGTGGCGCCGTGCTGCGCGGCCTCGACGACGGCTCGATCGTGCCGCCGGCGGAGCGGCAACGCATCATGCGCATCGCGGCGGCACAACGCATCCCGCTGCAGGTCGGCACCACCCACGGTGCGACCGACGGCTCGGCGGTGGCCGGCTTCGGCGCGCCGAACGTGGGCCTCTCCTGGCCGGGCCGCTACTCGCACACCCCGGGCGAGGTGCTCGACCTGCGGGACGTCGATGCACTGATCCGCCTGATCGCCGCCGTTGCCGTCGCGCCCTGAGCGCCACGCGCCGCTCGCAGACCCCTCCATCCTTCCCATGCGCCTTCCGCTGCTGGTCCTGCTCACCTCCGGTGCCGTCGTGCCGCTGCAGTCGCAGTCCGCCCCTGCCGACTCGCTGCCAGCCGCCGCCTTCGCACTCTCCGCGCGCCTGCCCATCGACACCAGCGTGCGCATCGGCACCCTGCCGAACGGCCTGCGCTACTACGTGCGCCAGAACTCGCGTCCCGAGGACCGCATCGAGCTGCGGCTGGTGGTGAATGCCGGCTCGGTGCTGGAGGATGCGGACCAGCAGGGGCTGGCGCACTTCACCGAGCACATGGCGTTCAACGGCACGCGCAGCTTCGCGCGCAACGACATCGTGAAGTACCTCGGGTCGATCGGCGTGCGCTTCGGCCCCGACCTCAATGCGCAGACGGGGTTCGACGAGACGATCTACATCCTGCCGGTACCGGCCGACAGCGCCGCGATCCTGCGGCAGAGCTTCCGCTTCCTCAGCGAGGTGGCCAGTGGCATCCTCTTCGACTCGGCCGACGTGGTGGCCGAGCGCGGCGTGGTGCTGGCGGAGTGGCGCACGGGGCTGGGCGCCGGGGAGCGCATCCGCGCGAAGCAGTTCCCGGTGGTGTTCCGTGGATCGCGCTACGCGGAACGGCTCCCGATCGGCAGGCCGGAGATCCTCGAGACGGTGCTGCCGGCGCCGCTGCGGCGCTACTGGCGTGACTGGTACCGCCCCGACCTGATGGCGGTGATCGCGGTCGGCGATGCGAACCCCGACTCGCTGGTCTCACAGATCCGGCAGCACTTCGCCGGCCTCGCGGCGCCGTCGGTGCGTCGGCCGCGTCCTGCGGTCACCGTGCCGTCGCATGGCGGCACGCTGGTGTCGATCGCGACCGACCGGGAGGTGCCCACGTCGTCGGTGAGCGTGCTCTGGAAGCGCCGGCCGACCGTCATCCGCACGGTGGCGGACATGCGTCGGTCGATGCTCGCCACGCTGCGCGACCAGATGTTCAACGAGCGCCTTGGTGAGCTCACGCGCCGGCCGGATGCGCCGATCGTCGCCGCGCAGGCGGGTGGCGGCGCGCTGGTGCGTGCGTCGGAGTACTCGTCGCTCGATGCGGTGGCCAAGGAGGGGAGGGTGCTCGAGGCGCTGGAGCTGCTGCTGACCGAGGGGGCGCGCGTGCTGCGGCACGGGTTCCTGCCGGCGGAGCTCGACCGCGCGCGCACGGAGCTGCTGCGCGACTACGAGCGTGCCTACGCGGAGCGCGACAAGACGCCGTCGGCTTCGCTGGTGGGATCGTACGCCGGTCACTTCCTCTCGGGCGAGGCGATCCCGGGCATCGCGTTCGAGTACGAGCTGGCGAAGCGCCTGCTCCCGGGGGTCACGCTGGCGCAGGTGAACGCCACGGCGACGGTGCGCTCGGGTGCGGCGAACCGGGTGGTGACGGTGACCATGCCGGAGAAGGAGGGGCTGGTGCCGCCCACCGAGGCCGCGGTGCGGGCGGTGTTCCCGAGAGTGGACGCCGCGACGATCGCACCGTGGACCGAGACCGTGGCCGATGGCGCACTGGTGCCACAGCCGCCGGTGCCGGGTCGCATCGTCGGGGAGCGCGTCGACGTGGCGCTCGACATCACGGAGTGGACGCTGTCGAACGGGGCGAAGGTGTACGTCCGGCCCACCGACTTCAACGCCGACCAGGTGCTGATGACGGCCTGGTCACCCGGTGGGATGAGTGTGCTCCCGGACAGCGACGTGTTCCGCGGTGCGATCGCCACCACGGTGATCGGCAATGGTGGTGCCGGTGCGTACTCGCAGGTGGACCTCGGGAAGAAGCTGTCGGGCAAGGCGGCGGCGGTGACACCGTTCATCGGCGACCTGTCGCAGGGGCTGAATGGCCGGGCCTCACCGAAGGACCTCGAGACGATGCTGCAGCTGGCCTGGCTGCGGCTCACGGCACCGCGCCAGGACAGCCTCGCCTTCCGTGCACTGCTGCAGCAGTTCGAGGCGGTGCTGAAGAACCGCGATGCGAACCCGATGGCGGTCTTCCTCGACACGGTCACCATGACACTCGGCAACGGCAGCCCGCGCGTCACGACGCTCTCCCCCGAGCGGCTGCGCGAGCTGGAGCCCGACCGGCTGCTGTCGATCTATCGCGAGCGTTTCGCCGATGCGGGCCACATGACGTTCCTGTTCGTGGGGAACGTGAACGCCACCGAGCTGAAGCCGCTGGTGGAACGGTGGATCGCGCCGCTCCCGGTGGCGCAGCCGGCCGCCTGGCGCGACGTCTCGCCGCCGCGGCTGGCGGGGCAGGTGGAGAAGGTGGTGCGGAAGGGCGTGGCTCCGCAGAGCCGCACGCTGCTGGTGATGAGCGGCGCGGGCGCGTGGAGCCGTGAGGAGTCGGAGACCTTCACGGCGTTGGGCGAACTGCTGGAGACGCGCCTGCTGGACCGGCTGCGCGAGGCGCTGGGTGCCACCTACTCGGTGAGCGTGAACGCGGTGTCCGCCCGCCGTCCGCGCGAGGAATGGCAGCTCCTGGTGGACTTCGGCTCGGCGCCGGCGCAGGCCGACACGCTGTTCGCCATCGTGCGCCAGGAGCTCGACTCGCTGCGCCGCGTGGCACCGTCGGCGGCCGAGGTGGACCGGGTGAAGGAGCAGCGGCGCCGGCAGCTGGAGCTGGCGCACCGGCAGAACAGCTACTGGCTGGAGACGCTGCGTGACCGGCTGGAGCATGGCGAGGATCCCGGGAGCCTGTTCGCGGCCGAGCCGATCGTGGCGGCGCTCACGCCGGAGCGGCTGGCGGCGGCGGCGAGGCGGTACCTGACGGAGCAGAACCGGGCGCGGTTCGTGCTGCTGCCGGAGACTCCACCGCGCCCGTAACCACGGGAGGGAGGTCGTCTGGCGTCCAACGCCGGCCACCTGCACCTTTTCCCCATGGCCACCGACGCGGATTTCGCGGATTACGTATGTGAACAGGCGCGCCTCCCGCACGCGCTCACCGTCCGGAAGATGTTCGGCGAGTACGCCGTGTACGTCCACCGGAAGGTCGTCGCACTGCTGTGTGACAACCAGGTCTACGTGCGTCCGACGGACGCCGGTCGCGCGGTGCTTGGTGCGGTCACCGAGGCACATCCGTTCGCGGGGGCGAAGGCGCACTTCCTGGTCACCGAGATCGATGACGGTGACCTCCTCCAGCGCCTCCTGCTCGCCACCGCCGACGCGATGCCGTTGCCGAAACCGAAGAAGCCGAAGGCGGCGGCGCGTGGTGCGGTGCCGACCGGTACGGCGAAGAAGGCACCAGCGAGGAAGGCGCCGGCGAGGAAGGCCGCAGCGAAGAAGGCCGCAGTGACCAAGACTGCCGCGAAGCGGTCGCGGTAGGTCTTTTGAGGTGGTGCTCTCGCGGGACGCCGGGGCTGGTGCGGGTGAAGGTCCGCTGGTTCCCACGGAGGCACGGAGACCACGGAGCGCACGGAGAAACGGCATGGGGGAACAACTCGCGCGCGGCAGCGCTCAACCCGAGCGAGTTGTTCCCTTCAATGCCTTTGTGTTGTCCTCCGTGCCCTCCGTGGTCTCCGTGCCTCCGTGGGAACCCACGACTTCCCACTCGGTCCGACCTCCGTGTTGTCCCTCGTGCCTCCGTGTGAACCCACGACCTTCCACTCCGTCCGACCTCCGTGTTGTCCCTCGTGCCTCCGTGGGAACCCACGACCTTCCACTCGGTCCGACCTCCGTGTCGTCCCCCATGCCTCCGCGGGAACCCACGACCTTCCACTTGGTCCAACCGCCGGACGCGCGCACCGACACCGCCCACTCACGAACCGGGCGCGTGGTGCTTGATTGCGGCAGCCTCCCTGCCCACCCCGGACGTCACCAGATGCGGTTCCCCTCCATCCTCGCCGGCGCCCTCAGCGCCGTGTTCGGCCTCCTCGCACTCCGGCTGCTCGTCACGACGCAGGGCATGCGCGGACTGCGCTCGCTGGACGAGGGCGCGCTGGTCGGGTCGGCGGTGTTCGCGCTCCTCGCCCTCCTCTTCGGCGTGCTCGCTGCCAGGCTCTGGCGCATGGCGTCCGCGAGCCGGCACGAAACGTGACAGCCGGGCGGCAGGCCACTATCGTCGCAGGAGTGCCAACGTGAAACCCTGACTCCCGCCCGCCCGCATGCCCGCCTCGCCACCGGCCGGATACTCCGGCACGCCACTCGCGAAGAAGCTCGGCATCGGCGAAGCATCGCACGTGCTGGGCATCGACGTGCCGGCAGGGTACCGCGAGCTGCTGGCACCGCTGCCCGAGGGCGTCGTCTTCGACCGGCGCATCAGTGCGCGCACTGACGTGGTGCACCTGTTCGTGACGAGCCGTGCCGAGCTGTCGCGCCGGCTGGGCTCACTTCGCACCGCCCTGCGCGCGGATGCCGCCGTGTGGGTGTCGTGGCCGAAGAAGACCGCCAGGGTGCCGACCGACATCACCGAGGACACCATCCGCAGCGTCGCGCTGCCGATCGGCTTCGTGGACATCAAGGTCTGCGCCGTGGACGAGACCTGGTCCGGCCTCAAGCTTGTCATCCGGAAGGAGCTTCGCTGACCCATGCCGCCGGCATCGTCCCCCGCGCCGACGATCGACAGCTACATCGCCGGCTTCCCGCCGCGCGAACAGGCCGTGCTGCAGGGTCTGCGCGCACGCATCCGGCAGGTGGTGCCGGATGCGGACGAGGCGATCAAGTACGGCATGCCGACCTTCGTGCTGCACGGCAACCTCGTGCACTTCGCCGGCTGGAAGCAGCATCTCGGCATCTACGGCATGACCCCCGCCGGCGACCTCGCGACGGCGATGGCGCCGTGGACCGGACCGAAGGGTGCGCTGCTCTTTCCCTGGGACGAGCCGTTGCCGCTCGAGCTGATCGAGCGCGTGATCGCCGCCGCCGCCGCACGCCGGCGCGCCACGTTCGAGGCCGGGCTCCACTGACACCGCCGCGCGGCACACGCCGCGCGCACACGGAATCGAGACATGTGCCGCAACATCAGGACCCTCTTCAACTTCGAGCCTCCCGCCACCGAGCAGGAGGTGCATGATGCCGCCGTCCAGTTCGTGCGCAAGCTGAGCGGATTCACTGCACCATCCAAGGCCAACGAAGCCGCCTTCGACCGGGCGGTGGACCAGGTCGCGCTCGCCGCGCGTGACCTGCTCGCGGCGCTCGTCACCACGGCCGCGCCACGGGACCGCGACATCGAGGCCGCGCGGGCGAAGGCGCGATCGGCGCTGCGGTTCGGGTCGCGCCCGTGACGGCGTGCCTCGCGCCGGCGCACTCCCCCGCGGGGCGATCCTGCCGGCGGCATCCGCAGACCTAGATTCCGGGATGCCAGTCAACCGATTGCTCGTCGCGGCCGCCCTCGCCCTCGGTGCGCCAGGCCTGGTCCTGCTCTTCGGTGCCGACGAACTGCTCACGCGCGGCGGACCAACGCCCTCCGGACTCGCGACCTGGCTGGTCGGCCTGCTCGGCGGCACGCTGGTGGCGCTGGCCCTCATGAACTGGTTCCAGCGGCACACCATGATCGGGGGCATCTACGGACGCCCGCTGCTGCTGGCCAACACCCTCGTGTTCACCAACGCCTTCTTCTCGAGCCTGCGCGCATGGCGCACCGGACGTGCTCCGGTGTACGCTGCGGTGGCGGTGGTGGCCGGGCTTCTCATGGTCGCGTTCGCCAGGAAGTTCTTCAGCACCCCGGCTGCGGCGCGGTCGGGAGATGCGGGCACCGCGTAGGGGGCGGCTCCTGACCCCTCCGGCGACACTGCGTCCTCACCTGCGAGGAGAGATCGGCATGCGACATCGTGCGATCGTCACGATCCTTGGCTGCCTTGCGGCCACCGTCCCGGCCGGTGGGCAAATCATGTCCAACCCGGGACAGTGGTACATCAACAACCAGATCTACTCCACGCGCGTGTTCAACGGCGTGGTGGCCAATTCCATGCTGGCGCGCAGCCGCGGCACCACCGGCCGGGCCGGTGCCCGTGGCCCGGCGACGCCTGCGCCGGAGCCGACGCAGTTCCGCGAGTCTGCGTCCACCACCATCCCGGCGATGCTCGCCGCCAACAGCAGCGGCATCACCCGGACTCCGGACGAGGCCCGCCGCCTCTTCACGTCGTACATCGACCTGTACAAGGCCACCGCCCGCAAGGACCGGTTCCCGGCCAACGACCTCGCCTACGCCTTCGAGTACTTCGTGGTGAACAACTGGCAGATCTACCACGACCTGGTGGATGTGCCATACGAGAAGGATCCGCGGGCCCGCCGCGCACGCGACGGCTTCGACCGGATCTCGGTGATGGCGCTGAAGAAGACCGAACAGGTCACGCCGTTCCAGGAGCGCGCCATCTACGAGCAATTCAGCGCACGACTCGGCGCCAGCGCCGACATCCGCGCCATGACCGATGCCCAGAAGCAGGAGGCCACCGAGCTCATGGCCACCCTCTTCGGCGTGAACTTCGCCGTCTACATGAAGGGCGTGGACGCGCTCGACGATGCCACGGCGCAGCAGGGGCGCGACATGGCGCGCCAGGGGCTCGAGAAGCTGCTCGGCGTGCCGATCACGAGGATCCACCTCACCAACCGCGGAATCGAGATCGATCCATGAGTGACGCCCTCGCCCTCCTGAAGGCCCTCGGGCACCCGATGGAGCCCGTGATCCTCGCCATCCGCGAGCTCATCCTTGGCGTCGATCCCGCGGTCACGGAATCGGTGAAGTGGAACGCGCCGAGTTATGCCACCAGCGAGCACTTCGCCACCTTCAACCTCCGCGCGAAGGGGGGCGTGCAGCTCGTGCTGCACCTGGGTGCCGCCGTGCGCGCGGGCACGGGGCTGCGCGATGCGGTGCCGGATCCACTTGGCCTGCTGGAGTGGAAGAGTGCGGACCGTGCGCTCATCACCTTCGCCTCCGGCGCCGACGTGCAGTGTCACGCCGCGGCGTTCCGCGACATCGTCGCCACCTGGATTACGTTCGTGCAGGCGCCGGCGACGGCACCGGCGAAGCGGCCGGGCCGGAAGTCATCCGGGGCGAAGACGCCCTGATTCCGTCCCGCTGCCCGCGCCATTCCCACGACAGCAGACCGGCATGCCTCGATACGTAGCGCTGCTCCGCGGTGTGAACGTCGGCCCGAACAAGCGGGTCCCGATGGCCGAGTGGCGGACCTTGCTCACGGGCCTCGGCTACACGGGGGTGCAGACGCTGCTGAACAGCGGCAACGCCGTGTTCGACGCCAAGGCGGCCCCCACCGCCACCATCGCCAGCCGCATCCGTGAGGCGATCCTCGACGGTCTCGAGCTGGACGTCCCCGTGATCGTGAAGTCCGCGGCGGAGTTCCAGGCGATCGTGGACGAGAACGTGCTGGCGGCCGGGTGCACCAACGACACGCGGCTGATGGTCTCATTCGGCGCGGATACCCGCGTGATCGCACCGCTGGCCGGCTTCCAGCAGTACCTCACGCCGCCCGAGGCCATCACGGTGACCGCCAATGCGCTCTACCTGTGGTGTCCGAACGGCGTGCTCGAGAGCAAGGTCGCCGCCGCGCTGCTGGGGCGGCAGGGGCAGAACGTCACCACCCGGAACTGGGCCACGGTGAAGAAGATCGCGGCACTGCTGGCATGACGCTCCCCGCACGCGACGCGGCCATCGACGAGCGCGAGACGCAGCGCGAGGCGATGATCACCACGCTCTACTACTCGTTCAACGCCCGCGACGTCGACACGCTGCTCGGCACCATGCACCGCGACATCACCTGGCCGAACGGCATCGACGGCGGCACGGTGTGGGGCCGCGACGCCGTGCGCGAGTACTGGGAACGCCTCTGGACGATGCTCGACCCGAAGGTGCGCGCGCTGGGCTTCGCGCACGACCACGACCGCGACACAGTGTCGGTGCGCGTCAGCCAGGTCATGCGCAACATCGCCGGTGAGGTGCAGCTCGAGCGCATCGTGCACCACGTGTTCAGCTTCACCGACGGCCGCATCGCACGGCTCGAGATCCGCGACTGAGCGCGCACTGACTCAGCGGCGCGCGCCACCATTGTAGCGGGCGAGGATGGCGCGCACCTCGTCGATCGGCAGCGCCTGGACGGTGGAGAACGCCCCCGTCACCGTCGTCGCGCGCAGCAGCGAGTTGTAGATCGCCTCCTGCGTGGCATCCACCACCGGCTCGAACAGCAGCGACGCCCGCTCGTTGCCGAGCTCCACCAGCGACACCGAGTCGGGTGGCGTGCCACTGGAGCCGATGCGGCCGTTGCGGCGCACCGCGGGGTGCGTGGAGAAGGCGATCACGTAGTCGCCCGACCCGTTGCCGGCGTAGCCACCGCTGCGGCCGATGCCGAGCAGCGCGCGTGCGGCCATGCGGCGCAGGTTGCGCTCGGAGACCGGCGCATCGGTGGCCACGATCACCACGATCGAGCCGCTCGCCCCCTGACCCTGGTTCGGCGTCACGCCGTTGCGCCCCAGCTCACGGCCCACCGGCACGCCCTGGATCAGCAGGTCGGTGCCAGCGCCGAAGTTCGACTGTACCAGCACACCCACCGTCCATGGTCCGCGCGGGATCACGCGCGAGCTGGTGCCGATGCCGCCCTTCCACTCGAAGGCCACGGTGCCGGTGCCGGCGCCCACGCTCCCCTCCGCCACCGGGCCGCCGCGCGCACTGGTGAGCGCGGCACGCACATCGGCGTCGCCGACGGGGATCGTGCGGATGGCGTTCAGCGCCCAGCCGTCGTTCGTCTCGCCCACCACCGGGTTGATCGAGCGCACCCGTTGCATGCCCGGCTGCTCCAGCATCCACTTCGCCATCCCTTCGGCCACCCGCCAGGCGCACAGGGTGCACGTGAGTGCGATCGGCGTCTCCAGTTCGCCCAGTTCGGCCACCTGGGTGGCGCCGATGAACTTGCCGAAGCCGTTGCCCACCACCACGGCGGCCGGCACGCGGCTCTCGAACGGGTTGCCGGCGTGTGGGAACACGACCGTGACGCCGGTGCGCACCGAGTCGCCGCGCACGACGGTGGCGTGGCCCACGCGCACGCCGGCCACATCGGTGATGGCGTTCAGCGGGCCGGGGCTGAAGTGGCCCACCACGATGCCCAGGTCACGGGCCCGGGGACGCTCCTCCTGCGCCGCCAGCGGCGCGGCCACGACGAGGACGATGCCCTGGAGGGCGATGGCGGTGGTGACGATACGGGTGCGGACGGTCATGGGGGCTCCGGCGGGACGGCGTCGGCGGCGGGGGTGCTGCCGCCGCGGAACGTCACCGGCCGCGGTGTCGTCGCGCAACCGCGCGTATGTTCTGCGCATGACCCGCCTCTCCGTGCTGCGCGGCGCGCTGCTGCCGCTCGTGGTGATCGCCGGCGCCGTGGTGCGCCTCCCGGCCCAGCGGCGTCCCGCGCCGCCACTGGATGTGCTGATCACCGGCGGCACCGTGTACGACGGCAGCGGCAACCCGGGGCGGCGGGTGAGCGTGGGCATCCGGGGTGACCGCATCGTGTTCGTCGGCACCGTACCGGCCGGCACCACCGCCAGCACGCGGATCGATGCCACCGGATTGATCGTGTCACCCGGCTTCATCGACCCACACACGCATGCCTACGAGGGGTTGCCGCGCCTCGGCCCCGACGGACGACAGAACGCGAGTTCACTGATGCAGGGCATCACGACCGTGGTGCTCGGCGCCGACGGGCGCGGCCCGGTGGAGGTGGCATCGGTCCTGGCGCAGGCGGAGCGCGCCGGGCTGGGCACCAACACCTATGCCTTGGTGGGCTTCGGCACCGTCCGCGAGCGGGTGATGCGCGCCTCGTCGGCGCCGGCGACGGCGGCGCAGGTGGCGGCGATGCGCACCCTGGTCACGCAGGCCATGCGCGAGGGGGCGTTCGGCGTCGGCTCCGGCCTGTTCTACGCGCCACAGAGCTACGCCAGCACCGACGAGGTCATCGCGGTGGTGTCGGCTGCGAAGCCGTTCGGCGGCGTGTACGACACGCACCAGCGCGACGAGAGCTCGTACAGCATCGGGCTGCTGGCGTCCGTGCGTGAGACCATCCGTATCGGCTGCGAGTCGGGGCTGGTGGCCAACGTGGGCCACATCAAGGCGCTGGGCGTGGACGTGTGGGGCAAGGCCGACAGTGTGCTGCAGATCATGCGCGAGGCGCGCGGGCGCGGCTGCGTGGTGACGGCGGACCAGTATCCCTGGACGGCCAGCGGCACGGCACTCGGCGCGGCGCTGCTGCCGCGCTGGGCGCAGGCGGGTGGCCGGGACTCGCTGCGTGCCCGCATCGCCGACACGGTGCAGCGCGCCCGGATCCTCGGGGAGATGCGCGAGAACCTGCGGCGCCGCGGCGGCGACAGCACGCTGCTGCTCACCGGCGGCAGCGGGTCGGCGCGCGCGCTGGTGGGCCGGACGCTGCAGCAGGTGGCGGCGTCGCGCGGGATGCCGGCGGTGGAGACGGCGCTCGAGATGATCCGCGACGGGCAGGACATGAGCGTGGCCAGCTTCAACATGACCGAGGCCGACATCGAGACGTTCATGCGCGACCCGTTCGTGATGACCAGCTCCGACGGCTCCGGGGGCCATCCGCGCCTGTACGGCACCTATCCGCGCAAGATCCGGCGCTATGTCCTGGACCGGCCCGTGCTCACGATGGAGCGCATGGTGCAGTCGTCCGCGGGGCAGGTGGCGGCCACGTACGGCCTGTCGGAGCGCGGGGTGCTGCGGGCCGGGGCGTTCGCGGACGTGATCGTGTTCGACCCGGCAACGATCCGGGACGTGGCCACGTACACCGAGCCGACACGGCTGGCGACGGGAATGCGGTGGGTGTTCGTGAACGGACGGCCCGCCGTCCGCGACGGGGCGCTGACCGGCATCCTGGCCGGACGCGGCCTGCGGCGCGTGGTGCGCCGGTAGCGGCGCGGCCGGCCCGGCCTGCCCGCTGTAGACTGTCGGTCCGCGCCGGCCCCCGTGGCGGCGCGGCCGGCGCCCGACCCACCCGACCTCCCGACGCATGTCACGCCCCTCCGCTGGCCGTTCCGCCCTCGCCTTCGTCGCCCCGCTGCTGGCGTCTGCCGCACTCGCCGCGCAGTCCATGCCCGCGCCCCCGCGCACGGGCAGCGGTGGCGCGGTGCCGGCGGCCCGAACCGGACAGCCACATGTGGTGACGATGGCGCCGGTGATCGACGGGAAGCTCGACGAGGCGGCCTGGAAGGACGCCGCGCCGTTCGATGGCTTCGTGCAGCGTGAGTCGCGCGAGGGGGAACCCGTCACCGAGCGCACCGAGGTGCGCATCCTGACCGACGGTGAGGCGCTCTACGTCGGGGCGTGGCTCTTCGACCGCGATGCCCAGGGGATCGTGCCCGGCGAGAAGCTGCGCGACGTGCTGCTCACCAACAGCGACAACTTCTCCTTCATCATCGACACCTATCTTGACCGGCAGAACGGCTTCGTCTTCGCGACGACGCCGGCGGGCGTGGAGTACGACGGCCAGGTGGTGCGCGAGGGTGAGGGAGGCGGCGTGCAGCAGGCGGGCCAGGCCCGTGTCACCACGGGCTCGCTTGGCGGCTTCAACCTGAACTGGGACGGCAGCTGGACGGTCGCCACCACGGTCGATGGCAACGGCTGGTACGCCGAGTTCCGCATCCCGTTCTCCACGCTCCGTTACGGCGGGGGGCGGGAGCAGACGTGGGGCTTCAACATGGCGCGCGGCATCCGGCGCAAGAACGAGGAGTCGCTCTGGTCGTTCGTGCCGCGGCAGTTCTCGCTCTACCGGCTCTCGCGGGCCGGCACGCTGGCGGGGGTGACGGTGCCGGTACGTCGCGTGGCGACGGTCACGCCGTACGCGCTGAGCTCCACCACGCGCAGCTTCGCCACCGAGACGCAGTACCGGCATCCCACCGAGTTCGGCATCGATGCCAAGTACGGGCTGACCCCGAGCCTCACGCTCGACCTGACGTACAACACCGACTTCGCGCAGGTGGAGGTGGACGAGCAGCGCACCAACCTCACGCGCTTTCCGCTCTTCTTCCCCGAGAAGCGCACCTTCTTCCTCGAGAACGCGGGTGTCTTCTCGGCCGGCACGCCGCAGGCGGTGGACCTCTTCTTCACGCGCCGAATCGGCATCGATGCGGTGGGGAACCCCGTGCCGATCCTCGGTGGCGGGCGGGTCACCGGGCGCGTGGCCGGCCTCACGGTGGGGCTGCTGCAGATCTTCACCGACGATGCGAGCGCCACGCAGCCGGGCAACTCGTACTCCGTGGCGCGGGCCACGAAGGAGGTCGGGCGCCGGTCACGGGTGGGCGTGATCGGGGTGCAGCGCATGGGGTTGGGCGACGCGGATGGTGACCACAACCGCACCTTCGGCATCGATGGGCGGCTCGGGCTCTCCGATGCGGTGACGTTCGACGCGTGGGGCGGCAAGACGCTCACGCCGGGCCGCGGGCATGACGACCTCGCCTTCAGCACGCTCGCGACGTACAGCACGCGCGACTGGAACAACTCCGTCCGCTACCTGCAGACGGGTCGCGACTTCAACCCGGAGGTCGGCTTCCTCAACCGGGCCGGCGGCTATCGCTTCATCGAGACCACCGTGCTGCGCAACGTGCGCAACCCGTCGTGGACGCACGTGCGGCAGTGGAACCCGCACACGTCGGTCCGCGGGTACTACGGGCTGGACGGGTTCCTGCAGAGCGGGCAGGTGCACATCGACATGACCGAGGTGACGTTCAACAACGGCGGTCGCGTGGGTCCCGAGGTGAACATCTATCGCGAGGGGCTGCAGCAGCCGTTCGAGATCGCGCCGGGCGTGGTGCTGCCGGCGGGATCGTACACCTTCGCCGTGTACGGCTTCGACTGGGACACGGACCCGAGCCGCAGTCTCTCGGTCACCACCCGCGGCGACTTCGGGCCGTTCTACAACGGCACCCGGAACGGGGGCCGCGTGGCGGTCACCTTCCGCCGCGGCGCCGCGTTCACGTCGTCGCTGGTGCTGGACCACAACGACGTGCACCTGGACCAGGGCAACTTCACCCGCACGCTCATCGGCACGCGCCTCGGCTACAACTTCACGCCGCGGCTGTTCGTGAACTCGCTGATCCAGTACAACAACCAGGCCCGGATCTGGACCGCCAATGCGCGGCTTGGCTGGCTCAACACCGCTGGCACGGGCCTGTTCATCGTGTTCAACGACGGCGAGGAGGCGAACTCCTTCTTCCGCTGGGTGCGGCCGCAGTCACGCTCGTTCGTGGTGAAGTACACGCGCCAGATCGGGACCGGGACCTGATCCGCGCGTTCTCGCTGCGCGGTGTGCGTGTCGGGGATTCGTGGTGGTGGGAGATGCCGGTTCCCATGAAGTCACGGCGGCCACGGCGGCCACGGAAAACAGCAACGGCCACTGAGGGGAACTGCGCGTGCGCATCCTGCGCTGCCTCACGCACGCATTTCCCATCAAGCCGTTGCAGTTCTCCGTGCCCTCCGTGAGCTCCGTGGCTCCGTGAGAATCACGGAGACCGCGAGCCTCACGGAGCCATCCGAACGAGCACGCCACGCTGGTGCCGCGACCCGGTGCGGTCGCGCGGAAGCGCCACTCGTGCCGCACCGGACGGAGCGTTGCCGCCGCAGTCCTGGCTCGCAATCTTGCGAGCGAGCGAGCCCGATCGGCTTCGGCGCAGGATTCCCCGGACTGCGGAGCGCGAGATGAGCGACAAGCCAGCGGTGATGGTGCGGGAGGTCACTGCGGCGGACGCCGGGGCCCTGGCCGCGATCTACAACCACTACGTGCGTGAGACGGTGATCACGTTCGAGGAGGAGCCGGTGACGGCGGCCGAGATGTGGCACCGGATCGAGGAGGTGCACCGGACCGGGCATCCCTACATAGTGGCCGAGGAGGACGGGGAGGTGATCGGCTACGCATACGCGTCGCTCTGGAAGAGCCGGAGTGCCTACCGTCACACGACCGAGTCGACCGTCTACCTCGCACCGGGCGCCACCGGTCGCGGCGCCGGCACCGCGCTCTACGCCGCGCTCCTCGATGCCCTCACCACGCGCGGGTTTCATGCCGTGCTTGGCGGCATCGCGCTCCCCAACGCGGCCAGTGTTGCGCTGCATGAGAAGCTGGGCTTCAGGAAGGTCGCCCATTTCGAGCAGACGGGCTTCAAGTTCGGTGGCTGGGTCGATGTCGGGTATTGGGAGCGGATCCTGTGATGTGGTTCGCGGCGGGCCGTTGGTCTGCGTCGATGGGAGATCGTGGTTCCCGCGGAGTCCCCGCGCCCCACGGATCCCGCCGAGGGAGCGCCTCATGCCGGACCCGTGCCCCCGGCGCTGCGCCGGACCCGGTCGAGCCGCCCTAGAGGTCCCGCTCCCAGGTCTGCCCCACGAGCTCCGGCCCGAACATCGTGTGCGGCTCCTCCGCGACCAGCGTGAACCCCTCGACATCGTAGATGTGCTTCGCCGCGTCGAGGTTGGCGTTCGTCCAGAGCGTCATCCGGCGGTAGCCGGCCTCGCGGGCGAACGACAGGCACTCCCGGACCAATTTGCGGCCGAGCCCGGTTCCGCGGGCCTTCGGGTCCACGAGGAGAAGCCGGAGTTTGCAGACCCCCTCGCGGTCCGGGTGCCGGACCAGGAACACCGAGCCGACGTTCTCGCCGGCACGTTCCGCGATCCAGACCCGGTCGGTGGACGGATCGGCCGTCAGGGCATACTCACCGATGACCTTCGCCACCAGATCCTCGAACGCACGCCCCCAGCCGTACTCGCGCTGGTAGAGCTGGGCGTGGCTCTGCAGCCCCCCGGCCCAGGTCACCCGTCTGCAGCCCGCGGATGATGACCGGCGGCGCACCCGGCACCGGGTCCGGCCCCAGGTCCCGACCGAGGATGTCTTCGATCGTTGTCATCGCCGAGACCAGCTGCTGTCGGTCTTTCGAGCTCAAATGGCGTATTTGTGTCGATATGCTGGCGTCAGTCACCGTCAGGAGTCGCTGGTACACCTGTTGGCCGTCCGGCGTCAGCCGGAGCTCCTGACGCCGGCCATCGGACGCCGACACCGTGCGTTCCACCAGACCACGCTCCTCGAGGGAGCGCAGCAGCCGGCTCAGGTACCCTGCGTCCAGGCGGAGCTCTCGGGTCAGGTCCGCCGCAACCGACGACTCGCGCGTCGCCAGTTCGTAGAGCAACCGCGCTTCGGTGAGCGACAGCGTCGAATCCAGGTGGCTCTCGTCCAGGGCACCGACCAGCCGGGTGTAGAACCGGTTGAACCGGCGCACCGTGGCAACGTCCCTGGCTGCTGCTTCTGCTGTCGGTTGGTGCTGCGGCATCGCGTCCCTCCGGTTCAGGCTTTCCCCGAAGCTGGGACAATCGCTTGCTTTTGTCAACCAACTCTGGTCGCGAAGCGCGAAGTGCCTGTGCCGCAAACAGTTGGGGCCACCGGCTGGCCGTGACCCGGAGCGGGTTTGGCCCGTCTCTTCCGGCAATGTCAGCCTCCGGCACCGCCACCCCACGGTCGTCTCTCTCCGTTGCGCCCAGCGCCGACGGTGGCCTGCTGGCGTTCCTGACCCAGTTGCACGTGGCGCTCAACCGGCGACGCACGTACGGCGCCGGCCACCCCATGGTCGTGCGCAGCGAGGAACTCGCGCTCGCGGCCCTGCACACCGTGCTGCACACCCGCTCCACGTTCACGATCGGCGTGGCACGGCACGAGCTGATGCTGAACGGCCAGGCCATGCCGAGCGCGATGAGCGTCACGAAGGAGCTGGCGGCGCGCCTGCATCGCCGCGGCGTCGGCGCCCTCACCTTCCACGACGGCGTGGACCTGCTGCGCCTGCAGGCGCTCCTGGCCTGGCTCGCGAACGAGCCGGTGAAGGATGCCGATGGCAACGTCCAACCGGACGAGTTGCCGATGATCACCGGCATCATCATCGGGCGCCTGGCCTACGACGCGCTGATGCTGGATGACGCCGAGAAGGTCGCGGATGCCTCGATGGCGGCGCTGTGGCAGGCACTGGCGCAGATCGCCTCCGACGGCACCGGGCGCCAGTACGGCTTCGGCACCTCGCGCAACTCCGAGGTCGCCGCGGCCGTGGGTGACGACGAGGCGGCGTTCAACACCATGCTCCGCGAGGAGGAGCAGGTGAACGACATCGCGCACTCGCTGCAGCAGATCGTGTCGCAGCCGGAGTTCGCGCGTCGCACCGCGGTGGCGCTGATGAACCTCGCCGCGCAGGGGGCGCAGGCACCGCCCGAACTCCGCTCGCGCATCGGGAAGCGCCTCAGCGACGTGATCGAGCGGCTCGGCGACTCCTCGTTCGCGCCGATCATCCGCGGCCTCGGCAAGCGCGCCGAGCAGCAGGAGTTCGTGCTGCAGGTGGTGGACGTGCTCCCGGTGCTGGCGGTGAGCAACTGGCTGCAGGTGGCGGCGCGTGCGTCCGAGCAGGAGCTCTCGCACCACCTCGTGCGCCTGATGATGAAGCTCTCGCAGCACGCGGTGCAGAAGCGCGAGGGGCTCACCGACGCCACCTTCCGCTCCGCCGCCAAGGAGCTGGTGGAGGGGTGGGGGCTGAGCGACCCCAATCCCGAGGAGCACGTGCGGCTCCTCGACCAGATCGCGCTCGTGAACGAGGTGCACCGCGCGCTGCCCGACGACCTGCCGGTGCACGAGGAGTCGGGGATCTCCGAGGCGGCGCGGCTGGTGCAGATGGCGCTCGAGATCGACGTCGTGGGCGAGGACACCTTCGCCGCCGTGGATGCGCTCAGCGCCAGCGGCGCCCTGCCGTTCATGCTGCACTGGCTCGACGACGCCGGCCTGACCGATGCCGCGCGCGCGATCCGCGCCCGCATCATGTCGCCCGACGCCGTCAAGAGTGTGCTGCAGCAGAACCCGGTGGACCACGACGCGGCGCGGGCGCTGCTCGGCACCATCGACATCACCATGGCCGACACGCTGCTCGAGGCGCTGTCGGAGGCGGAGTCGCGGGATGCGCGCGAGCTGATCCTCGAGCGGCTGCGCACCTTCGGCGAGCCACTCCGCGCCAAGCTGATCTCGCGGCTGGATGGTGCGAGCTGGTTCTTCGCCCGCAACCTGCTCAACCTCCTGCGTGACCTGCTCGCCGAGCAGAAGGGCACCAACGACGTCGGCGTGATGCTCAAGTTCCTCGACCACGAGAACACGCAGGTGCGGATGGTCGCGGTGCGGATGATGCTCGACGTGGACGCCGTGCGTGACGCCGCCATCCGCCGCGGGCTGCAGGACCACGACCCGCAGGTGGTGGAGACGGTGCTGGACTTCATCGACCGCTACCTCCACGTGCCGCACGAGGGGCGTCCGCACCAGCTCTCCAGCGGGGCGGCCAACCACCTCATGCGCTTCGTGGACACCGGCAGCCACAGCATGCCGCTGCGCGTGATCGCGATCCGCGCCGCCGCCACCACCGCGCTGCCGGCGGTGCGCGACTGGCTCCTGGACCGGGTGCTCACCCGCAGCACTTTCCTCCGCCGCCAGGTGCTCGCCAAGCCCTCCCTGCTGAACGCCACCGCGCTCAGCGCCCTGCAGCGGTACTACAGCACGGACCCGGCCGTCCAGCACGTGCTGGCACTCGGCAAGGCCGTGCGCGGCAATGCGCACTGGCGCGCGCCGGCCCCGGCCCCGATCAGTGCAGAGAGTGCGCGATGAATTCCGTCATCAACTTCCTCACCGCGCTCGGCCAGGCGCTGGCCACCATGTCGCTGTACGGCGACGAGCACCCCATGCGGCACACCGTGCTCGCGCGCACGCACGCGGCGATGCTCCGCATGCTCGCCGACCAGGGCACCATGAAGCTGTCGCTGATCGATGGCGACATCGTGCTCGGCACGCGGGTGGTGACCGAGCTGCGGGCCTGGGAGTGGAGCGCGCGCCTGGCGGCCGTCGGCATCCAGCGCATCGAGATCGATGCCGCGCAGCCCCCCAACGGCGTCGACCTGCAGAACTTCCTCGCCGCGCTGCGTGTGCGGCTGGTGATGCTCGGCAAGATGGCGCCGGCGTGGTCCTGCCAGGGCATCCGCATCGGTGCGCTGGCCGTGGCGACCGGTGACGCCGACGTCACCGAGTCGATGGCATCGGTGGTGGAGTCGCTCTCGCTCACGCAGCTCGAGCTCGAGGAGGAGACCGAGGCGGTGGGCTACGTGCACGACGAGGTCTCGGCCGGCCGCGCGGTGCCGATGGCCGAGGTCGAGGCGATCGTGCACGGGCTGGCGGTGACCATCCACCGCGAGCAGCACCTCGTGCTCCCGCTGCTGGACCTCAAGACCTTCGACCAGTACACCACCACGCACTCGTGCAACGTGTCGATGCTGTCGATCGGCCTCAGCGAGGAACTCGGCATGAGTGCCTCGCAGGTCCGCGCCATCGGCACCGCCGCGCTGCTGCACGACATCGGCAAGGTGAAGATCCCGCTCGAGGTGCTCATCAAGCCGGGCAAGCTGACCGACGAGGAGTTCGCCTACATGAAGGCACACCCGGTGGAGGGGGCGAAGATCCTCAGCCAGCGCGGCGGCGGCAACGCGCTCGCCTCCACGGTGGCCTACGAGCACCACATCTGGTTCAACGGGCAGGGCGGATACCCGTCGGTGAACTTCCGGCGCGAGGCGCACTTCGCGAGCCGCATCGTCCATGTATGCGACATCTACGACGCGCTCTGTTCCAAGCGGCCGTATCGCGACGCCTGGAGCCAGGAGCGCGCACTGAACCTGCTGCGCGGCCTGCAGAGCACCGAGCTCGATCCCGCCATCTATCCCGCCTTCGAGCGCATGGTGCAGCGCGCCGTCTCGGCCCGCGTCGCGTACGATCCGCAGGAGCTGGCCGGCGCATCGGCGGCGCCGATCGCGGCGATCGCGGCGGCGGCCGCCAGCGCGGCGTCGTCGCCGGTCACCGCACCGGCGGCCACCGTGCCGGACCTCGGTGCGTCCGTGCCCGCCTTCGAGCCACCCTCGACCGACGAGTAGCGTGACCATGACGCACGGTGCCACTCCCGCACGGTCGGACGGCGAGCTGCGTCCTGCGGCACCGCCCCTGCGCGCGGACCTGAGTCCGTACGAGCGCAAGGGCACGGGATGGCAGGAGGCGCTGGTGCGACTCGGCCACCTCCGCGCCCTGCTGCTGATCAGCGGCACCTCGGTCGGGTTGTCACTGGCGATGACCTGGTTCTTCGTGCTCGGTGACGACGTGACCGCCGAGCTGCGGCGTGACTCGATGCTGGTGGCACTCGGCATCCCGCTCCTGGTGGCCCCGGTGGCCAGCCACCTCGTGCTGTCGCTCGCGTTCGCCCTCGATGCCGCGCATCGCCAGCTGGCCGAGATCGCGCGGCGCGACGTGCTGACCGGCACGTACAACCGCCGGTACTTCATGGAGCGCTTCACCAGCGAAGTGTCGCAGGCGAAGGTGACCCTGAATCCGCTCACGATGCTGCTCATCGACGCCGACCACTTCAAGCGGATCAACGACGAGCACGGCCACACGACCGGTGACGAAGTGCTCCGGCATCTCGCGGCGGCCATCGCCAGCTCGATCCGGCCGCATGACTGCCTGGCGCGCTACGGGGGCGAGGAATTCGTCGCGGTGCTGCCGGGCACGACGCTGGAGGAGGCCTGCGCGGTGGCGGAACGGGTGACGCGCACGGTCTCCGACACGCCCATCACGCTGAGCAGCGGGTCGGCGCTCACCCTCACGGTGAGTGTCGGTGTGAGCGTGCGGCACACGGACGATCCCCGCGGGACCGCGATGTTCGACCGCGCAGACCTGGCGCTCTACCGGGCCAAGAACGCCGGACGCAACCGCTGGATGGCAGAGGACGCACCACTGGCGGCCGCCGCGGCGTAGTCGGCAGCGGCGCACGTCCGGGACACGTCGCGGCACGGGTCAGGGTCGCGCGGTCACCTTCCAGATCTCTCCGGCATCGGTGGCCACGTAGAGCGCGCCGTCGGGACCCTGCGTGAGTGCGCGGATCCGCGCCGACGGCAGCGGACCGGCAATCACCGACGTGGCGGTGGTGGCCGCGGCATCGATGTCGAGGATCTCGATCCGCCGGCTGACCATCAGGCCAACGGCGAGGCGTCCGTTCCACGTCCCCCACTGCGCGCCCGCCAGGAACTCGGCGGGACCGGCGCCCAGCGACACGGCGCCGGTGGACCACACCGGGCGCATCGCATCGGGAAAGCGCGTGAGGTCGGTCATGGGCATCGTCACCGGCGTGCCCGCATACCCGCAGTACGCATCGGGGCAGGTCAGTGCGGGGTGGTCCTTCGGATCCCAGCCGCCGTTGCCGCCGTTGCGCAGCGGCGTGACTTCATCGCTGTGGTTCGGCCCATGTTCCGCGATGAACGGCTGGCCGCTCCCGGGCCGGAACGTGATGCCCTGCACGTTGCGGTGGCCGTAGGTGTAGATGCGGCGATCGAAGCCGGCGGGTGGCGCATTCCCCGGTGCCGCCGCGCCATCGGTGGTCACGCGCAGGACCTTCCCGCCCAGCAGCGCCGGGCTCTGCGGGAGGGTGGCGTCATGGTTGTCGCCCGTGGTGACGTAGAGCAGGCGGTCGGGACCGAAGCGCAGCCGGCCGCCGCTGTGCGCGCCGGGCCCGTCGAGGGCGTTGCCGACATGCTTGTACGGGATGTCGGTGACGATGTCGGTCCGGCCGCCGGCGGTGCGCAGGTCGGCATCGAGCACCAGGCGCACGACGCGATTCCGCCGCGGCGTGGTCTGGGTGGAGGGCATGTAGACGTAGATGCGCCGGTTCGTCGCGAAGTCGGGGTCCAGCGCCACGCCGTGCATGCCGCTCTGGCTCTCGCAGAAGAAGTCGGGGGCCTCCAGCGCGGCGCCGGTGGTGCCGAAGAGCCGGGTGACCGTGCCATCGGGCCGCCGCACCGAGAGGCCGCGGCACCGCTCCGTGAAGAACAGCACGCCATCGCTGGTGAAGGCGATGTCCCATGGGCCCGACAGGCCTGAGGCAACGACGCTGTGTGTGAGGTCCGGCTCCACGCCGCTGCCGGGCGTGCCGGCATCGGTGGCGCGCGCGCTGCATCCGGCGACGGTGGCGACACCGGCGGCCAGGAGTGCCACTGGCATGCACGTCCTCGTCATGGTCCCTGCCTGGAGGTCGGGCGGTTGGTGCCGTGCCGGATCAGGGCCTGGAGGGCGACGGCGGCACCGGTACAACGCCGCCGGTGGCCTGTTTGGTCCACACCACGACCACGCCGCAGCCGCCCGACACCGTCAGGAACTCCGGCGGCACCAGGTTCGACCGGGGGTACACCTCGATCGCGGCCACGTTGTCGCGCTTCACGTAGTCGTCCAGCACGAACTCGCCATTCCCCGACGTCTGCACCTTGAGCCCGTCCACCACGATGTTGGCGGCGCATTCGGCGCCGTTGAAGGGCGAGCGCATCATGATCATCTGCCCCGACCCGCCCACGCCGGCCACCGACACGCCATTGATGCCGCGCAGCGCGTCACTCACGAAGACGGTGGCGCGTTCCTTCACCGTGTTCGCGTTGAGGATCACGCCCACGCCGGCGCGCATGCGGCGCTCGATGGCGCGCACCTCGGGGGCAAGGGTCTTGCCGGCCACCACGCGCACGGTGTCCAGCTCCACGCGTCGCACCGAGAGCCGCAGCGTGACGGTGACCGGTTCGCCCTCGCGCAGCGTGACGGCCTGCCGCTCGGGGTTGTGGCCGATGGCCCGCGCCTCGACGGTCTGGGTGCCCGAGGCCGCGTCGGCCACGGCGAATGCGCCGCTGTCGTTGGTGCGCACCTGGGTGCCACTGCCGATGACGCGCACGACCGCGTTCACGACCGGTTGGCCGGCCAGCGTCCGCACCTGGCCGCGCACCACCGCGCGACCGCGGCGGACGGTCGTGGTGAGGGGTGCCGGCGCGCCGGGGGGGCCGGGAGGCGTGCGCCCGCTGGCCGGCACCGGGGTGCCGGCCGAGTCGAGCAGCACGGTGAGCCGCTCGACCGAGCCGACGTGGAAGTCCTGCACGGTGTAGCCGGCCTCGGTCACGGGGAGCTCGATGGCGCCGGTGGTGTCGCCGGCGCTCCACGCGAAGGCACGCAGGGTGGTGCCGGTGGGCACGCCGCACATGGCGTAGCGGCCCGCCGAGTCGGTGCGCGCGACCATGCGACGCAGGTCGGTGACGAGCCGGCCACGCTGCAGCACCCATTCCGGCCACTCGACGTGCACGGCGGCACCCACCAGCGGGGCATCGTCGCTCACCTGGCGCACCTCACCCACCACGGTGCCCAGGTCGGCGGCCATCGGCGCACGGCAGCTCAGCGCGATCATCGTGCGCACCGACGGGGTCGTGAGCGGCACCTCCACCACCCCGGGCTCGGTGATGTCGATGCGGATGATCCCGGGCTCGACGCGCAGGGAATCGAGCACCGGGTGCAGGAAGGTGGCGAGCCAGGTGCCGGCGGTGACGCTGTCGTAGTGGAACTCGCCGGTGATGTCCGAGGCGGCGGTGCGGCCGATGGCGGGGTTGTCGGCGCGCACGATGCGGATGGTCGCGCGCGGGATGGGGCGCATCGCGACACTGTCGAACACCCGGCCCTGGAGGCGCGCAACGACGGGTGCGGCGCCCTGTGCCCGCAGGGTGGCGGAGACGGCCGGCAGGGTGACGGCGAGTGCCAGCACCCGCAGGAGTGTCGACGTCGGTGTTCGCATGGGGCCGGCGGTGTGCTGAAGTGGGCGGGGGGGTGTGACGACCCCCCCGCCCAACACTACTGCAGGACGGCGGTGGGTGGCAGACACGGGTGCGGTGCCGGCCCGTGTCCGCGTGCTGCCGGTCAGAACGCGAAGCCGATGTTCGCGCGCGCGGTGGGGAGCAGCGGGATGTTGATCGGGTCGAAGCTGCCCTCGGTGCCGAGGTAGCGCTTGACGCCCACGCCGAGCACCATCGCGAAGCGGCGGGTCGGGCCGAGCAGCCACTGGTAGCTCAGTTCCGTGCCGATGGTGGGCCGCGAGACGCGCACCGGATCACCTTCGAATGCGGAGGTGCCGCGTGCGGTGGCGACGCCGGCGGTGGCCGCCACCGAGAAGCCGACGGGGGCCTTCTGGTTCGGGTAGTAGCGCGCCTTGGCTTCAAGCGCGCGGTAGTTGTTGTAGTCGTTGATCCCGACCGCGCTCCACCCGGCGCCGACGGTGACGGTGGGAGAGACGGTCGTCTCGATGTCGCCGGCGAAGTACTCGGCGAAGAGCGCGAACGGGTTGAGGGCCACCACCGTGCGCCGCTCCGGCGGCGCGGCCTGCTGCGCCCGGGCCGGTGTCGTGGAGGCGAGCGCCACGAGGGCGCCCGCGAGGAGGGTGTGTGCGGGTCTCACTTGTACAGCTTGTCGAGCATCGGCTGCGTGATCAGCACGGTGCCGCGGTCGGTGCGCCGGAAGCGGCGCGCGTCGAGAGCCGGATCCTCGCCGACCACCAGTCCTGGCGGGATGACCACGCCGCGGTCGATGACCACGTTGCTGAGGCGGGCCGAGCGGCCGATGTCCACGTACGGCTGCACGACGGCGCCGTCGAGGTAGGCGTAGGAGTGGACCTTCACGCCGGTGAAGAGCAGCGTCTTGTGGATGCGGGCGCCCGACACGATGCAGCCACCCGAGACGAGCGAGTTGAGGGCGAGGCCGCGGCGGCCATCCTCATTGTGCACGAACTTGGCCGGCGCGGTGATCTCGCCGTAGGTCCAGATCGGCCAGTTGTGGTCGTAGAGGTCGAGTTGCGGGATGACGGTCGTGAGGTCGATGTTGGCCTCCCAGTAGGCATCCACCGTGCCGGCATCGCGCCAGTACGCCTCGCTCTCGGTCTCCGACTTCACGCACGAGGTGCTGAAGCGGTGGGCGACGGCCTTCCCGTGCTCGACGACGTACGGGATGATGTCCTTGCCGAAGTCGCGGCTCGAGGCCGGGTCGGCGGCGTCGCGCTTGAGCAGGTCGAACAGGAACGTCGTCCGGAAGACGTAGATGCCCATGCTGGCGAGCGCCATCTCCGGGTTGCCGGGAATGCCCGGCGGGTCGGCCGGCTTCTCGAGGAACGTGACGATGCGGTCGGTCTCGTCCACGTGCATGACGCCGAAGCCGGTGGCCTCCAGGCGCGGCACCTCGAGGCACCCGATCGTGACGTCCGCATTCTGGTCCACGTGCTGCTGCAGCATCAGCTCGTAGTCCATCTTGTAGATGTGGTCGCCGGCCAGGATGATCATGAACTCCGGGTGGTACGCCTCGATGATGTCGATGTTCTGGAAGACGGCGTCGGCGGTGCCCTCGTACCACTGGGTCTCGGAGACGCGCTGTGACGCCGGCAGGATGTCGAAGCTCTCGTTGCGTTCCGGGCGGAGGAAGTTCCAGCCGCGCTGGAGGTGGCGGATGAGGCTGTGTGCCTTGTACTGCGTGGCCACGCCGATGCGGCGGATGCCCGAGTTGAGCGCGTTGGAGAGGGCGAAGTCGATGATGCGTGTCTTGCCGCCGAAGTACACCGCGGGCTTGGCGCGGCGGTCGGTGAGCTCGTAGAGACGCGACCCGCGCCCCCCGGCCAGGACGTAGGCCATGGCGGTTCGGGCGATGGTGCCGGAGCGGAGCGGTGACGTCATGACGGGAGCACTCGCATTCAGGGAAGGCACGGGCGGTCTCGCTGGCCGTGCGTTCGTGATATTGGCCGCCGGCCCAGTCCGGCGGTAGGGTGTCCGGCTCACCAGTTACGCCGCATTGCATGCGCTGGCGATGGCCGTTCCGCGGGTACTATTGTGCCGCAGGCCCCCGCCGCCGTCAGGCACCGGCGCCTCCGGCTCCCGCGCCGGCCACCACCCGCCCTTCCCTGACGCGCCATGAACGTCCTTTTCGTTGCCGCGGAAGTCGCGCCGCACATCAAGACCGGTGGACTGGCCGACGTGGCCGGCGCACTCCCGGCCGCCCTCCGCGATGCCGGCCACGACGTGCGCGTCGTGATGCCGTACTACCGGCAGCTCCGCGAGCAGGGGCTGCCGGTGGATGGCCCGGTGGCCGCCAGTTTCCTCACGGTGCTGGAGCGGAACGAGGAACTGCGCGTCTGGACGATCCGTGACAGTGCCGTGCCCATCTACCTGCTGGACATTCCCGCCGCCTTCGAGCGCGGGAGCATCTACGGCGACGGGGACGACGACCGCCGCTTCATCCTCTTCGCGCGTGGCGTGCTGGCCCTGATGCAGCACCTCCGTGAGGTGGCGGGGTGGCAGCCCGACGTGGTCCACGCGCACGACTGGCACGCGGCACTGGTGCCGAACTACATCCGCACCACGCACGAGTACACTTTCGGCCACATCGCCACCGTGTTCACCATCCACAACCTGGCCTACCAGGGTCAGGTGCGGCCGGAGGCGATCAACATGGCCGGCCTCTCCGAGCGCGGCCTGGTGGAGAACGCGATGGGCCCCGGCATCGCGAACACCTTCAACTTCATGGGACGGGGGCTGGTCTACAGCGACGTGGTGACGACCGTGAGCCCGACGTATGCGCAGGAGATCATGACCCCCGAGTACGGCGAGCGCCTCGATGCCGTGATGCGCAGCCGCCGCGACCGCGTCACGGGCATCCTCAACGGCATCGACGGTGTCGCCTTCGACCCGGCCACCGACCGCGCACTCGCCGCCACCTACGACGCCGACTCGCCGTCGGCGAAGGCCACCTGCAAGGCGGCGCTGCAGCGCGAGGTGGGCCTGGCGGTCGCGCCGCGCGCCCCGCTGCTCGGCATCGTCTCGCGCCTGGTGGAGCAGAAGGGCCTCGACCTGCTGCACGCGATCATCCCCACCCTGATGGCGCGCACCGATGCCCAGCTGGTGCTCCTTGGCTCCGGTGCGCCGTACCTTCAGGATGCGATGCGGGGGCACGCGGCGGCCAATCCCGGGCGCGTTGCCGTGCGGCTTGGCTTCGACGCCGCGCTGGCCCAGCGGATCTACGCCGGCAGCGACATGTTCCTGATGCCGTCCCGCTTCGAGCCGTGCGGCCTCGGCCAGATGATCGCGCTTCGCTACGGCAGCGTGCCGATCGTGCGCGCGACGGGGGGGCTGAACGACACGGTGCGCGAGGGGTGGGAAGGGAATGGCTTCGTGTTCCACCAGTACGAGGCGCGCCACTTCATGGACGCGATCGACCGCGCACTGGCCGCCTACGCCGATGCGAAGAGCTGGACGATGCTGCGCACGCGCGGCATGCGCGAGGACAACTCGTGGACGAACGCCGCCGAGCGCTATGTCGGGGTCTACCGCTGGGCTCTGCAGCTCCGCGGGCGTTCTGCCTGAGCTTCGTTCCGCACGCGCGACGATCCAGGACGGCTTGGACGCACGAACAGCTCGAACAGCACGAACAGCTTGAACGCAAAGACGCAAAGGCGCAAAGGCGCGCGCGAAGGACGCGGAGACGTCCGTGCGCGTGGTGATCGTTGTGCGCGGGGTCAGACAGCATCGAGGGGAACTGCGGGGGTGCCGCAGTTCCCCTCGAGCCGTTCCTGTGCGTCTCCTGTGCGTCCTCTCAGGCCCTTTTGCGTCTTTGCGGTTGCGCTGATGCTCGTCGCTGTCGAGCGACTGGACAGGGACCGGCAGAAAGGCCCGGGTGGCGGAAGGGGTTGCCCTGGGCGGGCGGCAGGTTGTGCCCCGGCCACCTGTGAATCGTCAAACCATTGCCCAGGCCTTCCGAGCGGGCTGGTGTGCCGCTGCATGGTGGCATCCCGGACCCCGGGCGGGGGGTGCAGGCGAAGACACGGCTGGCGGCACGACCTCTGAGTACGAGAGCTAAACGCTTGAGGGACAAGAGGATAGACCGCGGCTCCGGATGGGTGAGCACGTCGACGGCTGGTGCCGGCCCGTGCAGGTCCCACCGACGTTGGCACGCTGAAGTGCTGAAGACCGAAGCATCCCCGCTGTTCAGTCACCCCTCAGGAGGTCCCATGAAGTTCGCACGCCTCATCGCTGCAGGTGCAGCACTGCTGGCCAGCGCCGGCACCGTCCAGGCGCAGGTCACGCAGAACTGCAACGGCACCGCCGTCGGCATCGGCGCCGGCTGCGCGGTCACCAACACCGTCACCAGCACGGTGCCCTACATCGCGCGCCTGATCCTCTCCAACGCCGCCACGTCGCTCACCGCGCCGGTGGCCGCCGACTTCGGCACCCTCGGGGGCGTGAACACCGCCGCCGCGATCACGCTCGAGGTCCGCTCGAACTCGCAGTACACGGTCACGGCCGCTGCGGCCGCCGCGAACTTCACGGGCGGCTCGGGCAACAAGCTCGCCAGCTCGCTCACGTTCACGACCGACGGCAGCATCTACAAGCCGGTCGCCGGCACCGGCTCGGTGCTCGGCACGGGTGTCGCCGCGACGGCATCGACCGTCTACACGATCGGCTACAAGACGCTCTACGACTGGGTGATCGACACGCCCGGTGCCTACACGCTGGGCATCAACTACACGCTGACCGCACCGTAAGTCCGCGCTCCGCAGCACGTCGCACCATGCGGCGTGCTGCGGGGGCGGCGGCGCCGGCCGCACCCCCCGTCTCCTCTCTGGCTCCGCGATGCCCACCCGCGTCCCACGCCTCCCCGCCCTGCTCGCCGCGCTGCTCGCGGCCGTCCTGCCCACCGCCACCTGCGCGGCGCAGGTCACGTGCACCGGTGTGCCCGGGTGCACCGTCTCGATCTCCGCGGCGCTCAGCAAGGCGTACGTCGCGAAGCTCGTGCTCTCGTCGGCGACCACGACCCTCGCCGCACCGGGCGCCAGCAGCTTCGGCGCACCCGCCGGCGTGAACACGCCTGCCGCCGTCACGCTGGCGGTCAAGAGCAATGCCGCGCACACCATCACGGTGGCCGCGGCTGCCCCCACCTTCAGCGGCGGCTCGGGCATCAAGCCTGCCAGCTCCCTGCGCTACAGCACCGACGGCTTCGCCACGCTCAAGGGCGTGAGCGGCACCGGCTCCTCGCTGGTGACCGCCGCCGCACCCACCGCCGGCACTACGCACACCATCGGCTACAACACGACCTACGCCTTCGTGCAGGACACGCCGGGCACGTACTCGCTGGCCGTCACCTACACGCTCACCGCCCCATGACCACACGCCACGTCGCGCGCCATGCGCACCGGTGCCGCACGCGCCGGTGTGTCGCCGCCGTGCTGGTGGCGCTCGCGACCGTGATCGTCGCCGCACCGGCCCGCGCCCAGATCGCCGTGGACCGGCTCGAGCTCTTCCTGCGCCCCACCGCACCGGACGGCCGCAGCGGCCTGCTGATGGTGCGGAACGAAGGCAGTGAACGCTCGCAGGCCGTGGTGAAGGTCGAGGACTGGGATCGTGCCACCGACGGCACCAATCGCTTCTTCGCCGCCGGCACGCAGCCCGGAAGCTGCGCGAGCGCCCTGCGCGTCTTCCCCTCCACACTCTCGCTCGCCCCGGGCGAGTCGCAGGCGATCCGCGTCGACATCGACTCCGCCAGCGCCGGCCGCATCCGCGCCGAGTGCTGGAACGTGGTCATCGTCCAGGCGCAGCAGCCGGTGAAGCAGGCGGGCGGGCGCACGCTGCTCTACACGCTGCGCACCGGGATGAAGGTCTACGTCACCCCTGACGGCCTCACGGCCGAGGGCGAGGTGACGGACCTGCAGATCGAGGCGGCCGCACGAGGTGACACGGGTGCGGCGCCGAAGGCCCGTGTCACCTTCCGCAACACCGGCGCCCTGCACGTCGCGGCCCAGGGGCGCCTCGAGATCCGGCGCGAGGACAATTCGCTGGTGGCGGTGGCAGCGCTGCCGGCGATGCATGCGCTGCCCGGCGCGGAGGCCGTGGTGACGGTGCGCCTGCCGGCCTGCCCGCCCGGCCGCTACACGGTCGTGGCGATCGTGGACTACGGCGGTGCCGAGCTGGCCGCCGGTGAGCTGGAACACGAGATCCCGTGATGATCGCCCGCCTGGTGCGCTCCGCTGCCGTGCTCCTGCCGGCGCTGCTGATGGCAGCGCCGCAGGCGCGTGCGCAGGCCAGCACCGTGGCGGTGGCGTACACGCCGCTGCTCGTCGGCAACCCGACCGGCGCCGACTTCGTCGCCGGCCGCGTGGTGGCCGGGTTCGCGACGATCACGGTCGGCGTCTGCGGCCGCGGCACCTGCCAGGTGCGCATGCGCGTGACCGCCTCGACCGGCAGCACCGCACTGCGGTACGTGGTGTCGGCCGCCACGCCGGCACTGGCGTCGTGTGCGAGCACCGTCACCACGGCCGCTGCCGGCACCACCGTGCTCTCGGTGCCCGCCGGCGCCACGGCCACGGCGCGCGTCTACTTCTGCTACAACCTGAGCTGGACGGCCTCACCACCGGCGTCGTACGCCCCGGTCGTCACGTTCCAACTGCGGAACGGGCTCTGACATGGCACGCTGGGTCATCGTCATCGGGCTGCTGCTCGCACTGCTCGCGGCCGCCACGGCCACGCTCGGCCGCGGGCTGCGCGAGCTACCGGCGCCCGTGGCAACGGGTGCGGCGGCGACGACCAGCTCCGCGACGACGACCACCGCGCCGGTCACCGCGCCGGGCACTGCGTCGCGGACCACTGCCTCGACGACCACCGCTGCGCCGCGTGCCGCGGTCCCGCTGGTGACGGCGCCGTCCACGCCGGCACGGTCGCGCGCCGGTGCGGTCGCGAGCGCGGCACCGCTGCTCCTGCCGATCGCCCGTGCGCCACGGGCGCTGCGCGTCCGGCGCGCTGCGTCACGCACGTCACGTGGCCGTGAGAACGCCAGCGGCCCGGCCGTGGCACCGGAACCGGCCATCGTCGCGCAGCCGGTGCCGACCGTGCTGCCCGACGCCACCGCCATCGCGCCGGTTGCAACGACCGCCGAACAGCAGGCCGACGCCATCTTCGCGAACGACGCGCCGGCCGAGGCCCTGGTGCGACTCTCGGCGTACCGTTTGCCGGCGGAGCGGGCGAGCGTGCTCATCGTGAACGTGCCTGTGCCTGAGGCGCTGCGCGCGGACTCCGCCGAGGGGCGCGCGGCGGTGGCCTACCGGATCGCCTCCGATGGTGCGGCACGCGTGGTCGGGCGGATGCGTGGCATGGTCGCTCCCGGCGGCAGTGTCGTGCGCGCCACGATCAGCGTGCGCCGCAGCGCCACCGCCGGGCGCAACAAGGCGGCCACGGTGGAGTTCCGCGACACGCGCGGCCGCCGCTACCTGGTGCCGGTGGAACTGAACGTGCTGGCGGAGCAGCGTGCGACACTCGCACTGGACGACGAGTACATCTCGGCCGTGCGCGGCGGCTGGACCGGCGTCGGTTTCCTGGTGCAGAACGGTGGCAATGCCCCCGATGCGCTGGGCCTGCACGTGGAAGTGCCGCTCGGATGGCGGAGCGTGGTGTCCGGCATGCCGCTGCAGCGCGAGATCGAGGCGGGGGCCACGGTGCGTGGACTGGTGCGGGTGTGGATCCCGTCGCAGTACGCGCCGGGACAGGCGCGCGTGCGCGTGGTGCTGCGCCGCGGCGCGCAGGTGGTCGACAGCCGCGACCTGCACGTCTCGGTGGATGATGCGCGCGGGCAGGCGCGGCCCGGACCGTCGGTCGGCCTCACGGTGGCCACGGCCTCCGGCGCCGACGGGTCGCGGGCGACGGGGTACGCCATGACCGTGGACGGATCGATCGCCGACTCGGTGTCGATCAGCGCCCGCGCGACGTTCAGCAGCAGTGGTGTCGGTGCCGCAGGCTACGGCCTGGCGCGCGCCGGCGTCGCCGACGGCCCGCCCTCGCTGGCCCTCCGCTCGCCGCGTGCCGGTGCGATGGCCGGCGCCATCGGCGTGCAGCGCTCGGAGCTCAGCGGCTACTTCGTGAACGGGCTTGGCGCTGCCGCCGACGTGAAGGTGGGACGCACGACCGTGGCCGCCTTTGGCGGACGCCCGTTCGGCTTCAACCAGCAGTCGATCTTCAGCGCCGGGGCGGGTCGGCTGGCGGGCCTGAGCCTGGCCCGCAACGGCGGCCGTCTCGGCGACCTGAGCCTGCAGGGCGTTGCGTTGCGGGACGAGGTGGGAACGCGGCAACTCTCCGCGCTGACGCTCGAGTCGCGCATCGCGTCGATCGGCGGCGGGGAGCTCACCAGCGAGGTCGGCTATCGTGCGCACGCGGATGGTGCCGGCGCCGGTGCTGCCGTGGCCTTCCAGCGTGTCGTCGGCGGCTCGCTGCTCGACCTGCGCGCGGTGCATGCGCCCGGCGGCAGCCTCGCCTACGCGCGGGCGACCGACGATCTCTCCGCGATGTTCTCCCAGCGGATCGGGAGCACGGTGCTGCTCTCCACCGGCGCCTGGCACCAGCGCGATCGCAACGCCGCCCTCGGCCGGTTCGCGGGTGATGGCTGGTTCGTGATGCCGACGATGGACGTGCCGCGGATCAACAGCACGGTCGGCGTCGAGTTGCGTGGCAGCCGGTTCGCGTCGGTGTCGCAGGCGGGCCGCTTCGCGAATGGCGAGCAGCAGGCCACGGCGATGTTCGACTCGCGGTACCGGGCAGGCTACCTGACCGTGCGCAGCGGCGTGGCGCGGCTGACGCGCTCGATCGACTTCACGGGGACCACCGTCCCGGCCGTCTCCGGCATGCGTGCCGACCTGCGCGCCGCCCTCGGTGTCACCTCGGATGGCGGCCGGTTCGAGGCCACCTGGGTCTCGCAGCAGTTCAGTGGCGGCGCGCGCTTCTATCCGCGCCAGCAGTCCGTCGGCGCCCGGGTGGATGGCCTGCGCGTGCCACGCCTCGCCGCCGCGGCCGTCACGGCGAATGCCGACGTGCAGCGCCTCGTGCTCGGCGCCACCACGGGTGCCAACTGGTCCGCGCGCGGCGGCGTGTCGGCCTCGCTGCCGGGGCGGCTGGGCCAGGCCTCGCTGCAGGCGGAGTACAACCCCTACCTGCTGTCGAGCGTCGGCGGGCGCAACGGGCTGCTGTACACGCTGCGGCTGAGCCGCGGATTCGCGATGCCGCGCATGACT
The DNA here is from genome assembly GCA_020851035.1 of Gemmatimonadaceae bacterium. NCBI lineage: Bacteria > Pseudomonadati > Gemmatimonadota > Gemmatimonadia > Gemmatimonadales > Gemmatimonadaceae > Gemmatimonadaceae bacterium. The sequence goes on along the minus strand of JADZDM010000021.1, from coordinate 490,742 downwards.
GCCACGCAGACGCACCGCGTGTTCGTCGATGCCAACGGCAACGGGGCGCGGGACGGTGGCGAGCGGGGGGCCGCCGGCATCGCGCTCAAGTGCGGTGACATGGTGGTGGTCACCGATGCCGACGGACGCTTCTCGTGCCAGTCGGGCCGCGACGCCGTGCTGGATGTGCGGACGCTGCCGGCCGGTGTGGTCGCGCCATCCGCCAGCGGTCCGCGCGCGCGCAGCAGTACGGACTTCGCCCTCCGCCCGCTCGCCAGCCGCGTGGTGCGCCTCGTGCTGGCCGCCGGGGATTCGCTGCAGGTTCGCAGCAGCGACCTCGAGGCGATCGTCGTGACGGCGCACGATTCGTCGGGCGCCACCTGGGTGGCGCGCTCCGTGGGGAACGGGGTGTTCTCCTTCGATGCGCTGCCGGTCGGCCGGTTCGAGATCGAGATCGACGCGAGCGCGGTGGCCGAGCCGCTGCGCCCGGCGACGGCGCGTCCGGTGCTGCTGGTGCGGCCGGACGAGATGCCGGCCACGATGGAGATCGAGATGCGCACGCGGAGCGTGCGGGTGCGGCAGCTCGGGACGCGCCGCCTGCCGGCGCCCGGCTTGCCGGCGCGCGGCGACGGGGTGATGGTCGGCACGCCGGCGGTGACCCAGGAAAACCACACGAGGCAGCGTCAATGAGCCTGACCCGTCGCGTCGCCGTCGTCGTTGCCGTGCTCCTCGCTTCCGGCGCGGGCACCGCGCTGCAGGCGCAGGGCAGCTGCACCACTGCCGCCACGGCGTCGGCCACCTGCAACACGACTGTCACCGTCCCGATGGTCATCGGCAAGACGACGCTGCTGCAGACGTCGTCCGCCACCACGTTCAACCTGCTGCCGGCCAGCGGCGTGCTGACGGTCGCGGACTACGAGGCCGGCGCCTACGACGTGGCCACGGCAATCACGGTCACGGTGCGTGCGAATGCGACCTGGAACGCCACCATCGCTGCCGCCACGCCGTCGTTTGCCGCGCCGTGTGCCACCAAGCCTGCGGCGCACCTGCTCTGGGGCCGGAGCACCACGGTGCGGACGACGCCCATGTCGGTCACGCCGGCCGGGGTGTTCACCGCCACGTCGAACGCGCGCACCGCCGGCCGGTCGCAGGTGCTGTACTTCCGGATGTCGAGCCTGGGGTGGACCACCGATCCCGTCGGCCTCTGCTCGCTGGGTATGGCCTTCACCGTGCAGGCGCTGTGAGCGGGCTCGCCGTCCGGGTGGTGTGTGTTGCCATCGTGTCGGCGCTGGGCCTCCCGCGCCTCGGGGCGCAGGCGGCGGGGAGCGCCGTGCCCGTGCCGGCGGTGCCGCACGAGGCGAGCGTCGTCGTGGCCGGAATGTTCGTGATCTCGCCCGAGGCGCCGGTGCTGGTGCAGACGCCGCAGCAGGGACTGCTCTGCACGCCGGGAGCCTGCTACACCGGCGGCGTGATCGTGCGGGCCAACCAGCGCTGGCAGGTGCAGGTGCGGCTTCGCCCGACCGCCCCGGGCACGTTCACGGCTGCGTGGCTGTCGCCGTCCCAGCGGCAGCCGCTGGCACTCGGCCCCCAGTTCACCACGATCGCCACCGGCCTGCTGCCGTCTCCCAGCACGCCGCTGTCGCTGACGTTCCACGCCGCCAACCGCGCGTCGCGCACCGGCGGCGTGGTCCCGAGTGCCGCCCAGCTCTCCGCCAGCCTGGAGTTCCGGGTCGTCGCCCTGCCCTGAGGTGTGGTGCCGCCGCGGCACCATCGCACCACTGGTTGAGACTGCTGTGGGTTCGCCGCCACACAATGGATGAGTTCGTCGACTAAGCGGACGCAACAATTTGCGTTTCACGGCCCGTAAGTCGTTGCTGGAGAACGGCTTGGCTACGCCAGTGATATTGAAGAGTCCGTTGGTATGATCGTGGCATCCGGTTCAGGCATCCCCGAAGGATTGCCCGATCGCCCTGCCCCCGGAGCCCTGCATGCGCCTTTCGTCCCTGACACGCGTTGTCGCCGCCGCTGCCCTCGTCGCCCTCCCCTCGGTCAGCCAGGCGCAGATCACGACACACTCGTCGCTCGCCTCGCTGCTTGGCGCGACCAGCAACGCCGGCACCGACGACTTCGAGTCGCTCTCCATCACCGGAAGCACGCCGACGCCGATCACGCGCACGGCCGGCCCGCACACCTACACCGCCGCCGTGGTGAACAACTTCTTCGGCGCCGGTACGTCCGCGGACCACTGGCTCTCCTCCAACACCGCCACCGAGACCATCACGTTCAGCGGTTTCGGCACGAACATCCGCGGGATCGGCGCGAACTTCTTCGGCTCGGACCTCAGCGGCAACTTCCTGGCCAACACGAGCATCGTCGTCACGCTGAACACCGCCGCCGGGAGCCTGACGCAGACGCTCACCAACACGACGCTCGGCACCTTCCTCGGCTTCACGACCACGTCGAACATCCTCACCATGACCGTCGCCGCCGTGCAGCCGACCGGCGCGTTCGCCTGGCCGACGATGGACGACCTGGTGCTGGCCGAGGCGCCGACGAACGTGGTGCCTGAGCCGTCGACGTACGCGCTGATGGGCACGGGCCTGATCGGCCTGGGTGCTGCCGCCCGCCGCCGCCGCGCCGCCACGGCGTGAGTGTGGCCCGATGGGTGCACGGATGGATGAACGTGATTGACTGAGGTAATGCGGCACGGGGCTCCGACAGGGGCCCCGTGCTGTTTTCCGCCTGTGGGGGACGCAGCGCCATCATGATCCGCGCGCGTGTGCGTGTCATGACGGTGCCGTGGTCCGGGATCCGCCATGCGGTGCCGACGGATCCCCGTGCTGCGGGCGCGCCGGGGCGCGCACGCCCATGTCGCGCCGCGTCACACTCGTCAGGTGTCACCTGACTGACATGCCGACCGGGCGCGATATGCATTGGCTCCCGCCACGCCTGCCGTGGACCACGCCGCGAGTTCACTCCCGCGCGTCACCCCATGCCCCCGAGGAGCACGATGGAGCCTGCCGCGCTGAAGGACGAAGTCGCCCAGTTCCTGAACGGTCACCGCAAGGCGGTGTTCGCCACCGTCGACGATGACGGGCACCCGCACACCTCGCTGATGCTGTACGCCGTGGACGATGCGTTCAACGTGTACTTCGGCACCCGCCGCGCGTTCCGGAAGTTCGAGCAGATCATGGCGAACCGGAACATGTCGCTGTCGGTCATCGAGGAGGTGCTCGACCCGCTGATGGCGGTGGACATCCGCGGCACCGCGGAACTGCTCGAGGCGGAGGAGCGGCGCGAGTGGTTCGCGTACTTCAAGTCGAAGAACCCCAGCCGCTACTACGTGGAGGATGCGGAGGACTACGAGATGTTCCGCCTCCGCCCGACGATGATCCGCTGGCTCGACGCGACCTCGGGCGCGCTCACGATCACGAAGTTCGACGACTGACGCTCGCGGGCGGCGTGGCGCTTCGGGGTGGCGCGGCGGGTGGTTAACCTTCCGCCCGTCGCCCCTCCCGCCCGCACCGCACCCGGTATGATCACCCTCGGCATCGACATCGGCACATCCGGGGTCAAGGTGGCGCTCGTGGAGCATGCCACCGCTGCCGGCGATGTCGTGCTGGGCAGCGCCAGCGCGCCGCTCACGGTGCAGCGCCCGCAGCCTGGCTGGAGCGAACAGGATCCCGCCGAGTGGTGGCAGGCCACGCTGGAGTGTGTGGACGCGCTGCGCGCGCTGCATCCCGCCGCCACCGCCGCCTGTGGCGCGATCGGGTTGTCGGGGCAGATGCACGGCGCCACCCTGCTGGATGGCGCCGGTGCGGTGCTGCGTCCCTGCATCCTCTGGAACGACGGACGCAGCAGCGACGCCTGTGCCGCCTTCGAGGCGGCGTGGCCGCAGTCTCGCGCCGTGACGGGGAACCTCGCGATGCCCGGCTTCACCGCGCCGAAGCTGCTCTGGGTGCGCGAGCATGAGCCGGCGCTGTTCGCGCGCATCGCCACCGTGCTGCTGCCCAAGGCGTACGTGCGGCTGCAGCTCTGCGGCGAGGCGATCGAGGAGATGTCCGATGCCTCCGGCACGCTCTGGCTCGATGTGGGGCAGCGCCGCTGGAGCGCTGACGCGCTGGCCGCGACGAGCCTGACGGAGTCGCAGATGCCGCGGCTGGTCGAGGGGACGGAGCCGGCGGGTCGGTTGCGTGCGGCGCTGGCGGCGCGATGGGGGATGATCGTGCCACCGCTGATCGCCGGTGGCGCCGGCGACAACGCGGCTGGCGCGGTGGCCGTGGGCGCCGTGCAGGCGGGTGACGCCTTCGTCTCACTTGGCACGTCCGGCGTGCTCTGGTGCACCACCGACGGATTCGCACCGAACACCGATGGTGCCGTGCACGCCTTCTGCCACGCGGTGCCGGGCACCTGGCACCAGATGGGCGTGCTGCTCAGCGCGGCATCCTGCCTGGGCTGGTGGGCGGGGATCACGGGTCGCACCGAGGAGGAACTGCTGGCCGAGCTGGAGGGCCGCGAGCGGACGACGGCCGCGTTCATCCCGTACCTGAGCGGGGAACGCACGCCGCACGACGATGCGCGGGTGCGCGGCGGGTTCGCGGCGCTCGACGCCGCACACGACCGGGCCGACATGACGCTGGCGGTGCTCGAGGGGGTGGCCCATGCGATGCGGGATGCGCGCGACGCACTGGCCGCGGCCGGCACGCACCTCACCGAGGCCGACCTGCTGGGCGGTGGGGCCCGGTCACCCCGCTGGTGCCAGGTGATGGCCGACGTGCTGGGCATCCCGCTGCACGCGGTGACGCAAAGCGAGATCGGCTGCGCCGTTGGCGCGGCACGGCTGGCGGCGATGGCGTTGCTGGGCGGGGGCGCGTCGGCCGTGGCGCAGGTTGCCACGCGGCCGGCGCGGACTGCCACCTACCTGCCGCGCCCGGACGCCGTCGCGCACCACGATGCGCGCCATGCCGCGTGGGCCGCACTCTACCGGCATGCGCACGACTACCAGCGCCACCTGCCCTGACCGCAGATTGCGGTGCGCTGCAGCGCCCCTCCTTCCACCGACCATCACCATGCCTGCCACCGTCAAGGGTCCCGCCATCTTCCTCGCCCAGTTCGCCGGCGACGCGGCACCGTTCAACTCCTGGGATGCCATCACGCAGTGGGCGGCGGGGCTGGGGTACACGGGGGTGCAGCTTCCCACCTGGGACGCGCGATTCGTCGACCTGAAGAAGGCGGCGTCGTCGAAGACCTACTGCGACGAGCTGGCCGGGATCGCGCGGCGAAACGGCGTCGAGATCACCGAGCTCGCCACCCACCTGCAGGGCCAGCTGGTGGCCGTGCACCCGGCGTACGACGAGGCGTTCGATGCCTTCGCGCCGGCCAGCGCGAAGAAGAACCCGAAGGCACGCCAGAAGTGGGCGGTGCAGCAGATGCTCTGGGCGGCGAAGGCCTCACGCCATCTGGGGCTCGGCACCAGCGTGAGCTTTCCCGGCGCCCTGGCGTGGCCGTACCTGTATCCCTGGCCGCAGCGGCCCGACGGGTTGGTGGAGGCGGCGTTCGACGAGCTCGCGAAGCGCTGGCGCCCGATCCTCGATGCCTATGACGAGGCGGGATGCAACGTGGCCTTCGAGCTGCACCCGGGCGAGGACCTGCACGACGGCGTGACGTTCGAGATGTTCCTGGAGCGCGTGGGGCACCATCGTCGCTGCCACATCAACTACGATCCGTCGCACTTCGTGCTGCAGCAGCTCGACTACCTCGCGTTCATCGACATCTACCACGAACGGATCAAGGCCTTCCACGTGAAGGACGCCGAGTTCCGGCCCAGCGGACGGCAGGGTGTGTACGGCGGGTTCCAGCCCTGGCTGCAGCGCGCCGGCCGGTTCCGGTCACTCGGTGACGGGCAGGTGGACTTCAAGGCGGTCTTTTCCAGGCTGGCACAGTACGGCTACGACAGCTGGGCGGTGCTGGAATGGGAGTGCTGCCTGAAGCACCCGGAACAGGGCGCGGCCGAGGGGGCACCGTTCATCGCGAGCCAGATCATCCGCGTGACGGAGAAGGCCTTCGACGACTTCGCCGGCTCGGCGACCGACAGGAAGCAGATCCGGCGCATGCTCGGCCTCTGAGCCGGCGTGGCGCCGGCGGCATCCGCGAGACTTCACGAATCACAAGCGAGGGCGGGCGTGGCAATCGAGGCGAAGGACGGCGCGACTCCAGCGGAGGCGCGGCGCATCCGGCTGGGCATGGTGGGTGGTGGCGAGGGTGCGTTCATCGGCGGCGTGCACCGCTTCGCGGCGCGGCTGGACGGCCAGTTCGAGCTGGTGGCGGGCGCGCTGGCCTCCACGCCCGACAAGGCGCAGCGGTCGGGTCGTGCCCTCGGCCTGGCCGACGATCGCATCTACAGCGACTACGCCGCCATGGCGCAGGCCGAGTCGGCCCGCGTCGATGGCATCGAGGCGGTGTCGATCGTGACGCCGAACCACATGCACGCGCCGGTGGCCGAGGCTTTCCTGGCGGCGGGCATCCACGTCATCTGCGACAAGCCGCTGGCCACGACGTCGGGTGATGCACGGCGGCTGCACGCGCTGGCGACGCAGGCTGGCCTGCTGTTCGCCGTGACGTACAACTACACCGGCTACCCCATGGTGCGGCAGGCGCGGCAGATGGTGCACGAGGGGCTGCTGGGTGACCTCCGCGTGGTGCAGGTGGAGTATCCGCAGGACTGGCTCACGGAGTCGGTCGAGACGTCGGGGCAGAAGCAGGCCGACTGGCGCACCGACCCGTCGCGCGCGGGCGCGGGCGGCTGCATCGGCGACATCGGGACGCACGCCTACCAGCTCGCGCATTTCGTGACGGGCCTCACGGTGCGCGAGCTGCTGGCCGAGCTGAGTGCCTTCGTGGAGGGCCGCCGGCTGGACGACAACGCACAGGTGCTGCTGCGCTTCGATGGCGGCGCCCGCGGTGCGCTCTGGGCGAGCCAGGTGGCGCCGGGCAACGAGAACAACCTCCGCCTGCGCGTCTACGGCTCGAAGGGCGGCCTGGAGTGGCGGCAGGAGCACCCGAACCAGCTGCACTGGTCGCCGTTCGGCCAGGCGACCCAGGTGATCTCCCGTGGCACCGGGGCAGCCGGCGCGGCGGCGGCACGGGTGACGCGCATTCCGAGCGGGCATCCCGAGGGCTACCTCGAGGCGTTTGCAACCACCTACACCGAGATCGCCGCCGCCATCCGCGCACGTCGCACCGGCGCGCCGCCCGACCCGGCGGTGCAGTTCCCCACGGTCGTCGATGGGGTGCAGGGGGTCGTCTTCGTCGAATCCGTCGTCGCGTCTGCTGCTGCGGGTGGCAGCTGGGTGAGTGTGCCTCCGCTCTAGGGAGCCACAGCCTCGACGCAAGGCAGCTGTGTCGAAGCGGTTGCCCCGTCAGGGCCTGGGCATCGCCGCGACGGCCGCAGCGGTCGCAGCGAGGAGTGCGTCCAGCGCCGCGCGATCGAGGTAGGTGCCGCGCTGCACCAGCGCGTGGATGGCGCGCGTGGCGGTGATGTCGGTGAGCGGATTGCGGTCGAGGAGGAGGAGGTCGGCCGCCTTGCCGGTCGCGATCGTGCCATGGCGTGCTGTGCTGCCGAGGAAGGTCGCTCCGTTGATCGTCGCGGCGCGCAGCGCCTGCAGCGGGGTGAGGCCGCTCTCCACCATCAACTGCAGCTCGTCGTGCAGGCCAATGCCGGGGTAGTCGAACGAGTTGAGGAACCCGGCGTCGGTGCCGGCGAGGATCAGCACGCCGGCACGCTGCAGCATCGGCAGGCGGGCACTGGTGAACGCGTAGCTGCGGTGGCGCCGCTCGATGGCCGCTGCGTCAGCCTGTGCCGCGCGCGTGACACGGCCCTGATAGGTGGCCTGCAGCCCCGGCCCGATGTACCGCAGGTAGGGATCGTTCGCGTGGGTGTCCATGTCCAGGAACGCCAGCGTCCGGCTGATGTTGAGCGTCGGCGTGATGGCGGTGCCGCGCTCGGCCATCAGGCGGTACGTGCCCATCGCCGTGGCGGAGTCGAACGCGGCGATCACGTCGGCCGGCGTGGGGCGCCCCTCACGCTCGGCGCCGGCGCGCACGGCATACGCCAGGTGCTCGATGGAGCCGAGGCCGAGCGTGACGGCCTCGCGCACGGACACGGTGGCGGGGATGTGCGCGCTGCTGCGAAGGCCGCGGGTGCGGATCGCACCGAGTGCGTAGCGGAACAGCGCGGGCTGGAGTGTGTTGTCGGTGAGCTTCACGAAATCCACCCGCATGGCCTGCAGGCGGTCCAGCGCGCTGTCCACGCCGGCGCGGGTGTCGATCTCGATGTCACCGGGCCACACCGAGTTGATGCCCTCGATCTTCGGTCCGGAGGTGAAGAGTCTCGGGCCCGCGAGCGTGCCGGCCGCGATCGAGTCGCGCCACGCGAGCACCTGCGCGGACAGGTCGCCCGCGGCATCGCGCACCGCCACGATCCCGTGTGCCGTGTAGAGCGGCAGCAGGGCGCGGTTCTCCGCCACCAGCGAAGGCCCGCCACCGAAGTGCACGTGCATGTCCCAGAGCGCCGGGATCACGAACTTCCCCGTGCCGTCGATCCTGCGCGCGGCACGCAGCCCGCGCATGCTGCGCGCCGGGCCGATGCGCAGGATCGTGTCACCGCGGGTGGCGATCGACTGGCCGGCACGCACCCGCCCCGTGACCACGTCCACCAGGCTCACGTTGGAGACGAGCAGGTCGGGGGGCCGCGGCTGTGCACCGGCGCCGGTGGCCGCGCTGGCACCGAGGGCGAGCGCGGCAAGCCCGGCCAGGACGGGACGTTCGAGATGACGCGCGGGACGTCGCATGAATCAGGCGTGGCGGAAGGGAGCCCGGTGGCGCAGGGGGCAGTCGCGTGAATCAGGACGATGCGGTCGTGTATTGATTCGTGCCAGCCGTCGACCGGACTATTCCCGCCCGGCATGTGCAAGTCCCTGCCCCACAGGGACTTCGCATTCGTCATGACGGTGGAACACGTGGTGCGAAGGAGGCGTGCACCGGGGCCCGATCCCCGCCAATCCACCGCGCCAGGAGAACCCCCATGTCCGTCCGCACGACGTCCGGCCTCGCGGCCACGCTCATCTCGTTCACGCTCATCTCGTTCACGCTCGTGGCCTGTGCCGATGCCACCGCGCCGGCTGCCGACGCCGCCCCCCTGCTGAAGGGCGGGTCCGGCAGTGGCGGGGGCGGTGCGTCCGTCGGACAGATCCAGGCTGTGAGTGGCATTGCCACCTGCGACAAGGGTTCGCGGTACGCCATCACGGTGCGGAAGGGCTTCCAGAAGCGCGCCGAACTGGTGACGACCGCGAGCGCGTCCCCCGTCCCCACCGGCCCCGCAATCGCGCCGGGCACGCTGCGCGGCACATCCATCGGCGGGTACACGACGTTCACGATGAGGAACGACGCCAGCGGCGCGCTGCTCTACGGCCACGCGGCCGGCTATCCCTACGCCGCGCCGAGCTACACGCAGACCGAGTCCGCCGGCACGCTCCCCGTCGGCACCACGCCGATCCGCTTCGAGTGGATCAACCAGCAGCTCGACGGCGTGACCTTCCAGCCCGACCTCAGCACAATTCCGGTCTACGAGACGTGCACGCTGGTCCTGAACGTCGTCGCCCGCTGACCTGGTCCTGGCGCGGCGAACGGCTGTGACGCGAAGTCGCACAGGGCGGAGAGGACGCGAAGAGGTTCGTGTGTGTGTGGCAGGCTCCACTCGCACCGACCTCCTTGCGTCATTTGCGCAGTTTGCCGCTGTGCGTTGACGCTGTTCCAGCGATGTCGGCAAGGGTAGTATCCTGCGATGCAGAAGATCGTGGACTTCATCCTGGAGCTGGACAAGCTCAAGGGCGTGACGCGAAGGACGCGGCCGCTGGGACTGGATCGCCAGGAGAACTCGGCTGAGCACAGCTGGCAGATCGCGATGCTCGCCGCGACGCTGGCGCCGCATGCGGCCGAGCCGGTGCAGGTGGACCACGTGATCGCGATGCTGCTGGTGCATGACATCGGCGAGATCGACACCGGGGACACGATCTTCTACGCCGAGAGCGGGCTGGCCGAGCGGAAGGCGGCCGAGCGGGTGGCGGTGGAACGGATCTTCGGCCTGCTGCCAGCGGGGCAGGGGGCGCGATTCCTCGCGCTGTGGGAGGAGTTCGAGGCGGGGGAGACCGCCGAGGCACGCTTCGCCAATGCCGCCGACCGCGTGATGCCGGTGCTGCTGAACCTCGCCAACAACGGCCAGAGCTGGCGGGAGAACGGGATCACCGTCGATCGGGTGCGTGCGCGGGTGGCGCCGTCGATCATCGCCGGGTGCCCGTCGATGTGGGCCTACATCGAGGGCCGGCTGGCCGAGGCCGAGGCCGCGGGGTGGTTCGGGCAGGGGACGGGGGCTGGCTCGCCTGTGCCCTGACCATCGATTACATCGCAGGGCGTGGCAGGTCAGTCGTTCCCCCCACTGCGCCCGGATGGACTGATGACGATCCAGCGTCCCGCTCGTGACGAATCCTCTGCAACGCTGCCGCGCCGCGAATTCATCCAGGCTGCCGCGCTCGGGCTGCTCGGCGCGGGTGCGCTGCCGCTGGTGTCGTGCGCGAAGCCCGCGCCGGCACGTGGTGCGGACAGTGCTGCTGACCCGGAGCCACCGCGTCCCGGAGCCACCGCCGCCGTGCCAGCCGCCGGCATCGCACTGCAGCTCTACACGGTGCGCGACGCCATCAAGGCAGACCTTGCCGGCACGCTGCGACGTGTCAAGTCGATCGGCTTCGACCACGTGGAGACCGCGTTCTGGCCCGAGGGCGTGACGCTCACGCAGGCCGCGCAGGCGCTGCGGGACGCCGGCCTCACCGCCGTCGCGTCGCACATCGAGATCCCGCAGGGCGCCAACCGGCAGGCCATGCTCGACACCGCGAAGGCCTATGGCAGCACGCACATGATCTGGCACGGCTGGCCCGAGGACAGGCGCTACTCCACGCTCGAGGGGACGAAGGAACTCGCACGGATCTACAACGAGTCGAGCGTGATCGCGAAGGACAACGGCCTCACGTTCGGCGTGCACAACCACTGGTGGGAGTACCGCAACACGGTCGGCGGACGGCACCCGTACGAGGTGCTGCTCGAGGAGCTCTCACCGGATGTGTTCTTCGAGGTGGACACCTACTGGGTGAAGGTGGCCGGCCACGTGCCCGCTGCGGTCGTGGCCAAGCTTGGCGCGCGCGCGCAGTTCCTGCACATCAAGGACGGTCCGGCGGTCTATCATGACAACCTCGCCGCCGACAATCCCGACCCGATGTCGCCGGTGGGCAGCGGCACGCAGGACTTTCCCGCGATCGTGAAGGCGGCCGCAGGCAACACGAAGTGGATGGTGGTCGAGATGGACAAGGTCAGCGGCGACGTGTTCTCCGCGCTCGACCAGAGTTACAGGTACCTCACCTCGAACAAGCTGGTGCGCGTGGGGTCTCCCACCGCCTAGCGGCGCGGACGCGCACCCCGCGTGCGCGCCGCGACCCGACGTCGCCTGTCCGCCCATCGATGCCGTTCCACCGCCCGTCGGTCCACACCCACTCCGCTCCCCATCAGATGCGCGTGTCCCGCACGTACCTCGCCGTCCTGTGCCTCGCCGTCGTGGCCGCCTGCACGCCGGCCGACACGCCTCCACCGGCCGTGCTGCCGGGCCAGCCGCGGGTGCTCGTCTTCTCGAGGACGGCGGGGTACCGCCACGAGTCGATCGACACTGGCAAGATCGTCCTGATGCAGCTCGGCGCGGCGAACGGCATCGCGGTGGACACCACCGAGGACGCCGCGCTCATCACCGAGGATTCGCTGAAGCACTACTCGGCGGTGATCTTCCTCAGCCCGACCGGCAACATCCTGAATCGTGCGCAGGAGATCGACCTGCAGCGCTTCATCCAGGCGGGTGGCGGCTACGTCGGCATCCACGCGGCGTCGGATGCGGAGTACGACTGGCGCTGGTACGGGCGCCTGGTGGGTGGCTACTTCATCAGTCACCCGCAGATCCAGGAGGCGACACTGCGCGTGATGGACGCAAAGGACGCGTCCACCGCGCACCTTCCGGCGGAATGGAAGCGCACCGACGAGTGGTACAACTTCAAGTCGCTGGTGCCAGACCTGCACGTGCTGCTCACGATCGACGAGACCAGCTACACGGGCGGCGAGAACGGCGCGACGCACCCGATGGCATGGTACCACGCGTTCGACGGCGGGCGCGCCTGGTACACCGAGCTGGGTCACACCAGGGAGTCGTACGCCGACTCGCTGTTCCTGAAGCACGTGCTCGGCGGCATCAAGTACGCGATCGGTGAGCATCGCGCGCTGGACTATGCGAAGGCCACTGCCGAGCACCCGCCCTCCGACTCACTGTTCCGGAAGGTCGCGCTCACGATGGGCACGCTGGCCGAGCCCACCGAGATGGCCGTGCTGCCGAGCGGCGACGTGCTGATCGCACAGCGTGGCGGCGAGGTGGTGCTGTTCCGCGCGAAGGACAAGTCGGTGAAGCCGGCCGGCAAGGTCGCGGTGTACAGCAAGAGCAAGAACGGATCGAATGTCGAGGAAGGGCTGCTGGGCCTGACGATCGACCCGGGCTTCGCGACCAATCACTACGTGTACATGTTCTTCAGCCCGGCCGACACCAGCGTCAATCGCCTGTCACGGTTCGAGTTCGACGGGGACTCGCTGAAGATCGGCAGTGAGAAGGTGGTGCTGCAGTTCTACTCGCAGCGCGAGATCTGCTGCCATACCGGGGGCTCGCTGGCGTTCGGCCCGGGCAACCTGCTGTACATCTCGGCCGGCGACAACTCGACGCCGTTCGACGAGAAGGACGTGAAGTTCGCGAGCCATGGATTCTCACCGACCGATGATCGTCCCGGGCACGAGCCATTCGATGCGCGCCGTTCCTCGGCCAACTCGAATGACCTGCGCGGCAAGATCCTGCGCATCCGCATCAAGCCCGATGGCACCTACGAGATTCCGCCTGGCAACCTGTTCGCACCGGGCACGCCGAACACGAAGCCCGAGATCTTCGTGATGGGCAACCGCAATCCGTACCGGATTTCGGTGGACCAGAAGTCGGGGTTCCTGTACTGGGGCGAGGTGGGACCGGACGCTGCCGACGACACCCTCGCGACGCGCGGTCCGCGCGGCTACGACGAGGTGAACCAGGCGCGTGTGGCGGGCAACTTCGGCTGGCCGCTGTTCGTGGGCAACAACTACGCCTACCACAAGTGGAACTACGCCACCGGCGAGAGCGGGCCCGTGTACGACGCGGCCGCGCCGAAGAACGAGTCGCTCAACAACACTGGCATCCGCGACCTGCCGCCGGCGCAGCCGGCGTTCATCTGGTACCCGTACGGCGACAGCCATGACTTCCCGCAGGTGGGCAAGGGGGGCCGTACGGCGATGGCCGGCCCGGTCTATCACTTCGACCTGTTCACGGGCGCACGCGGCACCGCCCTCCCACAGTACTACGACGGCAAGTTCTTCATCTACGACTGGATCCGGCACTGGATCATGGCCGTGACGCTGCGTCCCAACGGTGACTACGAGGCCATGGAGCCGTTCGCGCCGCGCGACTCGTTCTCGGCGCCGATCGACATGGAGATGGGGCCGGACGGGCGGATCTACGTGCTGGAGTACGGCAAGGCGTGGTTCGCCAAGAACGCCGACGCCGGCTTGTCGATGATCGAGTATCGCGGCAAGCGCTGAGTTCCTGCTGCGACAGCAACGACAACGATAAGGCAACTGCAACTGCTTCAACGCAAAGGCGCAAAGGGGCGCGAAGGACGCAAAGCGATCTGCGCGCGCAGCAGAGTTCCTCGTCGTTCGGGGAAACGCTGTTGGAACTGCGAGCCAGCTCATGCAGTTCCTGCAGTATTTTCAGCATTGGGTCACGCAGGCCGTTGCCGCACGCACAGAGTCCTTTGCGTCCTTCGCGCCCTTTGCGCCTTTGCGTCAAAGCTGTTCATGGTGCACGAACCGCACCGACCCCAAGGCGCGCGAGCCTGGTGTTGAGCGCGGGGAGGTCGCGCTGGAGCACGCGCGCCCAGGCGGCTTGCGCGGTGGTGAGCTGGCGGGACGCAGCGGCGAACGCGGCGAGCATGGGGGCGTTGGGGGCGTGGTCGGCGTGTTCCTGGCCCCCGAGTTGACTGGCAAGGCTCTCGTTGATGCCGTGGAACGTCGCACGGCGCTCGGTGCCGACGGCGGAGTCGAGCGTGGCGCGGAACGAGGTGATCGCTGCCGTGACGTCACCGTTGGTGCCCGTTGACGCCTGCATCAGCGAGGCGCGGAGCGCAGTCACCTGCGCCTGCGCCGTGTACGCGGCACGCATGCGGTCGGTGATCTGAACCTGCAGTGCGTGTTGTGCCGTCAGCGCCGCCGCGGTGGCTCGCGAACGTGGATCGTTGCGCACCGCCGCGCGCGCGGTGCTGGTGACGCCGTTCGCCGGGAGACGCAGCGTGTACGTGCCGGGCAGGGCGAGCGGGCCTTCCGGCGTCGCGGGAGTGCGCCCCGGAGTGGCGTTGATCTCGAACCCGTGCGAGAACGCGGGCGGTGCATCGTGCCGCAGGTTCCAGTTCACGCGATGCGGACCGGCAGTGGTGGGAAGCGGGTGCAGGACCTCGACCCAGAAGTTCGGATGCGGAGGCCGCGCCGCCTCCGGCACCGGCGTGATCGCGTCGCTCGAGTAGTGCCGGATGATCGTGCCGGAGGCATCGAGCACATCCAGCGTCACCGCGCTGGCCGCGGACTCCAGCCAGTAGTCGATGATCACACCATCGAGCGGGTTGTCGGCATGCGGCACTTCCGGCGGGAGCGGCGTGTCGTCGTTCACGTTGCGGCGCACGCGTGTGGCCAGACCGGGTGTGAAGAGATGCACGGGCGATGCGGCGATGGCGGGCGTGACCTGCCGCAGCCGCGAGATGTCGTCCATCACCCAGATGCCGCGCCCGTGCGTGGCCACCAGCAGGTCGTTGCCCTTCACCAGCAGGTCGCGGACCGAGGTGTTCGGCAGGTTGTTCGCCAGCGACTGCCAGGTGTCCCCATCATCGAACGAGACGTAGACGCTGCTCTCGGTGCCGGCGTAGAGCAGCCCGCGCCTGACCGGATCGGGGCGCACCACACGTGCCAGGCTGCCGCTCGGCTCATCGACCGGCAGGCCGGTGATGATCTTCGTCCAGGTACGCCCGAAGTCGC
The DNA here is from genome assembly GCA_020851035.1 of Gemmatimonadaceae bacterium. Classification (NCBI taxonomy): domain Bacteria; kingdom Pseudomonadati; phylum Gemmatimonadota; class Gemmatimonadia; order Gemmatimonadales; family Gemmatimonadaceae; species Gemmatimonadaceae bacterium. Next base: position 475,523 of record JADZDM010000021.1, on the reverse strand, counting down.
GGGTGCGGAAGAGGTACGGCGTGTGATCGCCGCTGAACGCGTACTCCACCGCGGCGTAGGCCGTGCCGGCCACGTGCGGTGAGGCCTCGATCGACGAGATGTTGGCACGACGCGGGTCGGGCAGCGCGGCGATGCTCACGTCGGCCCAGGTGCGACCCCGCGTTGCGCGTGACATGGATCATGCCGTTGGTGGTGCCGACCCAGATCTCGCCCGCGCTCCTCGCCGATGCGGAGATCGACTCGATCGCGCCGCGGCCACCGTGGGTGCGCGCTGCGGTCGCCGAGTCCATGCCGGCGGGAATGCCAAGCTCGGGGCTCATGCGCGTCCAGTGCGCTCCGGCGTCGGTGGTGCCGGTCACGAAGTTCAGGCCGGCCAGCAGCAGGCGCTGGTTCCACGGGGCCCAGGCAAGCGGCAGGGAGCCCGACGAGCGCGCCTGCGCGGACGGATCGATGCCGGGGCTGACGTTGATGTGCTGCTCGCTGGGGTACGTCACCTTCACCACGCCGGTGCCGGTGGAGTACACCACCTGCGGGTCCAGCGGGTCGGGCACGATGCTTCCCCATTCCCAGCCGTTCACTGAGTTCCAGTCGAAGATCGTGACGGCGCCGTAGTTGCCGCGGCTGCGCGTCCGGATTGCGCCGGCGTCCTGCTGGGTGGCGTAGACCCAGTACGGGTAGGTGTTGTCGGCGGCGAGGTGGTACAGCTGTTCGGTGGACTGGTTGTACCATGGGCTCCACGTCGCACCGCCGTCGAGCGACACCGTCGCGCCCTGGTCCAGGCCCATCAGGATGCGCGAGCCGTTGGTGGGATCGATCCACAGCTGCTGCGGATCATCGCCGCCGGGCGCGCCCTTGATGCCGGTGAAGGTCAGGCCGCCGTCGGTGCTGCGGTAGGCGGCGGTGTTGATGGTGTAGACGACGTCGGGGTCCTTCGGGTCCACGTAGACGCCGCACGAGTAGCCACCCTGTCCGTTGCGGATGCGCGCGTCGTCGGCCGCCACCTGGCGCCACGTCGCGCCGCCGTCATCGGAGCGATGCAGGGCGGTGTTGGTGATGAGGTACACGCGCTGCGCGTCGGTGCCGATGGCCACCGCCAGCGAGGTGCGCCCCTCGAGGGCCGGGAGCCCGGTGCCCGGGAGCTTCCTCCACGTGACGCCGCCATCGAGCGACTTCCAGAGGGTCGTGCGCGTGGCGCTGGTGTCACCGGCCATGCGGGCGGTGCCGAACTGCCACGAGCGGTACTTGCCGACGGTGTAGCCGGGCGGGGTCCAGTGGCGCACGGTGGTGGCGAAGATCACGTCGGGCATGTCGTGCGCGCGCGCCAGCTTGGCGATGCCGGTCTGGTCGTCCAGGTACAGCGTCTTCGTCCATGAGCGCCCGCCATCGGTGCTGCGGAACACCCCGCGCATGTCATTGGCCGTGATGTGGTCGCCCAGCGCGCCCACCAGCACCACGTCGGCCGCGCGCGGGTCCACCAGGATGGTCTGGATGTGCTTCGTCGCCTCGAGGCCGATGGACGTCCAGGTCCGGCCGGCGTCGGTGGACCTGTACATCCCGTTCCCCAGGTCGAGCGTGCCGCCGGTGATCATGTCCCCGGTGCCGACGTAGACCACGTCGGGGTTTGACGGCGCGACCTCGACGGCACCGATGGACGACGTGGCGCGCACCGCGTCGAACACGGGGACCCAGGTGGTGCCGGCGCTGGTCGTCTTCCACAGGCCGCCGCCGGGGAAGCCGGCGTAGAACGTGCCGGCCTGTCCGATCACGCCGGTCACCGCGCTGACGCGTCCGGCGCGGAAGGGTCCGAGGTTCCGCCAGGGCAGTGACGCGGTGAGGCGCGGATCCACGGTGGCGCGCGGTGCCTGCGCATGGGCGTCAGCGAAGCCGCCGAACAGCACGGCGCCGAGCGTCAGCGTCGTGAGCCGGCAGGCCACACGATGGAACGGGGAAGGGGACATGCGAGGCATCCGGGTGTGGTGGCAGGGCGGTTCCGGCCTGGGCCACGCGGAACTTGCCCGCGCGCGCGGACGGCGGCAATCGACGTGTCGCCGTGCACGGCAACCCCCAGGACGTCGCACTGCGTCGCAGCCTGGTCCATCTTGTGGCGGGACCGACTTCTCCTGGGTGCTTCATGCGATCACTGCTGCTGGCCGCGCTGCTCGCGGTCGTTCCGGGCGCGCCACTCTGCGCGCAGGACATCACGCTGCCTGCGGGCGACCGAGTCAGGCTGGCCGAGGCGTTCCGCCTCGTGCGGTCGATCGGCGACAGCGCCTGGCGCGGCTGGGGCACCGCGCCGTTCGCGGTGCTGCTGCTCACCCCCGACGCGGAGTTCCTGCTCCACCACCCCGCACCGACGCCGGACTTCGTGCGCGCCGGATTCGATTCCGTGCTCGGTACGGAGGTGTACCGGCGCGCGCCCACCCTGCCACCAACGCTGCTGGCCACCTTCCCCGCCGTCGGGGGCGTGAACACGGTGGTCGTGGGCGGGGCAGGGCCCACCGGGCGGCGCTCCACGCAATGGGTGCTCACCGTGATGCACGAGCATTTCCACCAGCTGCAAATGTCGCACCCGTCCTACCAGCCTGCACTCAGGGCGATCGACCTCGCGCGGGGGGACGAGACGGGTCAGTGGATGCTGTCGTTCCCGTTTCCATATCAGGCGCCGCAGGTGCGCACGCGGTTCGCGGCGTTCACCGCCGCGCTCCTGGCCGCCGCGTTCGCGCCACCACCCACGGGCACGGCGTCGCCGGTGCCGGCGGCCGCGCTGGGTCAGGTGATCGCCACCCGCACCGCGCTGAAAGCCGCACTCACGCCAGCCGACTACCGCTACCTGGGCTTCCAGATGTGGCAGGAAGGGGTGGCCCGCTACATCGAGCTGCGCGTGGCCCGACTCGCCAGCCGGCTGGCCGAACCCTCCGCTGCCATGCGCGCGCTCCCGGATTTCACGAGCTATGCCGACGAAGCCGATGCGCTCGAGCACGAGATCCGCACCGCGGCGACCGTGCTGCCGATGGCGGTGGCACGGCGGGTGGCGTTCTATCCCGTGGGCGCGGCGTACGCGATGCTGCTGGACCGCGTGCGTCCGGCGTGGGCCACCGACTATTTCAGCGGGGCACTGACGCTCGATGGTGCGCTGCTGCAGGCGCCGGTGGCGCCACGGAAAGCGAGGCGACACGCGCGCGTCAGGTAACCCCCATGCAGGGTGCAACCCCTACACCGGTTACGTGCGCTGCCTGACTGTCGGTGAGGGACAGGTGCGGTAGAGTGACGGTACGAAGTTCAACCGTCACATGGAGTCCTGAATGCGCTTCCTTCGTTCCTCCCTCGTCCTGGGTGCCCTTCTCACCATCACCCTCCCGGCCGCCGCGCAGACCAAGGCCGCGGAAGGCCCTTGGATGATCCGCCTGCGCGCGTTGTCGCTGACGCCGGCCAACCAGTCGGATGCGATCCCGTCGCTCGGCGTCGCCGCCGACAAGATCACGATCAACAGCAAGATCTTCCCCGAAGTCGACATCTCGTACTTCTTCGCGCCGCACTTTGCCGCCGAGCTGGTGCTGACGTATCCGCAGAAGCAGGACGTGAAGCTCAATGGCAACAAGATCGGCACGTTCTACCACCTCCCGCCGTCGCTGCTGGCGCAGTACCACTTCCTGCCGGCCGGCGTGGTGCGCCCATACGTGGGCGTCGGCGTGAACGCGACGCTGATCATGAAGGACAAGATCGCCGTGCCGGGTGTCGGTGCGCTGACGCTCGACGACTTCTCGCTCGGCGTGGCTGGCCAGGTGGGTGCGGATGTGCAGGTGCGCCCGGGCCAGTTCATCAACTTCGACGTGAAGAAGGTGACGATCGGCAGCGACGTGAAGTCGGCCGGCACGACGGTCTCGAAGGTGAAGGTCGATCCCTGGCTGCTCAGCGTCGGCTACGGCTTCCGGTTCTAGCTCGCGCGTTCTGCGGGCATCCTGAACGGCTTTGACGCAAAGGCGCTAAGGGCGCGAAGGACGCAATGGTTCTGTCGCGCTCCACATGTTGGTGAAGCGATGGGTATGAAGGGCTGGGGGAACTGCAACGGCAACTGCAGTTCCCCCAGCCCGTCTTGTGGTGTGCCTCGCAGAAACCGACCTGTTGCGCGGACCTCATTGCGTCCTTCGCGCCCTGTGCGTCTTTGCGTCAACGCTGTTCAGCGATGCCCGACACTAGCGAAGCCAGGTGTCCCGGATGAGGCGGGCGAAGTTGCCCCCGAGGATCTTCTCGATCCGCGCCGCCCCGTGCCCGCGCTGCTGCAGCTTCTCGGCGATGCGCTCCATGCGCCGCGGGGTGTTGAGGTCCGAGACGAACATCGGCACGTCGGGGTCCTCACCCGGCGCGGCGATGCCGGCCTTGAGCCGGCCCTCGACGAAGGTGCGGTGCGTGCGCATGTACGCGTCGTCCACCACGTGCGGCGTGATCGAGAGGTCGCTCCCGATACCGACATGGTCCTCGCCGCACACGTTCACGGCATGCTCGATGTGGCGCAACAGGTCGTCGGACGTGGGCTGGCCCTGCATCGAGAGGAAGGGCATGAGGTAGAGGCCGATCACGCCGCCCTTGTCGGCCATCGCCTTCAACTCGGCATCCCGCTTGCTGCGCGGCCGGTCGGCGATGGCCCGGCACGCGGAATGGCTGATCGCCACCGGCCTCCCCGAGTGCGCGATGGCCTCGGCGGTCGTGCGCTGGCCGCAGTGGCCGAGATCCACGATCACGCCCTGCGCATTGAGCCGCTCGACCAGCTCGCGGCCGAGGGGCGTGAGGCCACCGTTCTCCGGCTGCAGGCAGCCGTCGCCGAACAGGTTGCGCACGTTGTAGGTGAGCTGCACGATGCGCAGCCCGAAGGCGTGGTACAGTGCGACACGGGACAGGTCACGGTCGATCGCCACGCCATCCTGGAAGCCGTAGATCAGGCCGAGCTTCCGCTCGCGCTTCGCCACCTGCAGGTCGCTGCTGGTGCGGATCTTCATCAGCACGCCGGGATGACGCTCGAGGTCACGCTCCCAGCGCGCGATGGTGGTGAACACCTCCTCCGGATTGCGGCCGCCGATGGTGAGGTTGATCGCCGTGATGCCGGACTCCTGCACATTGCGCAGCATCTCCGGTGTGAGCGCATCCACGGAGACTGGGGTGTTGAACGGCCCGGCGCTGGCCAGGAAGTCGATCACCATGGCCCCGTCGTACCCGGGCCACGCCGCCGTGCTGGCGGCGTGCGGCGCCGGTGTCGCGAGGTGTGACTCGATCAGCCCGGGCGCGAGCGCGAGGCCCGCGGCCACCTTCGAGAACTCACGGCGGGTGAGGGCGTCGCGAGGCGGTGCCGTGCCCTCGCGCGGTGCATCGGTCGACATGTATACCCCAGGGCAAGGGTGAAGTCGGGGCATCCCGCGTGCCCCGCCGGATCCAAAATGCCCCCTGACACCACATTGGCAACACTCTCAGGCGTCTGCGTCGCGATGGCATCTCGAACCGCGTTGACGCAAAGGCGCAAAGGGCGCGAAGGACGCAAAGCGGTCTGCGCAGACGGTCCGTGTCTGCGGCATGCGAAAGAAGGGCATTGGGGGAACTGCAGTTGCCGTTGCAGTTCCCCCAGCACGTTCACGCCACGCGCTTCGCCGACAGCTGCAGCGCGCCGGGACTCTTTGCGTCCTTCGCGCCCTTTGCGCCTTTGCGTCAAAGCCGTTTACGATCTCCGCACGGTCACGGAACGACCGTCGGCTTCACGACGGTCACCGTGATCGTGGACGGGTACCGCGCCGAGTGGTGCACCACGTTGTTGGCGACCACGCCCTGCGTCTCGCTGAAGTTGTCGCCCCCGGTGTTCAGGTTGCGGTCGAAGCGCGGGAAGTTGCTGCTCGACACCTCGATGCGCAGGCGATGGCCCGGGGCGAACCAGTTGCTGGTGTTCAGCGGCTGGAACGTGACCTTGTACACCTTGCCGTTCTCCATCATCACCGGCGGCTTGTCGTATCCCTCGCGGTAGCGCATGCGCTGGATGGACTCGTCCAGGTTGTAGGCGCGGCCGTCGGGGTAGACGTCGATCACCTTCACCGTGAAGTCCGTGTCCTTCGCGTCCGAGGACACGTAGAGCGTCGGGATGATCGGCCCACTCAGCTCCATGCCCTCGGCGAAGGGCTCGGAGGTGTACACCAGCACGTCGGGACGGGCCTCGGTCGGGCGCTGGTCCATGGCACCGGCGCGCACCGCGTTGCCCTGGCAGCAGACGTTTCCACCGAGCGACATCACGGGCTTCATCGGGTCGTAGGCGAACCGGTCCGGCTTGTCGCTGCGCTGCGGGGCGAGCGCCAGGCGCCCGTCGCCATCGAGCGTGTTGGCATTGCCGCCGCTGCCTAGGTGGAAGGTCAACGGTGACGCGTCCTTCACCGGCCACCGGTCGGAGGTCCGCCACTCGTTCTTCCCCATCACGTAGTAGTGCACCTTCGGGATGGTGTCCATGCCGCGGCTGCCGTTGTCCTTCAGGAACTGGTCGAAGAAGGTGTAGACGATGTTCTGGTAGCCGAGGCGGGCGTCACCCATGTCCCGCTCGCCGACCACGGTGTGCTCGGTGGCGCGCGTGTACGAGCAGTGGGCGACCGGGGCGATGATCATCCACTGGTTGCCGGCACCGGTGCCCTTCGCCGTCTGCACGACGTGGTTGTACATCGCGATGTTCGGGCCTGTCGACACGTCGTACCACGACATGAACCAGAGGCCGGGGATGTTGATCGGCATGTCCTCGTGCCACAGCCCGCCACGGCGCCAGGCGGGATCGTTCGGCGCGCGCCGGATCATCGCCCCGCCGGTGGCCACGGGCATCGAGTCGGCGAAGATGCCGTGCGGGCCGTCCAGGTTCTTGATCAGGTCCATGGTGGGCAGGTGCCAGAAGGCCTTGGCCCAGTCCACGGGGGGCAGCCGCTGTGCGAGGTCGAACGACTTCGACACGCGGATCAGCTCTTCCTGCGTGGTGCTGGCCGGGAACATCGGACGCACCTGGTTCTGCTCACCCATCAGCCAGTCGATGAAGAGCATCTGCACCGCCCCGCCGCGGTACCAGTTCCCCATCTCCCAGTAGGGCCCGATCTTGCCCACGCCGGCGCCGAACCCCTGCACGTTCATGGCGGCGAAGCCGGGGTTGCCGAGCGAGGCGACGGCCGGCTGCCACTCGGCGGTGGAGGAACAGCCGGTCGCGCCGACCTTGCCGTTCGACCAGCGCTGGCTGGTGAGGTACTTCAGCTCGTCATCGCCATCGGACAGCGGTGCGCCGAGGATGTCGTAGTTCCCCTCGGCGAAGAAGTGCCCGCGCTCCTGCATGTCCACCCAGGCGTACCCGCGCTTGATGGCGTAGAGCGCCGCACTCATGTCGCGCGGCACGCCGTTCTGCACGTCCCAGTAGTTGAAGTTGTACGGCGTGCGCGACCAGATCGCCGGGTACTTCTTCGTCGAGTCCCTGGGCACGTAGATGTCGGCCGGGATGCGGATGCCGTCGCGCATGCGGATCATCACCTTGCGGTTGACGACCGCCAGCGACTGGAGCTCGTTCTCGGTGGCCCAGCGCCTGGCCTTGATGCTGTCGGGGAGCGGGCCGCCGCCTTGGGCGATGGCCGGGGTGGGGACGGCGCCGAGCGCGAGCCCGGCGGTGAGGAGCAGCCTGCGGAGGGTGGATCGGGTCATCGGGTGGGCTCCGGCACGGTGGATGGGCGGGGACGACGGTCCCCGATCGCCAAACGTGCGCCGGTGCCCGGGCGCTGGACAGTCGGGGGAACGCCCGATGTCGGGGAATGACCGACTGGCTGCCGGTGTCCAACCGTCGCCCTGCCGTGACCGGCACACTCCACCCCAGAGGCTTCCATGCGCACCACGTCCCTCATCGCCCTCTGCGGGCTCACCGCCATGCAGGCGTGCGGTTCGTCCGACGACCCCACCACCACGCCCACCGATCCCGGCACCTCACTCGGTGTCGCCTGCGGCCTCAGCATCTCGGAGTTCAACGGCAGCACGCGGGTCAACGCCCCCAGCACCTCGCAGTGGACCTGCGCCGGCATCACACGCACCCTCACCGCGAACGGCATCCCGAACCACCCGGTGACCTCCGGCTCGTTCGCAACTGCCATGTCGGTGCAGTCGGTTCACGTGTCCATGCGCCTCGCGCCGGTGCTCCAGTCCAGCATCACGACCGGCCTGACGTTCGTGCCGGGCTACGCGCTGAACGGCGTGAAGCTCGATCCCGCCACCGCCGGCTCGTGTGCGCCGACGGCCACCTCCACCGCACCGGGAGCGGGCTGCAACGCGATCGGTGGCACCACGGATCCGTGGCGGCTCGAGGCGATCGGCGGCGCCTTCGTCTTCGGCACCGACGAGAGCAATGCCCACACGCAGCCGAACGGGCAGTACCACTACCATGGCATGCCGGAGGCGTACCTCACGAAGCTGAACAAGGGCGTCGCGATGACGCTCGTCGGCTTCAGCGTCGATGGCTTCCCCGTGTATGCCCGCTACGGATATGCGACCGCCACCAGCGCGACGTCCGCGGTGCGCGCGATGGTGCCGAGCTGGCGCCTCAAGGCGACGCCGGAGGCGGGCCGCCCGGCGGTGTCGATCTTTCCGATGGGCACCTTCACGGCCGACTACGAGTACGCGGCGGGCAGTGGTGACCTGGACGAGTGCAACGGGCGCACGGGCGTGACGCCGGAGTTCCCGAACGGCACCTACCACTACTACATCACCGACACGTTCCCGTACATCCAGCGCTGCGTGAAGGGCGCCGTCGGGGCCGGGTGATGCGCAACGTAGATCGGCTGGTGGCGCTCGCAGTCGCCCTGCTGCTTCGTGCGACACCGGCGCATGCGCACCTCATGCCGGCGCAGCAGGGCACGCTCAACGTGCGCGACAACGCGGTGTTCGCCGCCCTTTCGGTCCCCGTCTCGGCGCTCCATCGCTGGGACGCGGACGGTGACGGCCGCATGTCGCCATCCGAGCTCGACGCGCGGCGTGCCGAGATCCTGGTCGAACTCGATGCCGGCATCACCATCCGGTCGGATGGCACGGCGGGGCGGCGCGACCTGCTGCTCCCGTCCGTCGCGATCGACGAGGGTGATCCGCTCGCCGCACGTGGTGGCACGCACCTGCTGGTGCTGGTGCGCCAGTCGTTCGACACCGCGCCGGGCACCGTGCAGCTGCGCCTGTCGCTCTTCGGCCGCATCGCCGCCGAGCGCGAGTTCCTCGTGAAGGCATTGCACCGTGGCACCGGCCCCGAGGTGGCCATCATCACGCCCGCTGACGCCATGCACGACTACTTCGCGCCCGACTTCTTCGCGAGCGCGAAGGGCATGCTTTCGCGCCTCGTCGCGTGGTGTCACGGTCTGCTTGCGTCGTCCTGACGTTCGTGATCGGCGGGCATCTTTGAACAGCTTTGACGCAAAGACGCAAAGACGCAAAGACGCGAAGAAGCGCAAAGCACGCAAAGAGTCCTGTCGCACGGCATCTGTCGGCGAAACGAGGAGCCCAAGAAGGCTGTGGGAACTGCAACCGCAACCGCAGTTCCCACAGCCTTCTTCATGGCGTGGCACGCAAGACGTGGCACGTGGCGCAAACCTCTTTGCGTCCTTCGCGCCCTTTGCGTCTTTGCGTCAGAGCCGTTCACGATGCCAGACTGCGCTCGAGCCGTCGGGTCAGTGCGCCTCAGAGCCGTTCACGATGCCAGACTGCGCTCGAGCCGTCGGGTCAGTGCGCCTCAGAGCCGTTCACGATGCCAGACTGCGCTCGAGCCGTCGGGTCAGTGCGCCTCGACGACCGGCTTCGGTCCTGCGCCCGGCTTCCGCAGCAGCAGGATCGACGGCGACACCAGCAGGAACACCAGCAGCACGAAGAACCACGCGTCGTTGAAGCTGAGCATCATCGCCTGGCGCTGCACCTGCCCGTTGAGCGCCGAGAGCGCCGCCTGGTGCGCGGCCTGCGCATCCATGCCGCGCGAGAGGAATGCCTGCGCCATCATCCGCACCCGTTCCTCGGCCAGCAGGCCACCGGCGGTGACCGAGGCGATCAGGTCGCCGCGATGGATGGCGGTGTGCTTGGCCACCTGGTTGGCCAGCACCGCGATGCCGAAGGCGCCGCCAAGCTGGCGCGAGAGGTTGATCAGCCCCGCCGCCTGCTGTGCCTCGCTCGGCTTGATACTGGCGTAGGCGACGCTGTTGATCGGCACGAACAGCAGGCCCAGGCCGAAGCCGCGGATCAGCAGCGCCGTCTGTACGTCATCGGCGCCGGCGGCGGTCGTGAGTGACCCCATCTGCCACATCGAGATCGCGAAGAGCAGCACGCCGAGGGCGATCAGCACCCGCGGGTCGGCCTTGGGCTTCGCGCCGTTGAGCAGGGCACCGCACAGCAGCGCACTGGCCATCGTGGCCAGGCCGCCTGGCAGCATCACCAGACCGGTCTCGGTCGGCGTGAAGTGCAGGATGCCCTGCGCGAACAGCGGGAACAGGAACACGCCGCCGTAGAGCCCGAACCCGAGTGCGATGAACAGGAACAGCGACGATGACAGCTGCCGGTTCTTCAGCACCCGGAAGTTCACCACCGGGTGCGTGTTGCGCGGGTGCAGCTCCCACCAGAGCATCGTGCCGATCGACACCGCCGCCACGACCGAGAGGCGCACGATGAGGCCATCCTCGAACCAGTCCTTCGCGTTGCCCTCCTCCAGCACGTACTGCAGGCAGCCCACGCCGACGGACAGCAGCGCGATGCCAAGCCAGTCCACGTCACCGGTGTGCGCCTGCTGGTCCGGTGGGTCGCGCAGGAAGCTGCTCACCAGAAACATCGACACGATGCCGATGGGCAGGTTGATGAAGAAACACCAGTTCCAGGTGTAGTTGTCGGTGATCCACCCGCCAAGGGTGGGGCCAAGCGTCGGGGCCACGATCACGCCGAGCATGAACACCGCCTGCACCAGGCCCTGCTCCTCCTTCGGGAAGATCTGGCGCAGCGTGGCCTGTGCGGTGGAGAGCAGCGCGGCGCCGCCGGCGCCCTGCACGATGCGCCAGAACACCAGCTGGATCAGCGAGGTCGAGAAGCCGCACGCCACCGAGGCGACGATGAACAGCAGGATCGATGCCGTCAGGTAGCGCCGCCGCCCGAACCGGGACGCGAAGAACGCCGTCATCGGCAGGAAGATCACGTTCGCGAGGATGTAGCCGGTGCTGACCCAGCCGATCTCCTGCTGCGTCGCACTCAGGTTGCCGGCCATCTGCGGCAGCGCGACGTTGACGATGGTGGTGTCCAGCACCTCCATGATCGCCGCCGTGATCAGGCCGAGCAGGATCAGCCAGCGATACCTGCGCACGAACGCCGCGGCGTCGGCCGCGCGGGACTCGGGCGTGCTGATGGTCGCGGTCGCGTGCGGGGTGCGGGTCCGTCCGGGCATGCCGGAATGTACCCGCGTCCGTCAGCGCTCCGGCGCGCGCGCCCCGCGACCGGGAAACACACCGGAGACCAGTGCCCCGTCGGACACGACGGGCACACCGTGGACCAGCACGAACCGGAACCCGGCAGAGGGCAGCGCCGGCTGCGCGTACGTCGCGCGGTCGATCACCGTGGCGGGATCGAACACGGCGATGTCGGCATCGGCCCCCACCCGGAGCCGTCCCTTGCCACGGAACACGGGCGCCCGCCGCTCGAGCCGCCGCGCCGGCAGGAGCGTCATCTTCGTCACGGCCTGCATCAGCGTGAGTTGCTGCGTCTCACGCACATAGTGGCCGAGCACCCGTGCGAAGGTGCCCGCGGTGCGCGGATGTCCCTTGCCGTCCTCGATCCGCCCGTCGCTGGCAATCGCGGTCAGGGGACTCGTGATCGCCATCGCCTCCATCGCCGGCGTGTTCACGAACAGGATGACCTTCTCACCGGGATTCTTCCGGTTGCGCAGGAAGGTCTCCCGGGTCAGGCGCTCGCCGGTGCGCACCAGCATCAGCGAGCCGAAGACGCTGTCGGGCGCGTTCATGTACCGGTCGAGCAGCGGCGACGAGAGCTCCGTCGCACCGGCCACGTACGGGTACGCCTCCGTCGTCACGTCCAGGCCGCGCTGCCGTGCCTCGGCCACCATCGCGAGCGTGTGTGGGGTGTTGGACAGGCTGGTGCTGTTCAGGTGCACGATATGCAGCGGTGCGCCGGTGATCGCGCTGGCGCCGATCACCTCGAGGTAGCTCTCCACCGAGCTGCCCGGTTCCGCATCCCCCCACGAGCGTGTGTGCACGAACACCGGCGCCGCGCGGCTGGCGGCACTGCGGAACGCCTCGAGCACCTCCTGCCGCGTGGCGGCCGGCGTGTACTGCAGTCCCATGCCCACGCCCAGCCCGCCGGCGTCGAGTCCCCGCTCGATGAAGCGGCGCATCTCCGCCACCTGCGCCGCCGTGGCGACGACGTAGCCGGCCGAGTCGAGCGGGAGGAGCGTGTTGCTCGCGATGCCGGCGTCGTGCAGCACCGTCATGCGCGCCTTGATGTGGCTGGCGGCGGCACCGAAGTTGATCAGCGCCCGTCCCGCGCGGTCGGCATAGAACTTCGCCACGTCGGCGGTGCCGGCCTCGAGCTCCAGCGCGGTGGTGACGCCATCCATCGCCATCACGCGGTAGTTCTCGTCGTCCTGGCCGTGCGAGTGGAGGTCGATGAAGCCGGGTGAGACGACGAGCCCGCGGGCGTCGATCACGCGCCGCCCCGTGAGCGCCCCGGTGCTGATCGCCGCGATGCGCCCGCCGCGGATGCCGATGGCCCGGATGGCGTCGAGCCCCGACTCGGGGTCGAGCACGCGGCCGCCGCGGATGACGATGTCGAAGGGGGTCGGCTGGGCGGACAGCGTGCAGCCGACGACCAGCGCCGCAGCGACGCTCGCCACCGAGTATCCGGACAGGAACGTGCGCATGTGACGGCTCCATCGGTGAGGCAGCTGTCTCAGGACGTCGCCCGCCTGTGGCGCCGGCCTGGCCTGCTGGCGGTCTCGGTGACACTCGTGCCAAATCTATCCGTAGGTGGCGATGCCGGTGCTCTGGTCGCCGATCCCTCTTTTGCTCCCGTGATCATGGTGTCACGTCAGGCTGTGTCTGCGCCCGCGCCGTCGCTCTCGCTCGGCACCAGCGTCGCGCTCGCGCTTGGGTGCGGGGTGCTCCTTCGGCTGGTGGTGCAGCTCGAGCCGGTGGCCTGGCTGGCCTGGGTCGCACCGGTGCCTGCACTGGTGCTGGCAAGTCGTTCGCCACACGCGCGCACCCGCTGGCTCATGGTCCTTGCTGCGTTGGTCGCGCAGTCGGGGAACCTGTCCGCCTTGACGCGGATAATGCCAGCGGGCCTGGCGATCGGGGTCAGCGGGGCGCTGGCACTGGTGCTGGCCGGGATCCTGAACGCGGCGCAGCGACACCTGCGGCACGCGTCCGTGGTGCCGGGCATGCTCGCGTTGCCGTTGCTCTGGACGGCGGTCGACACCGTGATGGCCCACGCGCTGCCAGACGGCAACTGGAACAGCTACGCCTACACGCAGGTCGGGATGCTGCCGCTGCTGCAGGTCACGTCGATACTCGGAGTGCCGGGCCTGCTGTTCGTGCTCACGCTCGTCCCGTCGGCCATTGCGTTCGTGCTGCTGCACGGTCGTCGGCCACGGGGCACCGTCAGGGCGTGCATCGCCGTGATGCTCACGCTCGCCGTGACAATGGCGTTCGGCGCCGCGCGCCTCCGTCAGCGTCAGGCCGGCCCCTCGGTCACGATCGGCCTCGTGGCGATCGACGACGCGATCGGCCTGCAGGCCAGGGCTCCCTACATCGGGGCGATCCGGTCGGCGTACGCGGCCAGGGTGGCGGAACTTGCGGCGCAGGGAGCACGGCTGGTGGTGCTGCCGGAGAAGATCGCAGTCACGACACCGGCCGGTGCCGGCGAGTGGCAGCGGTACTTCAGCGACCTGGCCGCAGCGCAGCGCGTCGGCCTGCTGGCCTCGATTACCATCGATGGTGGTGGCCCGCCGGAGAACTTCGCGTGGCTGTTCGGTGCGGACGGCAGGCTGGACGATGCCTACCTGAAGCACCATCTCGCCCCTCCGGAACGCGCCTATCGGGCAGGCACGAACTTCGCCGTCCGCGACGTGAGCGGATTCCGGGCCGGACTGGCGATCTGCAAGGACATGCACTTCGCCTCGTTTGCCCGTGAGTACGGTGCGCGCGACGTGGCCGTGGTGCTGGTGCCGGCATGGGATTTCACCGTCGACCGCACGCTCGCCGCGCGCATGACGATGGTGCGCGGCGTCGAGAACGGCTTCATGGTGATCCGATCGTCGCGCGATGGGCTGCTGACGGTGTCGAGCGCGTACGGGCGGGTGATCGCGGAACGCCCGAGTGCCGGGATGCCCGGCGCTGGCCTGCTGGTCACCACCGTCGTCCCCCCGCCAATCCGCACCGTCTACACGCGCTTCGGTGACTGGTTCGGGTGGCTCTGCGTGGCCGGTGCGGCCGTGCTCCTCGTCGCCGGCCGCCGTCGTCTGCGTGCCCTGACCGGCTGAGTCAGGCCCGGTCGGTGTGCACCGACGTCGGCCCCGTCACCGCACTCCGCAGCGCATGCACCTTCTCCTCGCTGTCGAGCCCCGTCACGAGGTCCTTCAGCAGCCCGTCGTGGATGTCGTACACCAGGCCGTGCAGGATCGGGCGCTTCCCCTTGGCCCACGCGCGCTGCACCACCGGGGTGCGCGAGAGCTGGTAGACCTGTTCCACGACGTTCAGCTCCACCAGGCGGTTCACCCGCGCCGTCTCGTCGGGCAGCGCGTCCAGCTCCGGCAGGTGCCAGCGGTAGACGTCGCGGATCACGTGCAGCCAGTGGTCCACCACGCCGTGGCCCTGCGCCCCCGTGGCTGCCTTCACGCCACCACAGCCGTAGTGGCCGCACACCAGCACGTGCGTCACGTCGAGGAACTCCACCGCGTACTCCAGCGCCGCCAGCATGCTCAGGTCATTCGGGTGCGCCTGGTTCGCGATGTTGCGGTGCGTGAAGATCTCACCCGGCTTGGCTCCCGTGAGCACCTCGGTGGGCACCCGCGAGTCGCAGCAGCCGATGAGGAAGAAGTGCGGCTCCTGGCCGGCGGCCCGGCGCTCGAAGTACATCGGGTCGGTGGCGACGGCGTTGGTGGCCCACTTCCGATTGTTCGCGAACAGCTCTTCGTAGTGCTTCATGCTCAGTGCCTGTGGGTGGGCGTCGTCAGGGCGGCCGGGACGTTCACGAGCCGGTAGTCGATGTCACGGAGCGCGGCAGTGGCGGTGAAGCCGTGCAGCAGTTCCAGGACGTCATGGTCGAACCGTGTGGTGTGACTGCCGTCGATCTCGATCCGGCTCCCCTCCGGCAACGCGCTCAGGGTCCTTTCGAGGTTTGCCTTCGACAGGAATGTCGCCTGGTCCGGAAGGGCATAGCGCTTCAGCACGGTGCCCTGCGGACTGATCAGGCGCAGGGCCGGCTGCCGCAGGTACTGCGCCAGGATGAACGCCGCCGCCACCGACAGCCCGATCGCGATCCCGATCAGGAGGTCGGTCAGCACGATCGCCACCACCGTCACGGTGAACGGGATGAACTGCGCGCGCCCCTGGCGCCAGGCCGTGCGGAACAGCGCCGGCGCCGCAAGCTTGAACCCGGTGTGAATGAGCATCGCCGCCAGGGCGGCCAGCGGGATCAGGTTCAGCACCGCGGGAATCGAGAGCACCGCCACCAGCAGCAGCACGCCGTGCAGGATGGCCGACCACCGTGTCCGCGCGCCGGCGTCGATGTTCGCCGCGCTCCGCACGATGACGCCCGTCAGCGGGAGCCCGCCCACCAGCCCGGACAGCGTGTTGCCGACGCCCTGCGCCATCAGCTCCCGGTTCGTGTCCGATTCCCGCTTGTACGGATCCATCTTGTCCGTGGCCTCGAGGCTCAGGAGCGTCTCGAGACTGGCGACGATCGCCAGCGTCACCCCGAGCTTCCACGTGGCGGCCGCGGTCAGCGCGCCCCAGGACGGCGTGGTGAGGAACTCCGCCCACCCGGCGGGAGACGATGCCACCGGCAGCTGCACCAGGTGGGTCGACCGCACGGCGAGCGCGGGCCAGGACGCCTCGAAGAGCTGGTTCAGCGCCACGCCCAGCACCACCACCACCAGCGGCGCCGGCACGACGCGCAGCACTTTCAGTGCCGGCCGGCTCCACGCGATGAGCACCGCCAGCGACACGGCGGCAATGAGCACCGCGCCGAGCTGCGTCTGCTGGAACATGTGCGCCAGCGCCGTGAAGGTGTTCTCCGCGTTCGGCTGCGCGAACGACTCGTCACCCACGAAGTCGGCATCGAAGCCCACCGCGTGCGGCAGCTGCTTGAGGATCAGGATGATGCCGATCGCCGCCAGCATTCCCTTGATCACCGCACTCGGGAAGTAGTAGCCGATCACGCCGGCGCGGGCGACGCTCAGTCCCACCTGTAGCACGCCGCCGATGACCACGGCCACCAGGAAGTTCTCGAACGAGCCCAGGGTGCCGATGCCGGCGAACACGATCGCCGTGAGGCCGGCGGCGGGCCCGCTCACCATCAGCTGCGAGTTCGACAGTGCCCCGACCACGATGCCGCCGATCACGCCGGCCACGAGTCCCGAGGCGAGCGGGGCGCCCGACGCGAGCGCGATGCCGAGGCAGAGTGGCAGCGCGACGAGCACGACGACGAGCGAGGCCGGGAGGTCCGCCCGCCAGCTGTCGCGCAGGGACGGGGCGTCGTGATGACGAGCGGTCATGTGCGGGAGGACGATGGCGAGTGTCGGTGCAGCGGGACCGCAGCATGCAGTCGCGAAACGCGGCGGGGCGACGACACGACCGCACCGGGAGCGTGAAGGCGAGAAGGTAAGTACGCGGTACGGTCGCGACCGTTCCGGTCAAACCATTGTTACCGATGGCGGGGATTTGCGCGCGTGTCGTGCGCCGGATACCCGGGCACGGCTGCCGCACTCAGCCCGCGTAGCAGCCGATCGTCACGGGCAGCGGCGGCTCCAGTGCATCGTCCACGCGGACGCGGACGCGGTGCACCACGCCGGCCTCCACCCTCGCCAGGCGACGGTAGCCGATGGTCGTCCCGCGCTGCAGCTCGCGCCATGCCGAGCCATCGTGCACGTCGAGCGTGTACTGCGCCACCCGCTGGCCCTGCGCGATGTCCTCGCGCAGGTCGATGATCCCCACGCGGGCCGGCACCGGCAGCGTCACCTCGGCCGTGCCGCGACCCGCGATGTCGCTGCGCCACCTGCGCAGGCCGCCGCGCGTGAGATCGCGCGCGAACATCGCATCGAGCTGCGCCCGCATCGCGAGCAGGTTCGCCACGTCGGTGGCGTGGAACCGCCCGTCGCGACCCGGCGGCACGTTCAGCAGCAACTTGGAATTGCGCCCCACCGACGTGAAGTAGAGCTGCACCAGGTCGTCGGCCGTGCGCACCTTCGCGTCCTCGGCCGGATGGTGGAACCACCCCGGCCGGATCGAGACGTCGGTCTCACCCGGGCGCCACACCGTGCCGTCACGGTCGCCGTCCTGGAGCGAGCGCATGACCTCGTCGCCGCTCATCCCGGGCACCGTCACGATCCGCGGATCCACCGTGGACCAGTTGGTGGTGCCCGCCGCGCCGCGCTCGTTGCCGATCCAGCGCACGTCGGGCCCGGCGTCGGAGAACATCACCGCGTCGGGCTGGAGTGTCCGCACCGTCGCCCAGGTGCGCGGCCAGTCGTAGACCTGTCGCCGGCCGTTCGGCCCCTCGGCGTTCGCGCCATCGAACCAGACCTCGTGGATCCGCCCGTACTGCGTGAGCAGCTCGGTGAGCTGCGCGACGTAGACGTCGTTGTACGCCGGTGAGTCGCCATAGCGCGGTTCGTGCCGGTCCCACGGTGACAGGTACAGTCCGGGCCGGAGCCCCTCCGCGCGGCAGGCGTCCACGAACTCGCGCACCACGTCACCGCGCCCGCCCCGCCACGGACTGGATGCCACGCTGTGCGTGGTGGTCTTCGTCGGCCAGAGGCAGAATCCGTCGTGGTGCTTGGCGGTGAGGATCATCGCCTTGAAGCCGGCCATCTTCGCCGTGCGCGCCCACTGTCGCGCATCGAGCGCCGTGGGCTGGAAGATCGACGGGTGCTCGCTGCCGTCACCCCACTCCCGATCGGTGAAGGTGTTGACCCCGAAGTGGACGAACATCGCCAGTTCGTCGCGCTGCCACGCGAGCTGCGCGCGCGACGGGCGCGGGCGGTCGATGCCCCCGCCGAGGCGGGGCACGGTACCGGTGCCGAGCAGCGCGAGGCCGGCGGCGGTGGTGCGGAGGAAGTCGCGACGGGGGATGGGCATGGCTCGGTCAGCGGCGTGCGGTGGCCAGTGTGCGGATGGCCTCGACGAAGAGGTCCACCTCGTCGAGCCGGGTGAAGACGTTCGGGGTCACGCGGATGCACTCGAACTCACCGGCCACGAAGCGCGGCCGCACGTGGATGCCCCAGCGCTGCTGCAGCGTGTCGGTGAGCTGCTGCGCGCCGATGCCGTCGAGGCGCATCGCGCCCAGTGCACACGCCTGCTGCGGGTCGTGGCTGGTGAGCAGGTGCACGCCGGGCAGCGTCTCCACCGCGCGCATCCACCGCTCGCGCAGGAAGCGCAGCCGTGCCGCCTTCCGCTCGCCGCCGATCTCCTCGTGGAACCCGACGGCATCGCTCACTGCCGTGCGCAGCGCGATCGGGTAGGTGCCAATGGCCTCGAACTTCCGGATGTCGCCGTCCTGGGAGGGCTCGGCCGCCAGCAGCGGCCAGATCGTCGGGATGAGTGGCGTGCGCACGTACAGCAGGCCGTTGCCCACCGGCGCGCACAGCCACTTGTGCAGCGACGAGCCGTACACGTCGCACCCCAGGTCGTCGCGCGTGAAGGGGAAGTGCGCGAAGGTGTGCCCGCCATCCACGATGCTGGTGATGCCGCGCCGCCGCGCCTCGTCACAGATGCGCCGCACCGGGAAGATCTGCCCGGTGGTGTACGTCATGTGGCAGATGTGGATGACCTTCGTGCGCGGCGTGACGGCGGCGAAGATCCGCGCGACCAGGTCATCCATCGACGGCGGGGGCACGGGGAACGACACCAGCTTCAGCACCACGCCGTCGCGCCGTTCGCGCTGCCGCCATGCGGTGAGCATGCGCGGGTAGTCCTGCGTGGTGCTCACGATCTCGTCACCGCGCGACAGCGGGAGCCCCATCTGCACGATCTGCAGCGATTCGCTGGTGTTGCGCGTGAGCGCGAGCTCGCCGGGGTCGCACCCGAACAGCGCCGCCAGCCGCCGGCGCACCAGTTCCACCTCGGGGTAGAGCAGCTCGTCCACGTAGTACGAGGGGCTCATGTTGGTCAGCGTCCAGTAGCGCTGCATGGCGTCGGAGACGACACGGGGCGCGGGGCTGACGCTGCCGGAGTTCAGGTTGACGTGGTTGGCATCCAGCGAGAATGCGGCGCGGACCCTGAGCCAGTACGTCTCGTCCTCGGCGACGAGATCGGGTGCCAGTCCGGCGACGTGCCGGTTCGCCTCGGTCACGATGGTGCGGGCGGCAGCATCGAGGGTGAGCGGCATGCCGCCGAGAGCGGCCACGAAGGCGCGTCGATCCATGCCCGAAGCTATCCCGCCGCGATGGCCGGCACAGCGCGCCGGCCGGGATCCGGCGGGTGATACGACACACGCCACGATCCGGGTTGGCGGATCGTGGCGTGTGGTGTCCAGCGCTGGGCGGACGCGGACCGATGGGGCCGGCCCGTGGTCACTGGTGCGGTCAGTACCCGCTGGGGAGTGACCGCTTGATGTCGCGCTGGCCGTTGGCGACGCCGATGCCGACGCTCACACCGAAGGCGATGGCGGTCCCGGAGCCGATCAGCGGCAGCAGGGCGGCCAGCGGGGTGGCGATGATGGCGGCGCCGAGTCCGGCGAGGATCGGGGCCCAGCCCGACTGCGCTGCGTCGACGAAACGCAGCCGCTGGCGGACGAAATTGCGGGCGGCGGTGTAGCCGGCCCAGGTGACCGCCAGGCTGGCGGCAATGGCCAACAGTCCGAACATCGTGAGCTCCTGTGAAACGGGCGAGTGGTGCCTGGAGAACCATACGTGCGGTGTCGCGGGGAGTTTCGCGCGGGGGAATCCGGGTGGGGGCGAGTGGCGCTGGGGAACGACTCAGAGTCCTTTGGGCCGGCCTGACTCAGAGTCCTTTGGGCCGGCCTGACTCCGAGTCCGATGTGGCCGCCTGACTCGGAGTCCTTTGGGCCGGCCTGACACAGAGTCACGCGGCGGCCGGAGTCACGCGGCGCCGCACGTTGCCGCAGCACGTCGGGACGACAGCCAGCCGGCCGCCACTCCTGATATGCGTGTCTTGACACTCGGTGTTATAACACCCATATATGCACATATGACCCCCGACTTGCGCCACGAGATCCGGCAGGACCGAGCCTTCGACAGCCTCCAGCAGGAAGCCTTCCTCAACCTCGTTCGCTCGGCCGCGATCCTCGAGGACGCGCTCGACCGGGTGCTGCGCACCTACGGACTGAGCAGCGTGCAATACAACGTGCTGCGCATCCTCCGCGGTGCGGGCGCGGACGGGCTCTGCCGCAACGAGATCCGCGATCGCCTGGTGTCTCGCATGCCAGACGTCACACGCCTGCTGGACCGGATGCAAGCCGCAGGGTTGGTCACTCGCGTGCGATCGGCCACAGATCGACGCCAGGTGTCCACATACATCACCGATGCTGGCTCGAAGGTGCTTCGGAATGCGACCGGCCCTGTCGAGGCGGAACACGCCCGGCAACTCGCCGCACTCACCCCGGACCAGCTCCGTTCGCTCATCGATCTGACCACGCTCGCAAGAAAAGCAGCGGTCACATAAAAGCGACTCGCCTTTGGCCAGCGCCACGGGCCGACTCGAAAACCCACCTCCCACCGGATCCACCACATGGGCGCCAGCCTCGACGAACGCTTCGGCAACGGGAACGCCAGCGCGCCTGCCTCCGCCGGCTCCTACGGCATCCAGCCGCCCAGCTACCGGCTCCCGGACCAGACCCGCATCGCCGGCGTCACGCTCCAGGTCACCGACCTCGCCCGCTCCCGCGCCTACTACGAAACGGTGCTCGGATTCCGCGCACTCGCCCAGTCCGCCAACCGCGTCACCCTGGGCACTGCCGCCCCGGACTCCGATCCGCTCGTCACCCTCGTCGAACGGAGGCGTACCACGAGCGCACCGAAATCACTCGGCCTGTACCATTTCGCCATCCTCCTTCCCACCCGGGAGGCGCTCGGTGCATTCGTCCGACACCTCGGCGAGATGGGCGTGCGAGCCGGAGCCGGCGATCACCTCGTCTCCGAAGCCTTCTACCTCCAGGACCCGGACGACCTGGGCATCGAGGTCTACGCCGACCGGCCCCGCGACACATGGCAACGGCGGAACCGCGAGCTCGTCATGGCCACCGACCCCGTCGACGTCCCCGCACTCCTCACCGCCGCCACCGGAACCCGCTGGACCGGCATGCCCGCCGGCACGACGATCGGGCACGTCCATCTCCACGTCGGCCACCTCGACGAAGCCGCCCGCTTCTACAGCGATGCCCTCGGCTTCGATCGCATGGTCTGGAGCTACCCCAGCGCCCTCTTCCTCGCCGCCGGCGGCTACCACCACCACCTCGGCACCAACACCTGGGCCGGCCCCGCCGCCCGCCCGGCGGCACCCGATGCCCCGCAACTCCTCGAATGGCGACTCGAACTGCCGTCCGCCGAGGACGTCTCAGCGGCCGCCGCCAGCCTGAGGTCCGCCGGCTATGCCGCGGACACCGACGGCACCCACGTCACCACCCGCGACCCCTGGGGCACCGGCCTTCGACTCCTTCCGCGCTAGCTGCCACGGCTCAAACTGCATCTGCTTCGACGCAAGGACGCCAAGGTACGCGAAGAACGCAGAGTGGTCGGCGGTCCTGGCCAGCTCCACACGCACCAGGAGCATCGTCGCCAGTGGAACTGCGGTGGCGGCTGCAATTCCGGCAAGAGTACGATGCTGCAGTGCGCACGGAGGACTGCCACGCGCCGCGATCACCTTGCGTCCTTCGCGTCAAAGCCCTTGCAGTTGCCGTTTCGGACGCCAGTGCGGACCGCCTATTCGAGGTTGCGCAGCCAGACGTTCCGGAAACGCACCGGGTGTCCGTGGTCCTGCAGCGTGATCGGCAGCCGGTCCGGATGCGCGCTGTAGGGGGTGCGCTTCATGTAGGTCGTCGGGCCGACCGCCTCCATGTTGTCCTGGATCAGCACCCCGTTCAGGAACACCGTGAAGCGCGCCGCCGACTGCAGCGTGCCGTCCGCGGTGAAGCGGGGGCGGTGATAGACGATGTCGTAGACCTGCCACTCCCCCGGTGCGCGCGTGGCGTTCACCAGCGGCGGGAACTGGCCGTAGATCGAGCCTGCCTGCCCGTCGGCATACGTGACGTTGTCGCGGCTGTCGAGCACCTGGATCTCATACCGGTCGCCGCCGAAGAACACACCGCTGTTGCCGCGGTCTTGCCCCTTGCCCACCGGCGGGTTCGGTGACGACCACTCGATGTGCAGCTGCACGTCCCCGAAGCTGTCGCGCGTGGTGAGCGTCCCCGATCCCGGCACGGCGACGAAGGCGCCGTTCTCCACGCGCCAGCGGGCCGGCGCGCCGTTCGCCGACATCCAGCGGTCGAGTGACGTGCCGTTGAACAGCACCACCGCGTCGGCCGGCGGCGCGATCGTGTACGGCGCGCCTGGCTCCACCACGCGGGGACGCGGACGGTCCTCCGATTGCTGCGGCCACTCGCTCAGCTTCGACTGCGCGGTGAGTGACGCGCTGCAGAGCGCGATGGCGGCGAACGTCGTGGCTAGTTTCATGGCTGGACCCAGACGAAGAGGTGACATGCGGGGCGGTGAGGCAAGCGGCAGGGGCATGCGTGTGGGTGTGGGCACGGCGATGCGGGTTCCACGCGAGGCGCCTGCGGCGGCAATCTACCCGCCGGGCCGGCCGCGGATTGACCGCCGCGTCGCCCCGGTCCCGGCGCCTGGCCACGACCGCCGCTGCCGGTGAGCGCGAGCCCCGAGGCCACCGCTGGCGCCGCCTCGTCACCCGGGTCGAGTGCGCGCACCGGATTCACGCTCGCCGTGCTGTTCGGCCTCAACTTCATGAACTTCTACGACCGCCAGGTGATCGGCGCCGTTGGGGAGAAGATCAGGCAGGAGTGGTCACTCACCGACAGCCAGCTCGCCAGCCTCACCACGGCCTTCGTGCTGCTCTACGCGCTGGTCGGCATCCCGTTTGGCCGGCTGGCGGACACCGGCCGGCGTCGGGTGATCCTCGCCGGTGGCGTCGCCGTGTGGAGCTTGTTCACGGCGCTGTCCGGTGCGGCGGGAAGCTTCGTCGCGCATTTCTGCTGTCGCATGGGTGTGGGTGTCGGCGAGGCCAGCCTGGCGCCGGCGGCGAACGCACTGATCGCAGACCTCGTCCCCGCACACCGGCGAGCCCGCGCGATCAGCATCTTCATGCTCGGGCTGCCGCTCGGGCTGGGCGCGAGCTACCTCGTCAGCGGGATGGTCGCGCAGGCCACCGGCGGCTGGCGTCCCGCGCTGTACGTCGCCGCCGTGCCTGGCTTCGTGCTCGCCGTGCTGGCGTTGTGCATCCGCGAAGCCGCACCCGGGCACGTCGAGGCGGGCCCAGGAGTGGTCGCGCCTGGCGAAGGCACCTGGCAGGTGGTGCAGACGCTGCTGCGGATCCCGTCGCTGCGATGGATCATCCTGTCGGGCGCGCTGCTCAACCTCGTGCTGTACGCCGTCAGCGCGTTCTCCACGTCACTCTACATCCGCTATCACGGGCTCGACATCGAGCACGCCAACCGCTGGAACGCCCTCGTCTTCGGCGGCGGAGGCGGGCTCGGGATGCTGCTCGGCGGGTGGCTGGGTGACCGTGCCGGTCGACACGGTCCGGCGGGGCGTCTCCGGCTTGTCGCCGCCGGGGCCGCCATCGCGACGCCCCTCTTCTGGTTCGCCGTGTCGCAGCCCCGAGGGGCCGCCGCGGGGTACGGGCTCCTGCTGTTCGGCGGCGTGGTGGCGATCTACCCGTACTACAGCACCACCTACGCCGCCATCCACGACCTCGTGCCGGCGCGGATGCGCGGCACCGCCATGTCGGTCTACTTCTTCGTCTTCTATCTCTTCACCGCCATCGGGCTTCTCCTGTTCGGGCGGCTCAGCGATGCGATGGCCGCGCGGGCGCTGGCGGCCGGTGCCACCGCCGCGGAAGGGAGCGCCACCGGGTTGCACGATGCGATGGTCGTGATACCCTGGTTCTGCGCCGTGCTGGTGGCCGTGCTGGTCCTCGCTGCGCGGGCGGCTGCCCGGGAGACGGCGCCGCCGCCGCGTGCGGGTGCCCGGTCGCCGGGCCCGTAGCGCCCTCCGGTCCCGTCGCCACCTTTCACGACGCGCCATCCGTGCCCGTCGCGCGCTGGCGAGGCTGTCTCACTCCCGCATCTCCGCTGCCATGCCGAAGCCGTCGCCCGACGTCCCGCTCACACGCCGTGACTTCCTTGCCCGGACGGGCGCTGGCGCGGCCCTCCTTGCCACCACCGGGACGCTGGCCGAGGGGCTGCTGGCCGGCACCGCACAGGCCGCGGGCAGGCCGGTGATCGCCGGTGGTGCGCGGCAGTTCCCGATCGGGATCGAGATGTTCGCGGTGCGGAAGGAGATGTTCCGCGACATGCCGAACACCCTGCGCACCGTGAAGCAGATCGGCTACCAGGCCGTCGAGTTCTTCGCGCCGTACACGTCGTGGACGCTGCCGCAGGCGAAGGAGATGCGGACGATGATCGACGACATCGGCCTCAAGTGCTTCTCCACGCACAACGGCATGGCATCGCTCACGCCCGGCGAGACGATGTCGAAGGCCATCGAGATCAACCAGATCCTCGGGGCGAAGTACGTCGTGCTTGCGTCGCCGCCGTTCCCGTCGGCCACGCGTGACGGGTGGATGCAGTTCGCGGGACAGCTCACCGCCGCGGCCGACATCCTGCGCCCGCACGGCCTCTTCGCCGGCCTGCACAACCATGACGCCGAGTGGGTGGCGCTGGAGGGCGGGGGGCGCCCGATGGAGCTGATCGCGGCCAACACGCCCTCGGATTTCGTGCTGCAGCTGGACGTCGGCACGACGATGAAGGCCGGTGCCGACCCGGTGGCGTGGATCCGCGCCAACCCGGGCCGCATCCGCAGCGTACACCTCAAGGACTGGGCGCCGGGGACCGAGGCACAGGAGAAGTCGTATCGCGTGCTCTTCGGCGAGGGCATCTCGCCCTGGCCGGCGATCATCGCCGCGCTCGAGTCGGTCGGTGGCGTGGAGTTCTACCTGATGGAGCAGGAAGGCAGCCGGTTCGACGAGTTCGAGACGGCGCGTCGCTGCCTGGCCTCCTGGAAGCAGCTCCGCGGCAATCGCTGACAGCCGCGCGGCGTCCCGCGTGGCAGCGCCACGCCACGCGGGTGTGCACACCTGACCTGGGAACGACATGGCGATCCACGCCTGCCGGATCCTCGTCCTGCTGGCGGCAGGCGCCACGGCGGTCCGGGGACAGCAACTGACCAACGAGCACCTGCGCGCCCGCTTCGGCCCGCGCGGGTTGACGTCGATCACGGACGTCGTGGCATCGCACACCGATCACCTCGGGCGTGACGGCTTCGCGATCACCATCGGCGGCACCACGCTCGACAGCCGCACCCTGCCGGCACCGGAGCGCGAGCGCACGGCCGACGGGATGGTCTATCACTTCCGTGGCAACGCCTGGCAGGTGCACGTCACCTACGCGCTGCGGCCCGGGTGGCGCTTCGTCTCGAAGCAGCTGCGCATCACGGCGCTCGCGGCACGCACCTTCAGCGTCGACAGCGTCACGCTCCTCGACCTGTCGCTGGCCGCGCCACCCGTCAGCGTCTTCCGTCCGATGAGCCCGAAGCCATCGCTCGGCACGCTGGAGTACGGCGCGGCGCTGCGATCCGGCGCGCGGCGATCGCTGCTCGTCGTCGCGCAGAACCCGTTCCTCCGCGTCACGACCAGCGGCAGCGACGTGACGATGCGGTACGCACCGCAGCTGGAATGGCGCGTGCAGTACGGCACGTTCACGTCCGACCGCGCGCTGATCGCGCCCGTCGCGCTCAGCGGCCGCCGGATCGCCGCCGAGATGACGGCGGAGTGGAAGCCGCTGGAGCAGGGGACGCCGGGGCTGGATGAGGCCGAGGTGGCGGCGTTCACCGGCATGGTGCGATCGAGCTTCATCTACGAGCCGCAGGCGCCGCTCAATGTGTTCGTGGGCTGGTGTGCGAATGACTACCAGATCGACGTCGGCACCCAGGCGGGGCGGACGGAGTACCTGCGGCTCTTCGACCAGGCCGCCGCGGTGGGTGCGCAGTATGTGCTGTACGCACCATCGAACTCCGCCATCTCGCGGCGTGAGCAGAGCATGGACGACTGGAGCTGGGAGCATGTGCTCTGGCTCGGGTTGGGGCAGAAGATCCGCAGCGGCGAATGGAAGACGCGCAGCAGCCAGATCCCGCCAAGCGTGCAGCAGATGCTCGATGCGGCGAAGCAGCGGAAGCTTGGATTGCTCGCGTACGTCTATCCCGTCATGCCGTTCTCGCAGGACTCGCAGTGGCTGGTGCCGGCGCGCGGTGATGCGAAGCGCAAGGCGGCAAGCCTCGGCAATCGTGCGCTGCAGGACTGGCTGATCGAGGAGCTGGTCGCGTTTCACGATCGCACCGGTATCGCGGGCTACTCGTTCGATCACACGTTCCTCACCTACGAAGGCACGAGTCGCTATGCGCAGTGGTACGGATGGCGGCGAGTGATGGAGGAGTTGCGCCGTCGCGTGCCGGGCATCGTGCTGGACGGGCGGCAGGCGCATCACCTGTATGGGCCGTGGAGCTACCTGGCCGGCAGCTATCCGCATCCGACGTTCCACGACGAGCAGCCCGAGAGCTTCACGCCGTACCCCGACCTGCACTTCGATCGTGTGTCCGCCAACCGGGAGCGTTACACCGCGTATCGCTATCGCAACTACGAGTTCACGCCGAACGAGATGGTGCCCGGCTTCATGACGCACCAGACGCCGCGGCTGGACGAGACGGACGACATGCCGCAGGTCATGACGGCCGACCGCGGCAAGGTGATCCTGCCGTTCCGGGCGCGTGACTGGGACTACCTGGGGTGGAAGTACTCGGTGCTCAGCAGCATCGCGGTGGGTGGCTGGAACAACGTGATCAACCTGCTGCCGGGCCGTGACTCGGCGGAGTTCGCGCACTTCGGTGAGCGCGATCGCGGGTGGCTGCGCGGGTGGCTGGAGTGGACGGCGACGAACAAGGACCTTCTGCGGCATACGCGGCAGATCCTCGGGCAGCCGGCGCTGGGGAAGGTGGATGGCAGCGCGATGATCGACAGGGATCACGGCTTCATCTTCCTGTTCAATCCCGATCCGCGAGCGCTGGGTGCGCGGGTGCCGCTGGATGCGTCGATCGGCCTGCTTCGGGCGGGAGAGTATGCGATCACGGAGGTCCACCCGCGTGTCGCCCGCAGCGTCGCGCCGCGCATCCTCCGTGGTGACACGCTCTCGATGGATGTGCCGGGCGGCTCGGCGATCGTGCTCGAGGTGCGCCGCCGCGGCACCGGCGTTGTGAACGCGCCGTTGCGTCGCGCTGGGCGGGTCGTTCCCAGTTCGGGGAGCGACGGTGATGACATGCGCGGCCCCATGCACCCGGTCGTGCCGTGGGACTCGACGTTCACCGGTGGCCGGCTGACCGCCACCCTCCGCATTCCGCAGGCGACGCTGGACCGGCAGGCCGCGATCCGCCGGGAATGGCCGCTGCCGTGGACGGCAACCGACTCGCTGGTGCCGTGGCTGGTGCCGGAGCGGCTGCTGCTCTGGGCACCGATCGTCGGTGGTGATGACGCATCGAGTGCCGAGCTGCTGATCGACGGGCAGCGGGTCGAGTTCCGGCGTGCCTACACGTCCATCCAGCCTGAGAAGAGCACGTTCATCGGTTTCTGGGCTGACCTTTCGCGGCTCGCGCCGGACCAGCCTCACCGCATCGACCTCACTCTACCGCCGCTCAGGCGGGGGCAGTTGCTCGGGGTCTACCTCGAGAACGTCGCGCCGCAACCGTGATCAGCGTTGAATCGCTTGCTCGCGCAGTGGTTCGGTTGTCTGCGTTTGGCCGGCATCGTCAACATTGTTCACGCGGAGGGGCGGAGAGGCGGAGGGTGCCGTGAACGTTCGGGGTCGTCGATGTCGAAAGAGACGATGTTGATTGACGATGTCACTGATCACGTCATCGGCGCGGCGATCGAGCTGCACCGGGATGCGGGTCCGGGGTTGCTCGAGTCGTTCTACGAGGCGGCGCTCGCGTTGTATCTCGAGCGCCGCAGGCTCAGGTCGCGACGGCAGGCGGCGGTGCGATTCGAGTTCGCCGGTAAGCTCTTCGACGAGGCCTTCCGCGCCGACTTGATCGTGGAGGATGCCGTCATCGTGGAGGCGAAGTCGGTCACGAAACTCGATCCCGTCTTCGCCCGGCAACTGCGCACCTGTCTCAAGCTGACCGGCCTCTCCGTCGGCCTGGTCCTCAACTTCGGTGGCAGCTCGCTGATCCACGGCCTCCGTCGTGTCGTGAACAACCTCGTCCCCTCACCAGATTCGCGTCTCAGAATCAACCAAAGAAGAGAGGCGGAACGGTAGCTGAGTTCTCGTGATCGCGCACCGACAACTCGAGCAACTCGAAACCCTCCGCCCCTCCGCCCCTCCGCGTGAACACTGTTGACCCACCCTCAAACCGCACCGACCCGACGAATCAGCGCTCCACCCCGAACGTGAACACGGTCCGCGACACGTGCTCCGCCCCAGGCTTCAGGATCGTGCTCGGGAACGCCGCCTGGTTCGGCGAGTCGGGAAAGTGCTGCGTCTCGAGGCAGAAGCCGTTCCGGTACTTGTAGACGTGGCCTGACTTCCCGGTGATGGTGCCGTCGAGGAAGTTGCCGGTGTAGAACTGGACGCCCGGCTCGGTGGTCTCGACGTGGAGCGTGCGTCCGCTGGTCGGCTCGTACACGTGCGCCGCCGCTGAGAGCCCCTCGCCGTTGCGGGTGAGCACCCAGTTGTGGTCGTAGCCGCCACCGTTCTTCAGTTGCGTGTCGGTGTCGTTGATGCGCGCACCGATCGCGGTTGGCTTGCGAAAGTCGAATGGCGTGCCGGCGACCGACTGCAACGCGCCAGTGGGAATCAGCGTGCTGTCCACCGGCGTGAACCGGTCGGCGTTCAGCGTCACTTCGTGCTTCAGCACGTCACCGCTGCCGTCGCCGGCCAGGTTGAAGTAGCTGTGCTGCGTGATGTTCACCGGCGTCGCCTTGTCGGTCGTGGCGTGGTATTCGATCTGCAGCTGGTTGCTGTCGGTGAGCGTGTAGCGCACCGTGACCTGCAGCGTGCCGGGATACCCTTCTTCGCCATCCTTCGATGTGTAGCTGAACTCGACCGCCTGGCCGCCTGCAACGGTCACCGGCTTGCCGGTCCACAGCACCTTGTCGAAGCCCACCACGCCACCGTGCAGCGCATTGGGGCCGTTGTTGGTGGCGAGTGTGTGTGTGGTGCCGTCGAGCGTGAACTTTCCCTTGGCGATGCGATTGCCGTAGCGGCCCACGATGGCGCCGAAGTACGGCGTCGTCTTGAGGTATCCGTCGAGGTTGTCGTAGCCGAGCACGATGTCGGCGAAGGCGCCGGTCTTGTCGGGTGTCTTCAGCGACGTGATGATGCCGCCGTACGTGATGGCGCGCAGCTCGATCCCGTTGGCGTTCTTCAGCGTGTACTGCGTCACCGCCTGGCCGGACGGCAGCGTGCCGAAGGGTGCTGTCTGGACGCCGGCGGGCGTTGGTGTGGAGCTGGCTGCCGGGGCCGCGTTGTCGGTGGATGGTGCCTTGTCGGCGGGCATGTTGCGGCAGGCAGTCAGGGTGAGGAGCAGTGATGCCGCGCACAGTCGGGCGGTCCGGAACGTCACAGTGGCACCTGCGTGAAGGTGAGTTGCATCGTCGTGAAGCCGTCGGCATTGGCGCCGGACGCTGGGAAGGTGAACGTGGCGTCGCGTTGGCCGGCGCGTCCCGCGGCCGCCGGCGGTGCGGTGCCGCCACCGCCGCCCTGCGCCCGCACTCCCATGCCGGCCGAGGGATCCGGTGGCATGATGGCCAGCGTGCCCCGGCTGCCGGCCAGACCCTCGACCGTGACGGTGTACTGGCCGTCCACCAGGCGCTCGCTGATCACGCGCTGATGTTGTGAACGGGCCCCCGGCCGCGGGGCGGCGGGGCGGATGCCGACCAGTCGCCATCCGCCGGTGTACGGCACGTGGAGCTCCGCCGTCGCGGCGTCGAAGCGCCTGCGCACCGTGGCATGCACGTCGCCTGGCGTCTGCACCACGGCATCGGCGGGCAGCGACACGGCGGCACCGAGGGGAAGGGCGGGCGAGAACTCGACATCGAGCGGCGTCGCGAGCGTGCGCGGTCCCGTCCACGCCACCCAGGGTGGGCGCGGCGACTCGGACAAGACCAGCCGCAGCCCGGTGCCGTCGCGCACGATCAGGAGGCTGATCCGGTCCGGCCCGACCGGGATGTTGTCCACGCGCACCGTGTCCCAGTCCGCCGGCAGGTGCGGCGCGATGCGCAGCCGCCGCCGCGGCGCATCCACGTCGATGCCGAGCAGCCCGCGGATCAGTGGCGTCAGCACCATCGACGTCGCGAAGAACTGCTGTGGCACGGCGGTGTCGAGGGGCTTGTACAGGCGACCCGAGAGCACCTCCGGATTGCGCCCGCGGGCGAAGTCGAACCCCGTGCGTGCGATCGCCTCGAGCGCGAACCGGCCCGCACTCGCGTTGTGGTACGTGTACTGGGCCAGCGCCGTGAACCCGGTCACGAACGGCCACACCGCGCCGTTGTTGTAGTGGAGCGGGTCGAACAGCGTGCTGGCCGCGCTCAGCGGGCGCGCCCCCCAGTCGGTCATCACGTTCGACGAGGCGATCTTCGTCGCCATCTCGGCGCCCCGCACCTCGTCCAGCACGCCGAACGCCATCGCGGTGGCCGCCCACGCCGTGACGTTCGGGTTGAGCGAGCCATCCTCGAGCAGCGCGAAGGCGTACTGGCCCAGCTGCGGCATCCAGAACTTCGCCTCGAGCGTGGCCAGTGCCTTCGCGCGGGTCGCGCGCGCCTGCGCGGCAAGGGCCGGCTCCTTCATCACGTCGGCCATCCGTGCCACGCGCTCCAGCGACGCGGCCCAGACACCACTCATGTAGATGTCCGACAGGATGCCGACCTGCAGGTCACCCAGCTCCAGCGCCCCGGCGCCGGCACTGGGGTTCTCCATCAGGCCATCGCCGTTCCGGTCCGTGGCCAGCGACCACTGGTAGGCCCGCTTCAGGTTCGGCCACAGCTCGCGCAGCAGCGCGGTGTCGTCGGTCTGGCGCCAGTACTCGCTGAACGCGAGGATCCAGAACGGGCTGGTGTCGCCATGGTAGAACGCGTAGGGATAGCTGAACCAGTCCACGCGGCCGGCACTCTGCGAGATCTCGTGCGTGATCTTGCCGTCGGCGCGCTGGTACTTCGCGAAGAAGCGCAGCACACCGTCCCGCACCAGCGCGGACTGGCCGGCACCGCTCATCGCGAACGAGTTGATCGCGGCATCACCGCCGAAGAACCAGCCGAACCCCGGCCGGTCGCTGGCGCCACCACTCAGGCCGTAGCCGGCGATGAGGCCGCATCCCATGTCGGGATTGCAGGCCATCGACTCGTCGAGGTTGACCTTCGCATACTCGACGGCGCGGTTGAGCAGTGCATCCGGCGTGTGCACCGAGAGCTGCGTGTTGGCGATCTCGAACTGGTGGTCCTGTCGTGCGCGCCACTCGCGCTCGGCCGCACCGGGGGCCAGCAGCGACTGGTACAGCGCCAGCGCCGAGTCGCGTGACATGGCCCCGCCGGCCAGCACGACCGGGATGTACGCCACGCGGGTGTTGATGTTGCCCCCGGGCGGCTCGCCAAGGCGCGGTGCGGTGTAGCGCGCGCCCTCGCCGCCCACGCCCAGCACGAACTGCGGTGGCGCCGCGGCCAGCATGTGTGCGGGCACGTCCGAGGCCTGCGTGATCGCCGGGGACCCGAGGAAGGCGTTGACCGTCCGCTTCGACTCGGAGAAGAGGAACGCCTTCGCCGCCTGGTTCCAGACGAGGTACTGGCCGCCGAGTCCCGCCGGCCACATGTAGTGCACGTCGGGGGTGAACGACGCGATGATGTCCATGGGCCGGATCGCGTCCACCTCGAGCAGCATGATCACCGCCGGCTTGTCCAGCGGCACGAAGATGTGCTGCTTCACCGTGAACTGCTCGTACGTGTACTCGATGGTCACACCTTCGGGCCGCTCGATGACCGCGGTGGCGATGGTGTGGCCGGCGATCGGTGCGGTGTACTTCGGCACGCGGAACGAGAGCTCGAAGTCGTGCAGCCACTTCACCGGCCAGCTCCACAGCTCCAGGCGCCCGTCCTCGGTGCCCATCGCAATCGCGCGACGCCCGACGGCAGCGAGGTAGGTGCCGGGCCGGGCGGGGCCGGTGAGCGCCGTGAGCGGGTCGGCACCGATCGCGAAGTACGGAATGGTCGGCTCCGCCGCCGTCGTGGCCGCTGCGGCCTGTGCGCCGGCGGTGTGGTGCGGGACGCAGGTCGCGAGCGCGAGTGCACAGGCGAGTGCACAGGGGAGTGCCGGAGGCCGGCGGTGATTCGATCGAAGCGGTGTCATCGGAATCGGGAGGCTGGGGCGCACCGGGCTGGCCGGAGAATGTGCCACGGCGCAGTGCGGCGGAAGGCGGCTGCGTCTGGCCGCCACCGATGCGCGCTGCAGATTTGGTCCATGCCTTTCGTCACGCGCTGCCGGACCCTCCTCGCCATCCTGCTGCTGGCCAGCCAACCGGGCTGCCGCCGCGACGCACCGGCCCCGCCGCCGCGCACCTCGGTCGAGATCAAGGGGACCGCGGCCGAGCGCATCGCGGCGGTGCAGAAGATGCTGCGGGTGCCGCCGGCGCTCGCGGCAACGATCCTCGATGCCCAGGCGATGGAGGAGCGGGTGGGGGATGGGCGGCTGGGGCCGGCGGACTTCGCCGGCTTCCAGGTGATCCGCGTGGCGCCGGGCCACGTGGCGGAGTGGCGCACCCGGCTCACGCCCGTCACCACCGGCACCGATGCCCCCGCGTTCGTCGAACCCTCCACCCCGGTCTCGTGGTGGGTGAGCGGGCCGGAGTTCGCATCGCTGGACTTCTTCGCGCCGGAGGCGCTCACGGGGCGCACCACCGGCTGGATCGGCGTGCACGCCGCCAGCGGGACGATCTACATCTACTCGTTCACGATGTGACCGCCGTGCTGCGGCGGTGCCCGGGCGTCGCGTGCCACACCGACGCCGCCAGCCTTGCCGCACTGTTCCGCGCGGGGTAGCGTGACCCTGCCTCGACCGTCGACGGCCGCGGCACGGCCCGACCACCCGAACGCGGACTCCCGATGCGCTCCCTCCGCCGTCTCCTGGCGACCAGTCTGGTCGCCGGCCTCACTTCCGGTGCCGCGCTCGCGGCGCAGGCCCCCCGGCCGAACCCACGGGTCGAGGCGCTGAAGGCCGAGCTGGCCCGCACGATCGACGCCCGCGCGCAGCTCGCCCAGCGCATGGTCGACCAGGTGTTCTCCTTCGGCGAACTCGGCATGCAGGAGTTCGAGACCTCGAAGTACCTGACGGGCGTGCTGGAGCAGAACGGCTTCACGGTCGAGCGCGGGGTGGCCGGCATGCCGACGGCCTGGGTGGCGAAGTGGGGCAGCGGGTCGCCGGTGATCGCGCTCGGCTCGGACATCGACGGCATCCCGCAGGCGAACCAGCGCCCGGGCAGCGCCGGCCGCATCCCGCTGGTGGCCGGTGCGCCGGGCCATGGCGAGGGACACAACAGCGGCGTGCCGCTGAACATCATCGCGGCGCTGGCGGTGAAGGACATCATGGTGCGCGAGAAGATGTCCGGCACCATCGTGCTCTGGCCCGGCGTGGCCGAGGAGCAGCTGGCGGGCAAGGCATACCTCGTGCGGGCCGGCGTGTTCAACGGCGTGGATGCCAACCTCTTCGCACACGTCGGCGACGAGTTCGGCGTCGCGTGGGGCGACGAGTCGGCGCTGGCGCTGATCTCGGCCCAGTTCCGGTTCAGCGGCACGGCATCACACGCCGCAGGTGCGCCGTGGCGCGGCCGGAGCGCGCTGGATGCGGTGATGTCGTTCGCGAACATGTGGGAGTTCCGCCGCGAGCACATGGAACTGGCGACACGCTCCCACTACGTGATCACCGACGGCGGCGACCAGCCGAACGTGGTGCCGGCCACGGCCTCGATCTGGTTCTTCTTCCGCGAGCGCGACGTGGAGCGGGTGACGCGCATGTACGAGGAGGCAAAGGTGATGGCCCGCGCCGCCGCGGCCGGCACCTTCACCCAGCTCGACACGGTGCAGGTGATCGGGTCGGCCTGGCGCCCGCACTTCAACAAGCCCATCGCGCAGGCGATGCACGCCAATGCCATGCGCGTCGGCATGCCGGCGTGGAGTGCCGACGACCAGGTGATGGCGAAGTCGGTGCAGCGCCTGATGCAGCAGCCAGACAGCGGGCTGGTGACGCGGGTGGCCCCGCTGCGCTCACCCGCCGAGACACCATCCGGCGGCACCGGCAGCGACGACATCGGCGACGTGTCCTGGACCGTGCCGAGCGTGACGCTCTACTACCCCAGCAACATTCCGGGGACGCCGGGCCACAACTGGGTGGATGGCATCGCGATGGCGACCCCGATCGCACACAAGGGCGTGGTGGCCGGCGCCAAGGTGCAGGCGATGACCCTCCTGGACCTGATGATGCAGCCGACGTTGATCCGCGATGCGAAGGACTACTTCGTGAACGTGCAGACCCGGACGACCAAGTACCACCCGCTGATGGCACCCTCCGACCAGCCGGCGACGTGGCTGAACGCGGAGAAGATGGCGCGGTACCGGGAGGCGATGCGGCCGTTCTACTACGACCCCGCGCGGTTCAGCAGCTACCTGGAGCAGCTTGGGGTGAAGTATCCGGCCGTGGCTCCTGGCGTGATTCCCTGATGCCGGTTGTGGGAAGGTCGCCGGTGGCGACTGTCGTACGCGCGGGCGTCGTGACCGGCGTGTCGGATTTCCTCTGGGCCTGCGCGCTCAGCGTGGGTGTCTACGGTTCGACGTTCGCGCAGCTGTGGCAGGGCGTGGCCAGCGTGCCGCTCGGTGTGGCGGCACGCGATGGTGGCGTGGCGACGGTGGTTGCCGGCATCGCGCTGCATTTCTGCGTGGCCTTGGCGTGGACGACGCTGTTCGTGCTCCTGTGCCGCGCGCTCCCGGCGCTGCAGCAGGCGATCCGCTCTCTCCCTGGCGCGCTGGCTGTGGCGGCGGTGTATGGGCCGATGATCTGGGCCGCGATGTCGCTGCTGGTCATCCCGCTCTTCACGCACCGGCCGCCGACGGTGGCGCTGCGCTGGTGGATCCAGCTGGCCGGTCACTTTGTGTTCGTCGGCGCGCCGCTCGTGCTCACGGTGCGGCAGGCGGGAGATCGTGGTGCCTTGTCTCCGTGAGGTCGGCGCGCGTCGGGGGATCGTCAACAGGATTCACGCGGAGAACGCGGAAGACGCGGAAAGGGTCACGACGCTGGGCGGCGGTCAGGAGTGTGGGAGTCGGATTTTCCGGGGAACAGCAGTCGCGGTGACCTGAGGGGGTCTTTCCCCGGCGCGTCGCCCTTGTAGTCGTTGACGACGCGCCTCGTCTGGCCGGCGATGGAGTAGGCTCCGAAATTGATGACGAGCCCGACCTCGATGCCGGTCAGGCGCAGGTACGTGAGCAGCTGGCGGGTGAAGACGGGTTCGAGTCGGGCGGCGGCCTTGATCTCGACGATCACGCGATCGTCGATGATCAAGTCGGGGCGAAAGGCCTCGTCGAGACTCATGCCGAGGTATCGCAGGCGAATAGGCTGCTGCCGGCGCACGTGCAGCCCGCGCTTCTCGAGGACGCAGGCCATGACCGCCTCGTACACCGATTCCAGCAGGCCAGGACCAAGCTCGCTGTGTACGGCAACCGCAGCGCCAAGCACATTGTCAGTCACGTCATTCACGTGCATGTATGTCTCCACCGTGCGGGATGGACTTTTCCGCGTTTTCCGCGTTTTCCGCGTGAACATTGTTAACGATGCCGACCCATAGCCGAAACCCGGATTCGCGCACAGCGAATCAATCGAACCCACTCGGAGTTGCCATGCGAGCGTTGCTCCGGACGCTGCTTGCGATGACGCTCTGTGCCACCACGCCCGCAGTCGCGCACGCCGCACCGCCGGTGGTGCGTGAGTACGAGAAGGTCTTCACGACCTACCCCTTCAGCGACCCGAACCCGATCCCCGTGGTCGGGCGCATCTATCCGTACTTCCGCTTCGATGGCTTCACCGACACGCCCGTGCGGCAGTCGTGGAAGGTGGTGGAGCTGGAGAACGACTACCTGAAGGTCATGATCCTGCCGCAGGTGGGTGGCAAGATCTGGAGCGCGATCGACAAACGCAGCGGGCGCTCGTTCATCTATGCGAACAGTGTCGTGAAGTTTCGCGACATCGCCATGCGCGGCCCGTGGACCAGCGGTGGCATCGAGGCGAACTACGGCATCATCGGGCACACGCCGAACGTCGCCACACCGGTGGACTACGTCACGCGCACCAACGCCGACGGCAGCGTGAGCTGCATCATCGGCGCGCTCGACCTCCTCACGCGCACCCCCTGGCGCCTGGAGGTCCGGCTCGGCGCGGATGACGCGGCGTTCAGCACGTCGTCGTCCTGGTACAACGCGTCACCACTCGAGCAGCCGTACTACTCGTGGATGAACGCCGGCATCCCGGTGGACGGGAAGCTCCAGTACATCTACCCCGGCACCAGCTACCTCGGCCACGGGGGCGAGCATGGACCGTGGCCGGTCGACAGCGCCGGTCGCGACCTGTCGTGGTACGACAACAACAGCTTCGGCGGATACAAGTCGTACCATGTCTTCGGCACCGCCACCGACTTCTTCGGCGCGTACTGGCACGACCGGGACTTCGGCATGGTCCGCTGGTCGCCGCGCGACGAGAAGGCGGGGAAGAAGATCTGGATCTGGGGGCAGTCGCGGCAGGGGATGATCTGGGAGGACCTGCTCACCGACACCGATGGACAGTATTCGGAGGTCCAATCCGGGCGCCTCTTCAACCAGGCCGCGGAACAGAGCACCTTCACGCCGTTCCGGCATCGCGGCTTCGCGCCGCACACCACGGACCGGTGGACGGAATGGTGGTACCCGGTGTCCGGCACGAAGGGCATGGTGGCCGCAGGGCGCACCGGCGCGCTGAACGTGACGACACGTGGTGCGGCCATCGTGCTGACGTTCTCGCCGACGGTGCCGGTGGCCGACACCCTGCGCATCTACGACGGGGCGCGGCTGGTGCGCACCAGGTTCGTGTCGCGACAGCCGCTGCAGCTCTGGGCCGACACCATCGCCACCGCCGACGTGCAGCCGAACGCACTGCGCGTGACGCTGGGTGACGTGCTGCTGGACTGGCGCGCGGACCCGCGTGCCGGTGCACTGGCGCGGCCGCTGGATGCGCCAGCGGCGCTGGACTGGAGCTCGGCGGTGGGGCTGCACGCGCAGGGGCGCCAGTGGATCCGGCAGCGTGAGTACCTGAAGGCCACCGCGTACGCGGACAGTGCCCTGGCCCGCGACCCGCACCTGGTGCCGGCGCTGGCCGACCGCGCCATGCTGGCGATCCGTGCCGGCCAGTACGCCGACGCGCTGCGCCTCGCCCGCACCGCGCTCAGCGTCGACACGTACGATCCCGCGGCCAACTACTGGTACGGCCTGGCGAACCGCTGGCTCCGCAACACCGACGACGCGCGGGACGGCCTCGAGATCGCGGCCAACTCGCCCGAGTTCCGCGGTGCCGCGTGGACCGAGCTGGCACGCCTCTCGCTGGCCGAGGCGAACACCGTCGCAGCGGAGTCCTACGTGGCCAAGGCGCTGGCGGTCGACGGGGCCAACCTCGACGCGCTCGGCATGGCCATCGTCGCCGCACGCCGGCGTGGGGATTCCGCAACACGCGACCGGCGGATCGCGGCCCTCGAGGCGGCCGATCCGATCAGCCATCAGGCCCGCGTGGAGCGGATGCTGGCCTCGAACGATGCGGCGTTCGCGTCGAGACTCGCCGCCGGTATCCGCGCCGAGCTGCCGGAGCAGGTGCTGCTGGAGCTGGGGTCGTGGTACGCGCAGGCAGGGGAGGCGGCGGTGGCGGGCCGCGTGCTGGAGGCCGCCGGTGACCACCCCGAGGCGCTCTACCTGCGGGCGTGGCTCCGCAGCGAGACCGGTGACGCAGGAGGCAATGCCCTCATCGAACGCGCCGGCAGGCTGTCGCCGGGCTACGTGTTCCCGTTCCGGGCCGAAGTGGTGCCGGCGCTGGAGCATGCCGCGCGCATCTCGCCGCACTGGCAGCCGCGCTACTACCTGGCCCTCGCCCGCTGGGGACAGGGGAACCTGCGCGACGCCGCGCGGATCCTCACGTCGCTCGCCGACCAGCCGGACTACGCGCCGTTCTACGCCGCGCGCGCCACGCTGCCGGAGCGCAGCGCCGCTGATTGCCAGCGTGACCTGGAGCGTGCCGCGGCGCTCGAGCCCGCCGAGTGGCGCTACGGTAAGCTGCTGGCCGATCACCTCATCGCGAACGGGAACGCCGCCGCGGCGGTGGAGGTCGCGGCTCGGTATCACGCGAGATTCCCGGCCAGCTACATCCTCGGCCTGACCCACGCCAAGGCGCTGGTGGCGGCTGGGCAGTACGCCGCGGCCGACGCGCTGCTCGGCCGGCTGTCGATCCTGCCGTATGAGGGAGCGGCAGATGGACGCCTGTTGTATCGCGAGGCGAAGCTGATGCTTGCCGCGCAGGCGATTGCGGCGGGACGGTGGCGCGACGCCTCGCGCCAGGTTGCGGCCGCACGCGAGTGGCCGGAGCGCCTTGGCGCGGGCAAGCCATACGCCGCCGACGTGGATGAGCGCCTCGAGGACACGTTGCAGGCACACGTGAAGGCACGGCGCGTGAACCGCGACGCCCCGGCGATGGTCCAGGCGGCGCTGCATCCGGGTACGCAGGTCACGGGCGGCGCCGGTGCACCGTCCGACAGCCTGCGCCATGGCGTCGGCACCTGGATCGCCGACTCGCTCGGCAATCACCGCGCCGTCGTGCGGGTGGCGAACGCCGCCGACGCGGTGGTCGCACACATCCCCTGGCGCCGGCGCGATGCCACGCCGCAGTCAGTGAACCTGGTGGTGATCCAGGCCGCCACGCAGCAGCGCATCCGCAACGTCGCCCGCCTCGACATCACGCGCGAGGCCGGCGATATCGCCTTCCAGGCGCCGGCGGCCGGCGAGTACCACGTGTACTACCTGCCGTACACTGGCACGTTCAAGTCCAACTACCCGAAGATCACGTACCGTGTGGTCGAGCCCACGGCTGAGCCCACGTGGCTGTCGGCCCATGGGCTGAACGAGGGTGCGGTGCGATCGGGCGCGCTCAACGAACTGCCACGTGCGACGATGGTCGGCTTCGATGCCGTGAACGAGTTCTCGCGCTTCACGCCGATGGAGTACATCGCCACCGCGTCGGAACTGGCGGCGCTGCGTGGCGCGCATCCCTCGGCGCCGTTCCTGGCGTTCGCCGAGGACCGTGCGCTGTCCATCCGCATGACGCGCGACATCCCGGCGGCGTGGGCGCAGCGCGGGGCATTCACGCCCTTCACCGGCACTGCGCGACGCGGGGAGTTCTACACCTTCCAGGTCGGTGTCTGGGCGCACCGCGGGCCGCTCGACTCACTGCGCTACCGTATGAGCGCACTGCGGCGGAAGGGCGGTTCGCAGGTGATCCCGTCGCGCGCCATCACGGCCTTCAACCTCGAAGGGACTGACTGGTCGGGGCGTCGCTTCACGCGTGCGCTGCACGTGGACTCGTCACGGGTGCAGGCGCTCTGGTTCGGCGTGGACCTGCCCGCGGCCATCACGCCGGGGGACTACGAGGGTGACCTCCGGCTCGTGACCGCAACCGGCAGCGCGCCACCGGTGCGCGTCACCATCCGGGTGGGCAGCGGGCTGGTGGCGAACCATGGCGACGATACCCCGGCGCAGCTCACGCGCCTCCGCTGGCTCAACTCGCAGCTGGCAGCGGATGACAGCGTGGTGGCGCCATACGTGCCGATGCGCGTGTCCGGCACGACCATCTCGCTCCTCGGCCGCGCGCTCACCTTCGGCAACGATGGCATGCCCGTGAGCATCCAGTCGTTCTTCTCGCCGGGCAACACCAGCATCGGCACCACCCCGCGCGAGATCCTCAGCGCACCGATCCGGCTGGTCGTCCGCGACTCGGCTGACCGCGCGGTGGCCTGGACCGGCGCCGACCCGGTGATCACGAAACGCGCCCCCGGTGCGGTGGCCTGGGAAGCACGGAAGTCGGCCGGAGCGCTGCGGCTGCAGACGAACGCCGTGCTCGAGTTCGACGGCACGGCCGAGTACACGGTGGCGCTGAAGGCGAGTGCGCGGACGTCGTTGCGCACGGTGACGTTCGAGCTGCCGCTCCGCGCCGACGCGGCGAGATACATGATGGGCCTGGGCCAGAAGGGCGGCTACCGCCCCGAGGATTTCCACTGGACCTGGGACGTCGCGAAGCAGAACCAGGACGCCGCGTGGCTCGGTGACGTGAACGCGGGCATCCAGTTCACGCTCAAGGACGAACACTACGTCCGCCCGCTCAACACCAACTTCTACCTCTCCAAGCCGCTGGTCGCGCCACGCTCGTGGGCCAACGACGGCAAGGGGGGCTGCGACATCGTGCGCACGGGCGATCGCGTGCTGGCGTCGTGCCACAGCGGTGCGCAGGTGATCGAGGCCGGCGACTCGCTGCGCTTCGACTTCCGGCTGATGATCACGCCGTTCAAGCCGCTGGACACCGCCGGCCAGTGGTCCACCCGCTTCTTCCACGCCTTCGTGCCGGTGGATTCGGCGAAGCGGCGCGGGGCGAACACGCTGAACGTGCACCACGCCAACCGCGTCAACCCGTGGATCAACTACCCGTTCATCGAGACGGCCGGGATGCGGGCGTTCATCGACTCGGCGCACGCGGCGGGCATGCGCGCCAAGATCTACTACACCGTGCGCGAGCTCACCAACCATGCGCCGGAGCTCTTTGCGCTGCGGTCGCTGGGTGACGAGGTGCTCTCGCACGGCCCGGGTGGTGGATACTCGTGGTTGCAGGAGCACCTGGGGGACGACTACATCGCCGCCTGGCACGTGCCGGAGATCACGGACGCGGCGGTGGTGAACAGCGGCGTGTCACGCTGGCACAACTTCTACATCGAGGGGCTGGACTGGCTGGTGAAGAACGAGCGGATCGATGGCCTGTACCTGGATGACGTGGCGTTCGACCGCATCACCATGAAGCGCGTGCGGAAGGTGCTGGACCGCGGCAACGCCAGCGCACTGCTCGACCTGCACAGTGCCAACCAGTACAACCCGCGCGACGGCTTCGCGTCGAGTGCGAACCTCTACCTCGAGCACTTCCCGTTCATCAACCGGCTCTGGTTCGGCGAGTACTTCGACTACGACGCGCGTCCCGACTACTGGCTGGTGGAGGTCTCGGGCATCCCGTTCGGCCTGATGGGTGAGATGCTGGAGAAGGGTGGGCACCCGTGGCGTGGGATGACGATGGGCATGACCGCGCGCCTGCCGTGGGCGGGCGACCCGACGCCGCTCTGGAAGGTGTGGGACGAGTTCGGCATCCAGCAGAGCCGGATGCACGGCTGGTGGTCAGGTGCCGCTCCCGTCACCACCGGGGATGCCGACATCCTCGCCACCACCTGGACGAAGCCCGGCTCGGCGATGGTGTCCCTCGGCTCGTGGAAGGCCGACGACACTCCCGTGCGGCTC
Organism: Gemmatimonadaceae bacterium; assembly: GCA_020851035.1. NCBI lineage: Bacteria > Pseudomonadati > Gemmatimonadota > Gemmatimonadia > Gemmatimonadales > Gemmatimonadaceae > Gemmatimonadaceae bacterium. Next base: position 433,425 of record JADZDM010000021.1, on the reverse strand, counting down.
ACCATCGACTGGCAGGCCCTCGGCCTCGACCCCGCGCGTACCCGCATCCGGGCGCCAGCGATCGCGAACTTCCAGGCTGCTGGCACCTACGATCCTGGCGCGCCCATCACGGTGCCTGGCAAGAGGGGGCTGCTCCTCATCCTCGAGCCTTCGCGCTGAACGGAGATCGTGAACGGCTTTGACTTAATGGCGCAGAGGGCGCGAAGGACGCAAAGGGGTAAGTGCGCTTGGTCACGCTTCCATGCGCGTGGGAGCATCGCCTTGCTGTAGGAACTGCAACCGCCGCCGCGGTTCCCCTCAATAATGATGCTCCTCATGCGCGTGGAGACTGCCCCCGACGCAGAACTCTTTGCGTCCTTCGCGCCCTTTGCGCCTTCGCGTCACGCCGTGGTAGTTGTTCTTCTGGTAGGACTACTGGATGGTCGCAGGATCCATCCAGACGACCTCGAAGTGATGCCCGTCGGGCGTGTGGAAGCTGGTGCTGTACATGAAGCCATGGTCCTGCGGCGGCATGGCGGTGGTGGCGCCTGCGGCGAGGGCGGCGTCGGTCAGGCGCGTGACCTCCTCGCGGCTGTCGCAGGAGAACGCGTACAGCGCCTCACTCACCCGGGTCGTGTCGGCCGGTTCGCGGTCGGTGAAACGGCGGAAGAACGGGTCGGTGAGCAGCATGAAGAACGCGTCGTCATTCACGACCATGCAGGCCGCGTTCTCGTCGGTGAACTGCGGGTTGAAGGTGAACCCGAGTGCGCCGAAGAACACCTTCGACTGCTCGAGGTCGGACACGCGGATGTTGACGAAGAGCTTGCGGGCTGCCATGACGGGACTCGGCGTGAGCGTGATGGGGTAGACGACCGGCACGGGCATCGGGATCTGGTCTGGGGGAGCGCGCCCCGCAGCGATGCGCGGCGTGCCTTCGACCCCCGGGCCGGCCGGAACTCATCGGCCGGCCAGCTCCTCCAGCCGCATCGGCACGTCGAACCTCGGGAACAGGTGGGCCGTGTCGAGGAAGAAGGTGCTGTGTGCGATGCGGTCGCCGTCGAGATCCAGCACCACCAGCGCCCATGGGTCCGCGCCGCCGTTCCGGTACTGCGCGAACGCCGGCTGGCCGTTGGCGGCGGTGCGCACGAGGCGTGAGCCGCGGCATCCCGCACCGCGGCCGAGCAGCCAGCGCGCGATGCTGTCGGGCCCCTGCAGCCAGAGCGCGTAGGGTGGCATGCACATCGTCGCGTCCTCGCGCATGAGCGAGGCGAGCGCCGCCACGTCGTACGCCTCGAACGCGTCGAAGTAGCGCTGCACCAGTGCCTCCTGCGTGGCGGTCAGCGCGGCCGGCACGTACTGCGAGTCGCGGGCCCGCTGCGGGAGCTTCATGGCCAGCGTGGCGCGAGCGCGCTGCAGCGCGCTGTTCACCGCCGGCACGGTCATGTCGAGGCATTCCGCCACCTCGGCCGCCGACCAGTTCAGCACCTGCGTCAGCAGCAGCGCGGCGCGCTGCCGCGGCGGCAGGTACTGGATCGCCGCCACGAAGGCGAGCCGGATGCTCTCGCGCTGCACCGCAACCTCGTGCGGGTCCCCATCGGCCGGGATCGCGCGCGCATCGGGCACCGGCTCCAGCCAGTGCGTGCGTGGCAGCTCCACGAGGGTGTCGTCGACGGTGCCGACCGGGCCCATCTCCATCGGCATGACCCGCGGCTCCCGGTCGGCGATGGCGTCGAGACAGACGTTGGTCGCGATGCGGTGGAGCCAGGTGCTCATCTTCGAGCGGCCGTCGAACCGGTCGAGCGCACGCCATGCCCGCAGCATCGTCTCCTGCACCGCGTCGTCCGCATCCATGACCGAGCCAAGCATCCGGTAGCAGTGGCCGGTGAGCAGTGTGCGGTGCGCCTCGAGGAGGGCTGGGGTCGTCATGGTCGATGGGCCGGGGAGTCGCGGGAATCTGTTGGACGCTGCGTGCGGCGTGAAATCATCGGACGCGGCTCCGCGTCCGACAAGTCAGCCGTACGGCACCCGGTGCCTCAGAGCTGCGAGTACGCCGTCGGCACGAGGAAGCGGCTGGTGATCTTCGAGACCGTGTCGTCGTACTGGTGGTCGGCCACCAGCGCCTTCCAGGCCGGGTGCTCGCCGAATGCCTTCCAGGCGGCTGCGGCCGCAGCACGGTCGGGGGTACAGAGCATGTACGTGAGCTGCGGCAGGTCGCGGCCGGCCAGGGCCTGGCCGTAGAACACCGGCGATTGCTGCAGCGACTGCATCAGCTCGATCTCGCCGGCGTTGAACATCGCCACCTTCTTCAGCGCCTTCAGCTCGGAGAAGCTCTCGTAGATGCGCAGTTCGAACACCCGCGGCTGGTTGCCCTCCGTCAGGCGGGGTACCGCGAGGCGGGGCATGCCGGCGAAGGCGAGGAACACCCAGCTGTCGATGCGGTCGAATGCGGGATTCTCCTTCGTGGGCGCGCCCAGGTAGTCTGCACCGGCGGCGATCACCGCCGGGTCCGTGTTGATCGCGGCCGTCACCGCGCCGATCGACTCCATGCTGCGGTGCGCCATCAGCACCCAGACCGCCGGACCGTCCGGTGCATCGGGCTGCGTGAACACGCCGACGTTCCGGATTCCGCGCCGATTGAGCGCCGGGATCAGCGCCGACCGGAGGTAGCCGTCGAGCCGCGTCTGCGGTGTGCCCGGCCGCAGGCGATAGGCGCGCAGCTCGTAGTACTCGCGTGCATCGCGCGCATCGACTGGCGCAGAGGCCTGCGCGGCGGCAGCTGGCAGGGCCGCCGCCGCAGCGGCGATCGCGGCGGACTTCACGAAGGTGCGACGATCGGACATCTCGGGCTCTCATGGAGGCGGTTGGCGTGCCGGCAGGTGTGCCCTGCGGAGGGCGCAAGCTACCGGCATGCTGCAGTGCCGGTCGGTGCGCTGGTGCTCCCGCGCTCGACTGCCGTCGAGGGGAGACCACCTTCGAGAGGACGGGGATGCTGAACCGGTCATGCCCCGCTCATGACCCGCTCACCGCACCACCGGCAGCTGCACCTGGCACCCCTCGATGCCGAACTGCAGCCGCTGCGATCCGGCGGCGGGCACCCGCTCGAATGCCCCGGCGTCGGCGCCGGCCACCGACAGCCGCAGCGACCACCCTGCCGGCAGCGCGAACGCCGTCGGACGGATCCGCACACGCGCCACGCCCCCACGGATCCGCTGCACCCCCTCGGTCAGCAGCCGTACGCGCCGCGCCGGATCCACCGACTCGAGATAGACGTGCAGCGCCGCCTCGGGTACGTCGAGCGCGACGGGGCAGGTGAACTCCGCGGCGCCGAACACCGAGAGCGGTGCCTCGAGCGGCGCGCTGTGCCACGAGAGCAGGCCGCGGGCATCGGCGCGCTCCGGCGCGTCCACGGGGCGCGCCAGTCCGGTCGTCCAGCGCGAGTTGCGGCCGGTGGAGGCCGCCCAGTCCACCACCAGCGTGCGAGGCGACGCGGCGCCTGCGGTCACCGCCGATGCGGCGGTGAGCCGCTCGCGCACCAGGTGCAATGTGTCGGACCGCGTGTCCGGCCATCGGTCGCCGGAGTGCCAGCGCTCCGCGCCGGCCACGTACCACGACAGCCGTGGTGACGAGGCCGTCGTGTCGGCCGGCAGCAGGTGCCGGCGGAAGAAGGCGACCACCGCCTCGACGTCGACCGTCGCACGCTCGCTGTCGTTGCGGCGCAGCGGGCTCGCGTTCGTCTCCCCTTCATGGGCCCACGGCCCGATCACCGCCTCCGCCACCGGCATCGCGGCCTGCGCGCGGAACACGGCATCGGCCGTCGCGCCATCCCACCAGCTCCCCCAGATCCCGACCACCGCCCGCGTCGTCGCCAGCTCGGACGTGTGACCGGCGGGACCCAGCGAGTCGGTGGGCGGGGCGTCGGCGCCGAAACGATCGTCACCGCTGCGGACCGCGGCTGCGCGACGGGCCACCGCCGTGGCCGGACGCGCCGACATGCGGGCGTGCAGGGCAGCCCCCTTGGGGTCGTCCGACGTGGGCGACACGCCCCGGATCCCGAATCGCGCCAGGCGTGGGAACAGCTCCGGCACCCTGCCATGATCCAGCGCATCGACAGACCGGCTCCACGCATCCACGAAGCCGATGTTGCGCACCGCACCGGGTGCGATGATCTCGTCCACCAGGTTCCACTCGATCTCGCGCGCCAGCACGGCGCGCAGCGCGGGGCGACCGGTCGTGGCGGCGAGCAGCGCCGTCGTGCCCTCGTACGACGCACCCGTCGCACCCACCGCGCCGTTCGACCAGGGCTGCGCCACGATCCAGTCGATGACCGGACCCATGTCGCGCACCTCACCGGCCGACCACGGCCATGCCCACGTGCCGGTGGATGCGCCGGTGCCGCGCACGTCGGTCACCACCACGCCGAAGCCTGCCGCCACCAGCCGCTCCACGGTGGCATCGCGCGGGCCCATCGGCACGCGGTTCGACCGCCCGCCACCGCGCAGCTGGAAGCTGCGCCAGTACCGGGCCTGGATCAGGATCACCGGCACGCCATTCGGCGGCACCTGCGGCGGCAGCACCACGTCGGCCGCGATCCCGACATCATCCGCCCCCGGGATGACGGGCCGCGTCACCGTGGCCGGCACCGCGCGACACCCGGCGACCGCAGCCACCGCGCACACGCCCAGCAGCACGCGACGGGCGCGGCCAGCCAGGATTCCGGAGAGTGAATTCATTATATGTTTGCTCATATATAGGATAGATCACATAATATCCGCACCCTATATTACGGGCAACTCCTCCCCCGATCCATGTCCCTGCGGTACGCCGTACTCGGTTTCCTCTCCATCAGTCCGTACAGCGGCTACGACCTGAAGCGGTTCTTCAACGCCTCGGTCCGCCATTTCTGGTCCGCTGACCAGGCCGCCATCTACCGGACGCTTGCCGAACTCGAGGGCGAGGAGCTCGTGGTCTACGAGCGGGTCGAACAGCAGACTCGGCCGGACCGGAAGGTCTATCACATCACGCCGGCGGGGGTGCGCGCGCTCGACGCATGGCTCACGCAGCCGGCGCCTTCGCAGGTGCGCCGTGAGCCGCTGCTCCTCAAGCTGTTCTTCGCCAGCCGCGTGCAGGGCGATGACCTCGCCGCGCTGCTTGGCGCCGAGCTGGCCGCCACCGACGCCGAGCTGGCGAGCTTCCGTGCCATCCTCGCGTCGATCGAGCAGGACACGGCCGCGGTCGAGCGGGATGCGGGCACCGCCGAGGCCATCGCCGCGCACGCCCGACTGCTCGTGGGGCCGCTCATCACGCTCTCGAACGGCGTACGGCTCGGTGTGGCGTATCGCGACTGGCTCCGCAGCCTGCTGGCAGCGCAGGCCGGCGGCACGCTGACCGCGTCAGCGCTGCTGGCCGACCTGCACGGGCAGCTCGACGGGGCGTAGTCGGCGCGTGCGCCGCGTGGCCCGGCTACTGCGCTGGCGCGCCCCGTCGCTGCCCATCCCACCCCGGCCCGTACACCGCCCGTCCCGGCTTCGCGCCGGTGTGCCGGTTGTTCCGCCACACCCCGACACCGTTCACGAACACGTCCCGCACGCCCACCGAGAGCTGGTGGGGCTGCTCGAAGGTCGCCTTGTCGATCACGGTGGCCGGATCGAAGACGACGATATCGGCGAAGCTGCCTTCCTTGATCAGCCCCCGGTCCCGGAGGCCAAGGATCTGCGCAGTGGACCACGTCATCTTCCGCACCGCCTCCTCGAGCGTGAAGAGGCGCTCGTCGCGGGCATACTTGCCGAGTACGCGCGCGAAGGTGCCGTAGGAGCGGGGATGCACGAGGGCCGTCGTCGTGTCGGGATCGTGACCACCGGCGTCGCTGCCGAGCACCACCCACGGGCGTGACAGCATCGACGAGACGTTCGCGTCCGACATGCCGAAGGTCACCTTGCCGAGCATGTTCTTCTCGCCGACCACCAGCGTGATGACGGCATCAACCCAGTCCATCTTCAGCGCCGTGGCGATGGCATCGAGCCGCTTGCCCTCGAACTGCTTCCACTCGGGCGTCTTGAACCCGGCGATCTGGTAGGCGCCGGGCGGGTTGTCCTGGCAGTAGCTGATCACGCCCGTTGTCAGGTCCGTCATCTCGCGCCGGATGCGCGCGCGCAGCGTGGTGTCCTGCAGCCGCTCGATCAGCTTGCCATCGGCGTGCACCCAGCCGGGAATGCAGGCGGAGAGGCTGTTTCCCGATGCGGGGTACGAGTACATCGTGGCCTTCACATCCTGGCCGGCCGCACGCGCCGAGTCGACCTTCGCGATGGCCGGTGCCGCGAGGGGCCAGTTGCGCTGCCCTGAGGCCTTGAAGTGGTAGATCACCACTGGCACGCCGCCGTCGCGGCCGATCCGGATCGCCTCGTCCATCGCCGGCAGCAGCGCTCCCTCCTCACTGCGGATGTGCGTGATGTAGGTGCCGTGCAGCGGCGACATCGCCTTCGCGGTCTCGATCAGCTCGGCCGTGTTGGCATAGCTGCCTGGCGGGTAGATCAGTGCGCTGGAGATGCCGAAGGCGCCGTCGCGCATTGCGTTCCGGACGACGGAGCGCATCGTGTCGAGCTGCGCTGGTGACGCCGCGCCCTCCACGCGGCCCATCGCGTACCCGCGGACCGTGGTGGCACCGAGGTAGCTGCCGGCGTTGACGGAAATGCCGTTCCGCTCCATTGCCGCCAGCCACTGGCCGAAGCCATGCTCGCCGCGGAAGGTCCTCACCCGTTCCAGCATCAGCGCATCGTCCGGGTCGCCGCCGGCGAAGAGTGAATCGACGTTGGCGTTGGAGGGTGCCGGCGTGGTGGCCTCTCCGAGGATCTCGGTGGTCACCCCCTGTGACACCTTGCCGATGACGCGGCCGTCGGCAAACAGCAGCGCGTTCCACGAGTGCGACTGGATGTCGATGAAGCCGGGGGAGACCACCAGCCCCTTCGCATCGACGGTGGTCTTCGCCGCTGCTCCCGCCAGTGCGCCTGCCGGTGCGATGGTCGCGATCCGGTCACCACGGACGCCGACGTCACCGTAGTAGAACGGGTTGCCCGTGCCATCCACGATCCGGCCATGCGTGATGACGAGATCGTAGGCGGCCGACGTGTCCGCGGTGCGACTGGTGGCGCAGGCGGTGGTGACGGCGAGGCTGGCGAGGGTGAGCGCGCGGCGTGTGGCGCGGCACCGTCGGCTGGCGGTCGGGACGCTGGGAGTCATGGGGACACCTGGGGGTGGCGGACCGGCGGAGGTGCGTGGTGGGCTGAGTCTAGCGTCGGGTGCGGCGGTCTGCGCACCTTCCGGCACCCCCATGTCCTCCATCCCCGGGAGCCGGTTTCATGCTGCGCCTGCGCTGTGCGATGCTGTTCGTGAAGGAGATGGCCCCGATGCTCGCCTTCTATCGTGATGCGATGGGGTTCGCCGTGCTCGGGGATGCGTCGGACCCGAACTGGGTGGAGCTGGATGCCGGTGGTGCGACGATTGCACTCCATGTCATCCCACCCGCCCATGCGGCGGACATCGTTATCACCGCGCCGCCGGCGGCACGCGAGGATTCCCCGGTCAAGCTGATCTTCGAGGTGCCCGACGTGGCGGAGGCCCGTGCCCGTCTTGCGTCGCGGGGCGCCGTCATGCACGCGCTCCGGTCGTGGGGCACCTGTGACGGGCTCGACCCGGAGGGCAACGTCTTCCAGCTCGCACCGTCGCGTCGCTGACGGTATGGCCCGAGGCGGGCATGGTGCCGGCCGTCGTTCCACGCTACGCTCCCGCATGACCACGAACTCCCTTCCCGGCGGGACCTCGCGCCGCGCGTTCGTCTCCGGCATCGGGGCGGCGCTGGCCGCGACAGCACTGCCGCCGGGACTGGGCGTGGAGGACACGGCACCATCGCGGGGCCTCGCGCCGGACGCGCGCGACTTCCTCCTGGACCGGGGCCTGACGTACCTGCAGACGGGTTCACTCGGCCCGTCGCCGCGCCCGGTGATCGACGCCACGATGCAGGCCTGGCGCGAGCTCGAGCGCAACCCGGTGCTGTACGGGTATGGCGCGCACGAGCAGGCGCTCGAATCGGTTCGAGCGAAGGCCGCCAGCTTCCTCGGTTGCACCACGGGCGAGCTGGTGCTCACCAACTGCACCACCGAGGGGATGAACTGGGTGGCCGAGGGGCTGTCGCTGGCGGCGGGCGATCATGTGCTGACGACCGACCAGGAGCACCCCGGCGGGCGCGCCTGCTGGGACTGGGCGGTGCGTCGCAAGGGCGTCGTGCTGGATGTGGTGCCCATCGGTCCGACGGATCACGATCCTGCCGTGATCGTCGCGCGCGTCGCCGCCGCCATCACGCCGCGCACGCGGGTGCTGTCGTTCTCGCACCTGCTCTCATCCACCGGACTGCGCATGCCTGTGGCCGAGCTCTCGGCTCTCGCGAAGGCACACGGATGCGTTGTGGTGGTGGATGGTGCGCAGGCTGTCGGCGCCATCGACGTGAACGTGAAGGCGCTCGGGTGCCACGTGTACGCCACGAGCGGGCACAAGTGGTTGCTGGCACCGAAGGGCACAGGGCTGCTGTACCTCAGCGCCGACCTGCCCGCCGGCACCATCGACCCGGTCGTGTTGCAGGGTGGACGCAATGCGTACACGGCGTCCACGGGCGTCTGCTCGCTGCCGAGCGTGCACGGGCTTGGTGCGGCCATCGGCTACGTCGAGCGCATCGGCATCGCGGCGGTCGAGCGGCACAACCTCGCACTGCGCGCGCGCCTCGTGGCCGGCCTGCGCACCCTGCCGCGCCTGCGCCTTGCGAGCGTCGAGTCAGGACCGATGGCATCGCCGCTCACGTCGTACGTCCTGCCTGACACCGTGACGGCGCGCGCCCTCTACGAACGCCTCCTCACCCGGCATCACGTGGTGGTGAAGGTGGTGCCCGGCCAGTGGTTCAACGGTCATCGCATCTCGACCCACCTCTTCAACACCGCGGCTGATGTGGATGCACTGCTCGCGGCGCTGTCGGTGGAGTTGGGCTGACGTGCCGTGGGGGAGGTTCTCCTTCTGGTCCGGGGCGTCGGGCGGGGTGGGGGTGGTGGGTTCCCACGGAGTCACGGAGCCCACGGAGCGCACGGAGGGCTGCCACAGCGATTGAAAGGAACTGCGTGCGCGTGGGCAGAGTACCGCCCCACACGTGCGGTTCCTCATCGTCCTTCTCCGTGCGCTCCGTGGACTCCGTGGCTCCGTGGGAACAGGTCACTTCCCCCGCGCACGCCGCAACGCCGTGGGAACGAGTCGCTTCCCCCTGCGCACGCCACGGCGCCGTGGGAACAAGGCACTTCCCCCACGCACTGACCACCCGAGCCCCGCAGGCCCCGCTCCCGGACCCCGCCATGGCACCCGACTACAAGAACAGGTCGCAGACGTACTTCGCGGTGGCGTTCGTGTGTCTCTGCTTCGTCGCGGAGACCCTGAACTTCGCGCGCGGGAATCCCTACCGTGCGACGGTCGTCGTGCTCACGCTCCTCGGCGTGCTGGGCGTGTACTCCCTCGGCGCAGGCATCTACTACCACCGCAAGGCGAAGGCGCAGCCACGACGCTGATCGTGTGGCGTGCCGGCGTGTAAATTCCGCCGGATGCCAGCCGCCGCCCACCCGGAGGGAACCGTCGCCCTGCAGATGCACGGGATCCGCAAGGCGTTTCCGGGGGTGCAGGCGCTGGCGGGTGTCGACCTCGTGGTGCGCTGCGGGGAGGTGCACGTGCTCCTCGGCGAGAACGGCGCCGGGAAGTCCACGCTGATGAAGGTGCTGAGCGGGTCCGTGGCCCGCGATGCCGGTCGCATCGAGGTCTTCGGCCGGGATGTGGACCTCGCGTCGCCCCGTGCGGCCCGGGATGCCGGGATCGCGATCATCCACCAGGAGCTGGCGCTGGTGCCGCAGATGACCGTGGCCGAGAACGTCTTCCTCGGGCGGGCCCCGGCGCGGTTCGGCGTCGTGGACCAGCCGCGGATGGTGCGTGAGGCCACTGCGCTGCTGGCACAGCTTGGCGCGACCATCGACCCGAACGCGCTGGTCGGGTCGCTCAGCATCGCGCAGCAGCAGCTGGTCGAGATCGCGCGGGCGCTCTCGTTGCGCGCGCGGATCCTGATCATGGACGAACCGACTTCCGCCCTCACCGAGCGTGAGACGGAGCGCCTCTTCGGGACCATCGAGGGGCTCACCGCCACCGGTACCGCGATCATCTACATCTCACACCGGCTCGACGAGATCTTCGCCATCGGTGACCGGATCACCGTGCTGCGCGACGGGCGCCATGTCGCCACCCGCGACGTGCAGGCCGCCGACCGCCGCGAGCTCGTGCGGCTCATGGCTGACCGCGACGTGGAGGAGCTCGTGCCCGCCGGCACGCACACGCCGGGCCGGCCGTTGCTGCGCGTGGAGGGGCTGTCGCGCGGGGAGGCGCTCAGCGACGTCTCCTTCAGCGTGCGGGCAGGTGAGATCGTGGGCTTCTACGGCCTGCTCGGTGCGGGCCGCACGGAGATCGCGCGCGCCGTGTTCGGACTCGAGCCGTTCGACCGCGGCACGATCCTCGTGGATGGGCAGCCGTGCGAGATCCGGTCGCCGCAGGATGCGATCGCGGCGGGGATCGGCTTCGTGACGGAGGATCGCCAGCGCGAGGGGCTCGTGCTCGAACGGTCGGTGCGCGACAACGTGGCGCTGCCCATCCTGTCGCGGCTCGCACGCCTCGGCGTGGTGCACACGCGTCGCGAGCAGCAGGCGGCCGACACGGCCGTGCGCGACCTGCGCATCCGGACCCCGTCCACGCGCCAGCTCGCGCAGCACCTCAGCGGTGGCAACCAGCAGAAGATCGTGCTGGCGAAGTGGCTGGCCACCGGCGCCCGCATCCTGTTCCTCGACGAGCCCACCCGCGGCATCGACGTGGGCTCGAAGCAGGAGATCTACCAGCTGATCCAGGACCTGGCCCGTGCCGGCGTGGCGATCGTGCTGATGTCGTCCGACCTGCCCGAGGTGCTGGGGCTCGCCGACCGCGTGCTGGTGATGCGCGCTGGGCGCATCGCGGGACAGTTCACGCGCAGCGAGGCGACCGCGGAGCGAGTGATGGCGTGCGCGGTGGGGTCGTGACGCGATGATCTCCCGCACCACCCTCCGCCGGATCATCGCCGGACGAGAGGCCGGCACGGCGCTCGGGCTGCTGGTGCTCTGCGTCGGCCTCTGGATCGCGACGCCGTACTTCGCCACCGCTGCGAACCTCGCCAACGTGGCCGAGCAGAGTGCGATCGTGGGGGTGATCGCGATCGGGATGACCTGCGTGATCCTCACCGGTGGCATCGACCTCTCGGTCGGCTCGCTGGTGGCGCTGGCCGGTGTGGTGATCGGCGTGGCGCTCCGGCGCGGCATGCCGGTGACGGTCGCGGTCGCGCTCGGCCTGGTGGCGGGCACGGTGAGCGGTGCGCTGAACGGCCTGATGGTCACGCGCGGGAAGCTGCCGCCCTTCATCGCCACGCTCGGCATGATGAGCGTGGCGCGTGGTGCGGCGCTGATGGTCTCCGACGGGCGCCCGATCTCCGGCTTTCCCGGCACGCTGCGGGCGCTCGCAACGGGTGAGGTGCTGGGGGTTCCCGCCCCGGTGGTGCTGATGCTGGCGCTGTACGCGGTGGCGTACGTCGTGCTGACGCGCACCGTGCTGGGGCGTTACCTCTACGCCATCGGCGGCAACGAGCAGGCGACCGCACTCTCGGGCGTGAACGTGCCGCGGTACAAGACCCTCGTGTACGCCATCAGCGGCCTTTCGGCGGCCATCTGTGCGACCCTGCTGGTGGCGCGGCTCAACTCGGCCCAGCCCATCGCCGGCATGGGCTACGAGCTGGACGCCATCGCGGCCGTCGTGATCGGCGGGACCAGCCTCCTCGGTGGATCGGGGTCGGTGATGGGCACGCTGATCGGGGCGCTGATCATGAGCGTCTTGCGCAATGGCCTCAACCTGCTCGGCGTCTCATCGTATCTTCAGCAGGTGGCGATCGGGGTCGTGATCATCGCCGCCGTCCTGATCGACATGGCGCTGCGGCGCCGTGTGCAACGCACTCCTCGCTCCGCCCGGTAGCCCGCATGCGCCCTGCAGCGCTGTCCTTCCGTCGCCTTGCGCTGCTGGCTGGCGCCTGCCTGCTCCCCGTTGCGTGCAACCGCGGGGCACCGGCGGCGAAACCCACCGTCGCGCTGGTCGTGAAGACGCTGAACAACCAGTTCTTCATCGACATGGAGGCGGGGGCGAAGGCCGCGGCCGACAGCCTCGGGCTGGACCTGGTGGTGCAGGCGCCGGATCGCGAGATCGACGTCGAGCGCCAGATGCAGATCGTGGAGAACCTGATCCAGCGCAAGGTGCAGGTGCTGATGCTGGTGCCGAACGGCTCGAAGGAGATCGTGCCGGCGATCGTGAAGGCGAACGCGGCACGGATTCCGGTCGTCACGGTGGACACGCGGGTGGATGCGGCCACCCTGGCCGCGGACGGAGGCACCGTCGCGACCTTCATCGGCTCGGACAACGAGGATGGTGGTCGCATGGCGGGTGCCTACCTGGCCGAGCGCCTCGGCGGGACCGCGAAGGTGGCGGTGCTGGAGGGCGTGCCCGGGCACGAGACGGCCGATGCGCGGCTGCGCGGCTTCCGGAAGGCGATGGCCGCCGCCCCCGGCATGACCGTCGTCGCGTCGCAGCCGGCGAACATGGAGCGTGACCAGGCCTTCAACGTCACGCAGAACATCCTGCAGGCGCACCCCGACATCACCGCACTCTTCGCCTGCAACGACGTGATGGCCCTCGGAGCGCTCGAGGCGATCGCCGCGGCGGGGAAGGGCGGGGCCGTCAGCGTCGTGGGCTTCGACGCGCAGGACGATGCCCGCACGGCGATCCGCGAGAAGCGGATGGCGGCCACCATCGCGCAGAACCCGCGCGAGATGGGACGACTGGCCGTGATCACCGCCATGCGGCTCATCCGTGGTGAGGCCGTGCCGGCGGAGCAGCCGGTGCCCATCAGCCTCGTGAAGTGACCGAACCCAAGACCGAGGAGTGCCCGCATGCACCAGATGATCCGCCCCGCTGACCCCGCCGCCGCCGCGCCTGGCCTGTCACCGATCGTCGCCGGCGCCTGGCGCATGGGCGACTGGCACTGGACCCCGCAGGAGCGCCTCCGCTGGATCGAGCAGTGCCTCGACCTCGGCGTCACGACGTTCGACCATGCCGACATCTACGGCGGGTACGCCGTCGAGCAGCTCTTCGGCGAGGCGCTGGCGCTGGCCCCGGGGCTCCGGCAGCGCATGCAGCTGGTGACCAAGTGCGGCATCTGCCTCACCCTGCCGGCGCGGCCGGCGCACCGGATCAAGCACTACGACACGTCGTTCGCACACATCGTGGGCAGCGTGGAGCATTCACTGCGGATGCTGGGCACCGAGCAGCTCGACCTGGTGCTGATCCACCGCCCCGACGTGCTGATGGATGCGGATGTCGTGGCCGAGGCGTTCACGCACCTGCAGTTGCAGGGCAAGGTGCGGCTGTTCGGCGTGTCCAACTTCACGCCCTCGCAGTTCGAGTTGCTGGCCAGCCGGGTGCCGCTGGTCACGAACCAGGTCGAGCTGCATCCGCTGCACCTGGCGCCGCTGACGGATGGCACGCTGGACCAGGCGCAGCGGCTGCGGCTGTCGCCGATGATCTGGTCGCCGCTGGCTGGTGGCCGGCTCATGACGGACGAGGGCGGCGTGGCGCACCGCGTGCGGGTGGCGCTGGCGGCGGTGGGTGCGCGCCACGGGGTGGGTGTCGCCACGATGGCGTTCGCGTGGCTGCTGCGGCATCCGAGCCGGCCGATTCCCGTCGCCGGTTCGCGGCGCATCGAGGCGATGCAGGAGGCGGTGGCGGCGCTGGGGGTCACGCTCGATGCGCAGGACTGGACCGAGATCTGGATGGCCGCGAGCGGGCACGAGGTGGCGTGACGTGAACCAGCCGGGCGCTGCGGTGTTGACTTGATGTTGGTGTCGACGTAGCTCCAAGGCGGGCCGGCGTGCACATCCCAGGAGGGCCGTCCATGACCACGAAGGCGCAGTCCGCAGCGGTGCTGCTGTCGCTCGGGCTGGGCGTCCTCCTCGGCACGGCCTGTGGCTTCGGTGGCGGTGGTTCGGAGTCCCCCAGCGGACCGATCACCGTGCCGCCGCGGACCAGCAACCCCGCCGGCATGGCCGCGGTCTTTGCCACGGCCAACCGCAGCGATGGAGTCTGCGCTGCGGCGCGGCCGTTCTATTGGGAGATCGGTGACCGGAGCGGCCTGATCACCGGTGGCTCGGTGGACGGGCCGTCGGGGGCGACCGCGAGCCGGACCGTCGTGCTGCCGGTTGGATCGGCGGGTGAGTGGCTCTATTCGGCCTTTGTTGCGTCACGCCGCGGATACGTGCTGACGCCGCAGGATGTCGAGTTCCTCACCATGCGCAGTGGCTTCGTGAGCGCCTCCGACGCCTGTCGCGCGAGTACCACCATCGGCAGCTGCGCGGCAGCGGGTGGCAACGCCGTGCGGGACGCCGCCGCCGTCGGACGGTTCGGGTACGGTGGGTCGCACCTGCAGCAGCATGCGAGCCAGCCGGCTCCCGGGATGGACTTTGCCGCGAAGGACAACGTGGCGCTCGAGATCGCAATGCGTTCCGCACTCGGTGTCGGGACGGCGCTGTCGGTCGCCGGGCAGCGCATCCCCGAGGACATCGCGATCAGCCCGACCGGCTATGCGAGTTTTCTGCGCAAGGTGCTTGCCGGTGAGCTGCGTTTCGGCGCGTTGCTGGGCACCAACCTGACCTGCACCGATCCCGCGACCTGTGCAAGCGCGGTGCCAACGGCAACGCCGCTACCCGTCACGCCCGGTTCGCGCTGGTCGTACTCGGTTGGTCACTGGGTGGAGAATGATCCCGTCACCGGGGACGGGGCATACAGCAACCCGGGAGCGCGCGGCTTCTATCCGTGGATCACGGCGCGCGCTGACATGTATGGCATGGTCGTGCGTGCAGACTCCGCGGGGGGTACCGCTGCGTCGGTGCGGTGCGGCAGAGTGCTGCGGGCGGCGTGGGTGACGGGCGTGGTGCAGTAGGTGCAAGCCGCGTGGCGATGGGCGCCCGTCCCGTCCCGTCGCCGCCCGCTTGTCGGCTTTCGGTGGCGCGAAAAGGGGTCTGCGCGAAAAGGGGTCTGAGTCACGCGGGTCCCTCGGACTCTGAGTCGTTTGCCGTGGGAAAAGGGGTCTGAGTCACGCGGGTCCCTCGGACTCTGAGTCGCTTGCCGGGCCCTCTGCGGGAGCCATCGAGTCCGCATCGTTGGGATTGGCCACGCGCGAAAATGGCCATGGTCGCCGCGGCGGACGCATACTCGATTCGCCTGACGACCGGGCGTGCGCCGCGCTAGACTCTGGCGATGCACCGGCGCCGGTGCCGTTCCTCCACCCCGGTTCGTGACGACCATGACGCTGCGGATTGCCGTTCGGTGCCTGCTCGCGGGCTTGTCCCTCTGCGCGCTGCCCCTGCGCGCCGACCCGTACCCGCGCCAGCCGATCGACGTGGAGCACTACCGCTTCGTGCTGACGCTGGCTGACAGCACCGACCGCATCCACGGCGACGCCACCATCCGGGTCCGCGCGGTGGGCGCCGGCCTGGCCAGCGTCTGGTTCGACCTCGCGTCGATCACGCCGGCGCGGCAAGGCAAGGGCATGCGGGTGAGCGCCGTCACGGTCGCGGGCGCACCAGCCGACTTCCAGCACGCCGGCGACCGCGTCACGATCACGCTCGGGCGCAGCCTGGCCAGCGACGAGGTGATCGAGGTGCGCCTCCGCTACGCTGGCCTCCCCGCCGACGGGCTGTACATCAGGCCGACGCCCCTTGGCGATCGCGCCTTCTTCTCCGACAACTGGCCGGACAAGGGCCACCACTGGATCCCGCTCATCGACCACGTCGCCGACAAGGCGACGATGGAGATGTCGGTGCTGGCACCGTCGCACTACCAGGTGATCTCGAACGGCCGGCGCATGGAGACGACCGACACCACGGCCGGCCTGCGACGCACCGTCTGGCGCGAGTCGGTGCCGATCTCGCCCTGGCTCTACGCGCTTGGCGTGGCAGCGTTCGCGGTGCAGCAGGTGGACGACTACGCCGGCATCCCGATCGAGACGTGGGTGTTCGCGAAGCAGCGCGACGCCGGTTTCCACGACTTCGCCGTCCCCACGCGTGATGCGCTGGCGTTCTACAGCGAGTACGTCGGCCCGTTCTCGTACGAGAAGCTGGCGAACGTGCAGTCGAACTCCGTCAGCGGTGGCATGGAGGCAGCGTCGGCCATCTTCTACAGCGCCGGCAGCGTGGCCGGCACGCGCCCGGTGCGGTGGCGCAACGTGGTGATCCACGAGATCGCGCACCAGTGGTTCGGCGATGCCGTCACCGAGCGTGACTGGAACGACGTCTGGCTCAGCGAAGGCTTCGCGACCTACTTCACGCTGCTGTTCATCGAGCACGCGTACGGGCATGACGAGTTCGTGGCTGGACTGCACGCATCGCGGAAGACGGTGATCGAGGTCGATGCGAAGACGCCGGACAGGCCGGTGATCCACCGCGACCTGACGGACATGGCGCAGGTCACCAGCGCGATCACCTACCAGAAGGGAAGCTGGGCGCTGCACATGCTGCGCAGCGAGATCGGTGACGATCGCTTCTGGGCGGGCATTCGCGACTACTACGCACGGCATCGCGACCGCAACGCCACCACCGCCGACTTCCGCGCCGCGATGGAGCGTGCCTCAGGCCGCGACCTGGGCGCGTTCTTCGAGCAGTGGCTGCGGCGCGGTGATGTGCCAGCGGTGACCGGACGCTGGCGCTGGGATGCCGGCGCGAAACAAGTCGTGCTGACGCTCCATCAGGCACAGGCAGGTGCCGAGTACGCGCTGCCG
This sequence comes from Gemmatimonadaceae bacterium, assembly GCA_020851035.1. NCBI lineage: Bacteria > Pseudomonadati > Gemmatimonadota > Gemmatimonadia > Gemmatimonadales > Gemmatimonadaceae > Gemmatimonadaceae bacterium. The sequence goes on along the minus strand of JADZDM010000021.1, from coordinate 416,486 downwards.
ATCGAAGTCGGCATCACGATGGCGGATGGATCGACGCGCATCGAGCGCGCCGACCTGTCGGCTCGCTCTGCCGAGTTCAGGTTTGCTGCCGGCAGCGCACCACGCTCGCTGGAGCTCGACCCAAGGGTCCGCCTGCTTGCGGCCCTGTCCCTCGACCCACGCTGACATGCACATTCGGCGACTCGTTCCGTTCGTCCTGCTTGCTGCATGCACGCCGTCGCTGGTGGCGCGCAACGACGCTGGGGCGGGGCTCGCGACATCGTCGGCGCTGAGCGCGGCCGACCTCCGCACCCGCCTCTTCGCCATCGCGCACGACTCGATGATGGGCCGCGCCCCCGGTGACGCCGGCAACTACAAGGCCACGGCCTACATCGCCTCGGAGTTCGCGCGCCTCGGTCTACGACCCGCCGGCGACGATGGCGGCTGGTTCCAGGTGGTGCCGTTCTGGCGACGCACCGCCGACCGGCGTGACACGATCCGGGTGGACGGCTACGCGGCGAAGCTGGGCACCGACTATGCGCCATCACCGGGCAACGCGCGCAGCCGCGACATCGATGGGCGCCAGGTGGTCTACGCCGGCCTTGCCTCGGATCCGTCCACCTGGATCGATGCGGCAACGGCTCAGGGCAAGGCACTGCTCTTCAGCGTGATCCCGGTGTCCCAGCGCACGGTGGCCACGCGCCGCACCGACCTCAACGCCGTGCGACTCGCCCCGCGATTCGCGGGCGCGGCGACGATCTTCGTGTCGGAACTGGACGCGGCTGGCGCATCGTCCGCCGCCGCGTATCTCACCGGCAACCTGGTGCTCGATACGACCTGGCGTGACGTGCCCACGATGGCGCTGGTGACGAACGCCTTCGCCGCCAGGCTGCTTGGTCGTGCGCTGGATGAGGCCACACCGGGCACCCTGGGCCGCACGCTGCGCGGCGCCATGCGCGTGGGTGTGTTTCCGCTGGAGTTCACCGCGCGCAACGTGGTCGCGGTGCTGCCGGGCTCCGACCCGGGCGTCAACGGGCAGTTCGTGTCACTCACGTCGCACAACGATCACGTCGGATTCGACCACAATCCCGTCGACCACGACTCACTGCGCGCGTTCAACGCGGTGGTGCGACCGATGGGTGCCGATTCGCCGGCGCGCGATGCCACGCCGGAGGAGGCGCGGCGCGTGAAGCAGATCCTCGACTCGCTGCGCGCCATCCGTCCCACCGCACGCCCCGACTCGATCCGCAACGGCGCTGACGATGACGGCACCGGCACCGTCGCCCTGCTGGAGATCGCCGAGTTGCTGAGCCATGGACCGCGCCTGCGCCGCTCGATCCTGTTCGTCTCGCACACCGCCGAGGAGTTCGGACTGCTCGGCTCGCGGTGGTTCACGGACCATCCGACCGTCGCCCGCGACTCGATCATCGGCGAGATCGACATGGACATGATCGGCCGCGGCAGTGTGCACGACCTCCCGGATGCCGGCCCGACGTACCTGGAGGCGATCGGGCTGCGACGGCTGAGCACCGAGTTCGGCGACGTGCTGGCGGCCGCCAATGCGAAACAACCGCAGCCGTTCGTGTTCAACATGACGTTCGACGCACCGAACCATCCGCTCCAGTACTACTGCCGCGCTGATCACTACTCGTATGCGCGCTACGGCATCCCGGCGGCGGTGTTCTCACGGGGCGAGCACATGGACTACCACCAGGTCACCGACGAGGCACAGTACATCGACTACGATGCGCTGGCGCGTGTGGCGACGTTCGTGAAGGATGCCGCGATTTCACTGGCGACGCGGGCGGATCGGCCACGGCTCGACAAGCCAAAGACGGACCCGAACGCCCCCTGTCGGCAGTAGCGGCGGTCGCTGTTGATTTGGAGATCGTGAGTTTCACGCGACTCCGCGTGAAACTGACGGTCTTCCACCGCGAGCGACCGTCGCGATCAGCGCCTCGGAATCGGCTCCCCGAGTGACGCCTGCGCTCGCACGTACTCGGCCGCCGCGGCGTGTGTCGCGTACCATGCACGCGGGCCGGCGACGGCGCGGATGTGCGCCAGCAGCAGCTCGAGCGCGATGATGCGCGAGCGATGCCCCGACACATGCGGGTGCATCGTGAGCAGGAACATCCCGTGCTCGGCGTACGCCTTGTCGAACTCGTCCATCCAGACCCTCGCCACGTCGCGGGGGTTCATGTAGGTGTTGCCGCGCGGGTCGAACAGCGGCGCGTCATCCAGGATCCACTCCACCGGGAGCTCGACGAGGCCAGTGGGCGCGCCATCCTGCAGCAGCTCGTACGGGCTGTCGTCGGCCATCAACGAGCTCTCGTACCGGAAGCCCATGTCGCGCAGGATCGAGAGCGTGTTCGGGCTGAAGTTCCACGAGGGCGCGCGATACCCGACCGGCGTCGTGCCCGTGAGCTGTGTGAGCTCCGCCACCGCCTTCGTGAGCAGCGCGCGCTCGGCACTGTCGGGCAGCGTCGCATTCAGCTCGTGGATCCAGCCATGCACGGCGAACTCGTGCCGGCCGCTGCGCCGGATGGTGTCGGCCATCGATGGCGTGAGCGCCAGGCTCACCGACGGGATGAAGAACGACGCGGGAATCCGATGTGCATCCAGCAGGCGAACGAGGCGCCCGAGTCCGCGTCGCGCGCCGTACTGCGCCGAGGCGAGGGTGCCGACGGTCGGCTCGCCGAAGCGGAGGGGAATCGTCTCGTTGTCCACGTCGAACGAGAGCAGCACGGCCACCTGCGCACCGCCGGGCCAGGTGCGCGGCTGGAGTGACCGGCCGGCGCGCACGGCATTCACCACCGTGCGGACGGAGTCCATGGTCCATTTCCAGCCCGGCCGTGCCGGTGGGGGAGCAGCCTGGGCGTGCAGCACGAGCGGGACGGCGAACAGCAGGGTCAGTCGGCGCAGCATGCGGGCTCCGGACACGGAAGTGGGGACGTGCGTGAGGCTACGACCTGCACCGGCTACCGCAGCGCACCGAGTTCGCGGAGGCCCTGCCGCATGGCGCTCACGATGTGGTCGGCATCGGCGCGTGTGAGCACCATCGGCCCGCGGATCTTGATCACGTTGTGGTGCGGCCCGTCGGTGCCGACCAGCACGCCGCGCTCGCGCATGCGGTGCACGACGAACGACGCCTCGCTGGCCGCCGGCTCGAGTGTCCCGCGATCGCGCACCAGCTCCACGCCGAGGAACAGCCCGGAGCCGCGAACGTCGCCGATGAGCGGGAATTCCGGCATCAGCGCGGCGAGGGACGCGCGGAGGTGTGCGCCGACCTGACGGGCATTCGCCTGCAGTTGCCGGTCCCTCGTCTCCTGCAGCGTGGCCAGCCCCGCCACGCAGGCGGCGGTGCTGCCACCGAAGGTGCTGAAGAACTCCATGCCGTTGTCGAACCGCGCGGCAATGGCGCGCGTCGTGATCACCGCGCCCATCGGGTAGCCGTTCGCGATCGGCTTGCCGAGCACCACGATGTCCGGCGTGACGCCGTGGGCGTCGAAGGCCCAGAAGTGGGTGCCGATGCGACCGAACCCCGTCTGCACCTCGTCGGCGATGCACACCCCCCCGGCAGCGCGCACGCGGGCATAGGTGTCCGCGAGGAATCCGTCGGGCAGCATGACCTGCCCGCCCACGCTGGGACAGGTCTCCGCGATGTAGCCGCAGAGCCGCCGCCCGCGGGCGTGGATGCCGTCGATCACCTCACCGACCCGGGCCGCGAACCACGCCCCCGGATCCCCCGTGATCCCGCGTGTGCGGTACGTGTCCGGGATGGGCGACGTGTGCACCCAGTCCGGTGCGCCCTGCCCGCCGGGACCGTCGTGCTTGTAGGGGCTGATGTCGATCAGCGTGGTGGTGTGGCCGTGGTAGGCCGCCTCCATCACGATCAGGTCCTTCGCGCCGGTGTACGTCCGCGCGAGCCGCAGCGCCAGCTCGTTCGCCTCGCTGCCCGATGCGGTGAAGTAGCAGGTGCAGAGGTCGGGCGGGAAGAGTGCCGTGAGCTCCGTCGCGTAGTGCGTGAGCTGCGACTGGAGGTACCGGGTGTTGGTGTTGAGCACGCCGAGCTGCCGGGCCACCGCCTGCGTGACGCGCGGATTCGCGTGGCCCACGTGTGCCACGTTGTTGTAGCCGTCGATGAAGCGGTGCCCGTCCTCGTCGTACAGGTACTGCATGACGCCGCGCACCGCCTGCAGCGGACGGGCCCCGTACGACACGCTCAGGTTCGCGCCGACGTGCTCGCGGCGCTGGGCAGCGATCTCGCCGGTGGAGTCGCCGGCGGGGGCGACGATCCACGGCGCGAGGCCCAGGACCAGGTTCGGGTCCGGGCAGAGGCTGTGCCACACGCGGCGCTGGCTCGCGCGGCAGGCGCCGTTGACGTTGCATGGCACGTCGAGCATGTCGGTGATCACCTGCACGTGCACGTGCGACCACCAGTCGCCGTTCGTCGGTGCGCTGCCGATGCGCGCGAACTCCGCGCCCCGCGTGACGGTGCCACCGATCACCAGCCCGTCGAGGGAGTCGGGCGTGAGGTGACCGTACAGGGTGAAGAACTCCACCGGCGTGGCGTCGTCCGTGACGTGCCGGAGCACGACCACCGGCCCGTAGTCGTGATGGCTGTCGGCGAACTCGAACCCGTGCACGACGCCATCCAGCGGGGCGAAGAGCGGCGTGCCCGGCGCGGTGGACAGGTCGATCCCGAGGTGGATCGTCCGTGGTTCCGGTGCCGCCGGCTCGTCGGGCCAGTGGTAGATCAACCGCGCCTCGTCGTAGCCGCCCACGCCGTATGCGGCACCATTGGCCGCGAGCAGGGCGCGGATGCGCGCGTCGAGCAGCACGGGCGCGTTGCCGGCGGGGTCGCCGTCGAGCAGGGCACTCCCGACGCTGAAGTCGAGCGGGATCGGGCCACCATCCCGCATCGCGTCGCCGAGGAGCGGTGCGAAGCCTGGCTGGTGCCGCGCCAGCCATCGCACCACCTGCGGTGCGTGTGGCACGGGGGGCAGCCCGCAGGCATCGCGCAGCAGGTAGTGCGCGAAGCGCGGATGGATCGAAGCCAGGCGCGGCAGCACGCGCGCGATCGGCCCCTGGCTGATGCCGAGGTACGCTTCATCCGGCCGCTCGGACCACTGCTTCGCGGCCACGCAGGCACTGGTGCAGAGCCGCATGGCCAGCAGCGGGAAGAGCGCGCGGATCTCGGGTTCGGTGAGCGGGTGTACCGCATGGTAGCCCGCCGCCACCTCGGCGGCCGCCGCGAGCGGATCGTCGGGCGACTGCAGCGCGATGTAGGCCATCGCGATCGCGAGGTCGTTGACCACATGGCTGTGAACCATGTCGCCGAAGTCGATGACCCCCGTCACGCGCTGCGCGCGCCCGTCCACGAGGAGGTTCCAGTCGTTCGCGTCGGAGTGGATCATCCCGCGCCGGAGCTGCGGGAGCAGCGGCACCACCTCTGCGGCGTGCAGCGCGGTGAAGTGCGCGATGTGGCGTCGCAGTGCTGCATCGGACACCAGCGGGAGCAGGTCCGGCACCACGCGCCCCGCGTTGGCCAGGTCCCAGTGGAAGTCGCGGTGGAACGCCGGGTGCGCGAAGGAGGCGAGCGCCTCGTCCACCGCGGCCAGCGCCCTGCCGATGTCCTGCCGCAGGCTGGCGGTCTGGTACCGGGTGGCGCCAAGCGGCGTGCCCGGCAACGCCGTGATCAGGCGGACCATGTGGCCGTCGTGGTGGCCGATCTCGTCACCGGTGAGCGTGCGCACCACGCGCGGGGTCAGGCCGGTGTGCGAGAGGTGCTGCATCACGGCACACTCCGCCTCGAGCACCGCGCGCGCCTCACCGGCGTTGGCGACCTTCAGGATGTGCCGCGCGCCATCGCCGGCCAGCAGCATCACGTTCTGGTCGCGCTCACTGGGGAGCGGCGTGGCGGTGGCGGCCAGGCCGTAGAGCTGCGCCGCGAGCGCGCCCGCGTCGGCCGGGGAGAGGTTGGGAACGCCGTGCATGCGGGAGCGGGTGGTGCGAAGGCCGTGTCGCACGTGGCGTGGCGCGAGGTGCGGCCCCTGCGTGGTGTGCGCGAACCCCGGAAGCTACCGCCCTGCGCCACGCACGCCGCCTCGCCTCCGCCCCTACCGCGTCCAGATCCCGATCGTGCCGCAGGGGTTGGACGGTCCCATCGTCAGCTCGGCCGGCACGCCGCCGATCCCGTTGTAGACCTCGATGCCGGCCAGGTCGAGGGTGTTCACCATGTCGTCGATCCCCATGCCGCTCAGCTGCGGTGCGGGGAAGCCGTTGATGAACACGCCCATCAGGCACCCGCCGCGGCCCGTCACCATCGACGAGCGGCGGGAGTCGAAGTTCACGCGCACGCCGGGGATCATGCGCAGCAGGTCGGTGGTCTGCAGCGGGTGCCGTTCCAGGATCTCCTTCTCCGTCATGATCCGCCCCCACCCCGAGCGACGCTCCGCACGCTGCAGGAAGCCGCGCATGCGCACCGGCATCCGCGTGGCGCGCACCACCACCAGCCCCAGGTTCTGGCCCGCGAACTGGCGCACCACGATGCGCGCGCGGGTGGCGGTGCTGTCGGTGAGGTCGGCGAAGAGGAAGGTCGGCGAGTAGCCCACGCGGCGCACCCGCACGATGTGTCGCCGTGGCGGCAGGTTCCGGAACGCGAACCGGCCGAGCGAGTCGGAGCGCTGCTCGAGCAGGGCGGTCACCACCTCGATGGTCGCGTCTCGCACCGGTGCACCGCTGGAGTCGACCACGGTGCCGAGCAGGGACCGTCGTTCGGTCGGGTTCGGTATTGCCTCGACCACCACGCTGGGCGTGGTGTCGCTGGTCACGTTCGCCTCGATCTCGCCGAGCAGCAGGCCGTCGCGCTCGAACCGGACGGTGATCCGTCCCAGTGGCACCGGCACGAGCAGGAACCGGCCGACCGAGTCGGAGGTGGTCTTCGTGGTCTTGTACGAGACGATGACATCCGGCAGCGCGCGGCCGGTGCTGTCCCGGACGGTGCCGCGGAGCATCGGCACCGTCTGCGCGATCAGGGGGGCGGCAGCGCAGAGGAGGGCGATGGCGGGGACGGCGAGGCGGGCGGCGCGCATGCGCATCGGTGGCTCCCGGAGGGAAGGTGTTGTCCGCTGCATCCTACCCGGGCTGGACGGTCCGGTGCCGGAAGTCCGCGGCGACCTGCGCCCGATCGGCCCGCCGGTGTCACGCATCGGGGATGCCCGTCGGCTCAGCCCGCCGCGGCGACGGCGGACGGCACGCGGCGGGATGGTACGTCGGCGGGGGCACGGTCGTCAGTCCGGTGCCTGGCTGCGACCGCCCGGACGTCCGGGCGTGTCCACGCATGCCACCCCACGCTCCCCGCCCCGCCCGTTCCTCGCCATGCCTGCCGCACCCAGCGTCTCCTGCGCACCACTGTCCGGACGCCAGGCTGCCTTCGACACCGCCGCCAGCGCCCTCGCGCCGGCGGCGTGCGACGGTGTCGGCACGACGCTCCTGATCGGCGGGGACGCCGGCTCCGGCAAGACGCGACTGGTCGAAACGCTCGCAGGGCAGGCCGCCGCGAGCGGCTTCCGCACCCTCACCGGCACCTGCTTCGACGCCGACCAGGCGCAGCCGTACGCGCCCATCCACGACCTCGTCAGCTCCCTCGCTGCCGTCCGGTCGCCGGCCGCCGCCGCACAGGGGTTCGCACCGGCCGCGGCCGACCTGGTCACCCTCTTCCCATGCCTGCGGCACCTCTTCCCGGACACCGCGCCACTGACCTCACTCGGCCCGGAGGACGACCGGCACCGACTGCGCCTCGCGCTCAGTGCGGCGATCGAGGGGATGGCGCGGGCGGAGCCGCTGCTGCTGGTGCTGGAAGACGTGCACTGGGCCGACGAGGCGACCCTCGAGCTGGTGCAACACCTCGCTCGCCACGTGGCGGGCATGCCGGTGGTGCTGGTGCTCACCTGTCGTGCCGGTAACGCGGGCCCCGCGCTCGCGGCGCTGAAGGGGGAGCTCCGGCGTGCGCCGTCCGCACGCGTGATCACGCTCGACGCACTCGACGTCCGCGAGGTCGGGGCGCTGGTGGAGGCCATGCTCGGTGATGCGCTGCCGCTCGATGCGCAGGTGGCGGACACGCTGCACCGCGTCACGTCGGGGAACCCGTTCTTCGTGCGCGAGGCGGTGGCGGCACTGCGGCTGACCGGCGACCTCGTTGCCGATGACGGGCGCTGGACGCTGGGCGAGACGGCGCGTGTGCCACGGAGCGCGGCCGATGTCGTCGCGCCGCGCGTCGCGATGCTCACCGATGGAGCCCGCCGCGTCGCGCTGCTGGCCGCGGTGGCGGGTCGCCGCCCCGACCTGGCGCTGCTGCAGGCGATCACGGGGTATGACGACGTGACGCTGGCGGCGCGCGTGCAGGAACTCGTCGACACTGACCTCGCGATGCGGCTCCCCGACGGTCGCCTTGCCTTCCGGCACGCGCTGCTCCGCGATGGCCTCCGCGCGCAGCTTGGCAGGCGCGAGGAGCTGGTCCTGCACCGGATGATCGCGCGAGCGCTGGAACTGCGGTCCGGCGAGGATGACCCTGCCGTGGACGTGGCGCTCGCGGCACATGCCTACGCCTGCAACGACTGGGGTGTGGCGCGCCGGTGCAGTGCGCATGCCGCGGAGCGTGCGTGGGCGCTGGGCGCTGCACGCGAGACGCTCCACCACCTCGACCGCGTCGTCAGTGCCACCGTCCGCGCCGACGACGCCCCAACCGCCGCCGTGCTCGCGTCACGCGCCCGTGCGCACGAGGCCCTCGGCCAGTTCGACGATGCCCACACCGACTTTGCCGCGTCGGTGGACACGGCCCGCGCGACCGGCGACCGCCATGCGCTGTGGGCTGCGCTGCACGCCCTTGGCGGGCTCTGGGCGACGCGCGACTACGAGCGCGCCGGCCAGTACCGGCGGGACGCGCTGGCCCTGGCCCGCGCGATCGAGGATCCTGCGCTGGTGGCCCGAAGCCTGAACCGCATCGGCACCTGGTACGTGAGCCGCGAGGATCCTGCCTCCGGCATCCCGCATCACCAGGAGGCGCTGGCACTTTTCGACCGCATCGGTGACACGCGCCGCGTGGCGGAGACGGTGGAGCTGCTGGCGATGGCGCACCACATCGCCGGGTTCGCGATCGAGGCGGCCGAGCTGTATGCGCGGTGCATCGTGCTGCACACGCAGCTGGCGGACCGGCGCGGCGTGGCCGGGGCGATGGCCATGCTCGCCGTGTGCGGTCCGAGCCATCACTCGTCGGCGGCCGAGGTGGCGGTGAGCGGGCATGCGGGCGAGCTGCTGGTGCACGAGCGCGCCATTGCGCTCGCCACCGGCATCGGCTGGCGTGGTGGCGAGGTGCGGGGACGCTACCTCGCGGCGGACTGCCTGGCCTGGCGCGGGGAGTACTCGCGTGCGCTGCAGCTGGCGCGCGAGGCGCTCGCGATGGCCGGCGACCTGGCGAATCCCGAGTGGCAGTGTGGTGCGCTGCGCGTGCTGGGCGTGATCTCGCTCGAGCTCTGCGCGCTGGACGATGCGGTGGAGCAACTCCACGCGGCGCACGAGATCGCGCGCGGGATCGCCTCGGCCACGTGGACGCGCTGGACCGGGGCTCCGCTGGCCATCGCGCTGGTGCGGGCGGGCCGGCGCACCGAGGCGGTGGCAGTGCTCGACATCGTGGACCACAGTGTGCGACGCCCGCACGGCAACACCGCCTTCCCCGACGACACCCTCGGCACGCGTGCGCTGGCCATCGCGCGGGCGGAGCATGCGCTGGCCCGCGACGATGGCACGGCGGTCCTGGCGCTCCTGCCGCGCGACGCGTTCCGGAAGGTCCCGCGCGCCCAGCTCCTCCGCGCGCAGGCGCACCTTGCGCTCGGTGATGTCGCGCTGGCGGTCGATGCACTCGATGCGGCCGAAACGGAGGCGCAGCGGCAGGGCGCTGCACCGCTACTCTGGCGGATCGAGGCCGTGCGGGGCTCGATCGCGCTGCACGAGAAGCAGCGCGCTGCGGCGCGACTCGCCTTCGAGGGAGCGCGCTCCATCGCGGCGCGGCTGGCCGGGGCCCTCGACGCCACCGAGCTGGCGCAGTCGCTGCTCGCCGGGCTCGACCTGGTGGCGCCGGACGCGCGCGTGCGCCAGACGGAGGCGTCCGTGTCGCGTCGGGTCGCACGCCCGCCGACGGCGGCACCGAGACCGAAATCGAAGGCGAAAGCGAAAGCGAAGGCGAAGGCGAAGGCGCGGACTGGGTCAGGGCGGCGCGGCTGACCCGGGCCGCGGCGGCTGGACGAGCTGGAGGCTAGGCCTTCGGGGTGAAGTGTCCGAGGAACTGCCGCTCCTGCACGCTCAGGCTGCGTTCACCGGTGGCCTTGATCTTGTCGACGATGCGCTGGACCTCGCCGCGATTCAGTTCGTGCACGCTGGTGAGGTCGATGGCGTTCCAGTCGCCGATCGGGATGGCGTGTGGCGCCGGTCCCTCCACCTTCTTCACCCACTGTTCCTTCGGCAGGGACTTCTGGATGGCGAGCAGGTAGAAGAAGGCACCGACGTAGCCGCCGAGGTGGGCGAAGTGGGCCGTGCTGCCGCCGCCGGAGAGCCCGCCGAAGACGGAGATGACGGTCATGATCAGCACCAGCAGCCGTGCCTCCACCGGGATCACGCCCCAGATGAAGATGCGCTCGCGCGGGAAGAACTTGGCGAAGGCGAGCTGCACGCCGAAGATCGCGCCCGAGGCGCCGACGATGGGCGAGTACGGGGTGAAGACGAGCGAGAGGAGGCCGCCGCTGATGCCGGCGATGAGGTAGAGGGTGATGAACCGGGTGCCGCCGAGTCGCAGCTCGACGCGCGGCCCGAAGATGTAGAGCGCCAGCATGTTGAACGCGATGTGCGAGAACCCCATGGTGCTGTGCGCGAACATGTAGGTGAGGATCGTCCACGGGCGCTGCAGCAGCAGGGCGGGGACCAGCGCCAGCTGTCCGGTGGCCCCCTTGAGGGAGAGCTGCAGGAAGTAGACGAGGATGTTGGCGATCAGAAGCCGGGAGACCCAGGGTGTCATGCCGTACATTAACGGAATCGCGGGCGGGCGATCACCGGCCGGATGGTCGGGCCGCGCCGATCTGCGCCGGCGTGTCACGGTGGCCTGGTGCCGTCGCGTCGCTTCCCCGTGGTCCAGTGGCGGTCTTCTCCATGCGCATCACGATCATCGTCGAATCCGACCGGCCGGAGGCGCTGGCGTGCGTGGATGCCTGGATGGCGCGGTGGCGGGAGCGGCTGGCGTCGTGCAGCGACAACCGTGGGTGCGGGTGCTGCGTGCACATCTGGGAGGTGGAGGCGCCGGACGAGGCGGTGGCCGAGCTGCCGGCGGCGGTGTGGTCGGTGGGGTGAATCCGGTCCGCGCGCGTGGGAACGGTACCGCTGTTGGCGGGTCGCGCAGAGGGCAAACGACTCAGAGTCAGGCCCCCTGGCCTGACTCTGAGTCGTTCTTTACACTCGTGCACATCCGGGAGGTGGACGCACCGGCGGAGACGGTGGGGAACTGCCCGGGGAGGTGTGGTCGGCGCGTGAGTGAGCCGTGTGCACGGGGACGGGGATCGTGAACACCCCGCGTCAGGGCGGCGTGATCTCCGCCACCGCGCGCACGCGGACGGCGCTCCGGAACACGGGCGCGCCGACGATGACCTGCGCACTGTCCAGCCAGGCGTTGGTGACGGGTGGGCGGGCGACGCTCCACACCGCGGGCCGCAGCGTCCACACCACCTGCGCGGCTGTGAAGCCGGGCATCCCGAGGCTGTTGGGATAGCCCTCGACGCCGCTGCGCAGCGGCAGCAACTGCCGTCCATCGCCGGAGAGCAGCGCAAAGCGGAGCTGCAGGTGGTTGAGGCCATTGGGCAGTGGCCAGGGCGACTCGTCGCGACCGCCCAGCATCAGCCAGCGTTCGCCGAGGTGGATGCGCGGCCCCGCCGTGTCACCGCTCGCGCCCGAGAGCCGCACCGTGCGCACGCGCCCGTCGGCGAGCGCCGCCCGCTGGCCGCGCGTGGGAAAACGGTCGATCTCGTGCACGTCGTACGTCTCGAGCCGTCCCTCGACGATGAACCGTGCGACGCCGTGCACCTCCCGGCGTGCGCGCGTGCTGTTGTTGACCCAGACGGCGGCGTAGCGCGTGATTGCAGCGGGCGCGGGCTGGCCGCCGATCACGACCGGCGTGCCGGCGCGTAGCGTCACGCCTCCCATATGGCCGTCGGCCCGCTCGAGCGCGCGAGGCCCGGTGATCTCGAGCTGTTCACGTGTGCCGTCCCGCAGCTCCGCGATGACGACGCCATCGTGCAGCACCCGCAGGCGACCGTGATCGTCATCGGTGGTGGTGAGGGCGATCTCGAGGCGATCCTCGGTCACGGGATCCCAGTGCGCCTGTGCACGGACCGACGCCACGTCCAGGCCGTGCGACGAGAGTGGGCCGGCGTAGATCTCACGCGCGACCATCAGGCCCGGCGCCGTCAGCGCGAGACCGACGGCGGTCTGCAGCGTGCGAGAGGCCTCACGCACGCGGTACAGGCGCACCAGTGCCCAGACGAGTGCGCCTGCTGCCAGCAGCCACGCCGCATGCGGCACGGCATTCGCGATCCGATGACCGAAGTCGACCGCTGCGGTGGACCGTCGAGCGATGATGGCTGCCCATGACCCGAAACTCAGGTAGAGGCTCGTCACGATGATGAAGTGCGGCCGGCCCCCACGCGAGAGGCCGAAACCCAGCCCAACCGAAGTGAGCGCGAGCATTGCGCCGAGCAGGCGTGGCATCGTCGCGATGATGCTCGGGATGCTCGCGCCCCACACCTGCGAGAGCGCGACGAATGTGCCGGTGACGAGCGCCATCGTCGTCACGATCGCCAGCAGCTTGGATGCCGCCACCGCTGACGGTTCAAGCGGCAGTGTGCCCCAGAACTCCAGCGGCGTCGCGGGGTTGTCCGAGAAGACGACCGCCAGCGTGACCGCCGGCGCCGCGTACAGGAACAGCATGCCGGGGACGATGCCGCCCATCCCGAGGTCTACCCCGCCAGGCAACGCGAGACTGGCGTTGATCAGCGCAGCCACCGCCACCAGAAGGTACAGCGCCCAGAGATTCCGGCAGTCCTTCCGGAACACATGCCACACCTGTCCGCGCCACGTCATGCCGACGCTCGCCGTTCGGCCGGCAACTCCCGCCGCGCCAGTGTGGTGAAGAGCTCCCGCACCGACGGCTCCTGCACCTGCACGTCCGCGCCGGGAAACCGCGCCCGCAGCATCTCCGGGTGCAGCGGAACCACGCTCGCGTCGGCAAGGAACGACAACCGTCGCGCGCTGCGTTCCACGCCAAGCCATGCACGCTCGTCCCCACCGGCATCGAGCACCGCACCCGTCGCGCTCACGGTCACGCGCTGGAACCGTTCGCGCAGCGCATCCATCGCACCGCTCACCACCATCCGCCCGCCGGCGATGATGCCGAGGTGGTCGATCATCGTCTCCAGCTCGGCCAGGTCGTGCGAGGCGACCAGCACCGTCGTGCCGGCGTCGGTGGCCGCCCCGAGCAGCCCGCGCACGAGGTCATCGCGCACCAGCGCATCCATGCCGGTGAAGGGCTCGTCCATCACCAGCAGGCGCGGCCTCGCGGCCAGCGCGCAGAGCAGTGCCGCCTTCATCTGCGATCCGCGCGAGAGGACGCTGACGCGCTGCGATGGGTCGAGCGAGAAGCGTTCCAGCAGCGCCTGCAGCAGCGCCGCATCCCAGCGGCGGTGCAGCGGCGCGACGTAGTCCAGCACCGCACGCAACGTCATCCGCTGCGGCAGCTTCACCGCCTCGGCCACGTAGCTCAGCACACCGGCCACGATCGGGCTGTCGGCGAGCACCGGCTTACCGAAGACCTCGATGCGGCCGGCCGACGGCACGCGCAAGCCGGCGCAGCATTGCAGCAGCGTGGACTTGCCGGCACCGTTGACGCCGATCAACCCGTAGATCGCGCCGGTGGGGACCGCCAGGTCCAGCGCATGCAGCGCATCGGTGCCGCGCTTGTAGTGGTACGAGCAGCCCGCGACGTCGATGGCGTTCATGCGCGCCGCCGGGCCGCGCTCGTGCCACTGCGTGCCTGCGGCACCGGACGCGCGCCCTCGTCGCCGAAGAGTCGACCCCACTGCGCGTCGACGGCATCGTGCAGGTCGGCCACATCCACGCCCAGCCGGCGCGCCTCCACCAGCAGTGCCTCGACCCCCGCCGCCAGCAACCGACGGCGCTCGTCGGCATGGCCCTTCGGCGCCCGCGCCACCAGCGTGCCCACGCCCGGCTGCACCACGAGCAGGCCGTCGCGCACCAGCTCCGCCACCACTTTCTGCGCCGTGTTCGGATTGATCTTGAGCGCCTGACTGAGTTCCCGCACCGACGGGAACGCATCGCCCGGCACCAGCACGCCGCCGAGGATGGCCTTGGTGGCGGCGTAGACGACCTGCCGGTACGGCGAGTCGCCGGGGGCGATGCTGACGTCGAAGGGGAGCATGTGGTGTACTATATGATCTAGTACACACAAGGTGTCAAGCGATCCCGAAACGCACCCCTCGGCGCGCCCGGTCGCGGCGGCGTTCGCGCTACGAATTCGATGATGCCGCGCGCTTTTGCTGACGGGTTGGGACCGGCTGCCAGAGGGAAATGACTCAGAGTCCCGCACCAGCATTTCACTCTGAGTCCTTGTGAAGGAGTCCTTGTGAAGGCGCACAAATCCCGCCCCCCTGACCTCACACCGTCGGCAGCACGTACCCGTTCTGGTACCGCGCCCCGATCATCGCGTTCGCCTCGGCGTCCCCCGTGAACCGCCCGGCGGCCGCATCCCAGTGCACCTTCCGCCCCGTCCGCAGCGCAATGTTGCCCATCGAGGCGTTGATCGCCGCCACGCTCCCGGTGTCGATGCCGCACGCCAGCCCCGACGCATCGTTCTTCCGGATCGCCTCCACGAAGTTCAGCGTGTGCCGGTCCAGGATCTCCTCGTTGTTGTACTGCATCGGCAACGCCGGCGTCCGGTACCCGCGGACGCCATCCACCGTCACCACCTCGGGCAGCACTTCCCACCCGCCGCGGTTCACCACCAGCGTGCCGTTGTTGCCCACGAACGCGATCCCCTCGGGCCGCCCGTACGGCCCGCCGTCGATGCCCGTGGCGTGCTCCCACAACATCGTGAAGCCGTCGTACTCGAACACCGCCTGCAGCGTGTCCGGCGTCTCGCTGGCATCGTCGGGATACGCGAACTTGCCACCGCTCGCCACCACCGACTTCGGCGCGCTGACGTTCATCGCATAGAGCGCGATGTCGATCTCGTGCACCCCCCAGTCGGTCATCAGGCCGCCGGCATAGTCCCAGAACCAGCGGAAGTTGAAGTGGAAGCGGTTGGGGTTGAACGGCCGCTTCGGCGCGGGGCCCAGCCACATGGCGTAGTTCACCCCCGCCGGCGGCGCGCTGTCCGGCTGCACCGCCACGGGCTTCATCCACCCCTGGTACGCCCACACCTTCACCACCCGGATCTTCCCCAGCTTCCCCGAGCGCACGTACTCGATCGCGTTCGCGTAGTGCGTGCCGCTGCGCTGCCACTGGCCCACCTGCACCATCTTCCCGTAGCGACGCGTCGCCGCCTGCATCACCTGGCACTCCTCGATCGTGTGCGCGATGGGCTTCTCCACGTACACATGCTTGCCCGCCGCCAGCGACTCCACCATCGCCAGGCAGTGCCAGTGGTCGGGCGTGCCGACGATCACCGCATCGATGTCCTTCGACTCGAGCATCTTCCGGTAGTCGTCATACGTGCGCGGCACGGTGCCCTTCAGCTTGCGCGCATCCTCGGAACGCTGCGTGAGCACGCTGCGGTCCACGTCGGCCAGTGCCACGAGGTTCACGCCGGGGATCTTCAGGTGCGAGCGCGCATCGCTCCAGCCCATGCCCTTGGCGCCGATCACGGCCAGGTTGACCTGGTCCGACGGTGCCACGCGACGCTGGCCGCCCTGGGCCTGCGCGGCCGGCGGCAGGGCGGCGCCGAGCGTGGCGCCGGTCACGGCGGCGGCCGACTGCTTGATGAAGGTGCGACGGGAGGAAGCCACGACGGTGCTCTCGGCTGAGGAGTCGGTCACGCTGAGGGGAGCGGGGAAACGATCCGGGGCGGGACGGCGATAGTCAATGCATGGGCAGGGCACGGCGCCGGCGTATCTTGCGTCGGGTTTCCCGCCTGGCTCCTCACGGGGTTTCCGCACCGGTCCACATGCGTCGCTTCCTCTCCGGCCTCTGCGCCGCCGTCATCGCACCCGCACTGCTCGCGCTCCCGACGCGCGTCGCGGCCCAGCGCGGCCGCCCCGCCCCCGACTCGGCCACCCGCGCGGCGGTGGACTCGTTCGTGGTCACGATGCGCGACATGGCGGCGTGGGCCGTGCAGACGCCGGCGGCACACATCCCCGTCGGCGGCCTGCTCGATGCCGCGGGCAACGTGTCGTCGGTGGTCGGCAGCGGCAAGGAAGAGCCGTACACACGCGAGCCGGCGCTGGTGGAGTTCCGCACACTGCTCGGCGCCGCGGGTCGTACGCAGCGCAGCCCGGCGATCGGACTGGGCTACCGCATCCGGCGCACCACGCCGTCCGGTCCGCAGGCCGACGCCATCATGGTGGAGTTCGAGCATCGCAGCGGGTATCGCGCGAACGTGATCTTCCCGTTCACACGCACCGAGGCGGGTGACGTGGTCTTCGAGACGGAGCAGTTCATGGCCGGAACTCTGCGCGAGCTCGCGCCGAAGCGTGACGTGGCAGCCGTCACGCGCACGCGGCCACTCGTCGTACCTCCTGCAGCGGCCGAGGGCGACTTCCAGGTCATCACCAGCGGCACCACGCGCCTCGAGCAGGTCGCGCGCCTCATCGTGCGGGCTGCGCCGTACCCCACCTTCATCACCACCGACGCCACCGGGCGCCCGCAGGCGCGCACCGTGCAGCCGCTGGCGCCCGACAGCACGTGGACCGTCTGGTTCGCCACCAACCCGCGCACCCGCAAGGTGACCGAGATCCAGCGTGACCCGCGCGTGGTGCTGCACTACTTCGACCAGGCCACGCTGAGCTACGTCTCGCTCATCGGCCGCGCCCGCGTGGTGCGCGACCGCGCCACCAAGGCCGCGCACTGGACGCCCGCCTGGGACGCGTTCTATCCCGACCGTGACGCCAGCGTGGTGCTCATCGCCGTCCAGGCCGAGCAGCTGGAGGTCGTGAGCTCCACGCTCGGCGTGAGTGGCGACTCGGCCACGTGGCGGCCGCCGACCCTGCGCGTGCAGCCAACCCGTCCCGTGCGGGCACGCCCGCGCTGACGGGCGATGCTGGCGCGCCCCGCACCGCCGATCAGGGGGCGATGGTCCGCAGCTCGAACACCGGCGCGATCTTCCCGCCGCTGGCGGCCTCCAGCCTGAACGTCACCGTCGCCTTGCCGCGCGTGATCGCATCGGGCAGCGGATACCGCACGCGGTAGAACCCGGCGCGCGCATGATCGGGCGCATAGTGCGCCACCAGCGTGCCGTCGCCCGTGATGTCGAACGGGCCAAGCGGCGCCGGCAAGCCCGGCTCCACGAAGTAGGTGGCGACGAGCTCCGTCGGCTTCGTCGCGCTCACCGGCAGCGTGAAGCTCATCCACCCCGCGCCGTTGCGCTGCGTGCGCCCCTCGCTGCGCGCAACCGGGCGCGTGTCCGGGTCGCTGCGGTACGACGCGGCGCTCTCGCTGGCCGTGTCACCCAGCACCACGAAGCCCACCGTCGCAGCCAGCACCGCTGCCTCGGCCTCGCGCGCTGCGGTCATCGCGGCAACACGCGCGTCGTACTGTGCGGGCGTCACCACGTCGAAGTACACCGCGTAGCGCTTGCCGTGCGTGCGGTGGAAGGGTGCCAGCGTCAGCGCGGCGGCGGCGCCGGTCGCGAAGGGCACCCGGGTCACGCCGCGTGTGCGGAAGTCACCGGTCGGGGTCACCGGCTCCAGCAGCGCCTCGGGCGCGCGGGTGTCGCTCACCAGCATCGGCACCACGCTGGCCGGCGTCGTCTGCGCGCTGTTGTCGGTGTCGGGATGCCGCGGGCCGTGGTCGGCCGCCAGCGCCAGCGGGCCCCACATGATCGCGCTCACGGTGGGGTCGTCCGGCGTGGGCTCCAGCCGCAGCGCCTTCGGCAGCGACAGCGTGACCAGGTCGCCCACGCGCCACTGGCGCGTGATGCGCACGTAGCTGCTGGACGGCTCGGTGGACTCATTGCCGGGACCGCCTGCGCGCCCACCCGCCACCAGGTCCGTCAGTGACGCCAGCGGCGGCTGGGGCAGCGGCGTGCCGTTCACCGCGATCGTGAAGCCGTCTCCCGCCCACCACGGACGCCGCACCATCAGCGTGAAGGTGGCCGGCGCCGGCAGCGTGACCCGGATCGTGGCGCTGTCCCCATCGGGAAATGACGTCGTGAGGTCCATTCGCGCGCCCTTCACCGTCGTGCGTGCACTCGACGGCACGAACTGGTTCAGCCACACCGTGTCGTCGGACTCGTACCACACGCCGTGCGCGTGCAGGGCGTGGCTCTCCATGCCGCTCCCGACGCAGCAGGTGAAGTCGCGCTGCATGTCCTGGTACTCCTGCTGCTCGGCGCGGCCCACCGGCACCATGTACGACATGCGCCCGTCCGACGGGTCCATCGAGGCGAGGATGTGGTTGAACAGCGCGCGCTCATGGAAGTCGGCGTACGACGCGTCCGGCCGGAACGCGAACAGCCGCCGCGTCAGCTTCAGCATGTTGTACACGTTGCATGTCTCGGCCGCGCGCCCGTCCACCCGCGCGGCGAGATGGTCCGGCTGCCCGAAGTACTCGTTCAGCCCATGGCCGCCGGTGGCGTAGCTGTGGTGGCGTACCACCCGGTCCCAGAAGAACGACGCCGCGATCAGGTCGTCGGCATCGCCGGTGTAGCCGTAGCGGCCGGCCGAGCCGATCAGCTTCGGGATCTGGCAGTTGCCATGCTTGCCCGTGAGGTTGTCCTGGTGCCGCCGCATCGGGTCGATCACGGCGTGGTGCTCGAATCGCCGCGAGAGCGCCAGCCAGCGCGCCTCGCCGGTGTCGGCGTAGAGGTCCACCAGCACCTCGTTCATGCCACCGAACTCGGTGTTCAGCATCCGCTGCACCTGGGCGTCGTCCATCGGGGCCAGCACCCCCTCGGCCCAGGCCGCGAAGCCCACCTCGAGCTGCAGCGCGCGCGCGTTGCCGGCGTGCCGGTACGCATCGCGCAGGCCGGCGAACGTCTTGTGCAGCGTGTACCAGGGCGACCAGAGCCCGTTGAGGTCGAACGACGCGGCGCGGATGTCGCCCGTCGACACCGCCGCGAACGCCTCCCGCAGCCCGCCGATCGCACCGAGGTAGCCATCGCGGTTGGCCTGCTGCACGAGGTCCAGCTCCTGCACGATGTAGTTCGCACGGTCCAGGAATCGCCGGTCACCTGTCGCCTCGTACATCAGCGACACACCGGAGAGATGATGCCCCGCGATGTGGCCGGTCAGGTTCTTGCCGTCGCCATCCCACCCGGTGTACGGCTCGGCGCGTGCGGCGAGGCCGGCGCGGGTGCGGTAGTACGCCAGCATCCGGTCCGGCTCGAGCGCGAGCAGGTATTTCGCCGTCACCTGCTGGGCGGCGAGCAGCGGACCGCCGGTGAGGCGCACGCGGTCCAGCGGCACCGGGCGGGCACGCTGGAGACGGCGTTCCGTCTCCTTCGGTGTGGCCCCGGCGCTGGGCGGTGTGACCGCACGCGCGTCGGCCGCCGCCGGCAGGGCGAGCGCGGCCGCGGTGGTGGCCGTGGCCTTCAGGAACGTGCGGCGATCGTGGGACATGGCCGGAGTGGCGAAGGTACGCGGTCGGGAACCCCGGCGAAGCATTCCCGCGGTGCCGGGCCCTGACAAGTCGCGACACGCCGGACGCGCGCGCCGGTCCGCGTGGCATACTTCCGCGATGAAGACCACCCCCCCGATCCCCCGCTGCCTGCGCCTGCCACGGGCACTACGCCCCGGTGTCGTCGTCCTCTCGCTGCTGCCCTGTGTCACGGCGACGGCGCAGGCACCCGACCGCTCGTGGATGTTCGGCCCGTTCGACAAGCCACGATCGGTGAACCCGGTGATTTCGCCGAGCCCCGCCGCCACCCTGCGCTCGCCCATGACCGACAGCGTGGTGCAGTGGGAGGCGTACGCCACCTTCAACCCGGCCGCGGTGGTACGGAACGGGCGTGTCTTCCTGCTCTACCGGGCCGAAGACGCCACCGGTGCGGCGCAGATCGGTGGGCACACGTCACGGCTCGGGCTGGCCGAGAGTGCGGACGGGCTCCGTTTCACTCGCCGGCCGCTCCCCGTGCTGCAGCCGGACCGTGATGCGCAGGCGCGATACGAGTGGACGGGCGGCGTGGAGGACCCGCGCCTCGTCGAGTCGGAAGACGGGCGCTACATCCTGACCTACACACAGTGGAATGGCGACGTGCCGCGCCTCGCGGTCGCGACCTCGACCGACCTGGTGACCTGGCAGAAGCATGGGCCGGCGTTCGCGAAGGCCGCAGACGGCCGGTTCCTGCGCACCGAGAGCAAGTCCGGGGCGATCCTCGTGCGGCAGGTCGGCGACCGGCTCGTGGCCACCCGCGTGAACGGCCGGTACTGGATGTACTTCAACGTGCCGCACATCCAGGTCGCCACGTCGGACAACCTGATCGACTGGACGCCGCTTCAGGACGATGACGGCAACGCCCTCCGGGTGCTCTCGCCGCGCGCCGGCTACTTCGACTCCTGGCTGGTGGAGGCGGGGCCGCCGGCCATCCTCACCGACCGCGGGATCGTGCTCCTCTACAACGCCGGCAACCTGGGCACCAACGGCGATCCCTCCTTGCCGAAGCGGATCTACACCGGCGGGCAGGCGCTCTACGATGCCCGGAATCCCATCCGCCTGCTCGATCGCGCCGACACGCCCTTCATCCGGCCCACCGAGGACTACGAGAAGACCGGACAGTATGTGGAAGGGACGACCTTCACCGAGGCGCTGATCCCGTTCCGGGGACAGTGGCTTCTGTACTACGGCACGGCCGACTCGCGGGTCGGGGTGGCCGTCTCGCGGCCGGCCAGGACGCCGTAGCAAGCACAGTAAATCCCGAAAAGTGAGACTTGCGGGCTCAGATTTCGGGATTTGGGCCCTGCCAGCCTCTTTCCCTCCTCGAGACACCACATAGATTAGAGACTTCTTACTCGTCATCACCCGATCAGGTGAGCGGGCCGCAGGTGCTGCAGCCCGCAAACGAACCGGATCCGACGCCATGTCCTCGCTCCTCAACGAAGCCGCGAGCCTCCTCACCCCCGAGTTCGTACAGGGTGCGGCGCACGCGTTCGGGGTGCCACCCGACGGCATGCGGAAGGCCCTGGCCGCCGCCCTGCCGACGGTGCTTGGCACCGCCGCGGACCGGAGCGCCGACGCGGCGTTCATGCGCGAGTTCCTGCAGTCCGCGACCCACGCCGCCAACGCGGGTGAGGCGTCGACGGCCGCGGCCGGGCTCGCGGAATCGCTGGCCAACGGCGGGCGCTCCTTCCTGCTCGAACTGGGCCACGACACCGCCGTGACGCTCCTCGGCGGATCGGGCGATGCCATCGCCGGGATGGTCGGGCGGATGGCGGATGACGGCGAGGCAGGCGCTGGAATCGTGGACGTCACGGCAGGGCTGGCCCTGAGCCTGATCGGCAACCGGGTTCGCAGCGAAGGCCTCGATGCAGCGGCGCTCGCCGGCCTGCTCGCGGCCGAGAAGGAGCGCTTGATGCGCGCGGTGCCGGGACCCATCGGCGGGTTACTGCAGATCAGCCAATTCGCCAACCGCAGCCCTGCGGCGGGGCGGACTCCCACCCCGACCCCCACCCGCAATCCGCGCCTGCCAGCCCCCGTGATGCCGCTCTCCGCCGCGGCAACGGTCGGGAGCGCGATGCCTTTCGTTGCCGGCATCATCCTCGGCCTCGCGGTGCTCGCGTGGCTCTACCTGAAGCGCCCCGAGCCCATGTCGACCGCCACGCGGGCATCCCTCGCCGGCGTCGTGCCGCGGCCCTGAGGCCGGTCCGCGTCACGCCGCCATCGGCGGCCTGACGGCGCCTGTCGCACGCCTGTCGAGGGTCGCGGTCGTGCAGGCCGCTGGCTCCGTAGGTGATTCACCTGGCGCACCGCCCCGCGGCGCCGGAAGCACGGCGCTGACTCAGCGGGCCGCGCACAGCGCATCGTACGCCACCGACGTCATCGATCCACCCATCACCGTGCCGAACGCCGGCTGGCCGCTCCGGCTGTGGCTGGCCACGCGTCGCCAGAGGGTGTCGGCGTAGTACCAGTTCTCGAGGATCTTCACCTGGCGCGCGGAGCAGTCCAGCGTGAGCCGCGTGCGTGAGCTCCACCAGTCGCCACCCGGCGCGCGGACCGCCTTCGCGAACTTCACGCGCACCACGCCGTCGACCAGTGGCGACTGGCGACGCACGGATCGCGGTTCCACGAGCACGGGATTCCCGGCGGCGGTCCGACCGATCTCACGCGGCGCCTGCGCCCCTGCAGCGGCGGCGAGGAGCACGAGTGCGGCGGCGAACATGATGTGTCGCATATGGTTGCGTGATGATATGAACGTTCTCATGAACACCCCCCCGGACATGGAATGGGTGCCGTGCCACAGCCTGTCCCACGGACTGCGCCGGCGCAAGGTCAGCGTGCTCTCATGATGGGCCGTGGCCATTCAGGTCACGTGGCGCACGACCGAGAATCAGGACACGACCCGCGCATTCCTGCGCGACCACCACCCTGGCCCGAGCACAGATCGATGGCATTCCCCGGATTCGGCAGTTCAGCGGCGCTCACGAAGCTCCAGGCGGCGTTCACCGAGGTGAAGGAACGCTCCGACGTGCTCGACGATGCCTGCGGTGTGGGGCTCTGGGCGGCGGTGCTCCACAACGCCGACGCGCTCGACCCGCGCAGCACGTGGGTCTGGTCACCGGAGTTCCGCCGGCTGATCGGCTACAGCAGCGCGGCGGACTTCCCCGACGTCTGCCAGTCGTGGTCGGACAAGCTGCACCCCGATGACGTGCCGGCCACCTTCGCCGCGTTCGGGGGCCACCTCACCGACACGTCGGGCAGGGCCCGCTACGACGTGACGTACCGCCTGAAGATGAAGGACGGTGTGTACCGCTGGTTCCGGGCCACCGGCGGCTGCAAGCACTCGGCAGACGGCCGGACCATCCGTGCCTGCGGCTCGCTCACGTACATCCACGAGCAGAAGCTGGTGGAGGAGAAGATCGCGCGTGACGCGGCGCAGAACGAGGTCGTGATCGCGGCGCTGGCGGAGGGGCTCACCGCGCTCGCCGATGGCAACCTGCTGCATCGCATCACCGCCGACTTCCCCCCGGCCGCGCAGTCGCTGAAGGCGAGCTTCAACACCTCGATGGAGCGGCTGCACGCCACGATCGCGCAGGTGAGTGCGGCCTCGTCCGAGGTGCGCAACGCCGGCGGGGAGATCACCAACGCCAGCCGCTCGCTGGCCGACGGCGCCACCCGCCAGGCCTCGAGCCTTGCCGACGTCTCACTGAACCTCGATGAGCTCACGTCGATGGCGGGCACCAATGCCGAGCATGCGCGCAGGGCGAACATGCTGGCCGAGGAGGCACGTGCCCACGCCACCGATGGCGAGGCGCGGATGGAGACCCTCACGGCCGCCATGCGCGACATCAAGGCCTCCACCCAGGAGACGGCGCGCATCATCAAGACGATCAACGAGATCGCGTTCCAGACCAACCTGCTGGCGCTGAATGCGGCGGTCGAGGCGGCGCGTGCCGGTGATGCGGGGCGTGGCTTCGCGGTCGTCGCTGACGAGGTGCGTGCCCTGGCCCTGCGGGCGGCGACCGCGTCGCAGAGCACCGAGGAGATGATCGAGAAGAGCGTGGCCGCCACCGAGCGCGGTGTCGTGCTCAACGACGAGGTGCTCGGCAGCCTGCAGAAGATCTCGGGCCAGATCGCGCAGGTGGTGACCGTGGCCAGCGAGATCGCGACGGCGAGCGTGAGCCAGGTGGAGAGCGTGACGCAGATCACGCACGCGGTGGCGCAGGTGAACACGATCACGCAGCAGGTGGCGGCCAGCGCCGAGGAGTCGGCGAGCGCGGCCGAGGAGCTGAACGCGCAGGCGGCCACGCTGAACGACACGGTGTCGACGTTCGAGCTCGATGTGGCGGAGGCACACAACGTCGGGCGCGGTCGACCGCCGCGTCGTCACCAGGCGGTGGCGCGGTCACGCCCGCCGGCGTACGCGGGCTGACACCGCCGGGGCCCGCGTCACTTCGTGAGCGCGAGGCGGATCGCGTCGTACTGCGGGGCGCGCGGCTGGCGCCGCCGCAGTGCGTTCGCCGCCGCGTCCCCCGGGAACGACTCGTCGCGGGGATCCCAGACCACCGGCCGGCCCAGCTTCATGCTGATCCACGCCGTCGCGCAGGCCTGCAGGCTGCGCACCGACTGCTCGATCGGTGCGACCGGGTCGCGACGCGCCGCGATCGCCTCGAGCCAGTTCCGGTAGTGGTTGTCGCTCGGCGCCCAGCGCACGGCGCCGGCCGGGTGTGGCTCCGTGAGCAGGCGCGGATCACTGGCGTCGAGGGCTTTCGCGCCGTCCGGCGTGGCGGCACGCGGGTCGCTGGCCGTGACGGGCACGTCCCCGCGCGCGCAGAACACCCAGCCGTCACTGCCCTCGAAGCGCAGGCCGTTGGTGTACCGGTCGTCGAGGATCACCGTCGCGCCGGTGGCATACTCCATCTCGATGTGGTAGCCATGGTGCACCGTCCACACGTCGCGCCGCATGAAGTCCGCGCGGGCACTCACCCGGGTCGGCCCGCTGAGCTCCATGCCCATTGCCCACTGCGCGATGTCGATGTGGTGCGCGCCCCAGTTGGTGATCATGCCGAGCCCGAAGTCCTCGGTGGTGATCCACCCCGGCCGGCCGTACCCGGACTGCGGGTGCACCCGGTCCTCCATGTACGGCTGCTCCGGCGCCGGCCCGAGCCAGGTGTCGTAGTCGAAGCCGGCCGGCACCTGCTGTGGGACCGGGGGGCGCCCCTTCGGCTCGTCACGACCGATGCCGATGCGGATGGTCCTGAGCGTCCCGATGCGCCCGTTCCGCACTGCCTCGCTCGCGATGCGGAAGGTCTGCCAGGGCGTCGACGAGCGCTGCTGGCTGCCGGTCTGCAGGATGCGCCCCGTCCGGCGCACCGTGGCCCGCAACGACACCGACTCCTCGATGTCGTACGTCACCGGCTTCTGCACGTACACATCCTTGCCGGCCAGGAGCGCGTGCGTGGCCAGCAGCGCATGCCAGTGATCGGGCGGCGTGATGATCACGGCATCGATGTCGGGGCGGGCCAGCACCTCGTGGAAGTCGTGGTACGCCTGCACCGCCACGCGCTGCTCACCCCGCGCGCGATAGAACTGCTCGACCTCGGCCTGCGCCGCGGTACGACGGGTGGCGTCGAGGTCACACACCGCGACCACGCGGCAGAGGTCGTGCACGATCGTGCCGCGCAGGTCCTCCATGCCCATCCGCCCGCAGCCAACCTGCGCCACGGTGATGGCGCGGCTGGGTGGCGTGCCACCGCCGAACAGCCAGGTTCGCGGGATGTACGTGGGGAGCAGCAGCGACGCCGCGCCGGCCGCGGAGGTGCCCAGGAACTGCCGTCGCGACGGGGCGTCGGTCACCGGAGCCCCGTGGTGTCGGCGGCTGGCAGCACGCGCAGCTTGATCGAGCGGAAGGAGACGTCGTTGCCGTGGTCCTGCAGGAGGATGCGGCCGCGGCGCGCCTCGCCGAATGCGGGCCAGACGGCGTACTTGCTGTGGCTGACCAGTGCGCGCCACTGCTGCGTGCCGCGCTCGTACGCCACCGTGCGGAAGCCGTTCAGCCAGTGCTCCACGTGGCGGCCGCGCACCACGATGCGGGCGCGGTTCCATTCGCCGATGCCGTTGACGCGCTGGCTGACCGGCGGGATGAGGTCGTAGAGGCCGGCGTTGGTGCGGTTGCCACCCAGCCCGAGCTTCGCATCCGGGTGCACCGCATCGTCGAGGAGCTGGAACTCGCAGCCGATCGCGCTTCCCTCGCCCTGGTTCAGGGCGGTGTTCACGAAGTACTTGATGCCACTGTTCGCGCCGCGGGTGAGCCGGTACTCCACCTGCAGCTCGAAGTTCTCGTACTCGGCCTCGGTCACGATGTCGCCGCCATCGGCCGACTCCTTTCCCTCGGCGCCCAGCACGGAGAGCGTGCCGTCGCGCACGGCCCAGCCGTGGTCGGGGAAGGTGGTGCGCTTGGCGCCGCGCCAGCCGGCGGTGGTCCGCCCATCCCACAGCAGCATCCAGCCCTCGGCGTGCTCCCGCGGGGACAGGGTGTTGGCGACGTGGTTGTACTGCGGCGTGCCGGCACGCACGGGGGTGCGGGACGCGGGGAGGTTCGCCGTGCGGATACGGATGTTGCGGAACCGGATCGCCGCGCCGGCCATCGCGGTGTCGGTGCCGATGTTGTGCACCTGCAGCGCGATGATGCCACGCGGAGTGAGGTCGTCGAGGATGTCAGCGGCGGGGACACCGTTCACCCAGGTGCGGATGGAGTGGCCGATGGCCTCCACGCGGAAGTGATTCCACTGGCCGCGCCGGAACGCCCGCTGCGCGGCGGGCTGGCTGTCCAGCGTATGCAGCCATCCGCGGCGCGATTCGTCATAGATGCCGCCGGTCCAGCGCCGTGGCGACGGATCGATCTCCACCTGGTAGCCGTGCACGCGACCCTCCTTCACGGCGGGGTCGACGATGCTGCGGATCTGCACGCCACCGTTGAGTTCGGTATCCTGCTGCGTCTCGTACTCGAGGATGAAGTCGCCGAAGCTGTCGCGCGTGCAGAGAAAGCTGTTCGGTGATCCGAGCACGGCGCGCCCGATGATGGTGCCATCGGCCGCCTCGTATCGTGCGGTGCCGTTGCACTGGTGCCATCCCTCAAGCGACCGGCCGTCGAACAGGACACGCCATTCGCCGGCGCGCTGGGCCCCGGCATCCATGGCCACCGCGCATGCCACGGCGGACCAGAGGCCAGCCTGACGGAGATGCCTCCCGTTGTACGCCGTCGGCACCGCGTGGCCACGTGTTCTCATGACCCGATGCTACCGTGCGTGTCCGGGTGATGCCAAGGCCGCGGCGCGGTGTGGCGACGGCTTCGACAACCAAGCACGGGGTGGTGCAGGTGGCCGCACAAAACGTTACGAGCTCTGCCGTACTTCGGACGCCCCATGGTGCCGGTGCCGGCACTCGCGCACAACTCGTTTCCTGCCATCGACTTGCGCGCTGGACGCGTGTCACGCGAACGGCACCGCTCCGGTTGGGATATTCTGATATGACACGCTGGCGCGAAAGATGCAAAAGCAATCGTCAGCAGACATCCGGGTGCATTGTTGATGCGCAGTAATCCGGATGTTCGCCCAGCGCGCAGAGAATTTGGCCGCAGGTTCGTTGCGGAACGGCCTGCGGTTTGGAAGCGGCAGTCAGCGTGGCGGGAGGGTCACGATGGCTGCCGTTTCGCGTGCGCGTCTGTCAGCCCGTCGCGCCCGGCGATGTCCGGTGGCACTCGCGGCACGGGCGTCGGCGAGTGGCGGCGACCGTGTGCCGTGCGCCGCGTTGCATCATCCGACGGATGTCCCGAAGAGGCGACCCACGAGGGCCGTTGCGCCCATCGCCACAGCGCCCCAGAAGGTGACACGGACGGCACCCCGCAGCATCGGCGCGCCGCCCATCCAGGCTGCCAGTGCACCGAGGCCCACCAGCAGTGCGATCGTGACCCCGGTCACTGCGAGCGAGACCGAGGCCAGCGGCACGAACAGGACGATCAGCAGTGGTGGCAACGCACCGACGGCGAAGGCCGCCGCCGACGAGAGTGCGGCCTGGATGGGTCGGGCCTTCGTCATCTCCGAGTGTCCGAGTTCATCACGCAGGTGCGCGCCGAGTGCGTCCTTCGCCATGAGCTGGTCGGCGACCTGTGCGGCGAGCTCCCTGGTGAGGCCGCGCGCCTCGTAGATCGCCGTCAGCTCCGCGCGCTCGAAGTCGGGCTGCATCTCGAGTTCCTTCCGCTCGCGCTCCATGTCGGCCATCTCGGTGTCCGACTGCGAGCTGACTGACACGTACTCTCCGGCCGCCATCGACAGTGCGCCGGCCACCAGGCCGGCGAGGGCTGCCAGCAGCACCGGCGCCCGATCCGACTGTGCCGCCGCGACGCCGACCACGAGGCTGCTGGTGGAGATCAGGCCATCGTTCGCGCCCAGCACGGCGGCGCGAAGCCAGCCGATGTGCGAGGTCCTGTGTCCTTCGGTGTGGACGAGCATGACAACCCGGTTCAGGAAGCGGACGACTGCATAGCGCGCGCTGCAGTCGCACCGGTACGCCGATGCGGCATCCTACCTCCTTCCGCAGTTGGATGTCTGTCGGGCAGCCGGAGGGGAGCGCCGTGGGCCGGTGGGGCGCAGGATGCGTGGAGTCTGACCGCCGTCACGCATCCCGTCCGAGCGAGGAGGCAAGGGGGGAGGTCCGCCCTTGCGTAAGCCGGGGCGTCGCACAGATTGGTCTTATGGTTTAATCAAACAGTTAACACGATGGCAACTGGCAGAATGGAGACGAGGCGTTCGAGGGTGACCCGGTCAGCGCGGGGGGCGGATCTCGACACGGAGGCACGCATCCTGGAGGGGGCCCGCAGGGTCTTCATCCGGCGTGGGACGGCCGGTGCGCGGGTCCAGGAGATTGCGGCCGAGGCCGGTGTGAACCAGGCGCTGATTCACTACTACTTCGGGTCGAAGGAGGCGCTGGCCGAGCGAATCTTCCTGGAGGCGGCGGGGCGCCTGTTCCCGGCGTTGGCCGTCGTGGCGGACCCGACCGCAAGCCTCGAGGAGCTGATCCGGCGGTTCGTGCAGGTCTACATCGACACGGTCCGGGCGACGCCATACCTCCCCGGGTACCTGCTGGCCGAGGCGCAGCAGAATCCGGCGCGGCTCGAGCTGCTGATGCAGCGGGCGGTCGGATCGGCACCGGCGTCGGTGGCGGGCCAGGCCATCACACGGCTGCGGACGCTGATCGACGCCGAGGTGGCGGCCGGGACCATGCGGCCTGTCGCGCCCCGCTTCCTGTTCATGAACGTGATGTCGCTGGTCGCCTTCCCGTTCGTCTTCCGGCCCATCATCTCGACGGTGCTGGGGGCGAGCGATGCGGAGTTCGAGGCAATCCTCGACGAGCGGCGCCGCGAACTGCCGGGGTTCATCATGCGAGCCCTGCGAGGCTGAGATGCATTCATCGAACCACAATCAAATCATCAAAGCGACAGTTACGGTCGCGCTCATGCTCACGGCGACGACCGCACTCGCGCAGGTACCGCGTGACACGCTGTATCTGGACGAGCTCCAGCGCGCTGCAGAACAGGCCGACCCGCGCGGGATCCAGCTTGGGTTGTTGTCCCGCCAGTCAGCGAGCCGCCTCGAGACGCTGCGGCGCGAGCGGCTGCCAGCCGTGGGAGTGACGGGAACGGCCCAGTACGTTTCCGATGTCGTGTCGGTGGGGGCACTGATGCCGTCGCTGACGGTCCCGGCGCCGCCGCACGACCAGTACGACCTGTACCTCACGGTCCGACAGCCCCTCATCGATCCGACGCGTGCCGGTCGTGCCGCAGTCGAGAGAGCCGGTGAAGCCGAGTCCGCTGCCAGGGTCCGGACGGCGCTCTGGCAGCAGCGCGTGGCGGTGAACGAGGCGTTCTTTGGCGCGCTGCTGCGATCCAGTCAGCTCAGCTCGCTGGATGCCGCGATCGGCGACCTCGACGCGCGGCTGACGATGGCGCGCACGCGGGTCTCGGCCGGAGCCGCCCTGCCGAGCGAAGCGCTGCTGCTGGAGACCGAGCTGTTGCGCCGCCGGCAGGCGCGAGACGAGATCGTCAGTGAGCGAAATGCGGCCCGCGAGGTGCTCGGCCTCCTCACCGGGCGCAGCATCGTGTCGACGGTCGTCCTGGCATCGCGCGTCGCTGCCGGCGGCGCATCGGCCGGAACGACGGACACTCCGGGTCGCGATCGACCCGAGTTCGCGCAGTTCGACCGGGCGCGTGCCACGCTCGACGCCCGCCGCGCCGCGACCAGCGCGCAGGACCTGCCGCGCCTGTCGGTCTTCGGGCGGACAGGGTATGGGCGGCCAGGATTGAACGCCCTCAATCGCGCCTTCGACGCCTACTTCCTGGCGGGCCTGCAGGTCGAGTGGAGTCCGTGGACGTGGGGGCGCACCCGCCGCGAGCTGGAAGTGCAGGCACTGCAGGCGGAGCTCATCGGTGCCGACGAACGCGCGTTCCGCGACGCGCTGCGCCGTGCCGGCGTCACGCAGCGGGCGCAGATCGGCGCGCTGGCCGGTGGGCTCGCGGCCGACGACTCGATCGTCGCCCTGCGCGCGCAGATCCTCCGCGAGACGCGCGTGCGCCACGACGAGGGCGAGGTCAGTGCCGCCGACTACATCGCCCGCCTCACCGAACATCTCTCGGCGCAACTCGACCGCGACGCACGCCGCGTCCGGCTCGAGGAGGCGCGTGCACGCTACCTCACGACCATGGGGCTCGAGGTCCGCTGATGCAGATCATCCATGCAATGCTATCGGGCGCCCGTGGCCGGCGCGTCATGCTGGCGGGTACGCTGCTGCTGGTGGCCGCGTGCACGAAACCGGCACCTGCCGACGCCTATGGCAACTTCGAGGCCGAGGAGGTCGTGGTCGGCGGCGAGGTGGCGGGGCAGCTCACCGCATTCGCGCCGGTCGAGGGGCGCGAGCTGGCCGCGGGTGCGGTGGTCGCGCAGGTGGACACCGTGCCGCTGGCGCTCGAGCGAGCACAGCTCGTGGCGCAGCGGGCCGGGCTCGTGGCCAGGCGGCGGGAAGGCACTGACCAGCTCACGGCGCTGCAGGTGCAGCGCGAGATCGCGACACGCACGCGTGCCCGCGTCGAGCGCCTGTTCGCCGCACAGGCGGCCACGGCGATGCAGCGCGACCAGGCCGAGCGGGACGTGCGAGTGCTGGCGGCGCAACTGGAGGGGGGCCGCGCCGCCATCGATCGCAGCCGCGCGGACATCGACGCCCTCGAGGCCCGCATCGCCAGCCTCTCCGATCGCCTGGCGCGGACCACGGTGCACAACCCGGTGGGTGGCACCGTGCTCGCGACCTACGCCCGCACCGGCGAGATGGTGGGGGCCGGACAGCCGCTCTACCGCATCGCGAACCTCGACACGCTCACGCTGCGTGCCTGGGTCACCGGCAGCCAACTCACGTCGTTCCGGCTCGGCACGCGCGTGGCGGTGACGGTGGGCGACGCCGGCGCGCCCGAGTCCTTCACCGGCGACGTGACGTGGGTGTCGTCGCGGGCGGAGTTCACGCCGACGCCGGTGCAGACGCGCGAGGATCGTGGTGACCTCGTGTACGCGGTGAAGGTGCGCGTCGCCCATCGCGATGGTCACCTCAAGGTCGGCATGCCGGCCGACGTCACGCTGTCCGCCGCACCGGTGGCCGCGTCCACGCCGTCGCGATGACCGCGCCCACCGTGATCGTGCGCGACGTCGTGAAGCGCTACGGCGCCGTGACGGCGCGGGCCGGCGTGTCGTTCGAGGTCGGGGCGGGCGAGCTGTTCGGGCTCGTGGGGCCGGACGGGGCGGGGAAGACCACGCTCTTCCGCATCCTCACGACGCTGGTGCTCCCAGACGCCGGCAGTGCGAGTGTGCTCGGCCGCGACGTGGTGCGCGACCTGTGGGACATCCGGTCGCGCGTGGGCTACATGCCCGGCCGCTTCGCGCTGTACGCGGACCTGAGCGTGGAGGAGAACCTCGCGTTCTTCGCCTCGGTGTTCGGCACCAGCGTGGCCGAGGGGCGCGCGCTGATCGACCCGATCTACCGGCAGATCGAGCCCTTCCGCGACCGTCGTGCCGGGGCGCTCTCGGGTGGCATGAAGCAGAAGCTGGCGCTCTGCTGTGCGCTGGTGCACCGCCCGGAGCTGTTGCTGCTCGATGAGC
This sequence comes from Gemmatimonadaceae bacterium, assembly GCA_020851035.1. Lineage (NCBI taxonomy): Bacteria > Pseudomonadati > Gemmatimonadota > Gemmatimonadia > Gemmatimonadales > Gemmatimonadaceae > Gemmatimonadaceae bacterium. The sequence goes on along the minus strand of JADZDM010000021.1, from coordinate 384,390 downwards.
CGACGACCGGTGTGGATGCCGTGTCGCGTCGTGAGTTCTGGGACCTGCTGGCCGAGCTGCGCGGGTCGGGGCTCACGATCGTGGTGTCGACGCCGTACATGGACGAGGCGGCGCGCTGCGACCGGATCGCGCTGATGCAGGATGGCGGCGTGCTGGCGATCGATGCGCCGGCCGATGTCGGCCACCGGTTCCCGCGGCCGCTGCTGGCCGTGCGGGGGACGCCGCGCGCGGCGCTGCTGCGGGCGTTGCGCGCGCACCCGCACGTGGCGTCGGCGTACCCGTTCGGTGAGTCGGTGCACTTCAGCGACACGCGCACTGGGCTGCCGGTGGCGGCGCTGGTGGCGGAGCTGCATGCGCACCTCGCGGCAGCCGGCATCGGCGGGATCGGCATCGACCCGGTGGCACCGGGGATCGAGGATGCGTTCATGGAGCTGATGGGCACGCGCGAGCCGGCCGCCGCGTGACCGACACCGGAGCGGCACCGTCCATCGTCGCCCGCGGGCTGACGCGGCGTTTCGGGAGTTTCACGGCGGTGGACGATGTCTCGTTCGCGGTGCAACCCGGCGAGGTGTTCGGCTTCCTTGGCGCCAACGGTGCCGGCAAGACCACGGCGATCCGGATCCTCACCGGGCTGCTCGCGCCCAGCGACGGGGAGGCGACGGTGGCCGGCTTCGACGTGCGCACGCAGACCGACCAGGTGCGGGCACACATCGGGTACATGAGCCAGCGCTTCTCGCTCTACGACGACCTCACCGTGCGCGAGAACATCGAGCTGTACGGCGGGATCTACGGCCTGGACGATGCCACCATCCGCGTGCGGCGCGAGCGGATGCTCGGCGAGCTGCAGCTCGACGCGTCGGCGACGGTGCTGGTGCGCGCGCTGCCGCTGGGGTGGAAGCAGAAGCTCGCCTTCTCGGTCGCGCTGCTGCACGAGCCGCAGGTGGTGTTCCTCGACGAGCCGACCGGGGGCGTGGATCCCGTGACGCGCCGGCAGTTCTGGGAGATGATCTACGAGGTGGCGGCGCGCGGTACGACGGTGTTCGTCACGACGCACTACCTGGACGAGGCGGAGTATTGTGACCGGCTCTCGATCATGGTGGACGGGCGGCTGGCGGCGATCGGCACGCCGGGCGAGTTGAAGGCGACGTTCGGCGTGGTGACGCTGGACGAGGTGTTCGTGCGGCTGGTGCGGGGGCCGGCGGTGCCGGTGCCCGGGTGATGTCGCGCCGCGGCGGGGCCTGGCAGGCGCTGATGGCCTTCATGCGCAAGGAGGTGCGCCACCTGCTGCGGGACCGGCGCACGCTCGCCATCCTGCTGCTGCTGCCGCTGGCGCAGCTGCTGCTGTTCGGGTTCGCGGTCCGGACCGACATCACCAGTGTGCGCGTGGGGGTGGTGGCGCCGGCGCCGGATGCCGCGGCGGCGGCGCTGCGTGCCCGCTTCGAGCATGGCGGGCGCTTCCTCCTGCTGCCGCCGATCGCGACGGCGGCGGCGCTCGAGCCGCTGTTGCGTGCCGGCCGGGTGGACGTGGGGGTGGTGCTGGAGCCGGCGATGGCGGCGTCACTGGCGGCGGGCCAGGCGGTCCGGGTGCTGGTCGTGGCGGATGCGGTGGACCCGAACACCGGGACCATGATGCAGAACTACGCCAGCGCCGTGCTGCGCGACTGGCAGGCGTCGCTGGGCGCCGCACCGGGGGCGGTGACGCTCGAGACGCGGGTGCGGATGCGCTTCAATCCCACCCTCGAGAGCGTGAACCTGTTCGTGCCCGGACTGATCGCGCTGATCCTGACGATGGTCACCTCGCTGATGACGGCGATCTCACTCTCGCGCGAGAAGGAGCAGGGGACGTTCGAGCTGCTGCTGGTCTCGCCGCTGCACCCGTGGCAGATCATCATCGGCAAGGTGCTCCCCTACCTCGCGCTGGCGATGGCGAACGTGGTGACGGTGCTGCTGGCGGCGTGGCTGGTGTTCGGGGTGCCGTTTCGCGGGAGCGTGGTGCTCCTGCTGGCAGCGAGCATGCTGTTCGCGCTGGTGGGGCTGGCCGTGGGCGTGCTGATCGCGGCGGTCACCTCCTCGCAGCTGGCCGCCATGCTGGCGGCACTGGGCGGGATGATGCTGCCGAACACGATGCTGTCGGGGCTGATCTTCCCGGTGGCGAGCATGCCGCGCCCGTTGCAGTTCGTGACGGGCATCGTGCCGGCGCGCTGGTTCATCGAGATCGTGCGCGGCATCATGCTCAAGGGTGTCGGGGTCTCGCTGCTCTGGCCGCAGCTCTCGGTGCTGCTGCTGATGCTGGTGGTGCTGCTGGCGCTGGCGATCCGGCGCACCTCGGTGCGGCTGTCCTGATGTGGCGCGCGCTGCGGGTGCTGCTGCGGAAGGAATTCCTCCAGATCCGGCGGGACACGGTCATCCTGCGCATGCTCTTCATCATGCCGATGATCCAGCTCCTGGTGCTGTCGAACGTGGCGACCTTCGAGGTGAAGACGGCGCAGTTGTGGGTGGTGGACCAGGACCACACGCCGGCGGCGCGGGCACTGGCAGACCGGTTCACGGCCAGCGGCCGGTTCGCGGTGGCCGGGTGGTCGGTGGTGGCGGCGCCGGGCGAGGATGCGCTGCTCTCGGGCGCGGCGACTGCGATGCTCGTGATCCCGCCGGGATTCGCGCGCGACGTGGTGCGGGACCGGCATGCCGTGCTGCAGCTGGTGCTGAACGCCGAGAACGGGTCGCAGGCGGGGGTGACACAGGCGTATGCCGCGGAGATCATCTCGCGGCATGCGCGCGAGCTGGGGGGAGAGACGTGGCAGCCGGCTCGGCGCGGTGGCGTGGTGCACGGCGCGGGGGATGCGGCGCCCGTGCGCGGAAGGCCGGTGATCGAGGTGCGGACGCGCTCACGGTACAATCCCTCGCTGGACTACCGCCGCTTCATGGTGCCCGGGATCCTGGTCCAGCTGATCACGCTCATCGGGACACTGATGACCGCGCTGAACATCGTGCGCGAGAAGGAGGCCGGGACACTCGACCAGCTGAACGTGACGCCGGTTCGGCCGGCGGTGTTCATCGCCGCCAAGCTGCTGCCGCTGTGGGTGATCGGGCTGGTGGAGTTCGCGGTCGGCGTGCTGGTGGCTGCCGTGGTCTTCCGCGTGCCGATGGAGGGCAGCCTGCCGCTGCTGTTCCTCGGCGCCGGCGTGTTCCTGCTCGCCGCACTCGGCGTTGGGCTGTGGGTCTCGACCGTCTCCGACACGCAGCAGCAGGCGCTGTTCGTGACGTTCTCGCTGATGATGGTCTACATCCTGATGAGCGGGCTGTTCACGCCGGTCCGGGCGATGCCGTCGTGGGTGCAGGTCGTGGCGCAGCTCAACCCGATGATGCACTTCATCGCGATGGTGCGCGCCGTGCTGCTCAAGGGGGCGGGCATCGCCGATGTGTGGCGGCAGCTGCTCGCGCTGGCGCTGCTCGGCACCGGCATCCTCGCGCTGGCGGTGGCACAGTACCGGAAGCGGGCGGCCTGAGTGGCGCGGCACACGGGTGGCACGAGACACGGGTGGCACGAGACACGGGTGGCACGAGACACGGGTGGCACGAGACACGGAGACTCGTGCGGGTCGCGCGGGGGCGGTGTGGCTCGGGCAATCCTGGTTCCCACGGAGCCACGGAGCCCACGGAGTGCACGGAGAACGACAACTGCCTTGTAGGGGAACTGCGTGCGTCGACGCGGCCCTCGAGTCGCGCGCGCAGTTCCCCCAAGTTCTTCTCCGTGCACTCCGTGGTCTCCGTGGCTCCGTGGGAACCAGCGATCTTCCCCCCCCGAACCGTACATTCGCGGCACGCACGTTTCGCATGGGCACACCCCGCACTGGCGCACCCCGGCCACGACGTTATGCATTGACTGCTGCGCGGCGTCATCGCCCGCGGCATGGACCCGCGGCGCAGAGGTGAGGGCATGACCCCGTTGCTGAACATGCGTGACTTCGAGGACCGTGCGCGCGAGGTGCTGCCGCAGCCGGTGTACGACTACTACGCCGGCGGCGCCGGCGACGAGATCACGGTACGTGAGAACGAGGCGGCGTGGCAGCGCGTGCGGCTGCTGCCACGCGTGCTGGTGGACGTGTCGGCCTGCGACCTGCACACCACCGTGCTCGGACAGCCCATCACGATGCCGGTGATCACGGCACCCTGTGCACTGAACGCCCTCGCGCACGACGACGGGGAACTGGCGGTGGCCCGGGCGGTGTCCGCCGAGGGGATCGCACAGGTGCTCAGCACGCTCAGCTCGTACTCCCTCGAGGCGGTGGCGCAGGCGGCGCCGGCACCGCGCTGGTTCCAGCTCTACGTGTACCGGGATCGTGAGGTCACGCGTGCGCTCGTGCAGCGCGCGGAGCGGGCGGGATACGCGGCGCTCTGCGTGACGGTGGACGTGCAGCGCCCCGGCAACCGCGAGCGCGACCACCGCAACGGCTTTCGCGTGCCCGCACACATCCGTGCCGCGAACTTCGACGCGGCCATCGAGGACACCGAGTCCGGCTCGGCCCTCCTCAAGTACATCAACGACCAGTTCGACCCGTCGCTGAGCTGGGAGGCGTTGCGCTGGCTCTGCAGCATCACATCCCTGCCGGTGGTGGTGAAGGGCGTGCTCGCCCCAGCCGACGCGCGGCGCTGCCTCGAGCACGGCGCCAGGGCCATCGCCGTCTCGAACCACGGCGGGCGGCAGCTCGACACCGTCATCGCCTCGTGTGACGCGCTCGCGCCGATCGTGGATGCCGTCCGCGGCGAGGCGGAGGTCTACGTCGATGGGGGCATCCGCCGCGGCACCGACGTGCTCAAGGCGATTGCCCTCGGTGCGCGGGCCGTGCTGCTCGGCCGGCCGTACCTCTGGGCGCTCGGCGTGGATGGCGAGCGCGGCGTGCGGCGGGTGCTGTCGCTGATCCGGGACGATCTCGCGCTCTCGATGGCGCTGGCCGGGGCGCCGAGCCTCGCGTCACTCGATCGGTCGCTGATCGTCTGAGGAGTGGCATGCACCCCGGCGCGCGTCCGGAAACAGACGGCGCGACCGGGTGGGCGAGCGACACGAGCGGCTCGAGTGTAAAGGATGAGCCCGCTAGGGTCGAGACTGGCAGGGAGTCCTGCCAGGCGCACCGCGGCGCCGACGTGCGGGCTTCTCCCCTGTCGCCCGACTCCCATGCTCATCGCCGCCGCGCTGCTCGCCGCCACGCTCCAGTCCCAGCAGGTCACCGATTCCACGCGCGACCTGCCCGCCTCGCCCGGCACCCTGGCTCCCGACCGACCGGGGTTCACCACCGGCCCGTCCGTGATGCCGCGCGGCTTCAGCGAACTGGAAGCCGGCACGTCGCTGCAGCGCCAACCCGGGTTCCAGCATCTCGCGATCGGTGAGTCGCTGCTCCGGATCGGACTCAGCTCGCGCGCCGAACTGCGCGTCGGCTTCAGCTCGCTCGACTTCGATCGTGCCGGCGGCACCGTGACGCACGGCTTCGAGGATGCCTCGATCGGCACCAAGGTGCGCCTCCGGTCGGCGCCGGCGGGTGTGTCGCTGCTGCCGGCCGTCTCCATGATCGCAAGCTCGAACATCCCGACCGGCGGTGCCTTCGGGCGCTCCGGCGTCGAGCCGCAACTCACGGCGTCGCTTGGCTGGCAGCTCCCCGCGAAGCTCGCGCTCGTCACCAACACCGGCGTGGCGAGCCGCGTGGCCGGCGACGGGGCGCGCACGCGCGAGTTCGGCGGCGGTGCGAGCCTGTCGCGCGCCCTGACCGGCACGCTGAACACGTACGTCGAGTACAGCGGCACGCGCCGGAACGGCCCGGACTCGCAGTACCTCAACACCGGGCTGACGTTCGTTCCCGCCGCCCACCTCCAGCTCGACACCTGGGTGGCCCGCGCCATCTCCGGCACACCGTCCAGCTTCCAGCTCGGCGTGGGCGTGTCGCGACGCTGGTAGCGGAGGCGGTTGCCGCGGCGCTCCGCACGCGCCGCGGCGTGTGACCCCCCCCGGGGCGCCGCAGTACCCACGCCGGATGCGCAGTGTCGCGCATCATGGCACCGGCAACGGGGGGAGTCATGCGGGACGTGCAGCGGTGTGGGCGGATGGTGTGGGCAGCCGGCGCGATCCTCGTCGCGGCGTGCAGCGGGAGCACGGAACCCAATCCCGTGCCACCCCTGATCACCACCCTCCCGCGTGCGCTCTCGGGTGCCGAGCAGGTGGCAGCCACGGCCACCACGTCGTTCGGGCTCACGCTCTTCCGCAGCGTCAATGCGCAGACCGCGCGCGACCAGAACCTCGTGCTCTCGCCCGTCTCCGCATCCCTCGCGCTGGGGATGCTGCTCAATGGCGCTGAAGGGGAGACCCTGGCGCAGGTGCGCAGCACGCTCGGATTCGGGAGCACCGGGCTGGGCGAGGTGAATGCCGCCTACAAGGCGCTGATCCCGCTGCTCGGCACGCTCGACCCGTCGGTGACGATGACGTTCGCGAACGCGGCCTGGTTCGATCGTGGGTCGCCGCCGTCCACCACGTTCTCGCAGCGCGTGGCGGAGACCTTCGGGGCGACGGTCGACACCGCGTCCCTGGTGGATCCGGCGACGGTCACGCGGATCAACGCCTGGGTCTCGGCCGCGACGAATGCCCGGATCCGCACGATCGTCGACGGGTTCGATCGCCTCGACATCGCGATCCTCGTCAACGCCACCTACTTCAAGGGAAAGTGGCGTGCGCAGTTCGCGCCGTCCGCCACACGCAGCGCACCGTTTGCGACCGGGATCGGCGCGTCGGTCCCGGTGCAGATGATGAGTGCGCCCGCCGGACTGGCACGGGCCACGCTGCTCGGGGACGGGACCGTCGTCGGCGAGCTGCCCTACGGGGGCGATGCATTCGTGATGACCATCGTCATGCCGCCGCTCGGCCGGATCGAGGCACTGGTGGACACGCTCACGCCGGCCGGCTGGCAGGCGACCGTCGCCGGGCTGCCCGCGGCGAGCACCACGATGCTGGTCGAGCTCCCGAAGTTCCGGCTCGAGGTCACCCGTCAACTGCAGCGTGCGCTCTCCGACATCGGCATGCCGCGCCCGTTCGCGACCGCCGACCTGAACCCGATGTTCCGCGACCCGAGCACCGAGCGGTTCGTGTCGAGCGTGCTGCAGAAGGTGTTCGTGGACGTGAACGAGGAAGGCACCGAGGCGGCGGCCGTGACCGCGATCACGATCCGGACCACCTCGGCCGGGCCGATCCCGGCGCTGGTGATCGACAGGCCGTTCCTCTTCGCGATCCGTGACCGCCTGACCGGCACGGTGCTCTTCCTCGGCAAGGTCGTGAAGCCCGTCGCCGCCTGACGGCGGCCGGCCGGGCGGTCGCCGCGCCGTCGGGCCGCCGCCCGGCGCGTGCTCCGGCGGTCGCGTCATTGCGGGCGCCTGTGCGCGCGGTGTATGCTGCGAGCGCTGCAGGGGATCGTGCCAATCTGCGCCCTGTGAGGCGCCCGGTGCCGGGTGCGGGAGCCCGCGCCCGGAGACAGGCCACGGTGACGGCGCCGTGCACCCCCTGAGCCTGTGCCGGCCTCACCGACGCCTCCACGACCATGCTGCCACCGCTCCTCCGCCTCCTTGCCGCCGCACCGATGGCCGTCCTGCTCGGGTGCGGCAGCGCGGCGGCGGCGAGCAGCGCGGATGCCACGGTGCCGGAGCCGATGAGTGATGCCCCGTCGATCGCGATCGGGACCCAGACGGCGGTGTTCGCAGGTGGGTGCTTCTGGGGCGTTGATGCCGTCTTTCGGCACGTGAAGGGGGTGACCGGCGTCGTGTCCGGGTATGCCGGCGGCACCCGCCAGACGGCGATGTACGAGGAGGTCGGCACCGGGACCACCGGGCATGCGGAGGCGGTGGAGGTCACGTACGATCCGGCGGTGGTCTCCTACGGCACGCTGCTGAAGGTCTTCTTCACCATCGCCCACGACCCCACCCAGCTGAACCGGCAGGGGCCGGATGTCGGGTCGCACTACCGCTCCGCGATCTTCTTCGCCAACGACGCGCAGCGGACCGCCGCGGTGGCGTACATCGCGGAGCTGGGCAAGGCCCGGGTCTTCCGGCAACCGATCGTGACGTCGCTGGAGCCGTTGCACGGCTTCTTCGCGGCCGAGGCGTACCACCAGGACTACCTGGCGCAGCATCCCGACCAGCCGTACATCGTGCTGAACGACCTGCCGAAGCTGGAGCTCCTCAAGCGGCGTCTCCCGGAGCTGTTCACGGGGAACTGAGGAGGCCCTGCGGCCGGCGCACGCCGGCGCGCGGGATCGGACGTGGCGTGCGTCGCGGGGCCCACTGGTTCGCACCGGTCCGGGAGGGCATCGTACAGGAGCCGTGGCGCGCACACTGCCCGGTCATTCTCCCGTCCGGCGGCCGGTTCCCGTGCCGCACAGGTCACCACACAGCTCGACTCCGATGACTGTCCACGTTGCCCGATTGCTCCTCGGTGGCGCCCTCGCCCTCGCGACCGCCCCGATCTCGACGCATGCGCAGGGAGCGCCGCCCGCGTCGCCGCGCGCGGACAGCCTGCGCATGGCGTCGCGTCTCGACACCGATGGCCAGCACATCGCGGCGCGCGTGATCTTCCAGCGACTGATCGACGGGGCCCCGGATCCCGCCGCGAAGGCGGCCGCGCAGCGTCGCATGGCGCTGTCGCACGCGTTCGAGGGCCAGTGCCGGGAGGCGGTGCGCTACGAGGAGCTGGTCATCGCCTACTGGAAGACGCGCGAGGCTGCCGAGCCGCAGAACGCGTTCTACCAGCAGGGGGAGATGGCCAACGAGGCGGCGCGGGTCTGCATCGATGCGGGCGACATCGACACCGCCGAGCGCATGTATCGTCGCGGGACGGAGCTGGGCCTGCGCGAACCCACCCCGCGCACGCACCCGGTGTCGCTGTGGGAATTCAGGCTGGCGCATGCGCGGGCGCGCATCGCGGCACGGCGCGGCCGGGCCGCCGAGGCGAAGCAGCAGGTGGAGGTGGCGAAGTCGCTGCTGGACGCAGACACCGCCATGGCATCGCAGCAGGCGCGGTTCTACCCGTACCTCGTCGGCTACGTCGCGCTGTACACCAACGACCTCGCCACCGCCGAGGCGGAACTGTCGCGCGCGCTGGCGATGCCGGGCAACACGAACGACCCGTTCCTGCATGCGCTGCTGGCGATGACGTACGAGAAGAAGGGTGACGCGGCGGCTGCCGCGCCGCTGGTGCAGAAGGCGTATGACCTCTCCACCGGCCACAACCCGCCAGCGGCCTTCGCGCGTCCGTGGGCGCGGAAGAAGCTGGGCACACGCTGAGCATCGCCGGCAGCAGCACGCGACCCCATGCGCTCCACTGCCTCGAAGCCCGCCACCATCGACGAGTATCTCGCGCGCCTGCCCGCCGCGCAGGCTGCCGCGCTCACGGCGCTGCGCCGGCAGATCCGCGCGGCCGCGCCGTCGGCCGAGGAGACGATCAGCTATGCCATCCCCGCGTTCCGGCAGGATGGCATGCTGGTCGGCTTCGGTGCGACGAAGAAGCACTGCGCGTTCTACACCATGAGCTCGACGCTGGTGGCGCGCTTCGCGGCCGAGCTGGCGGCGTTCGACACGAGCACCGGCACGATCCGCTTCACGCCGGACGCGCCGCTCCCGGCGGCGCTCGTGAAGAAGCTGGTGCGGGCGCGGATTGCCGAAAACGCCGAGGTGGATTGACCCGCCGCGGGGATGCAATGGTGACCTGGCGGGCGACGGTCCGTCTCCCGTGATGAGCCGCCGCCCCGTGTCGATCCTGTTGCCGTTGCTGCTGCCGCTGCTGGCCGCCTGCGGCGACGGCGGCGCGGCGACACAGCCGGTGCCGGTGGTCACGCCGGTGATCGTGCATGGCGATGCCGCGACCGTTGCGCGTGAGCTGGGCCGCGGGGTGAACCTCGGCAATGCCCTCGAGGGGCCGTCGGAGGGGGCGTGGGGTGTGCGCCTCAGCGACGCGCTGTTCGACGCGGCGAAGGCCTCCGGCGCCACCACGATCCGGCTCCCGGTGCGGTTCAGCAACCATGCGGCTGCCACGGCGCCGTATGCGCTGGACGAGGCGTTCATGCTGCGGGTCGACTGGGCGGTGGATGCGGCACTCGCGCGCGGCCTGCGCATCGTTCTCGACATGCACCACCACCGGCAGCTCGACGGCGATGCCCTCGATGCCGGCGAGTTCGCGGTGGCACCGGCAGTGATCGAGGCACGGTTCGTCGCGATCTGGCGGCAGCTCGCCACGCGCTATCGAAGCCGTCCCGTGACGGTGCTGTTCGAGCTCTACAACGAACCGCATGGCGACATGACGGCGGCACGCTGGAACATGCTCCTGGCGCAGGCGCTGGCGGCGATCCGCGCCGTCGACACCGCGCGGTACGTCGTGATCGGTCCCGTAGGGTGGAACAACGCCTCGCAGCTCGACAACCTCGCGCTGCCGTCGGTGGACCAGCGCCTGCTCGTGACCATCCACAACTACGAGCCGTTCACCTTCACGCACCAGGGCGCCGGCTGGGTGGGGCTGCAGGACCAGGTGGGGGTGACCTGCTGCAGCCTGCCGCAGCTGGCCCAGCTCGAGGCGCCGCTGGACCGCGCGCAGCGCTGGCGCGAGGCGTCGGGACGCCCCGTGTGGATCGGCGAGTTCGGCTCGTACGACAGGGGGCCGTACGCATCACGCGTGGCATACACGCGTGCGTTCCGCACCGCGATGGAATCGCGTGGCATGACGTGGGCGTACTGGGAGTTCGCGGCCGGCTTCGGCTTCTTCGATCCCGCTACCGGCGACTACCGGGTGGCACTTCGCGACGCCCTGTTCGGCGAGTGACCGCGTGGTGGGACGCCCGAACGTCCCCGGCGCGCACGGTCGTTGCGCAGGCGGGGGCGGCACCGGGGTGGCATGGCGGCGTGGCGACTGTCGTGCACGCGCGACATTGACGCTGACGCTGCGCCCGGGCTGATTCTTCCCGCTCCCCTCGCGCCGGCCCGTCGTGATGGGGGACCGGTCCACGCGCGGTGTGCGGCGTGGCACCGCCGCCGTTCCTCCCCCGAATCGCCCGCGCCCGCCGTGACGACACTGCGCTTCGCACACATCGCCGCCGTGGTCCGCGCCAGCCTGCTGCTGGTGCTGCCGGTGTGCACCGCGGCAGCGGAGGCGCAGGCGGTGGGCGGCAGCACGGCGCGCGCGACGTGGCAGGTCGGTGCCTACCTCGGCGCGGCACGCAGCTCACCGGGCAACGGCGTGCTGGGGACGATGCCGGCGCGCGACCACGTCATGCTGGGCCTGCAGGCGGGAACGACCGTGCTGCGGATGGGTCGTGTGTCGATCAACTACATCGCCCAGCTGCTGCCGCTGGTGGTGGTGAGCGACCGCCAGGCCGCCCGGTTCGACGCCGACCTCGATGAGGCAGGGCTCCCGCGCCTGCCTCGGCGGGCGTATGCGTTCGGCGTGGCCCCGTTCGGGCTCGAACTCTCCACGCCGGCGGGGCGGCGGGTGAGCGCCTTCCTCACCTCGGCGGGCGGCGGCTTGATCTTCTCCCGTGCGTTCCCCGACGTGACCGGGCGTCGCACGAACTTCACGCTCGAGGCGGGCGGCGGCGTGCGCATCCGCACCGGTCGTGACCAGTGGACGCAACTCGGCTACAAGTACCACCACCTCTCCAACGCCGGCACGGCATTCGCGAATCCGGGGCTGGACGGCAACCTCGTGTACGCGGGATACCAGTGGACAGCGCGCCTGCCGCGATGACGTGGCGACGGATCGCACTCGTCGGTAGCCTGTTCTGCGTCGGCTGCCAGGACGCGGCGCCGGTGCAGGTGGGTGCGGCATCCGTGCACGCGAGCGGGCACATCACGGTGGACAGCATGCGTCGCGAGATCGCGATCCGCCTGGACCGCCAGGCGTGCGTGCAGCCGATCGGCGTCAACTTCCGTGATGCGAGCGGGCTCGGTGTGCTGGTGATCCAGACGCCGTTCTCCGGCTGGGCCGTGGGCACCTACACGCTGCCGCGGGTGCGGTTCTCCACGCGCGGCTACCTGAATGTCTCCGGGATCGGCTCGAGTTTTCCGCTCGTGCGTGGCACGACCACCATCACGCGTGCCGACAGCGTGGCGGTGGATGGCCACATCGACTGGACGGTGGGCCACCCCGTGGTGACGGGCGCCATGGACACGGTCCGCTCGCGGGTGCGGGTGGTGGGCCGGTTCCACGCGCTGCGGCAATCCTGCGACTGACCGCTGGTGAGCGTGTTCACGATCCCCGTCCCCGTGACCGCGGGGATGAAGTCCCGGTCCCCGTGACCGGTCAGCTGGGTGTCGGCGCGACGACCGATGCCGTGGCCGGTTGGCCGGCCGGCGCGGGCACGCGTGCCGCGGTCGCCGCCGCATCGCGCGCTGCGCTGCGGCGCCGGACGCGGCGGCTGACGCCATCGAAGTAGGTGTACACCACCGGCGTCACGTACAGCGTCACCAGCTGCGAGAAAGCCAGCCCGCCCACCACCGCGATGCCCAGCGGCCGGCGCGACTCGGCGCCGGCGCCGGCCCCGAGGGCGATCGGCAGCGTGCCCACCAGCGCCGCCATCGTCGTCATGCTGATCGGGCGGAACCGCACCATGCAGGCCTCGAAGATGGCGTCGAAGGCACTCGTGCCCTCCCGCTTCTCCGCCTCCTGCGCGAAGTCGATCATCATGATCGCGTTCTTCTTCACCAGCCCCACCAGCAGGATCACGCCCACCCAGGCGTAGACGCTGAGCTCCGTCTTCGTGAGGATCAGTGCGAGGAACGCGCCGAAGGCCGCGAACGGGATGCCGCTGAGGATGGTGATGGGGTGGATGAAGCTCTCGTAGAGGATGCCGAGCACGATGTAGATCACGAAGATCGCGACGATGAAGAGCACGCCCAGGCCGCGCTGCGTGTCCTGGAAGGCCTGTGCGGCGCCGGCGAAGCCGGTGGTGATGCCATCGGGCAGCACCTCGCGCGCGGCGCCCTCGACCTGCTCCACGGCCTCGCCCAGCGCCACCCCCTCGCGCAGGTTGAACGACAGCGTGACCGACGGGATCTGGCCGGTGTGGTTCACGAGCTGCGGACCGATGGTGGTCCTCGTGGTCGTGACGCTGCTCAGCGGCACCAGCGTGCCGCTGCGCGACCGCACGTACAGCAGGTCCAGCGCTGAGAGGTCGGTCTGGAACTCCGGCAGCAGCTCCATGATCACCCAGTACTGGTTGTTCGGTGTGTAGATCGTGCTCACCTGGCGCGAGCCGTAGGCGTTGTAGAGTGCCTGCTCGATCTGCTCGGCGGTGACGCCAAGGCGCGCCGCGTGGTCGCGGTCGATGGTGAGGGAGGCCTGCGGATTGCGGATCTGCAGGTCGGTGGAGACGTCGGTCAGGCCGCTGAGTGACTTCATCCGGGTCTCGAGCGCCTGCGCGGCCGGGTAGAGCGCGTCGAGGTCGGCACCCTGCAGCGTGTACTGGTAGAGCGCCTTCGCCGAGCGGCCGCCGAGCTGGATGATCGGCGTGTTCTGCCAGTACACCGACATGCCGGGGATGTCACTCGTCTCCCGCGACAGCATGCGCACCATCTCGTCGGCCGGCGGGCGCTGGTCGCGCGGCTTGAGGCGCACCGTGAGGCGACCCTGGTTCGGCAGCCCGGTGGAGTTGCCGGAGCCGGTGCCGATGTTCGACAGCACCGCATCGACGTATGGGTTCTGCCGCACGCGCTCGGCGGCCCGCTGCTGGTGCTGCACCATCGCCTCGAACGAGGTCCCCTGCGCCGTCTCGGTGCTGGACCGCACGCGCCCCGTGTCCTCGCTGGGGATGAAGCCCTTCGGCACCATCGCGTAGAGGACGAACGTGCCCGCCAGCGTCACAGCGGAGAACACCATCACGCTGCGACGGTGCCCCATCGCCCAACGCAGGGTGCGCTCGTAGAAGCGGAGCACCGCCTCGTAGCCGCGCTCGAAGAGGTCGAACAGCCGGTTGTGGATCTCCTGCTCGCCATGCGACCCGCCGCGCAGGAAGCGCGCGCAGAGCATGGGGATCAGCGTCAGCGAGACGAAGCCCGACACCAGGATCGCCGCCGCGATCGTGACCGCGAACTCGTGGAAGAGCCGCCCCACGATGCCGCCCATGAACAGCAGCGGGATGAACACCGCCGTCAGCGAGACGGTCATCGAGAGGATCGTGAAGCCGATCTCCTTCGCGCCATCCAGCGAGGCCTGCAGCGGCGTCTTTCCCATTTCGATGTGGCGCACGATGTTCTCGAGCATCACGATCGCGTCGTCCACCACGAAGCCCACGGCCAGCGTGAGCGCCATCAGCGACAGGTTGTCGAGGCTGTAGTCCAGCGCCCACATCACGCTGAACGTCCCCACCAGCGACATCGGCAGGGCGAGGCTCGGGATGATCGTGGCCTGCACGTTGCGCAGGAACAGGAAGATCACCAGCACCACGAGGCAGAGCGTGAGGACGAGCGTGAACTTCACGTCGGCCACCGACTCGCGGATGCCCTCGGAGCGGTCGAAGAAGGTCTCGATCTGCACCGAGGCCGGCATCTGCGCCCGCAGCACCGGCAGCAGCGCGTTCACCGCCTCGGCCACCTCGACGGTGTTGGTGCCCGGCTGCTTCTGCACCGCCAGCGTGATCGAGCGGGTGTCGTTGAACCAGGCGGCCACGCGGTTGCTCTGCACGTCGTCCTTCACGCGGCCCACGTCGCGCAGCCGCACGGGATTCCCGTTGCGGTAGGCGATGATCAGCTCGCCGAACTGGGCCGCGTTCTCGAGCTGCCCGTCGGCCTTGAGCGTGTAGGCCTTGTCGGCCCCCCAGAGCACGCCGGTGGGAAGGTTGACGTTGCCCTGGGCCGCCGCCGTCGCCACCTCGTCGATGCCGATGCCACGCGCCGCCAGCGCGCGCGGGTCCACCTGGATGCGCGCGGCGTACTTCTGGCTGCCGAAGATCGTAACCTGCGCCACGCCGCTGATGGTGCTGATGCGCTGGCCGAGCACCGTCTGCCCGTACTCGTCGAGCGCCGAGAGTGGCAGCGTCCGCGAGCGCAGGTTGAGGTACAGGAACGGCTCGTCGGCCGGGTTGGTCTTGGTCAGCGACGGCGGCACGATGCCGGGCGGCAGCTCGCGCATCGTCTTCGAGATCGCGGCCTGCACGTCCTGCGCGGCGGCATCGATGCTGCGGTCGAGCGTGAACTGCAGGGTGATGCTGGTGGCACCGAGCGAGCTGCTGCTCACCATGTTGTCGATGCCGGCGATGGTCGTGAACTGCTTCTCGAGCGGCGTGGCCACGGCGGCGGCCATCGTCTCCGGACTGGCGCCGGGCAGCGACGCCGCCACCGTCAGCGTCGGGTAGTCCACGTTCGGCAGGTCGCTCACCGCGAGCTGCCGGTACGACATCGTGCCGAAGGCGAGGATCGCCAGCATCACCAGCGTGGTCATGACCGGCCGCTTGATGAACAGGGCTGTGAAGTTCACGGCGTGCTTCCTCCCCGGGTTTCCACCGGCCGGGCCGTCGCGCCGTCACGGACCGGGGCATCGCCGCGCACCGGGGCGGGCGCGTCCTTGACCGCCACCTTCGAGCCCGGCGCCAGCTTGCCCTGGCCATCGGTCACCACCCGCTCACCCACCGCGATCCCCTTCTCGATCACCGTGCGCTCCCCCACCTGCCGGCCGGCGGTCACCGGGCGCACCACGGCCTTGCCCTGGCCGTCGAGCGTGAACACGAACGTGCCGCTCTGGCTGGTCTGCACGGCGGTCGTCGGCACCATCACGGCGTCAGTGTCACTGTAGAGCTCCAGCTCCACGCGCACGAACTGGCCCGGCCAGAGCTGGCGGTCGCCGTTGTCGAAGCGCGCCTTGAGCACCACGGTGCCGGTGGTGCTGTCGACACCGTTGTCGACGAAACTCAACGACCCCACTGCGGCGGACCCATCGCCGTTGCTGTGGATGGCACGCGCCGCCAGCGCCTTCCCCCGGGCATACCGCTGCACCGCCGGGAACTCGCGATCCGGCACCGCGAAGCGCACCAGGATGGGCCGGATCTGGTTGATCACCACCAGCGGCGGCGCGGCACCGGGACGCACGAGGTTGCCCGCGCGCACCAGCAGGCTGCCGGTCTTGCCGCTGATGGGCGCGCGGATAGTGGCGTTGTCGAGGTTGAAGCGTTGCGTCTCGACCGTCGCCCGGTCCGCCTCGACCACGGCGGCGAGGGCGGCCGCGTTCGCCGCAGCCTGGTCGGCCTGCGACTTGGTCACGTAGTCCCGTGCCACCAGCGCCGCGAAGCGCTCGGCATCGCGCTTCGCATTCTCGGCCTGGGCGATGTCCCGCGCGAGCAGGGCGCGCGACTGCGCCAGCGCCGCCGCGTAGGGCCGCGCATCGATCGAAAAAAGCACCTGTCCCTCGGTGACCTCGTCGCCCTCGCGGAAGTGCACCCGCGTGAGCTGGCCCCCCACCTGGCTCTGGACGGCCACCGACTGCATCGGTTCCACCACCCCGTTCGCGGCCACCACGTACGGGGCCTCTCCCCGCTCGGCGACTCCCATCGTCACCGCCACGGGTGGCTTCACCGGGGCCGCCGGCTTGGCGCAGCCAGCGACGGTGAATGCCGCCGCCGCGAGCGTGGCGAGCGGCAGAGTCGGGTGCACGTACGGTCTCATCGGGGCGTCCCACCGGTGGAGTCCTGCGAAAATCGGAAGCCGGCGGGGCCGGCGGGAGTGAGCGCACCGGCGTCGCGCGCCAGTTGCGCGAGAGCGGAGAACCAGGTCCAGCGCGCGGTCACGGCCTGCGCCCGCGCATCGGCGAGCGCATTCTGCGCCAGCAGCACGTCGAGGATGTTGCCGACCCCCTCGGCGTAGCGCCCGCGCGCCACCTGCTCGGATTGCGTGGCCGTGGCCAGCAGCGCCTGCGACGTGGTCACGCGCAGCGCAGCCGTTCGCAGCGCGTGGTACGCGGTGTAGACCTGCGCCGCCGCCAGGACCCGCGACAACTCGGCGCGCGCGGCGGCGGCGGCGGCGTTCTCGCGTGCAGTGACCACGTCGTACTGTCGGGCGTTGCCGCTGAAGATCGGGATCTGCAGGCCGAGCGTGAGGGCGTAGGTCTGGCCCTCGAGGGTGGCGACGTTGGCGAAGTTGCGGCCCGCCGTGCTGCCCATCGTGAGCGTCGGCCGCAGCGCCGAGCGGGCCACCGTCACCTGCGCCTCACCCTGGCGCACCAGGGCACGCGCGGCCGCGAGGTCGGGACGATCCCGTTCTGCGCGCGCGATGAGCGAGTCCACGCTCTCCGCCAGCGGGCGGATGGGGAGCTCGGTGCTGTCGGCGCGCACCGTGAACGGCCGGTTGGCCTCGATGCCCATCGCCAGCGCGAGGGTGGCGCGGGCGGCCTGCAGTGCGCCGTCGGCACCCTGTGCGGTGAGCTCCGCCTGTGCCAGTGCGGTGCGCGCCTGGAGGACGTCGGCGATGGTCGCCAGGCCCACCTCGTGCCGACGGTCTGCCGCCTCGAGGTTGCGGCGCGCGGTGGTGACCGTGGCCTGTGCGGCCGCCAGCACGCCGGTGGCCGCCTGGTGTGCGAAGTACGCCTGCTGTGTCTGCAGCATGACGGCCTGCAGGTTGGCATTGTGCGCGAAGTCGGCGGCGAAGAGGGCCTCGCGTGCCGCGCGCGAGGTGCCGGTGCGCCCGCCGAAGTCGAAGAGCAGGTATTGCAGCGAGACGGACGGCACGAGCGTGCGGCGATCGGCGGGCAAGCGGGCCGGGTTGGCCGAGATGGCGCGTGCGGGGCCGCCGGTGACGTCAGCCGTGATGGTGGGGAAGAACCGGCCGTTGGCGGAGCCGTATGCGGCCGCGGCGGCCCGGGCCTGCGCCCAGGTGAGCCTGGTCGCGGGGCTGTTGCCGAGGGCCAGGTCCACCGCGTCGGCCAGGGTCAGGTCGCCGGGGCCGGACGGCGTCGATGGTGGCGCACCGTGGGTCGAGAGGGCGACTTCGCCGGCGCTGAGCCGTTCGCCGGCCCGGGGTGCCGGGGCCCACGCACGGGCCGGCGACGGGCTGGTCGCCGCCACGCCGCCGACCGTCGCCGGTGGGGCCGTGGCGCATCCAGAGGCAGCAAGTGCGACGGCAATGAGCACCGTCGCACGGAAAAGAGCGGGAGTCGGGAGGGCGGGACGCCGCATGAATCGTGGTGAAGGGTGTCACGTAGCCGTCACCTGAACTTACCGGCGTGCGTTCCGGCCTCGATGGCTCTCCTCCACCTACGCCCGCGGCGCGGGCAGCGTTGCCGGCCGTGCGTCACTGCGCCGCGCGCACACTCCCGGCCGGCAGGTACCCGGAGCGCCCGTCGTCGAGCTGCACGCGGTAGGTGCCGGCCGCCGCGCCCATGACCCGGAGGCTGTCGGCGGGCCGGAGTGCGCCGGTGGCGGCGGTCCCGCCGCCGGGGGTCAGCGCGAACCGCGACGGCGCGCCGCGGCGCAGCGTCGCCCGTCGTCCGAGCAGGGCCGTATCGGCGGTGACGGCCAGCGCCGCATCGCGCACTTCCCAGACGAACGGGAGCGGGTCGATCGGACCCTCCGGGCGGCGGTAGATGCCGAAGTGCAGGTGCGGCGGGGTGGTTCGCGCGTTCCCGGTGTTGCCCACGAATCCGACGGTGTCGCCGCGGCGCACCCGTTGGCCCGCAACCACGTTGTGCCGGTCGAGATGGGCGTAGTACAGCACCTGGCTCCGGCGTTCGTCAGCCAGCCAGACCACGTTGCCGCCGAGCGGATTCGGGTCGATGCTGCGCACGACGCCGTCCGCGCCCGCCAGCGCCGGCGTGCCGCGCGGCGCAAAGATGTCGATGCCGTGGTGCGCGCGGCGGCCGCCGTCGCGGTCCACCCCGAACAGGCTCTGGATGGCAGCGTTCGAGCGCCCCGAGACGGGAAAGGCCAGCGTCGGCTCCACGCGGAAGGAGAGCTCGAAGCGGCCGCGGCGCAGCAGTTCCGGCTGCAGCCGGAGCGCGAACATGCCGGTGCGCGGCGCCTCGACGTCGAGCGTGAGGGCCGGCGCCGCGCTGTCGGCGGGTGTGGCCGGCCCCGCCGACGCGAGATGGTCGAAGGGGCGGAGCGAGTCCGTGCCGACCTCGAACAGGTCGAGGTAGAGCCGCGACGCCTCTCCCTCCGCCCGCAACTCGACGCGCAGCCGTTCGCCGGCCCGCAGCGGAAAGCTGTAGGCCACCGCACGCGCCTCGTCACGCGAATAGACCCCGATCTCACGCCTCGGCAGCGTGACCTGGTACGGCGAACGCAGCGCACTGTCGCCGGCCGCCAGCCACTCGCGTCCCATCGCAGTGGAGTCCAGTCCCGCGTCGCGCAGCGACCGCGCGTACCGCTCGTGCGCGCTGCGCGGCTCGGACCGCAACCCGCGAAGCGATCCAGCCGGTCCGCACGCGGCGAGACCAGACACGAGCGTGACACCGGCGACGAGCACGGACTGGATGCGCATGGGCTCTCTGGTGCCGGTGTGCTGCGGATGTGCTGCGATGTGCCGCGGACGTGCGGGCGGTGAACCAACTTCTACAGCACGGTGCCGCCCACATGTTCCGCCACCCTCGACAGCGTCTGCCGCGGACGCGAAGTTGGCGCATGCACACGACGGGCCGCCGCGCCCGGCTGCGTGTCCACATCTCGCCCGCTGCCCGTGACCACTCCGTACGTCAGCGCCTATGCCAGGTCCATCAGCGATCCCGAGGGATTCTGGGCCGAGGCCGCATCTGCGCTGCACTGGGACCGCCCCTGGGATCGCGTGCTGGACGACAGCGCCGCCCCGCTGTACCGCTGGTTCCGCGGCGGGGAACTGAACACCTGCTTCAACGCCATCGACCGGCACGTGAACGACGGTCGCGGCGCGCAGGCGGCCGTGATCTGGGACAGCCCCGTCACGCAGCAGCAGCGCACGATCAGCTATCGCGAGCTGCGCGACGAGGTGGCGCGGTTCGCCGGCGTGCTGCAGTCGCTGGGCGTGGCCCGGGGCGACCGGGTGGTGATCTACATGCCGATGGTGCCGGAGACGCTGATCGGCATGTACGCCTGCGCGCGCATCGGGGCGGTGCACTCCGTGGTGTTCGGCGGCTTCGCGCCGCAGGAGCTGGCGGTGCGCATCGATGACGCGCAGCCGAAGGTGGTGCTCACCGCCAGCTGCGGCATCGAGGTGCAGCGCGTCGTGCCGTACAAGCCGCTGCTGGACGAGGCGCTCACCCTCGCCACCCATGTCCCGGCCGCCTGCGTGGTGCTGCAGCGCTCGGTGCACCCGTGCACGCTGACGCCTGGGCGTGACCTGGACTGGCGCGAGGCGGAGGCCGCCGCAGCACCGGTGCCCTGCGTGCCGGTGCAGGCCACCGATCCGCTCTACATCCTGTACACCTCGGGGACGACCGGCAGTCCCAAGGGCGTGGTCCGCGACAACGGCGGTCACGCCGTCGCGCTGCTCTGGTCCATGAAGCACGTGTATGGCGTGGAACCGGGCGAGGTGTTCTGGTCGGCCAGTGACTTCGGCTGGGCGGTGGGCCACTCGTACATCGTGTACGCGCCGCTGCTGGCCGGCTGCACCACGGTGGTGCACGAGGGCAAGCCGGTCGGCACGCCGGATGCCGGCGAGTTCTGGCGTGTGATCGAGGAGCACGACGTGCGGGTGCTGTTCACGGCCCCGACGGCGTTCCGCGCGATCAAACGCGAGGATCCGACCGGGGCGCTGCACGGGAAGTACGATCTCTCGCGCTTCCGCGCCTTGTTCCTCGCTGGCGAACGCCTCGATCCCGACACGTACCACTGGGCCCGGGCCCTGCTCCAGCGCCCGGTGATCGATCACTGGTGGCAGACGGAGACCGGCTGGGCGGTAGCCGCCAACTGCATCGGGCTCGGCATGTTCCCGGTGAAGCCCGGCTCGCCGACCATGCCGGTGCCGGGGTACGTGGTGGAGATCCTCGACGAGGACGGCGCGCAGCTCCCCGCCAACAAGGAGGGCGCGGTCGCGATCCGCCTGCCGCTGCCCCCCGGCACGCTGCCGACGCTGTGGCGCAACGATGCGCGCTACATCGAGACGTACCTGGCGAAGTATCCCGGCTACTACCTCACCGGTGACGGCGGCTACACCGACGAGGACGGCTACCTGTTCATCATGGGGCGGGTGGACGACATCATCATCGTGGCGGGGCACAACCTCTCCACGGGGTCGATGGAGCAGGCGCTGGCCAGCCACCCCGACGTGGCCGAATGTGCGGTGGTGGGGGTGAAGGACCCGCTCAAGACGCAACTGCCGCTGGGCTTCGTGGTGTTGAAGTCGGGGGTGAGCCGCCCGCATGCCGCGATCGTGGACGAGCTGGTGCAGCTGGTGCGCTCGCAGGTGGGGCCGGTGGCGAACTTCCGGCAGGCGCTGGTGGTGTCGCGGCTGCCGAAGACCCGGTCGGGGAAGGTGCTGCGCAAGACGATGCGGGCCATCGCGGATGGCGAGGCGTGGACGATGCCGCCGACGATCGACGACCCCGCGGCGCTGGACGAGATCGCCGCTGCGGTGGCGACCCGGGCGCGGGCGGCCGGCCCGATCTCACCGAGCGGCGGCTGAGTCGCACCGGCCGTTCAAGGGGACGGGGATCTTGAACGGAAAGCGGTTCAAGGGGACGGGGATCTTGAGTTCAAGGGGACGGGGATCTCGAGTTCAAGGGGACGGGGATCTTGAGTTCAACGGGCCGGGGATCTCGCGTTCAAGGGGACGGGGATCTCGAGTTCGAGGGGACGGGGATCTTGAACGCCGTGCAGCCCCTCGCTCCACGATCGCCACCGCATACCGCCGCGATACGCGCTGTATCGGCACGTTACAGCCCGGCCCGGCTCCGGTGGTGAACGGAGTTGTCCAAGTCATTGTCCGGCAAGCACTTGTGTGATCCGTGCCGGTGGGAACCGTTCGTGCTCAGGTGGGGGGCGTGGCGTGCCGACCGGTGCGCCGAACCGATCCCACTCTGGAGTCACCATGAAGCTCTCCGTCCGCGCCGCCCTCGCCCTCCTCGTCCTCGCGAGCACCGCCACCGCCTGCACCGACTCCTCGTCATCGCCGCTCGAGCCGGTCTCGCTGAAGGGCGGATCGGGTGGCGGTGGTGGTGGTGGTGGCGGTGGCGGGAAGGGCGGCGGCACGCCGGCGCCGGTCGTGCCGGTCTATGCGGTGATCGACCGTGTCTCGGCCGCAGCCACCTGCACGGCCGGCTCCAGCATGACGGTGTCACTCCGCAGTGGCCGCGACAACCGGATCGAGGCCGTCATCGTGGGCACGGCAGCCGCGGCGCCGACCGGGCCGGCGGTGTTCCCCAGCCTCTTCCCGCAGACCTCGCTGGGCGGCTACGAGACCTTCCGCATCGCCGACGATGCGCAGGGCGTGACGGCGATGAGCTTCGGCGGGACGCAGGGCCTGAGCACGGTCGGCTACACGATCACGAACCTGGGCCGCGGCGTGCAGCCGGGCACGTACACCTTCACCTTCACGGCGACGAACTACCAGCAGAACGGCGTGATCGACTACATCTACCTGCAGACGCTGCCGCCGCACGAGACCTGCACCGCGACGCTGACGACCACCGCGCGCTGAACCAGGCGACGCGGGACACCTGCGGGGCGTGCGGCTTCGGCCGTACGCCCCGCTGACGTCTCGCCACGCACGGGCCGGCACATCCGCATGCAACTTGCAACGCTGCGCGCCGGGCGTCGCGCGGAACGGGTGCGGCATGACGGCGGTCACGCGGAGGTGGGATGCGGCAGGGATGGCTTGGCCTGATGCTCGGCGCCGTGCTGGCGACGGCTGCACCGGCGCAGACACTCGACGTGAATGACCGGACCTTCCTCGTGTCGGCCGTGGCGGTCATGGGCTACGACATGTTCGCGGCCCGGTGCACGGCGCAAAACGCCTTCACGCCGGCCGAGCAGGAGAAGGTGAGCACGTGGCAACGCGTGAACGAGGTGGCGCTGGTCCGGGCGCGGGTGGCCGAGCTCGAGCGTGACGAGGCGCTGCATGCCCGGTTCGAGCAGTTGCGCGCCGGGTTCGAGAAGCAGTTCGCGAGCTACGAGGATCGCGCAGCCTGCGCCGCCGCGGTCTCGCTGGTTGGGGAGCGGCAGGCCCAGTTCGCGGCGAACTCACCGGAGATGCTGCGCGCGCTGCGGGCTCGCAGCGGAGCCACTGTGGCAGCAGGGGGCCGGAACGCGGGCGCCGGGACGGAATCTCCCCGCAGCACCCCGTCGTCGTCGCCCCCCGCCGCCCCGCCGCGGCCCGCCGACCCCGCCGCGCGCGCCGCGACGTCGGCGCTCGTCCAGCGCATCGAGTCCTTCGGCTTCGACACCCGCCCCGAGATGGGCATGGGCGGCTGGATCGGGATCAAGGTCTATCCCGTGGTGCTGTTCCGCGACGGCACCGCGCTGACCGATGTGGCAGGGCTTGGCTTTCCCGGCGGGATCGACGCGCACCGCCGCGCCGATGCCGGTGACTGGACGCGCTGGCGCCGAGCAGGCGGCGAGGTGCAGTTGCTGAAGGACGGCAAGTGGGACAAGCTCGAGTTCCAGCGCACGTACGGCACCCTGCCGCGTGACTTCCGGCTGAACGGTCGCTTCCGGCGGTCGGCCGGGACCGGCAACATCGCCATCGGCGGCACGGCATCGGTGACGGTGGTGTCGCAATACCTGTTCGCCCCCGACGGGCGCGTGGTGCGGGACGGCAGCACCGGGTCCACCGCCAGCGCCGGTGACATCAGCGTCGCGACCAGCGGCGCATCGCCGGCGCAGCGGGGGCGCTACACGATCGATGGGATCACGCTGAACATCCGCTACGACGACGGCAGCGAGGAACGCCGGATCCTGGTCACCGATCCCACCGACCCGAAGAGCGTGATCTGGCTGGACGGGGACAGCTACGTGCGTCGCTGACCGTGGTGCACGACGGTGCGGCTCAGCCGTCGGTGTTCCGCATTTGGTCGGCGAGCGCCTGCATCCGCTGCTGCAGGAAGGCGCGGAGCGCAGGGTCCATCTCATGATCGTCCAGCGCGCGATTCATGCACCAGAGCCACTCGTCGCGCTCGACCGTGCCGATGGCGAACGGAAAGTGGCGGCGGCGAAGCATGGGGTGGCCGTACTGCTCGACGTAGAGCTGCGGCCCGCCGGTCCAGCCGGTGAGGAAGAGGCGCAGCTTCTCTCGCGAGGCCTTGAGGCTCGTCGCGTGGAGCGCGCGGACGTGCACGGCCTCCGGCGCGCTGTCCATCAGGTCGTAGAACCGGTCCACCAGCGCACGGATGCCGGCTTCTCCGCCCAGGTCCTCGTAGTGCGTTGGTGCAGTGTCCATTCCGGAATGATACGCGGTGAGGTGTGCCCGGCGGCATGCTGCGGGCGCCAGCCGCGACAGCTATTCTGTAGCCGGGAGCGGCGGCGCAGGCGGACTTCTGCGGAGAGCAGCGGACGATGGCGGTGAAGAAGGCAGCGGTGACACGGCGGACGGCGGCGACGGCACCGGCGCGCAAGGGCGCCGCCGGCACGGGCCAGGCGACGAAGGGCTCGGCGAAGCCGCGCGCGGGAGGGAAGGTCGCTCCGGCGAGCGGCGCTGCCGCCCGCCCGAGGGCCGGCGCGGCGTCGCGCCCCGCGGCCGCCTCCGTCGCGAAGAAGGCACCACAATCGGCACCGTACGAGCAGGGGAAGTGGGCGCACGTCTTCGCCCCGCGTGCGCCCGGCGAGACGCGGTACTGGCTGCTCAAGTCGGAGCCGGACGTCTTCTCGTTCAGCGACCTGCAGGCGGCACCGAAGCAGACGACCTGCTGGGACAGCGTGCGGAACACGGGGGCGCGCAACTTCCTCCGCGACGGCATGAAGTGCGGTGACCTGGCCTTCTACTACCACTCCAACGCCGAGCCGTCGGCGATCGTCGGCATCTGCGAGGTGGTGCGCGAGGGGTATCCCGACCACACGGCGCTGGATCCCACGCACCCCTACCACGATGCCGAGTCGGTGGCGGAGACGCCGACCTGGTTCATGGTGGACGTGCGTGCGGTGGAGGCGCTGCCACGCCCGGTCACGCTGCCGGAGATCAAGGCCAGTGAACGGCTGAAGGAGATGGCGCTGATCAAGGTGGGTCGCCTGTCGGTCGTGCCGGTGACGGCGGACGAGTGGGCGATCGTGCTGGAGATGAGCCGCGGCGCCTGAGCGGCACGCGTGCGTGCGCGGCGCGACGCCGGCACACGCACGCCGACGTCTCAGATCTCGCCCTTGCGGGCGAAGTCCGCGATGTGGTCCGCCGCGCGGAACGCCAGTGCCTGGATGGTCATCGTCGGCTGGCCACGGCCGCTGGTGACGAAGCTGCTGCCGTCCACGATGAACAGGTTCCGCACCTCGTGGGCGCGATGGTACCGGTCCACCACCGAGGTCGCGGGATCGTTGCCCATGCGCGCGGTGCCGAGCAGGTGCACCGCGTTGCCCGGCGAATCGGGGATGGGCCCCGAGTGCACCGCCTTCGCGCCGGCGGCCGTGAGCAGGTCACGCCCCAGCGTCCGGAAGTGCGCGAAGAGCCGCATGTCATGCTCGTGCTCGCGGAAGGTGATCCGCATCGCCGGCACGCCCCACGCATCCTTCAGGTCGGGATCGAGTTCCACCCTGTTGGTCGCCTGCGGGAGCTGGGTGGTGTGGCCAAGGCACTCGATCGAGTTGCGGAACCAGGGACGCATCCGCTGCTTGAAGGCGCTGCCCCACATCGGGCCGGTGTCCTCCGGCATGCCGAGCGTCCACATCAGCGCCGGCACCGACATGCGGAAGTCGTAGCCGCCGCCGCCGATCAGGCCGAGCGTCTCGTCCAGCTCATACGGCTCCTGCGTGATCCGCGTCACGACCGGACCCTTGTGCGCGGACACCTCGTGCTCGAACTCGGCGGTGGACGAGACATTCCCGTTCGTCATCAGGTGCCGGCCGACCATGCCGCTGCCGTTGGCCAGCCCGTCCGGGAAGCGGTTCGAGATGGAGTTGAGCAGCAGGCGCGGTGTCTCGGCGCCGTTCGCACAGAGCACCACGGCCTTCGCCTGCTGGACGATCTCGCGCCGGTCCTTGTCGAAGTAGACGACACCGGTGACGCGTCCGGCGTCGTCGGTGTCGATCTTCCGCACGTAGCTGTGCGGTCGCAGTTCACACCGGCCGGTGGCCAGCGCCTCCGGCACCATGGTCCAGTTGGCTCCCGACTTGGCGCCCCACTCGCAGGGAAAGCCCAGGCAGAAGCCGCAGTTGTGACAGGGCTGGCGACCCTTGTACTCGCGCGAGAGGATGGCCATCGGTGCGGCCTTCGACGCCCAGCCGAGCTTCTTCGCGCCGACCTCCAGCAGCACGCCGGGGCCGGTGGCGTTCAGCGGCGGCAACGGGAACGGCTTCGAGCGCATCGGCTCGCGCGGGTCGTCGCCGACCTCACCCGACACGCCGACGGCATATTCCACCGCCGTGTAGTACGGCTCGAGTTCCTCGTACGTGATCGGCCAGTCATCCAGCGCGGCGCCGGGCACCCCGCCGCGCGCCGACCGCTCGCGGAAGTCGATGGGGCGGAAGCGCCAGAAGTTGCCCGTGAAGTGCAGCGTGGTGCCGCCCACGGCGCGCGCGTAGGCCGCGAAGTTGTGGAGCTTCGCCGTGTCGGCGGCCGACTTGCGATACGTCTGCGGCGAGACGGCGGGATCGTTCGTCCAGCGCGGCCACGCGAACGCCCCGAGTTCGTCGTGCTCCATGTCCTCCACACCCACCGAGCGTCCCTGCTCGAGCAGCACGACGGCATACCCGCTGCGCGTGAGCTCGCGGGCCACCGACCCACCGGCGATGCCGGAGCCGATGACGACGAAGTCCACCGCGTCGGTGGTCGGGTAGGACGGCTGCCGCACCTGTGGCGCCGCGGCGGCGCCTGGCATCGACATCGGCGCCTGCATTCAGAGCACCCGGCCGAGCAGTGCCTGCTGGTTTTCGGGGCGGTCATACCAGCCGAACGGTGCGCTGTGCTGCATGGCACGTTCCTGCCCGATGAAGTCCCACCCGACGTAGTCACGGTTCCCACCGTACTTCGGCAGCGAGAGGAAGCCTGCGAGTGTCGCGAAGCGGATCGCCTGGAAGAACGGTGTCTTCTCGATGCCGCGGAGCATGGCATCCTGCTGCGCGGCGGTGAGCGACGCGAAGGTTGCGGTGCTGCCGTGCTGCCTGGCGACAGCCTCACCCAGCGCCGCGAGCCCCTCGGCAAAGAGCGGCGCCTGCTGCTTCGCGAAGCCCTTCAGTGACTGGTCGATGAAGCTCACCACGCCGGCCTCGCGTGCGCCAGGCGTGTCGTCGGTGGGCAGGATGCGCGCGGTGATGGCATCGACCTGCGCGGCTTGCGCGGCGGTGAGATGCACCAGCGGGGCGGAAGCCGGCGTTCCGTCGCTGCGCGCGCAGGCGGTTCCGGCGGCCAGCCAGGCGGCGCCGAGTGCCGCGAGTCCAACGAACTCGCGCCGCGAGACCGGCGGCGGAGCCTGCTCCCAGTCGTTCATGTCCATCCCCGCGGTGAAGGGAGCACGCCACTCGCGATAGGCTACTTTTTCAACGTAGCCATCTCCGCAAGTGCAGGCGACGGGAGGCGCACTGCGGATTGTCATGGCAGCTTTCTTGGCATCACGATCCGCTGTCGGGCCCGCTCAGGTGCCTGCTCCGCCGTCCGCACATCACCTTGCCACCCGGTGCCCTTCATGCGCGTCAGAATCCGCTGCGCCGCCGCATTGCTCGCCCTCGTCACTGCCACCGCAGCGCACGCGCAGACCCGTGCCGACATGATGCGACTCGCGCCGGCGGCGCGACGCATCACCGCGGCGGCCCTCGCGGATTCGGTGCCGTACAAGCGGCTGGGTGCGCTGGTGGATGGATTCGGGCACCGGCTCAGCGGCTCCGCCGCACTCGAGCGCGCGATCGACTGGATCCTGGCCGAGATGCAGCGCGATGGCCTGGAAAACGTGCGGGGCGAGCCGGTGATGGTGCCGCACTGGGTGCGTGGCAACGAGTCCGCGTCGTTGGTGACGCCACGCGAGGTGCCGCTGCACATGCTGGGACTCGGCGGCAGTGTGGGCACCGGGCCGGACGGCGTGACCGCCCAGGTGCTGGTGGTGCACTCGTTCGACGAGCTCGAACGCCGCAAGGCGGAGGCGGCCGGGAAGATCGTGCTGTTCAACGTGCCGTTCCCGGCCGACTCGGCGCCGTTCGCAGGCTACGGCGTGGCGGTGCAGTATCGCGGGTCCGGGGCAACGGCGGCAGCGAAGGCCGGCGCGGTCGCGTCGCTGATCCGTTCGGTGGCGACCTTCTCGATGCAGACACCGCACACCGGCGGCATGCGCTATGACGCCACCACGAAGCGCATCCCGGCGGCAGCGCTCAGCGTGGAGGATGCCGAGATGTTGGACCGCATGCAGGCGCGCGGGGAGACGGTGACGGTGAAGCTGGTGATGCAGGCCGAGATGCTGCCGGATGCGCCGTCTCGCAACGTGGTAGCGGAGCTGCGTGGGCGGGAGCGTCCCGAGGAGGTGGTGGTGATCGGCGGCCACATCGATTCGTGGGACGTGGGGCAGGGGGCGATGGACGATGGCGCCGGGTGCGTGGCGGCCTGGGAGGCGGTGAAGCTGCTGAAGCGGCTCGGCCTGCAGCCGCGCCGCACGATCCGCGTGGTGCTCTGGACGAACGAGGAGAACGGCGGGCGCGGTGGTGCCGGCTACCGCGACGCCCATCGGAGCGAGCTGGCGCAGCACTTCGCTGCCATCGAGACCGACAACGGCATCTTCGCGCCGAAGGGATTCCGCTTCCAGGGCACGGCGGCTGCGGCGCGACGTGCCGCGCTGCTCGCGCCGCTGACGCGGATCGCGGGTGCCCCGACGGTGGCGCCGGGCGAGGGTGAGGCCGACGTGGGGCCGATCCTCGAACTCGGCGTGCCCGGCTTCGCGCTCGACGTCGATGCCTCGCGGTACTTCTGGTACCACCACACCGCCGCCGACATGCTCGCGGCGGTGAACGAGGCCGACCTCCGTCGCAGCATCGCGGCGATGGCGGTGCTGGCCTATGCGCTGGGCGAGATGCCGGGGACACTGCGGTAGCGACGGGTCTTCCCCGCGGAACCAGGGAGCGTCCGACCGCCTATGTACACGGCCTGTCTCTATTGCTCGCACGCCCTCGGCACGAACGCCGTGATCGAGGAGTTCCCGATCGGGCGCCGGCTGGCGTTCGACGGGGCGAAGGGGCGCCTGTGGGTGGTGTGTCCGTCGTGCCAGCGCTGGTGCCTGGTGCCGATCGAGGAGCGATGGGAGGCGATCGAGCGGTGCGAACGCACCTTTCGTGATGCACGCCTGCGCGCCTCGACCGATGAGATCGGGCTGGTGCGAGTGCGGGAGGGCCTGGAGCTGGTGCGAATCGGCGCGCCGCTGCTGCCGGAGCTGTCGGCGTGGCGCTACGGTCGCGAGTACTCCGCGCGACGAAGGAAGGCGATCGCGGTGGGGCTCACGGCGGCGGGCGTCGCGGCGGCGGGTGGGGCGCTGGCCGTCGGCACCGGTGTGGCCGGGGCGTGGTTCGGGCTGCTCGCGATGGGCGTGACGCCGGTGATCCATGTCACCGCCCTGGGGGGATTCGCGCTGTACTCCGCGATCGACAGCGCGCGGGCAGTGGAACTCACGCATCGGGGCAAGAGGCTGGTGGTCTACGCGGCCGACCTCCGACAGACGCACCTGGTTGCGGGTACGGATGGTGCCGGCTGGGGCCTGTACCTCAGGCACTCGTACGGTCACCTCGAGCTGTCGGGCGACGACGCCGCGCGCATGACGGCGCGGCTGCTGGCGCGCGCGAACGGTGCCGGTGCAGCTGGTCACATGGTGTCCAGTGCCGTGCGCCGCCTCGTGGAGTCGCCGTCGCTGGCAGCGTTCCTCGCGGAACACGCCGCGTACTCCACCACGCTCGCCGCCGACTTCGCCGAGCGGAAGCGCGAGTGGAACCGTGCGATGGATCGCAACGCGTTCACGGCCGGGAAGTTCGACGAGACCGCGAACCCGGCGGGCCTCTCGCGCCTGGCGCCCCCGCTGCGGCTGGCGCTGGAGATGGCGTTGCACGACGCGAGCGAACGGGTGGCGCTGTCCGGCGAGCTGGCACCGTTGCTGACGGCGTGGCGCGAGGCGGAGGAGATCGCGGGGATCGCGGACACGCTGCTCGTGCCGCCGGCAGTGGCGGCTTCGCTCGAGCGGTTGCAGCGACGGCGCACCGGCGATCCGTCGCGCTAGGTCCGGCCGCGTGCCTCCGTCGTCGCCACGTTCCGGTGGCGTCGCACCGCAGTCTCGCGCAGCATGGCCCGGAAGGCGTGAGCCGTCTCCACCGCCGCCACACGCGCGGCAGGCGCGATCGTGGTCAGGTGCATGAAGGCATGCGGGAGCCCGCGCGCGCGTCGCGTGCGAACGTCCACGCCTGCGGCGCAGAGCCGCTCGGTGAACGCCACCGCCTCGTCACGCAGCGGATCGAACTCCGCCGTGGCGACGAGCGTGGGGGGGAGCAGGTGGAGGTCGGGATCCCGGACCGGACTGGCACGCGGGTCGAGCCAGCGTGTGGTGTCGCCCGCGACATAGATGGTCGCGAACGCATCCATGTCGGCCGCCGTGAGGAGGAACCCCTCGCCGAAGGTGTGTCGCGACGGGAGGTCTGCCGTGAAGTCGGTGGCCGGATAGACCAGCAACATCGCCGCCGGCGTGCGCTGTTCGCGTGCGAGCGCGAGCGAGGCTCCGATGGCGAGGTTGCCGCCACCGCTGTCACCGCCGATGCACACGCTCCCCGGGTCGGCGCCGAGGCTCGCCGCGTGGTCCTGCGCCCAGCGCATCGCGGCGCAGGCGTCGGCGAGCGGCGCCGGGAAGGGGTGCTCGGGCGCGAGGCGGAACGCGATGTTGAGCACCTGGATGCCGGCTTCAGTGCAGAGGATGCGGCACGGTTCGTCGTGCGTGTCGAGGTCGCCCAGCACGAAACCGCCGCCGTGCAGGAAGAGCAGCAACGGCACGGGTGTGTCGGTGTCGACCAGCGGCGGCAGGTACAGCCGTGCGTCGAGCATCCCGTCGCCGCCGGGCACCTGGAGGTTCCGCACGGAGCGCACGCGGGTGGGGCGCGCGCCGGAACTCTCGGCAATCGCCTGGATCTCGCGGCGATAGCGGCGGCGTGCCGCCTCCGGCGTCGGTTCCACCAGCAGTTGTGGCGGGCGCCGGCGGCGCGCGGCGAGCAGGAACTGCACGTGCGGGTCGAGCGTGGATCCCTCCACCACCGCCGGCGCCTCACCGATCAGGCGCAACAGCCAGCTCCCGGGCAAGCCGGCGAGCAGGCGCGCGAGGCGGCCCTCCACGCGTTCGCGGGTGGTCAGCGACTCCGGCCAGAGCACCTCACCGGTCATGGCATCACGACGCCGCGGCGCGGTCCACGAGCAGCCCGGCGCGTCGGCACTCGTGGATCACGGTGGCCGGCCAGCCGGGCTCGTACGTGGAGGTGGCGCGCATCCACTGCACGGTCTCCTGCTTCCCCTTGCCCCATGCCACCATCACCGCCTCCCGTGCGTCGGCGATGGTGGCGATGCCGACCGTGACGCCATATCGCGGCACGTCTGCGAGCGTGCCGAGCGCGGGGAAGGTCAGCAGGTTGTCGCGGCGGGTCTCCTCCGAGAGTTCGACCACGCGGGAGCGGCTGTCGCGCGCGCTGCCGGGCGGATTGAAGGCGACATGGCCGTCGCTCGCCCCCGACGCGAGGAGGAAGAAGTCGATGCCGCCGGCTGCCTCGATCTGCGCGTCGTAGTCGGCGGGGTCGCGCGGATCGGGGTACCACACCGAGGCCTCGCGCAGGTGCGCGCCGGCGCCCGGCAGCGCGGCGTTGAGCTGGTCCACGATCTCGGTGCGGGTGAACTCGTGGCAGGATGGCGCACCCGGCTCGAGGGCGTAGGCGTAGCCACCGTCCTCCTCCACCAGGTACTCGTCCATCATGACGAGGGTGACGTGTGCGAGCGACTGCGGCGTGCGCGCGAGCTGTGCCGCCATGGCCGCGTACACGGGCCGCGGTGTGCGCCCGGTGGGCAGGCCGAGGAGGTAGCGGCGTCCCTCGCGGGCCGCCTCGGCGATGCCGGCCAGGATGCGCCCCGCCACCAGCGTGCCGATCTGCTGTGGCGTGTCGAGGACGCGAAACGGGGTCTCGCTCACCCGCGCGTGAGCGCGGCCTGCGCGAGCTGCGGGTTCTTCCAGAGGTCGATCGGCTTGGTGATGCCCATGGGCCGGAACGGCAGCTCGACCTTCCGGCCGAGCCCGGCCGAGGCATAGGCGGCGTAGAGCACCTCCTGCACCACGCGGCCCGTCTCGCCGTCAGCGATGGGCGTCTCCGTGCCGCGCACGCAGCGCGCGAAGTGCCGCATCTCCTGCGGGAAGCCGTAGTTCCAGTGCTCCTCGAACACCGGCCAGGTCCAGCCGGTGGTGGCACCGGCCTTCTCCACGGAGTAGCCGAAGCCGGTCTCGGAGTACGTCGGCATCGCATTGCCCATCAGCAGGTCGGCGTAGCACTGGCCCTTCTCGCCGTAGATCTCGATGGTGTCGTCCATGCCACCGGGCTTGCTCCACGAGTTCTCGACCACCCCGGTGGCGCCGCCCTCGAACTCGATGATGCAGAGCGCCTCGTCCTCGCCCTGCGTGCGGTGGCCGTTCACCTGCGTGCTGAGGTGCGCGTAGACGCTCTTCACCTTCGGCTTGCCGAGGAACCACCAGCAGAAGGCGATGCCGTGGCAGCCCAGGTCCATCAGCGCGCCGCCGCCGGACTGGTTCACGTCCCAGAACCAGTCGCTGTGCGGGCCGTTGTGCTTCTCGCCCTGCTTCACGAGGTGCACGCGTCCGAACGCCCCCTCGTCGGCCATCTGCTTCGC
Source organism: Gemmatimonadaceae bacterium (assembly GCA_020851035.1). Classification (NCBI taxonomy): domain Bacteria; kingdom Pseudomonadati; phylum Gemmatimonadota; class Gemmatimonadia; order Gemmatimonadales; family Gemmatimonadaceae; species Gemmatimonadaceae bacterium. Next base: position 351,456 of record JADZDM010000021.1, on the reverse strand, counting down.
CTTCACGTACTTCGGCGTGAAGAACAGCTCCTCGGCGTACATCAGCAGCACGCCGGCCTGCTGGCAGGCGGCGAGCATGGCGTCGGCCTCCTCGAGCGTGACGCAGAGCGGCTTCTCGCAGACGACATGCTTGCCGGCGGCCGCCGCGGCAATGGTCATCCCGGCATGGAGGCGGTTGGGCGCGGTGATCGACACCATCTCGATGGCCGGGTCGCGCAGCATCTCGCGGTAGTCGGTGTAGTGCCCCGCGATGCCGTGCCGCTCGGCGAACGCCTTCGCATTCCCCGGCGTCGGCGACGCCACCGCCACGACCTCGGCCTCCTCGGGCATCATCTTCACCGAGTGGGCGATGCAATCGGCCTGGAAGCGAGAGCCGATGATGCCGATCTTCACCTTGGACACGTGCTCATCTCCATTCTACCGTGTAGTCGTTCGTGCCGTCGTTTCCGTGGAAGCTTTTCAACTGCTTTGACGCAAAGGCGCAAAGGAACGCGAAGGACGCAAAGGGTTCGAAGCGCGAGGCTGCGTCCGTGGTCGTGCGCAGCAAAGATATTGAAGGGAACAACGACAGCGGTGCCGCGCGCGCAGTTCCCAAGGAAATCGATGGTCGTCCGGCGCAGGGTGTAGCAGCAGGCGCAGAGCTCCTTGCGTCCTTTGCGTCCTTTGCGCCTTTGCGTCAAAGCTGTTCAGCGATGCCAGCATTGCAGAGATGCTCAGGCCCACGCCGGCTGTCCGGGAGCGAGCGTGACACAGCCCTTGAAGCCACCGGGCTCCATGACGTAGCGGAGGGCCTTGGTGGTGCCGGTCTCGCTCGCGAAGTAGGCGCGTTGCGCCAGGTCTCGCAGGGCATGGAACCAGTGCGTCTTGCCTGCGCGCTCCGCCTCGCCGTGGACCTCCGTCAGCAGTCGTTCGCGGTCGGGCCGCGCCATCGTCTCGAAGGTGTACGCGCGGGTGCGCAGGGCGACGATGCCCTCCATGACCGCCTTGTGCGACGCGGCGTCGTAGCACTCGCTCAGCAGCATGTTCATGATCGGGCCGCAGCCCGCCGTGCGGGCGCCGGGCGAGGCGGGCGTGTCGGGGAGGAGCGTGTCGGCAAAGGCGACCAGCAGGTCCTCGTCGGCGCCCGCCAGCGAGCAGCAGCCGCTGATGACCACCTTGCTGCTGTCCGGCGTCGCGGCGGGCTGGCGCGGGCCGCAGCCGGGGAGCGCGCCGAGCACCACCACACCGCCGAGCAGGGTGCCGGCGGCCTTCACGGCCTCCCGTCGGTTCATGGCAGCCATGCGCGTGACCTCACCTCAGAGTGCCTGTTTCGCCAGCTCGTCCACGGCATGGTTCACCGCGCGGGCGGTGAGCGCCATGTAGAGGATCGACGGACTCTGGTTGCCGGTGCTGGTCATGCACGCTCCATCGGTCACGAACACGTTCGGTGCGGCGTGCAGCTGGTTGAAGCCGTTGAGCATCGACGTCTTCGGGTCGCGGCCCATGCGGCAGCCCCCCATTTCATGAATGTCGAGGCCCGGCGCCTGGTGGTTGTCCCGCGTCTCGACCTTCACGCAGCCGGCCACCTTCAGCATCTCCTCGGCCTGCGTCCGCCAGTCGCGGATCATCTTCTCGTCGTTGTCGTCATAGCCCACCGACGTCACCAGGCGCGGGATGCCCCACTGGTCCCTGAGCGTGGGGTGCAGGCGCACATGGTTGGCGTGCTTGGGGATGGTCTCGCCCTGCATGTACATGTAGAGGCCCCACGGTCCCGGGCGCGCCTGCGCATCCTTGTATTCGCCGCCCGCCGCGGCGCCGGTCCACTGGCCGCGGGTGCGATAGCCGCCGGTGAATGTCGTGTAGCCGCCAACGAAGTCGGTGTCCTGCTTCCCCAGGTTGCGGAAGTTCACCAGGATGCACTCGGTCGGGTTGCGACCGGTGACGTACTGGTCCTCGTATCCCGGCAGCTCGCCGTTGGCCGATGCGCGGTAGTTGTGGTGCGCGACGTAGTGGCCAAGGATGCCGTGGTCGTTGCCCAGGCCATTCGGGAAGCGCTTCGACGTGGAGTTCAGCAGGATCAGGTTCGAGTTCAGCGCCGAGGCGTTGACGAAGATGATCCGCGCGAAGTACTCGGTGACGGCGTGTGTGTTCGCGTCGATCACCCGCACGCCGGTGACCTTGCCCTTCGCATCGTCGTGGATGATGGACTCGACCACCGAGTCGGGGCGCAGCGTGAGGTTGCCGGTGTTCTTCGCCCAGGGCAGCGTGCTGGCGTTGCTGCTGAAGTACGCGCCGTAGGGGCAGCCCCGCATGCAGAGGTTGCGGGCCTGGCAGGTGCCGCGCCCCTGCTTCAGGTGCAGCGCGGTGGGCTTCGAGAGGTGGGCCCAGCGCCCCTGCACCACGTGACGGTTGCCGTAGTGCTTCAGCAGCGCATCCTTGAGGTGCTGCTCGGCACAGTTGAAGTCGAACGGCGGCAGGTACTCGCCATCGGGCATCGCCTCGAGGCCGTCGCGCGTGCCGCAGACGCCGATGAACCGCTCGACGTGGCTGTACCAGGGGGCGACGTCGTCATAGCCGATGGGCCAGTTCATGCCGTAGCCCAGCTTTTCCGGCGATACGAACTCGTGCTGGCTCCAGCGCTGACACGCACGCCCCCAGAGGATCGACTTGCCGCCGACCTGGTAGCCGCGGATCCAGTCGAAGGGCTTCTCCTGCTCGTACGGGTGATCGGCGTCCTTCACGAAGAAGTGCGCCGTGTCCTCGCCGTAGCCGGCGGCCTTCGAGATCAGTGGGTTGGGGTCGAGCAGCGAGCGCGGTGTGGCGCCCTTGTGCGGGAGCTCCCACGGCTTGAGGTGCGCGGTGGTGTAGTCCTTGACGTGCTCCACGTGGCGGCCGCGTTCGAGCACCAGCGTCTTGAGTCCCCTCTCGCAGAGTTCCTTCGCGGCCCAGCCGCCCGAGATGCCGGAACCGATGACGATGGCATCGTATGTCGGGGAACCCTGGGACATGGTGGCGGGCACGGGAGCGCGGGGGAGGGTGTGCGGCGTGACGGGAACTTGTCACGGAGTCGCGACGAAGCACAGCACCCGCGGCATATGGTCGAGGCAGTTGGCCGAAACGCAGACCGCCAACCGGACCTCGAGGTCCGGTTGGCGGTGGAGACCGCAGGAGCGGTGCTGCCGATCAGGGCTTTCGGCGCGGCGGTGCCGGCGGGGCGACGATCGTCATTTCCGGCTCGTCCGAACGGGCGCTTTCGCTCGGGCCCGAGGTGCCGCGGCGGCGGGCTGCCGGTGCGCCACCCGACCGCTCGAGGCGGATCGTGTAGCTGCCGGTCTTGCCGGCGCCGATCGTGTTGGCACGGATCAGGTACTCGCCGGCGGCCTCGAAGGTGTGCTGGATCCGGGAGTGGTTGCCACCGGCACCGTCGTCGTCGTGGGCCGTCTCGGACCACTCGCCGTCGGTCATCTGGCCGAGCACGAGGTAGCTGTCCACGGCGCTGGAGCGCATGGTGATCGTGACCGTCTCGCCGGCGCGGGCCGTGATGCGGTACAGGTCGAAGAACGAGCCGTCGTCCGCCTCCTCGTCGGTCTCGGTGAGCTCACCGGTCACCGGCGCACCGGCGGTGATGGCCACCGGGGTCGAGGGGCGCACCACGCGCTCCGTCACGACCAGCGTGTAGGCACCGAGGGCGCCGGCATCCAGCCCCTGGGCGCGGATGATGTACGTGCCATCCTCGGGCACGGTGTAGCGCAGGCGGGCATCCTTGTCGCCGCCGCCGTCATCGTCGGTCTCGGTGATGTTGAGGGAGTCACCCTGCATCTGGCCGATGCCCACCACGGCGTCGAACTCGGTGGACTTCATGTTGATCACGAGGCGCTGCCCCTTGCGGGCGGTGATCCGGTAGAGGTCGAAGTATGCGCCCTTGTCGTCCACCGACGGGTCGGTCTCGGTGAGGTCGCCGCGGTAGGTCTCGGCCAGCGCGACGTTCCGCGGCGGCGTGTTGATCACGGCCGGCAGCGTGTCCATGCGGACGGTGAAGTTGCCGACGCCCTCGACCTTCAGCGACTGCGCCACGAGGTAGTAGGTGCCGGGATCCTTCGGGGTCCAGCGCAGGCGGGCGTTCGAGTTGCCGGCGCCGTCGTCATCGCTCGCGAGGTAGTCGGTGAGGCCGTTGACCTGCCGGGCCACCGAGAGGTACGAGTCGAAGTCGTCGGCGCGCATCACGATCGTGTAGCGCTGGCCGGGCTTCACGTCGATGCGGAAGACCTTGAACCGGCCGCGCTCATTGATCGTGGGGTCGGTGCGGGCGAGCGTGCCGTCCTGCGTGCGCCCGAGCGTGAGCGGCGGGGCGTCGATGCCCTGAGCGGAGACCGGGGCGGCGGCCAGCGCCACGCTGCCGGCGATCAGGAGAGTGCGGAGGGTCTGTGGATGTGCCATGGCTTGGTAGGGGGAGATTGGACCGTCTGATCGTATCGGATCGTGCGCCGGGCGACAACGGCCGGGAGAAGCGGCAGTCCCGGGAGTTGACACACCCCGATTGCGCCGTTGTCCCTCCCAGGCAGGTTTCCCGCCATGCGATCCGCCCTCGTCATCCGATTCCTGCTCGCCGCCAGCTGCCTGGCGTCGTCCGTCGCTGTCGCGCAACCTCCGGCCAGCCGCACCGGGGCCAGTCGCCGCGGGATCGACGTGATGCAATACGTATTCCGCGTGGAATTCCCGCGTACGGGGTTCCCCGACACGGTGCGCTTCAGTGCCGCCACCACCGCGCGGCGTGCCCCGGGCATCGATGCACTCTGGCTCGATCTCGCAGCCGCGATGCAGGTGGATTCGGTGCACCTCGGTGTGGCACGGGTGCCCTTCACCCGTTCAGGTGACAGCGTGCGCGTGGCACTGCCCGGCGCCGGTGGTGACACCATCTCGGTGACCGTGCACTATCGCGGCACGCCCACCGACGGCCTGATCATCCGTCGCGATCCCGCCCTCGGCTGGACCGCCTTCGGCGACAACTTCCCGGACCGGGCGCGCCAGTGGCTGGCGGTGGTGGATCACCCCTCGGACAAGGCGCTGGTGGCGTGGGACGTCGTCGCGCCGGCCACGCATCGCGTGATCGCCAACGGGGCGCTGCTCGAGGAAACACCGCTCGCCGCGGCGGACGGTGGCGTGCGCATGGTACGCACGCGCTGGCGCACCGAACGTCCGATCTACACCGCCGTGATGGTCATCGGCGTGGCCCCCTTCGCCGTGCTGGAGCTGGGCCCCACGGCCTGCGGCCTGGCGGAGCTGCCGGGGTGCGTGGCCCAGTCGGTGTGGACCACGCCGGCGCAGCGCAGCACGGTGCCCGGCAGCTTCGAACGCGCCGGCGAGATCGTGGCGCTGTTCGCGCGGCTGGCGGGGCCGTTCCCGTACGAGAAGCTCGCGCACGTGTCCTCGTCCACGCGGTACGGTGGCATGGAGAACGCGGGCGCCATCTTCTATGCCTCGCCGCTCTTCCGGCCAGGAAGCCCCGGTGAGTCGCTCATCGCCCACGAGACGGCGCACCAGTGGTTCGGCGATGCCGTCACGGAGCGCGAGTGGCCCGACGTCTGGCTGTCGGAGGGCTTCGCGACGTACTTCGCCGCGCTCTGGACCGAACATGCGCACGGGCAGGCAGACTTCCGTTCCGAGCTCGCGCGCATGCGGGAGCAGGTGCTGCGGGCGCCGGTCACCGCCAGCACGCCGGTGATCAACGAGGAACTGAGTGACCTGCGGAACGTGCTGAACTCGAACGTCTACCAGAAGGCCGGCTTCGTGCTGCACATGCTGCGGCGCGAGATCGGTGACTCGTCGTTCTTCCGGGCCATCCGTGCGCACTACGTGGCGCACCGGCACGCCAACAGCAGCACGGCCGAGCTGCAGGCGGCGTTCGAGGCAGAGGCGGGACGCCCGCTCGACTGGTTCTTCACGCAATGGCTGCGTCGACCCGGGTTCGCGGAGGTCACACCGGGATGGTCGTGGGATGCGGCGCGCCGCACGGTGGTGGTGACGGTCGCGCAGGGAACGCGGTTCGCGCCGTACCGGCTCTCGCTCTCGGTGGACGTGACGGACGCGGATGGCCAGGTGCGGCGCGTGCGGCTGGCCGTGCCGGCGCAGGCCACTGCCACGCTCGACGTGCCGGGCCCGTTCAGCGCGCCGCCGCGGCGCGTCGAGTTCGATCCTGACGTGTCGATCCTGGGCGTCGTGAGCGCGCCACCGGCGCGGCCTGCCACGCCCGGCCGCGGTCGCCGGTGACCGCGGTGATGACACACGCGGACCCGGCACGTCGATGACCCTGTGGCTCGACGCCGACGCCGCCCCGCGCGACGTGAAGGAGGTGTGCTACCGCGCCTCCGAGCGCCTGGCGCTGCCCACGATCCTGGTGGCCAACATGCGCCTGCAGCTGCCGGTGGGCCACGCGCACCTCTCCGCCGTGCGCGTCGAGGGTGGCCCCGACGTGGCCGACCGCTACATCGCCGAGCATGCGATCGCGGGTGACGTCGCGGTCACCGCCGACATCCCGCTGGCCGCGCTGCTGGTGCCGAAGGGCGTGGTCGTGATCGATCCGCGTGGCGAGGAGTACACGGCCGAGACCATCGGCGAGCGCCTGTCGGTGCGCAACTTCATGGAGGGGCTGCGGAGCAGCGGGGTCGAGACCGGCGGCCACGCCAGCTACGGCGCGAAGGACAAGCAGCAGTTCTCGAACGCGCTCGATCGCGCCCTGACGCGCGTGCGCAGGCGCTGACCGCCGTCAGACGAGGCTGGGCGCGTCCGAGTCGATGGCCGCGCTGTCGCGCAGGAGGGTGGCCAGCCGCGACGTGAGAGCACTGCCCGAGAACGGCTTCGCGATCACGGCGCGCCCCGCGAGGCCATCCACCAGTGTGCCCAGCTGCTCCTCGGCGTACCCGGTCATCAGCAGCACCGGTGTGCCGGGAAACCGGTCGCGCACGCGCTCGGCCACTTCCGGGCCCGTGCAGCCGGGCATCATCACGTCCGAGAGCACGAGATCGAACGGCGTGGTGGCGGCATCGAGGATCGCGATCGCCTCGGACCCGTCGCCGGCGGTGCGCACCTGGTAGCCGGCATGGCGCAGGATGCGCTCCACGATGCGGCGCGTCCCGCTGTCGTCCTCCACCACCAGGATCGACCGGCCGCCTCCCGTGGCGGGCACGAGCTCCGCCGCCCCCGACACCAGCGTGGCCGCGTCGTCCACCGCCGGCAGCTCGATGGTCACGCAGGTGCCCTCGCCGCGCGCGGAGTGGAGCCGCGCGGTGCCGTCGCTCTGCTCGGCCATGCCGTGCACCGAGGCCAGGCCCAGGCCCGTGCCCTGGCCACGCGGCTTGGTGGTGAAGAACGGCTCGAACGCGCGCGCCGCCACGTCCGGCGACATGCCCACGCCGTCATCCGTCACGGTGAGCTGGATCTGCGACGTTGCCTGCGCGTCGAGCACCCGCGCGACCCGGATCGTGCAGGTGCCGCCATCCGGCATCGCATCGCGTGCATTCGACACCAGGTTCACCAGCACCTGCTCGAACTGTGCCGGATCCACGCGCACGCGACAGTCCGGCGCCAGCTCGAGGCGCAGGCGCTGGCGATCGCCCGCCACGCGCTCCAGCAGCCGCTCGAGGCCGCGCACGTGCGTCGCGACGTCGATGATGCGCGGTTGCGTGACCTCCCGACGGGCGAAGGCCAGCAGCTGGCGGGTGAGCGCCGCGCCACGGTCGCGGGCGGCGATGATCTCGTCGAGCAGTGCCGTGCGTTCCGCGGGATCCTTCTCGAAGCGCAGCATCTCGGCCGAGCCGCTGACGGCGGTGAGGATGTTGTTGAAGTCGTGCGAGAGGCCGCCCGCCAGCCGTCCCACCGCATCCAGGCGCTGCGAGTGCGCGAGCTGCGTCTCCATCAGCTGGCGCTGCTCCTCCGCCCGCACCCGTGCGGTGACGTCGCGCAGCAGGAGCTGGTGCCGGCCGCCCTCCATCGTGCGCCACGCCGCCTCGACGTGCACTGGCGCCCCGTCCGCCGCGTCGAGCTGCACCGCGACCGGCACCGTGATGTCGCCGCGGCTCCCTGACGCGATGCGGGCGAGCGAGGGACCGGCACCATGCAGCACGGTGGCGAGGGGCGCACCGACCAGCGCCGCGCGCTCCCGTCGCAACAGCGTCTCCGCCATCGGGTTCGCCAGCACGATCCGGTCCTGCGGGTCCACCACGAGGATGCCGTCGGGCGCGAAGCGGATGGTGTCGGCCAGGTCCTTCTCGTTGGCGAGCATCGCGCTGAAGACATGCATGAAGCTGGCGACGCTGAGCGAGAGCAGGCTCCAGCCCACCAGCATGGCGACCGCATGTAAGACGAGCCAGTAGATGCTGCTGCTCGTCACGCCGGTGGCCTGCATCGGGGGCGAGAACCAGTGCGTGACGGCGGTGGTGGCGATCGTCACGATCGTGGCCCAGAACGCGATGCGCCGCCCGAAGAGCAGGCCGATGCCGATCGTCAGGATCGGCAGCACCACCACCGAGGGCGATGGAAACTCGGTGACGGTGAGGAAGGCCGTCTCGATCTCGATCCAGCTGGCGAGAATCGTGATCGCCGCACCCGCCAGCGGGTCCCGTCGTGCCGCGATCAGCATTGCCGCCAGGACGACGACCGTCATGATCGCATCCCGTCCCACCACAGCCTGCGCCACGCCGGACTGCTGCGCATCCACGACCGCGAGGAGGGCGTAGCTGAGGGCAGTCAGGCCGGTGAGGCCGAGCACCCACCGGCGGAAGCCGGTCGGGGCGAGGCGTCGCGCATCGGCGAGGGAGAGTCTGTCACGCACGCGTGACAATGTGCAGAAAGTCGCATTCCGTCGCCATCGGCACGGCGACGATTCGTGCGTCGCCGACGCCTGTGCGTGCTTCCGGCAGGTGATACAGCACGGCGGAAGGCCGCAGCGTCGCGACCCCCCGCCTCACTGTCCGGCGTGCGCAGGATGGCGCCCGCTCACACCGCCGGGCGTTCCCGCCCGCTGCGATCACCACCGCGTCCGCCACCCTGGCTGCCACCACGCTGGCCACCACCCTGCTGCGGCTGCCCGCCCCCCTGCGGCCGCCCCTGCGACTCGGCGCGACGGGGATTGATCATCGGCGCCTCGCGGCGATCCTGCTCCTGGCGGGCGCCCCCGGCGGGACCGCGATCCTGGCCGCGGCCGGCGTCACGGGACCGGTCCGGCACGCCGTAGCCCTGGCGGGCCTCCTGTGGCGGCGCCTGTTGCTGGCTGCGCGACGGCTGCCCGCCCCGGGTGTCGTCACGACCCCACGTCCCGGCGCGGTTCACGCCGCGATCCCAGCCGCTGCGATCGGTCGCCGGCGCACCGGCCTGCCGGCCGTCGCGTTGCGGCTGTTGCGACGGCTGCTGCGGCGACTGGCGATCACGGTTCCAGGCATCCTGGCCGCGACCGGCGTCACTCCGCCCGCGGCCGTCACCGGCGTCGGACCGCGACCGGTCGGGCGTGGTGCTGCGGCGACCGGCATCGTAGCGCGGGCCATCGTCGTAGCGCACGTCACTGCGGCGCGAGTCACTGCCGCGCGAGTCACTGCCGCGCGCGACATTGCGGCGCGAGTCGCTGCCGCTGCGGTAGACCGAGCCGCCGTCGCGCCCGAAGCGGGTGTCGCGGTGCACGCCGGGATAGCGGTCGACGTTGCGGTACTCCACGCGGCGCCGGATGACGTCACGGTTGATGTAGACGTTCCGGTAACGCGGGTTCACGTAGACGTTGGTCACCTGGATGTACGGTCGCGAGCGTGAGCGCCAGCCGCCGGCATACCCGTGGTACGACGTGTCCCAGCCGTTGTAGTAGACGCTGCGCGTGCGCCAGTTGCAGTCGTACGACAGCCAGCCGCCGATGGGGAAACCGATGCCGAACGACCAGAACGACGAGTAGTAGCTGACGCCGAAGATCGGGCGGGTGTAGACGACGTACGGATCATAGACCGGCACGTAGATCACCCGCGGCTGTGCCGGCGCGATGACGTAGTCTTCCTCGTCGCGCGTGACCACCTGCTGCGGGGTGGTGCGCAGGTTGCCCTGGGCGTCCGCCATCCGGCGCAGGCGCTGCACGGCGGCCATCACCTCGCTCGACTGCATCGCGTAGGCGCGGCCCAGCGCGGCGGTCCAGTCCGGCTTGTCGGCCATCATGTTGAGGGCGGACGGATAGTGCGCCACCGCCTTGACGCTCACGTCCCACGCCTGGTCGTCGATGTCCGAGGTGCCGTTGCTGCGCACGAATCGCGCGGCCTCCTCGACCTGGTCGGGGAACGTCGCCGCCACCAGCACCTGCGCCAGCAGGGCGTCTGGGTACAGCGCGATCGATCCGACGAGGTTGTCGAGCTGGTCCGCAGAGTAGCGGTCCAGCTCGTCAGAGTACTCGACCTGCGGCCTGCTCTCCTGCGCCACAGCCGGGATGGCCTGGGCGACGGTCACGAGCGAGGCGGCGGCGAACAGGACGAACGGTCGACGGATCATGGTGCCACTCCGGGTAAAGACAGGAACGGCCCTGTCGAAAGTCTCCGGACGCATGTCCCATTCCCGCAGCTAACTAGTTGCAGGACAACATGTTGGCGATTCAGCGCCGTCCCTGTTTCTCGTTTTCAGGACAGTGCGGTGCCCAGCGTGGACAGTGGCTCCCGCCGCCGCCGCGACAGGATCCTGGCACTGATCAGCGCCACCAGGATCCCCACCGGCGCCGGCTCCAGCAGCGTGATCCCGAAGTTGTAGAGCGGATTCCGGTACATCACCGCGAACTCCGCCATTTCGCTCCGCGTCTTCTCGATCTCCGCGGCCGACGCCCCACGCTTCTCAGCGGCGATCACCGCGGCCTGCCCGTACTTCTCGGCGAAGTCGGGGAGGAAGGTGCGGTACACCACCTGCCAGGTGGCCGCGTAGCAGATCGCGCCGATGAGCGCGATCAGCAGGCCCACCCGTGCTGCCTGCCAGAAGCGCACCGATCCATCCAGCACCGTGTCACGGTATGACCGGATCCCGAAGTGGATGAACAGGAAGCTGACCAGCATGGTCGTGTAGCCGATCACCATGCCCAGCGGCAGGCTGGGTTCGATGCCGAGCATGGTCGGCACCGCCACGGTCACCGTGAGCAGGGCCGAGAGGATACCGCCGGCGATGAAGCCGTACTTGAGGACTGTCTGACGCATGGGACGCTCCGGGAGAGAGAGGAAGTGAGCGCCACGGTAGGTCGCAGCGTCAGCCCGCGGCGTCACCCGTTGGCATGATTTTTCGCCGTCGCCGGGAAAATCATCCTTTCGGGGGACCGTCAGAGGGGCCTACGGGATCAGTCCGGCGCTTTGGCCTGCCTTCACCGCCTGTGTGCGCCGCCGGGCGCCGAGCTTCTCGAAGAGGCGACCGGAGTGCGTCTTGACCGTGTTCTCGCTGACGAAGATGCGGTCGGCGATCTCCTTGTTGCTGAGCCCGGCGGCCATCAGCTCGAGGATCTCGAGTTCACGCTTCGTGATGCCGAGTGACTCCCGCCGGCCCGGGTCCGGGGTGAACGGCACCGGCGCGGCGGGCACGTGGACCTGGACCTCCTGCACGACGACGCGTTCCGGCCGCCCGGTGAGCGTCATCCCGAACCAGAGGCCGATGGCGACGAAGACCACCGCGACCAGGACGCCGTAGACCTCGAAGGCGTGGGCAAAGATCAGGTAGCGGTATCGCGCGAACTGGAGCAGCACGATCAGCACGCCGCCGATGGCGCCGTAGAGCAGCGCATGGCGGACGAGGGTCCATCGCGACGAGGGCGGGGCGGCGGGTGGGGTCACGACGGAAAGGTGCCCCTTCGCTCACTGCACCGGGAAGGCGTCGGCGACGTAGCGCTCCTGGGCGGACGGGGTATCCCCGTGGCGGGGCGTGAAGCGGCCGGTGCCGTCCAGCTCCCAGGCCGTGCCGTCGTCGAGGTAGCGCTCGAGGAGGGTGTCGAGGAGCTCGCGGTAGTACGGATCGCGCACGGGGACGAGCACCTCCACCCGGCGCCGGAGGTTCCGCGGGCGGAGATCGGCGGAGCCGATGAGGTAGTCGGGATCGCCGCCGTTGAGGAACCGGTACACGCGCGAGTGCTCGAGGAAGCGACCCACCACCGAGCGGACGCGGATGGTCTCCGAGAGGCCGGGCACGCCGGGGCGCAGCACGCAGATGCCACGCACGACGAGGTCCACCTGCACGCCGGCCTGCGAGGCGCGGTACAGCGCGCGCACCACCTCGCGGTCCGCGAGTCCGTTGACCTTGATGGTGACCCGTGCCGGGCGGCCGGCCTGCGCGTGCGCCGTCTCGCGCTCGATGCGTTCGAGTACCCCGGGCAGCAGCGTCTCGGGCGCGACGAGCACCTCGCCGGCGGGGGGCCGTCCGGGCGTGGCCGCGCCTGCCAGCGCGTCGAGCACCGACGCGACGTCCCGGGTGAGCGACGGGTCGGCCGTGAACAGGCTCAGGTCCGTGTATTGCCGGCCGGAGCGCGGGTTGTAGTTGCCGGTGCCGATGTGCGCATACCGCATGGCCATGCCACCCTCGGTCCGCTCGACCAGCGCCAGCTTGGCGTGCACCTTGAGGCCCGGCAGCCCGTACACCACGCGGCCGCCCGCCTTCTCGAGCGCGCGCGCCCACTGCACGTTGTGCTCCTCGTCGAAGCGCGCCTGGAGTTCGACGAGCGCGAAGACCTGCCTGCCGGCGCGCGCGGCCGCCACCAGCGCCTCGACGATCGGTGACGGCGAGCCGACGCGGTAGAGGGTGCACGCGATGCGGGTGACGGCGGGATCGCCGGCGGCATCCTGGAAGAACCGCACGACGCTGTCGTCGAACGAGTCGAAGGGATGGTGCAGCAGGATGTCGCCACGCGCCATCATGTCCAGCATCGAGATGTCGTCGTTCAGCCCGTCGCAGGATGCCATCGGCGGGAACTCGGTGCCGGCGCCGCGCGGCAGGGGCAGCGCCGGCAGGCAGCGCAGGTCCAGCAGGCCGTGCACGACCTGCACCTCGGTCACGGTGGCGGCCGTCGCGCGACCGGCGGCGTCGCGGTGGAGGTTGTCGAGGATCAGCGCGGCGACCGGCGGTGGCGTGCCCGCCTCCACTTCCACGCGCACGGCCGGGTTGTACGGCCGGCGCTGTGTCGCGAGTGCCACGGCGTCGAGCAGCCCGCCGGCGTCCTCGTCCTGCAGGGGCAGCTCGCCGCCACGGGTCACGCGGAAGAGATACACGCCGTCCACGTCGGCACTGGGCAGCAGCAGCTCGGCATTGGCGCGCAGCACCTCCTCCACGGGAATCAGCGTCCCGTCGCGACCGGGCACCGGCAGCAGGCGCGGCACGTCGGTCGGCAGCTCGTGCTCGACGAGGTGTGGTCGCGCGTCGCCCGGCGTCTGGTAGACGATCCCGATGAAGAGGCCAAGATGGGGAAGGTGGGGCAGCGGCACACCGGGGCTGCGCGTCACCGCCATCGGGGCAAGGCCGGGGTGGATCTCCTCGCGGCAGCGGTCGCGCAGCGCCGCACGTTCCGCGTCGGTGATGTCGTCCCAGCGCACGAGCCGCACATCGTGCAACTCCGCCGCCGCCAGGCAGTCGGCCGCGCATGCCGACTGTGCGTCGACGAGTGCCGCGAGTCCGGCCTCCACCGCCTGCAGCCGGGCCGCCGGGGTCAGGCCGTCGCCCTCGTCGGGCAGGGTGTCGGGATCGTGACCGGCGCGCGCAGCCTCGCGGAGCTCGGCCATGCGCACCATGTAGATCTCGTCGATGTTGCTGGTGACGATCGCGAGGAAGCGCAGCCGCTCGAGCAGCGGGGTTCGGGGATCCTGCGCCAGCGCGAGCACACGCCACTGGAATGCCAGCAGGCTGAGTTCGGGGCTCAGGAACGCGGGGTCCTCGGCGCTCACGCCGCCCGCCGTCCGGAACGGCCGGGGTGCACCGGGATGTCCCGTCGTCCGGTTGGTCGCATGGACGCTAATGTACGTGAGTGCTGCAGTGTCACAACCGACATTCGCGGGACAGGCTGGGTTGCGAGACTGCCGGATTCGCGGGGCGGGTGTGCTGTGGGAGATCGTCGGTTCCCACGGAGCCACGGAGCGCACGGAGGTCACGGAGGAAGGGCTGAAGGAACTGCGGGTGACAGGCAGCGGTCGTACGATCTTGCTCGGTACTCCCAGAGAAGCCGGTGCAGCGCCGGAATACCCGTCCTGCACCGCCATTCCCCAAATGCTTTTGCTCTACTCCGTGCGCTCCGTGAACTCCGTGGCTCCGTGGGAACCTGCGATACCTCCCAGGACACCACCCCAGCGAGCCACACGCGTGTCCCGAACCACGATTCCCTTCGATCCCGGACCCCGCAGCGTCCCGAACGCCTGCACCACCGCACACCGCACGATGCACCGGAGCGCGAGGCCTGAATGGACCGACGTGAACTGATCGGATGGATGATGGCGACCGGCGGACTGGCGGTGTTCAGCCAGCGGTCCGCGGCGGAACTGCTCGCGATGGGGGCCGACGCGCATCGTGCGCCGCAGGTGCCGCAGGCGCGCGTGATGGATGCCCACGCCGCCCTGACCGTGCAGGTCGCCGCAGCGCTGATCATCCCGGCCACCGACACGCCCGGTGCCACCGAGGCCGGCGTCGCGGCGTTCATCGAGCGGATGCTCGACCAGTGGTATCCGGCCGACGACCGTGACCGGTTCCTGGCCGGCGTGGCGGAGCTCGATGGTCGCGCGCGGGCGCGCGGGCAGCCGGACTTCGTCACGGCGGGCGCCGCCGACCAGGTAGCCATGCTGCAGCACTTCGACGACGCGGTGACGGCGCTGCGCGAGGCGCGCGATCCGTCGGCGAACCAGCGTTGGTTCGCGATGCTCAAGTACCTCACCGTGTGGGGCTACTGCACCTCGGAGCCCGGGATGCGGGACACGCTGCACACGTGGCCGATGCCGATGCACTATGACGGCAATGCGCGGGTGGGCGCATGACCGCGCCGATCGCACGTGACTGGGACGCGATCGTCATCGGCAGTGGCATGACCGGTGGCTGGGCGGCGATGGAGCTCACGCGGCTGGGCCTCCGGACGCTGGTGCTCGAGGGCGGCCGGCCACTGGTGGCGGAGCGTGATGCACGCGAGCATGTGGCCCCGTTCGAGATGCCGTTCCGCGGGCTCAACGACCGGCGGGCCATCGGTGAGCGGCAGCCGGTGCAGCAGCGGTCGGTGAGCTTCGACGAGATCAGCCGCCGCTACTGGGTGGATGACGTGGACCACCCCTACTCGACGCCCGAGGGTGCGCGGCGATTCGACTGGTTCCGCGCCCGGCAGATGGGTGGCAAGTCGACCGTCTGGGGACGGCAGGTGTACCGCATGAGTGACCTCGACTTCGAGGCCAACCTGCACGACGGCATCGGCGTGGACTGGCCCATCCGCTACGCCGACCTTGCGCCGTGGTACGATCACGTGGAGCGGTTCATCGGCGTGTCGGGGCAGGCGGAACAGCTCGCGCAGCTTCCGGATGGGCAATTCCTGCCACCGATGTCGCTCAACTGCGTGGAGCAGCATGTGCGTGACCGGATCGCGGCGCGCTACGGCCGCGAGCGCGTGCTCACCATCGGGCGCGTGGCGGTGCTCACGGTGCCGCACAACGGCCGTGGCGCCTGCCACTACTGCGGCCCCTGCGAGCGGGGCTGCACCACGCGCTCGTACTTCAGCAGCGTGAATGCCACCCTGCCCGTGGCGCAGGCCACCGGGCGGATGACGCTCCGGCCGTTCAGCGTGGTGCGATCGCTGGTGCTCGATCGCCGGCGCCGCCGCGTGCGTGGGGTGCACGTGATCGACGCGGAGACCGGCGAGGAGCACGCCTTCACGGCGCGGGTGGTGTTCCTCTGTGCCTCCGCCCTCGAGAGCGCCCGGCTGCTGCTCAACTCGGCGTCGCCGCAATTCCCGGACGGACTCGCCAACGGCAGCGACCAGGTGGGGCGCAACGTGATGGACCACATCAAGTGGGGTGGCGCCACGGGACGGGTGGACGGGTTCGATGACCGGCGCGTGATCGGCGCTCGGCCGAACGGCATCTACGTCCCGCGCTTCCGCAACGTGGCGGACCGGCACCCCGACTTCACACGCGGCTACGGTTTCCAGGGTGGCGCGGGCCGCGGGGGATGGGAAGCGGCGGCCCGCGCCCCTGGACTTGGCGCGGCCTTCAAGCAGCAGCTCACCCGCCTCGGGCCGTGGAGCATGACGTTCAACGGCTACGGTGAGATGCTGCCGCGGGAGTCCAACCGCGCCACGGTGCATCCCACCCTGCGTGACCGGTGGGGCATCCCGTCACTGCATGTCGAGGCGGCGTGGAGCGCGAACGAGCTCGCCATCCACCGCGACATGGGAGTGACGGCGTCGGAACTCCTGGAGGCGGCCGGCGCGCACGACATCCGTGTGCACACGCACGGCCCGAGCACGCCCGGCAACGCCAACCACGAGATGGGCACGGCGCGGATGGGTCGTGACCCCAGGACCTCCGTGCTCAACCGCTGGAACCAGGCATGGGAGGTGCCGAACCTGTTCGTCACCGACGGCGCCTGCATGGCGTCGAGCGGATCGCAGAATCCGTCGCTGACCTACATGGCACTCACCGCGCGGGCGGTGGCGCATGCCGCCGGCGAGCTGCGGCGCGGGAGGCTCTGATCGCGGCAGCGCGCGGCTGATGGTGGGGAGAGTACACTCCTGCAGGCGCGCGCACGGCGTGGCGGTGATTGCCGCCGGGCACGACAGCGGGCGCCAGCACGGAGACGGGGATCATGGCAGGATCGACGGTGGGAGTGATCGGGACAGGCTGGGTCGGCGCGAGTGTCGCCATCTCGGTGCTGCAGGCCGGGTTCGCGACGGAACTCCGGCTCTCCGACGCGCGTGCGGAGCTCGCGGAGGGCGAGGCGATGGACCTGGCGCAGGGCGCCGCGTTCTACCCGTCGGCGAGTGTGCGCGCCGTGTCGCTCGACGAAATGCGCACGACGGATGCGGTGGTGATCGCCGCCGGACGCGGTGGCACGCCGGCGCAGTCACGACTCGAGCTGCTGCAGGGGAACGTCGGCATCGTGCGCGAGATCGGGGCGGCGCTGCGCGGCTACGAGGGCCTGATCGTGATGGTGACGAATCCGGTGGACGTCCTGACGTATGTGATGCGCGGCAGCTCCGGCCTGCCACCGGAACGGGTCATCGGCACCGGCACGATGCTCGACACCGCCCGGCTGCGGCAGGCGATCAGCGAGGAGATCGGCGTGGACCCGCGCTCGGTGCATGCACAGGTGGTAGGTGAACATGGTGACTCCGAGGTGGTGCTCTGGTCGTCAGCGCACATCGCCGGGCTGCCGCTGCGCGAATGGCCCGGCTGGACGCGCGAGCGGGAGCCGGTGATCGCCGAGACGGTGCGGAAGGCCGGGTTCGAGATCCTGCGGCGGAAGGGGGCCACCAACCATGCCATCGGGCTCGTCACCGCGTCGCTGCTGCGCTCTTCGTTGCGCGGCGAGCGGCGCATCGAGACGGTGTCGCGTGTGCAGTCCGGTGCCGCAGGCGTCGAGGGGATCGCGCTGTCGCTGCCGGCGATCCTGGATGCCGGTGGCGCCGTCCAGGTGGTGCCGCCGGTGTTCTCGGCCGAGGAGCAGGCGGGGCTCGCACGGTCGGCGCAGGTGCTCCGGGATGCGCTGGCGTCGGTGAGCTGAGGGCAGCGACACGGGGCGTTGGTTGGTGCGTGTGCGGGTGTTGTTCCCACAGAGCCACGGAGGCCACGGAGCACAGAAACGGCATTGGGAACCGCTCGCGCGAGGCAGCGCGCGGGTCCGCACGAGCAGTTCCCAACGAAGTTGTTGCAGTTCTCCGTGACCTCCGTGCGCGCCGTGGCTCCGTGAGAACCGTGGGAGCCGATTCGTGCATCGGTCCAGTCGGCGCGAGCCAGTCTCAGACCGGCGACCAGGTGTGCACCGGCGCACCGGTGTCGGCGCGTGCGGCGTAGGCGGCAACGAGGGCAGCGAGCGCGGCCGGGCGTGGCAGGTATGCCCTGAGCGCATGCAGCGCATTCCGCTGCCAGCGTGCGCCGGTCTGGCCGGTCGTGACGCGGTCGGCGATCACGCCGAGGAGGCGGGTGCGCTCGCCCGCGTCGACACCGAGCGTCGTGAGCCCGCGCTCGGCCACGGGGAGCAGGGCCAGCGCGAGGGTCCGGAGGTTGCACTCCTGCGGAGACACGCCACTGACCGCAGGCCAGAGGATCCGCGCGTCGATCCCGTCGCGCGCCGCGCGATAGAAGCTCGTCTCGGCCAGCGCGAACGGCATGCCGTGGACCAGCATGTCGATGTCGTCGCGCAGGCCGACGGTGAGGCCGAGCATGTACGCGGCGCTGGCCAGCATGTCGGTGACCGTGGGTCCACCGGGCAGCGCGCGGAACTCGATGCGCAGGTGGCCGTCCCCGGTGCAGTCGTAGATGGCGCGGTTCCAGCGCCAGACGGTACCGAGATGCAGGCGCAGCTCCGCCAGCCTGGGCACCGGGGCGTCGGGGGCGTCCTCCTCGTCGTCGCAGACGGGGAAGATCGGCGGGTGCATGCGCACGGCGTCGGCGAAGAGCTCGTGCGCGCTGCGTCGCACCCAGCCGTGCCCGAACGCCACGCGCGCCGGCCGGTGCCAGGCGAGATCGCCCGCCGTGCGGGCATCGACGCTCTGCTTGAAGACGGCGATCCGCGTCTCGTCCCAGAGCAGGTGGTCGAGGAACACCGGCGAGTTCCCGCCGACACCGACGGCGATGATGGTGGCGAGCTGCGCTGCGTTGTAGGTGTCGGCGTACTCTGACGCGGGGACGCGCAGGTGCACCTGGAAGGAGGTGTTGGCCCCCTCCAGCATGACGCCGTCATCCTCGATCGCGAGGGGTTCCTCGCCGACGATGCGAATGTGGGCGGGGGCACCGCGCAGGCGCGTCACGGCGCGTTCGAGCGCGCGGTAACGCGGCAGGTCGGTCATCGCGGTGTGCGTCACGTCGGCGTGCCGCACCGACGGAAGGATGCCGATTGGCAGCACGCGCGCATCGTGTCGTGCGGCGACGGTGCCGAGTGCGTGCAGGAGGGTGTGCATCTCCGCGCCGAGTGCGGTGAACGGCGTGCCGGCTGCGGGTTGCGGTGTGAGGTTCAGCTCGAGGTTGAAGCGCGCGATCTCGACCGTGGCACGCGGGTCCGCGAGCTCGGCGAGGACGGCGAGGTTGCACGGCTGCGGGCACCAGTCGGGTCCGACGAGGGGCAACTCGAGTTCGGCGCCGATGGTGGCGGGGCCGTCACCGAAGCCGGGACGCCGGCAGGTGCGTGCGAGATGCGCGACCTGCTCGGCGAGGCGCGCCGCGAAGCGCGCGTAGTCATCGTCGCTGAAGGTGTCCCGCGTGATCGCGATCGACATCGAGGCTCCGGGCGCGGCGTCAAGATGCGCCGCGTCACGGAGCGTCCCGCGTCGGCGTCACCCCTGGGCGTGGCGCCAGGCGGCGGCCGCGTCCACGAACTCCTTGAAAAGGTGCCGTGTGTGCGGGTCCGTCAATTCGAAGACCTCTGGGTGCCACTGGACGCCGACGATGAACGCGTTCTCGTCGTCGAGCTCGACGGCCTCGACCAGCCCGTCCGGGGCGACGGCGGTGGCGGCGAGGCCGCGGCCGATGGTCTTCAGCCCCTGATGGTGCATCGAGTTGACGCTGAAGCGGTCGACCTCGAGGGCGTGACGGAGGCGCGATCGTGGCGCGATGGCGACTTCATGGGCGAGGTGATCGCGATCGAAGCCGCTGGTCGGGAAATAGTCGTGCTTGATGGCACCGTCGTACTGGGCGTCGAGATCCTGCCAGAGAGAGCCGCCCTGCGCGACGTTGAGCACCTGGGCGCCTCGGCAGAGGCCGAGGTAGGGCTTCTTGTCGGCGACCGCCCACTGTGCCATGAGCATTTCCGTGCGGTCGCGGGACGGGTCGACGTTGCCGAGCTTCGGGTGCGGGGTCTCGCCGTAGGTGCTGGGGTCCATGTCGACGCCGCCAGGGACGAGGATGCCATCGACCCGCTCGTAGAGTTCGCGCAGCGTATCCTCGTCGTCGTCCAGGAGGGGGACGAGGCAGGGCACGGCGCCCACGAGCGACACGGCGACGTAGTAGCGCTGGTTCATGACGACCGACTGCGGCAGGCCGGCAGGGATGCCGTCGATGGACTGCAGGGTCTGGGTCGTGACGGCGATGAGCGGGCGGTAGCGGGCCATGTGCAGCGGGATGAGGGACGGCGTGCCTCTGACGGCCGGTTCAATATACCTGTATCGGCACGACGATTCGCCTCCCGTATGGTTGCGCTCGCTCGAGGTCGCTTCAGGCGGCGGCGGCGCCCAGGGCGTGGCGCTGGACCAGGTCGGCGGTGACGGGGGTGAGCGCCGCGACATCCTCCTCGCCGGTCCGGATGCGCACGACCCGCTCCAGGGGGACGACGAAGATCTTGCCGTCCCCGACGCCACCGGTGCGGGCGGCGGAGACGATGGCGGCGATGGCCGGTTCGACGAAGGGCTCGGAGCAGGCCATCTCGATCTTCACCTTCTCGTGGAACTCGATGACGACCGAGGTGCCGCGGAAGTGTTCGACCACCTCGGTTTCCCCGCCGTGCCCGCTGACGCGGCTGAGGGTGATGCCGGTCACGCCTGCGCGGAAGAGGGCTTCCTTCACGTCGGCGAGGCGTTCTGGGCGGATGATGGTGGTGATGAGCTTCATGGGCTGGCTCCGGGGGGGTGACAGGCGGGTCCGGCTGCGCGGTCGGGTTCCGGGGGCTGACTCCGAGTCCGATGCGGGGTGGTGACTCTGAGTCGAATCTGCTCCGAACCGGGGTGATGACTCTGAGTCGAATTTGCCCGAACGGAATTGCGCGGCCGCCGGAATTTTGCAGATTCTGCAGTCGTGTTCAAGGTTGCATCGCTTTTTCGTGGTATTTCTGCGTCTTTGTCGGGAGCTTCGTGCGAGATGCGCAGTTTCCGTAAGCGAACTCGGCAATTGTATGAGGTAGCGCCTTCGCGTGGAAAGGCGCCTCCGTGAGAATCGTCCCGGCGCCGATACGTCACTCTTCATGCTGGGGCGCCTCCCGACCTTCGGGTCGACTGACACCACCGGCACCGGCTGGCGACGCGGTCGGCCGTAGACGCCCCGCCGTGCCCTCCCGCACGGCGGGGCGTTCGGCGTTCATCCCGGGGGGGCCCGCATGGCGCCGCAATCGTCGGCCCGCGCCGTCCCCGGCACCGGGTTCGTCGCACGTGCTCGCGATGCGGCGTCGGCGCACCGCCTGATCCTCCGCTCGTGCATGGCTCCGCCGCGCCGCAGGTCGCCTGCGGCGCGGCGTTGTGGTTGCCTGCCCTGGGCGCGAGGATTGTCCGTGCCTCCCGCCGCTGCCGGCGTACAGGTGCTGCCCGCCCACGCTCCCCCGCCAGGCCTCATGTCTGCCACCCGACGTCTGTCCCGCGCCGCGCTCCCGGCGCTGGTCCTGCCGCTGCTCCTCGCAGCCGCCCGCCCGCTCGAGGATCCTCCCATCCGCGGCTTCACCACTGCCAGCGCGCGCACGCAGCGCGAGTGGGAGACGCGCTTCCGGGCGATTCCCGAGCCGGCACGCATGCGCGAGGCGATGCGGCGGCTGGCCGCCCGGCCCCACCACCTGGGCTCACCGTACGGGAAGGACAACGCGGAGTGGTTGCGCGACCAGTTCGCGTCGTATGGCTGGGACGCACGCATCGAGCGGTTCGACGTGCTCTTCCCGACACCGCGGGTGCGCGTGCTGGAGATGGTTGCGCCGTCACGCTTCCGCGCCCGCCTCGAGGAGCCGGTGCTGCGGGAGGACCCGAGCACCAGCCAGCGTGCCGAGCAACTGCCGACCTACAATGCGTATTCGGGCGAGGGTGATGTCACGGCGCCGCTGGTGTACGTGAATTACGGCGTGCCGGCCGACTACGAACTGCTGGAGCGGCGCGGCATCTCGGTGAAGGGCGCCATCGTCATCGCGCGCTACGGCGGATCGTGGCGCGGCATCAAGCCGAAGGTGGCGTACGAGCACGGCGCCGTGGGCTGCCTGATCTACTCCGATCCCCGCGATGACGGCTATGCCGAGGGGGAGACGTATCCGGACGGGCCGTACCGCCCGAAGGATGGTGTGCAGCGTGGCAGCGTGCTGGACATGCCCACGTATCCCGGTGACCCGCTCACGCCGGGTGTGGGTGCATCCCCCGGCGCGACGCGGCTGGATCGCAAGGATGCGGTCACCATCATGAAGATCCCGGTGCTGCCGATCTCGTACGCCGATGCGCAGCCGCTGCTGGCCGCACTCACAGGCCCGGTGGCACCACCCGAGTGGCGCGGTGCGCTGCCGATCACCTACCGACTCGGCCCCGGTGGCGCCCGCGTGCACCTGCGCCTGGAGTTCGACTGGAAGCAGACGCCGCTCTACAACGTGATCGCCACGCTGAAGGGGAGCACGCTGCCCGACGAGTGGGTGATGCGCGGCAACCACCACGACGGCTGGGTGAACGGTGCCGAGGACCCGATCTCGGGGATGGTGGCGGAGCTGGAGGAGGCGCGGGCGCTGGGCGAGCTGGTGAAGCAGGGATGGAAGCCGAAGCGGACGATCGTCTACATGGCGTGGGACGGTGAGGAACCGTCGCTGCTCGGCTCCACCGAATGGGTGGAGGAGCACCTTGCCGACATGCGCGCGAAGGGGGTGTTCTACCTGAACACCGACGGCAACGGTCGCGGGGTGCTCGGCGCGGCGGGGTCACACGCGATGGAGCGCTTCGTGACCGAGGTGGCCGGCGAGGTGACCGACCCGGAGACGAACGTGTCGGTGCTGCAGCGGCAGCGGATGGCGGGGGTGATGGGGGGCAACGCCGACGCGCGCACGCAACGTGACCTGCGCATCGACGCGCTGGGGTCGGGGTCCGACTTCACGCCGTTCCTGCAGTTCGCCGGCGTGCCGACGCTGAACATCGGCTTCGGTGGCGAGGATGGGGGCGGCATCTACCACTCGATCTACGACACGTTCACCTGGTACACGCGCTTCAGCGACACGTCGTTCGTGTACGGGCGCGCGCTGGCGCAGGTGGCCGGCATGATGGTGATGCGTGTGGCCAGCGCCGACCTGCTGCCGGCGGAGTTCAGCGGGTTGTCGGGCACCGCCAAGCGGTACCTGGGTGAGGTCACGTCGCTGCGCGAGACGACGGCGAAGGAGATCGAGGAGCTGAACCAGCGGATCTCGGAGGGCTTCTTCAACATCATGGCCGACCCGCGACGCCCGGAGAAGGCGCCGGTCGCGCAGGCACCGGCGCCACACCTGAACTTCGCCGCCATCCAGAACGCCACCGACTCACTGGCGCGCGTGGCCGAGCGCTACGAGCGCGCCTACGGCTCGCTCCCCGCCAGCAGTGCCACCGGCGCGGCACTGGCGCAGGTGAATGCGCTGCTGCGGCAGACCGACCAGGTGCTGCTGATCCCGGGCGGGCTGCCGAAGCGGCCGTGGTATCAGCACGCGCTGTACGCGCCGGGTTATTACACGGGCTACGGCGTGAAGACCATGCCGGGCGTGCGCGAGGCGATCGAGCAGAAGGACTGGAAGCTGGCGGACGAGCAGATCACCAAACTCGCCGCGGCCTTGCTTCGCGAGTCAGACCTCATTGCGCGGGCGGCTGCGCTGCTCGAGCGGGCGACTGGGTCGAAGCCGATTCCGTGATCGTCGTGGCACCGGCATCTTGAACAGCTGCAACGCAAAGACGCAAAGGGCGCAAGGAACGCAAAGGGTGCTGGCGCGCGGCGACCGTCGCTCGCGCGAGGAACATCGAAAATGAGGGGAACTGCGGTTGCAGTTGCAGTTCCCCCAGCCTTCTCGACGCCCCGTGCTCCGCAGAGAGGCGCGAACCGCGCAGAACTCTTTGCGCCCCTTGCGTCTTTGCGTTGAAGCAGTTCAAGACACTGAACCATCACCGAACGAGGACGTGTGCGCATTGAGCATGTGGCACTCTGGACCGAAGATCTCGATCGCAGCGCGAAGTTCTATGTGACGTACTTCGGCGCCGAGGCCGGTGTGTTGTACCGGAACGACGCGAAGGGGTTCGCGTCGCGGTTCCTGGTGTTCACCGATGGCGGGGCGCGGCTGGAGATCATGACCACCACGACGCTGGACCTGGTGGCGGCGGTGCCCGGGGCGCAGCGGCTGGGGATTGCGCACCTTGCCGTCTCGGTGGGCAGCGAGGCGGCGGTGGATGCGCTGACGGCGCGGATGCACGGCGACGGCGTGCCGGTGGTGGACGGGCCGCGGCGGACCGGTGATGGGTACTACGAGAGCGTGGTCCTGGACCCGGATGGCAACCGGGTCGAGGTCACCGCCTGACGATCACGGCCTGACGATCACGGCCTGACGACCACCGCCGCGCGTCAGCGGCGGGTCACCATGCGCAGCATCGTGGTGCCCCAGACGGAGGTGTCCGTGGCCACGCGCAGCGTGAACGGCGCGCGCGTGGCGAGGGTGGAGCCCGGCTTCGGTGGCTTGCTCTCCGGCGCGAAGAGGTCCGGCAGCAGGAGCGTGTGCGGCAGGAAGTCGTCCTTCGCGGCGAAGAGCTTGAGCAGGTCGACGCAGGTCTCGCGGCCCTCGGGGATGGAGATGGTCGTGGGCTTCGCGTACACCTGCCTGATGTCGCCGGCGGCCAGCCAGCCATCGAACATCACGCGACACGCGAACCGGTCCGTGAGGTCGTACAGCGCGACGTACAGCCTGGCGTTCGATGTGTTGCGCAGCCGGAACTGCACGCGCGGCGGTGCATCGCCGGCGTAGGACAGCGCGATGCCTTCCAGGCCCGGCTCGAGCGGCGCCTGGCCGGCGCGCAGGGTCGTCTCGCCGGGCAGCGCCGGCAGCACCTCGATCAGCACGGTGTCGTTGAATGTCGAGCCGGGTGCGCTGCGGTCCCGCGTGCCGTGCCAGCGGGCGAGGTGTGTGCACGCGTTGGTGAGCCGCGCGAGCCCGGTCGCATCCACCGCGACCTCGGCTCCCGACAGGGGCGTGCCGTCGGCGCCGTGCAGGCGCGCCGTTCCACCCTCCACCTGCACCGTCACAGCGGTCGGGTGGCCATCGGCCCGTTCCACCAGCGCAGACCGGCCCGCCGCGCCGGTGAGCGCGCTGCGCACGGCGGCGACGCCGGCCGTATCGGGACCGGCGACCGTCACCTGCAGCGCCGGCGGCGTCATCGCGCTGATCGTGCAGTGGTACTGCGTGCCGGTGTCGAGTGCGGCGGCGCTGCCGCCCACCGTGATGGCGGACCGGTGCACGTCCACGCTGGTCACCGTGCCGGTGGCGAGCGGCGACACGCTCGGCCGTCCACCCACCAGTGAGCCGCGCGGATGGATGTCGATCGTCGTGCCACCGGCACCGCCCGCCGGCGCCACGATGCCATCGATGGCGCCGGATGACAGCCACCAGGTCCCGTCCGCATGGTCGAGCGTGAGCTCGATGCGTCCGGCGGTGCCACCCAGGAACAGCGTGGCGGCGCTGGCGGTGCCGGAGACGGTGATGTTCGGCACCTGGTCCTTCGCGTTCGCGCGGACCCGCGCGCGGATCACGGTGATCAGGTCGGCGTAGGTCGCCGTCGGTCCCAGCGCCGTCACCGCCTCGACGAACGCCATGGTGAACACACCCCGCCGGGGCGGTGGACTCACGGGAAACTCCTTCGCGAGCTGGTCGTCCCTGCACGCCGCAATCGCGATGTGGGCCGGTGCGGGCTGCTGCCCCGACGCGAGGAGCGCGGGATCGTAGAGCGTGCGTGCCGCCTCGTGGTAGTCGGCCAGCGTGCGCGTGCGACCGGTCGCGGCGGCCGTCATCCGGGGCACGCCGTTGTCGCCCACCGCCACCGCCGCGCCATCGCCGCCGCTGCGCGTCGCGTCGCCGGAGTGGCACGAGTCGAGCACGACCACCACCTGTGCACCCGTCGCGGCCACCCCGTGAATCAGCGCGCTGAGTTCCTTGTCGGCGATGTCGAACGTGTCACCCACGCGTGCATCCACCGGCACGATGGTCTGGTTCCTGCCGCCGATCGCGAGCCCGCGCCATTCCTCGGGGCTCGCCTCGTCCGAGCCGTGGCCACAGAAATAGAACAGGGCGATGTCTCCCGGACCCGCCTGGCCGAGGTGCGCGGTGAAGCCGGCGATGATCGCCGCGCGGGTGGCCTCGGCGTTGCGCAGCACCTGCAGTGCCAGCCCGTCGGGTGCCGTGATGCGCGAGCGCAGCAGCGCCTCGACCGACTCGATGTCCGCCACGCAGCCGTGCAGCGGCGAGATCGCGGTGTACTCGTTGATGCCCACCAGCAGCGCGTGGATGCGTGGCATGGTCGTCCGCGGGACAGGCGACCGGGCGGCCGCGTGATGAAGGAGGCCGTCAGGCCAGCCAGGTGGTGATCTGCGCCGTCGTGCGCGGGAACTGGAAGAACCCGGTGTGCGGCACGCCATCCTCGTCGCTGAAGACGACCTGCCCGTCGATGGGGAAGAAGCGCGAGCCGTTCGCAGCGTAGACGCCGTCGGTGGGCACCACGAGGTCGTTGCGTGCGCCCTTGAACACGCGACCGGCGAGTTTCTCGGCGAGCACCCCGAGCGCACCGCCCCGCGCGCTGGAGAAGTCGGAGGCGAGCGCGTAGTACTTCGTGTCGTGGCCCTGCGTGCCCTCGGCGAGCCAGGTGCCGAAGTCGCCGGACGGCTGCATGGCGCGCAGCCCCGCGAGCCCGGACCAGAGCCCGGTGGCCACCAGCTTCACGCCGGTCAGCACGAGCCCGAGGGCATCGGTGACGCCGTTGGTGGGCACGAGGTTCAGCAGGTTGGTGCAGGTGTCGAGGAAGTCGCCGATGCATGCCTCGTCGGCCATCGCGGTGCCGGCGTTCGGCGAGCCGACGAACACGATCGCGCCCACGCGGATGCCCCGCGTGCCGAGGTCGAGCGCGTCCTGCCGCTCGGCCAGCACGCGGCTGACGAGGCCACCGCGGGAGTGGCAGATGATGTCCACGTCGAGCTGCAGGCCATCGGGGATCAGCGAGAGCAGCGTCTCGACGTTCTGCCGCGGCGAGTGGGTGAGCGTGGGGTGGTCGAAGGCGAACACGCGTCCCTCGTACTTCACGTGCATCGCCTCCACGAACTCGCGCGGCAGGCCGCCGAACGCGGTGTGCGTGCGGCTGTTGGTGCCATGGATCATCAGCAGGGCACGGCCGCGGCCGAGGGCTTCCCAGTCGGCGGTCGCGAACTCCCGCGCCTCACCGGTCGCGTAGTCGGTGGGCTGGAAGGTGCGCACGCGATACGGCGTGCGATCCAGCTCGATGCGCTCGCCGACGGTGCTGGCGGCGTAGGCGACGACCGCCTTCCCGAGCGGGAAGGCGTAGATGTTGATCAGCTTCTGGCCGAGTGCCAGCAGCACGCCGCGACTCGCGGGTGAGTCACCGGGCGCGCTGGACGGCGTGGCGTCGAAGGTGAAGGTGCGGGTGCGCAGCGTGGGCACGCTGCCATCGCGCGTGGCCGGGGCCGCGTCGCGGTCCGGCGCGAAGTGCCAAGAGACGAGGCCCGAGGCGTCGGTCACCATCGCGACTTGCGCGTAGCCCTCGCCCGGGTCGGGCACCTGCACCGTGAGCTGCGGCGGCGTGGCGGTGCCGTCGCGCGCGGCCGGCGTGGCGGCGGCGTCGGTGAGCACCAGTGACTGCTGCGTGATGGCGCCATGTGTCGCCAGCGCCCGCGCCAGGGGCGAATCGGGCGCGGTGATGGCGGCCACGTCCGGTGCCGAGCCAAGGCCCCTGATGGTGCCGGTCATGCCGCGTGCGGTCACCGTGGCACCCGCGACATCGGCCGCTCCCCGGCCGTCGAGCGCGATGCGGCGACGGAGCGTCGTCGTGAGCGTGACGGTGGTCCAGTCAGTGGCGCTGACATGGCCCGTGAACGCCTCACCGCGCGTGGGATGGTCGAGGCGCGTGAGCCCCGAGAGGTCCACCTGCTCCTTCGACGCGAAGAGCTTGAACGACTGCACGGCATCGTCGCCAGTCCATGTCACGTCGAAGCCGCCACCGAGCGCCTCGGACAGGTCCCAGGTGCCGCCGGCGGCGAGCTGGTTCGCGGCGCCTGGCGTGAGCGCGTCGATCCCCCCCTCGGGGTTGAACGCGAACAGGTTCACGAAGACGGCATCCTGCAGCGTGCTGGTGATCCGGAGCGTGAAGTTGTCCCCGGTCTCGAGCACGGGCATGCCGCGCCTGCTATCGGCCCGCGCCGGTGTGAAGGTCCTGCCGTCGTCGCTGCGCAGCAGTTCGAGTGTGACGCCGCCCGCCATCCGGCTCTCCGGGGCGGTGTTGGTGAGCGCCAGCACCTGGGCGACGGTGGTGGCCGACATCGGGGCGGCGCGGGTGCCGGCCACGATGGCGCCGTCGGCTGCCTCGCCGGTGATGCGGGCACGCGCCGTGATGCCGGTCACGCGCGTCACCTCGACCGTGCCGAGCGGCTCGACCGCGTCACCGGCCCTGGTGCCCTGCGGGAAGATCCGGTGCTGCGACCCGACCGTGAGCCCGTGGATGGCACCGCCGCCGAGCAGCACCTGCCGGGTGCTGCGCTCCAGCACAGGGACGGACGGCAGACCGGGGGATGTGCGTACCCCGAAGATCTCCAGATCCGCATCGCCCTCGAGCTGCGGATGCTGCGCCGGGTTGTTCCCGGTGACGGCGGCGGCGACGCGCTGGAACACGTCACGCCAGGTGGTGCCCGGCGCGCAGGCCATCAGTTCACGCGTGAGTGCCCAGGTGAGGGCGCCGTGGGTGATGCTGCCGTCGCCCGCGACATCCACCTCCTTCGATTCCTCGTCGTCGCGCGAGCCGGCGATCAGCACGTACCGCGCGGCGGCGCGCGCGGACTCGTCGGTCGCGGCGTGGCGGCCATAGTCCTTCGCTGCGCGCGGTCCGGGCGGGACGGGTGTGGTGCTCCGGGCCGTGCCGCGGCCGGCATCGCGTGCGATCGTGCCCGAGTGACAGCAGTCGGCGACGACGACGGTGTGCCTCGTGCGGCGGGCGAGGGCTGTGAGCCGTGCCCCGAACTCGTCGTCGTAGATGTCCTCCCGCGGATCCTCGCAGACGCAGAACGTGCTCTCCGAGCCACTGGCCTCGCTCAGGTCTGGGCTCGGGGCGAGCGCGCCGTGGCCGGCGTAGTAGACGAACGCCGTGTCACCGTCGCGCGTGGCGTCGATGAGGGTGTCGAGGGCGGCGAGCAGGCCCTCCCGCGAGGCCTCGCGATCGCGGAGCAGCGTGACGTTCGCCCGCTCGAAGGCGAAGCGCTCCTGCAGCACGGTCGCCACCAGCTCGGCGTCGGCGATGCAGCCGCCGAGGGGCCGGTTCGAGTAGGCGTTGATCCCGACCAGCAACGCGCGGCGCACGCTGCCGGATGGTTCAGTTGGCATCGTCTGCGTGTACCGGGTTGTGGGTGATGACGGTCGCGCGCTCCCGCTACTTCCGAGTGCCGGCCTGCTTCGGGACCGTCTTCGCGGCGGCCTTCCGGGCAGGCGCCTTCTTCGCAGGCGCCGTCGCGCCGCCGCGACCGGCCCCCTTGTTCGGCGCGGGTGCGGCGGTGGTGTCCCGACCGGCCCCCTTGTTCGGTGCGGGTGCGGCGGTGGTGTCCCGACCGCGCCCCTTGTTCGGCGCGGGTGCGGCGGTGGTGTCCCGACCGCGTCCCTTGTTCGGTGCGGGTGCGGCAGTGGTGTCCCGACCGCGTCCCTTGTTCGGTGCGGGTGCGGCGGTGGTGTCCCGACCGCGTCCCTTGTTCGGCGCGGGTGCGGCGGTGGTGTCCCGACCGGCCCCCTTGTTCGGTGCGGGTGCGGCGGTGGTGTCCCGACCACGCCCCTTGCTGGTTGGTGCGCCTGCGCGTGCGATCGCCATGCGAAAACCCTCGGGGGAGGAGAGGGAACTACGAGCCGGTGCCCTGCGGCGGATTGCGCAGCGCAGCCAGTCGATTCCGATAATGCGACTCGGAGATCGAATTGCCAAGCGACTTCGCCGCCGCCGCCCGGAGCTCGAGGCTCGCCGGCAGGTAGAGCGCGAAGATGAGTGACGCACGCGAGTCGAACACGCTCGCGACGTCGATCGCCTCCGCGTACGCCTTGCGCGCGAGAAGCAGCCGCGACAGCGCCAGCCGTTCCGCGCCGAGCGGTGCGAGTTCCTCCCACTGCAGCTCCGACGCGGGCGCGCTGCGCGCCAGCAGCGACCTCAGCGCCGACTCGGCTCCGGACGTGTCGCCCCGGGCCAGTTGCACGAGTGCGGTCAGTGACGCTCCCCGCACGCGCGCATACGCCGAATCCTCGGGGAACGCACGCGTCAGCAGCGCGGTGGCGATGCGCGCGGCGATGTCGGGCCGTCCCCGCGCGAGCTCCAGCGCGCCGAGCTCCCAGAGCCGGCGCGGGTACGGGTACTGCGCATACGCCGCGCCGTACTGCGCCTCGTCTTCCTGCGCGATGGCCTCGGCGCGCGGCAGCAGTGCCGGCGCGTACGGGGCGACGAGGAGATAGATGGACTTCCCGGCGCCCCACCTGGTGACGAACGCATCGATTGCGCTCGAGGCTGCGTCGGGTGCATTGCGCTGCAGCGCCAGTGCCTGGACGCCGATGAGGGCCGCAAAGCGTCGCGGATCGGCCTCGGGCGTGCTGCCCGTGTCCACCGCGAGGATGGCGTCGAAGGCCGCCTTCGCGCAGCCCGGTCGCGCGCTGGCGAGCAGATCACGGCCGGCGGCGAGGGTCGCGAGTGGCTGGCGCCGTGCCCGCTCGGTCCAGTTCACGCCCGCAGGGCCGCGACGGACGCACGCGTCCACGATCAGCAGCGATCCCAGCAGCTCACTGTCCGGTTGCGCGGCGAGGAAGCGAGCCATGAGCGGCGTGGCGCCCGCCGTGTCGCCGGTGACGAGCCGGTGCTGCAGCGGGTGGAACAGGATCGCCGCCGACGTCGAGTCGCGCTGTTGCGCCATGGCGAAGGCGCGCTCGGCCAGCGAGTCGGGATTCCCGCGGAGCGGAAGCAGGTGGACGTACGTCTCACCGAGTTGCATCCAGGCCACCGTCATCTCGCTGTCCGCCGCGATGGCCGACGAGAGGTAGGTGGCGGCGGAATCGGCCCAGCCGTCGATGTAGGCGGAGACACCGAGTGCGAAGTTGCGATAGCGTGGCGGGAGCGGCTGCGCGAGGGCGAGGCGCACCATCGACGCCGCCTCGGTGCTGCGGTGTGCCCAGCTGGCTGCCTGCGCGCCGCGCAGCGCCGCGAGTGCGAAGGTGGAGTCGAGTCCGACGGCCTTGCGGAAGTGTGCGAGCGCGTCGGGCATGCGCGCACGGCGGTAGGCCGCCTCGCCGAGGAGGAAGTTCGCGACCGCACCGGGCCGGCGATCCTTCCACTCCGCCTCGAACCGGGGGTCGGAGCCGGTGATCAGCTTCGGCAGGATGCGGCTCACGGCGCGCAGTCCCTGGCGCCAGGGGTCGGCGGCTGCGCCGGTGGCCGACTCGGTGGAGAGCAGCGTGTCGGCCCGCGCATCCCAGAGCGACAGCGTCACGGACACGGAGTCGGCGCCGTGCCGGGTGAGTCGGCCTTCCACGAAGGTTGCGCAGCGACGCGTGCGCGCCAGCCGGCGCGCCTTGTCATGTGTGAAGCTGCGGATGTCGGCGCGCGAGGCTTCGTCCATGACGGACCAGCCGTCGATCCAGCGCAGCGGCTCAGCAGCGTCGAGTGCGTTGCCGATGATCGTCGCCACGTCTTCCCCCATCGAACGCGCCCCGCCCAGCCCCTCGGCGGCCACGAAGGGATAGACCATCACGCGGGTGGCATCGAGCGACCCGCCGGGCGACGCGGCCGTGCGCCAGACCGTGAACGCGGAGAAGCCCGCCACCATCGTGCCGGCGATGACGGCCGCCTTCCAGGTGCGTGCGCGCCGGACCGCGGCCGGGCCGGCCGTGACGGCGACGGCGTCGTGCAGCGTCGGGTCCTTCAGTGCGGCCCTGAACGCCTCGGCATCGGCGAAGCGGTCCACCGGCGTCTTGGCCAGCGCCGTGAAGATCGCCGCCTCGAGTTTCACCGGCACCGTGTCGCGCACGGTGCGGATGCTTGGCACCGGGTCCACGAAGTGCCGCGCCATGACGCCGCGTGCGGTGGGCGCGGTGAACGGCGGTGCCCCGACGCACATCTCGTACATCACGCAGCCCAGGCTGTAGAGGTCACTGCGCCCATCGAGGTGCGCCTCGCCTGCGGCCTGCTCGGGGCTCATGTATTCGGCCGTGCCGAGGGCGAACCCCGACTCGGTGAGCTTCCGGTTGTCGGTGCGCTCGACCGCCTTGGCGATGCCGAAGTCGGCGAGCTGCGCATGGCCGTTGGAGAGCATGACGTTCGACGGCTTCACGTCCCGGTGCACGAAGCCGAGACGGTGGGCGTACATGAGCCCGTCGAGCACGTCACCGGCGAGGGCGATCGCCTCCTGCACCGGCAGCGGCCCGGTGCGCTTCAGCCGCTGCTCGAGGGTCTCGCCCTGGATGTACGGCATGATGTAGAAGGGGACGCCGTTGTCACTCCCGGCATCGAGCACCGGCACGATGTGCGGGTGCTGCAGCGTCGTGGTGATCTGGATCTCGCGCAGGAACCGTTCGCCACCGAGCTGGAGCACCAACTCGGGCCGGGGGGCCTTGAGGGCGACGAGGGTGTCGCGGTTGAGGTCGCGCGCGAGGTAGACGGTGGCCATGCCCCCCTCGCCGATCTGCCGCTGGATCTCGTACCGGCCGGCGATGATCCCGGCGAGCCGGACCGCGCTCTCCGGCGGAGGATCACCAGGGAGATTGGGCGTCGTCACAGTGCCAAGGATATGTGCGTGTCGACGATCGAGCCACGGCACCCGCGCGCGCTCCGACGGCGGAGACCGGGCGGGCGCGAGATGCGTGGGGCTGGCCCGGCGGACATGCCCGGGTCGTCATTTGCGCCGTCTGCCGGGGGCCGCGCGGTGTCCGGTCGCGTGGCGTGTTCGTGACGGCGTGGTGACGCGGCGCCGCGGTGTTGCGGTGGTGCGGTGGTGCGGCCGTCGGCGTCCTCGCGGGTGATCGTCACGCCGCCAGGCTGCGCACACCACTAGATTCAATGCAGGCATCGCGTCGTCGTCTCGTGGGCTCAGAATCTGGGACTGCAATTCGCTCGCTGCCTTGGGTGGTACAGGCACCAGTGGCACGGCCGCGCGAGTACGCGCACGCAACACACGGCCAGTGCACCACGTCGTCACAACGCGCAACGCACGACACGCTGCGCATGTACGTTCCCGTGCATGGCGCGCACTCTTGCACAGTCCGCCGTTTGGGTCGTAACATTTCCAGTCGCTGACCGAGTGATGGTCTCACGTTCTGGGATCAGTGCTGCATGGATACTTTATCCGCCATGCCGCGACACTCAACCGGACGACAGCATCGCGCAGCTAGGGTGCGCGACCATGCGCAACAGTGACAGGGGATTCCTGTCGAGTGCAACCGTCCGGTGAGGTTGATGTCAACCGCAAGAGCGAGCATTCCGCAGTACGAGTTGTGCGTGGCGCCGACTGGTGCGCGCGGGCCGGGTGAGGCAGCGGTGGGCGTGGTGACGGCGTGTTTCCGCGCGCTGGTGCCGTCACGATGATCGAGAAACTGAACGCCATCCTCGCGCTGTTCACGCCGGAGCGGCCCGAGTGGGCGGCGGCCGACGTGGCGAACGCGCTGTCCATCCCACGCAGCACCTCGTACCGCCTGCTCTCCCGGATCAGCGGGGCCGGCTTCATCGACACGGATCGCGCGAGCGGCCGCTACCGGCTCGGGCTGCGCGTGGCGTCGCTCGGCGTGATCGCGCAGCGCTCGACGGCCCTGCAGCGCGCGGCGTACCCGGTG
Organism: Gemmatimonadaceae bacterium; assembly: GCA_020851035.1. Classification (NCBI taxonomy): domain Bacteria; kingdom Pseudomonadati; phylum Gemmatimonadota; class Gemmatimonadia; order Gemmatimonadales; family Gemmatimonadaceae; species Gemmatimonadaceae bacterium. The sequence continues at coordinate 317,544 of JADZDM010000021.1, read as the reverse complement.
TTGCAGCGCCTGGCGTGGGAGTCACAGGAGACGGCGGCGCTGCTGGTGCGCCTCGATTCGCACGCGGTGCTGTCCGCGATGGCGGATGGGCCGCGGTCACCGGTGTCACCGCTGCTGGGCGAGCGGACGCCGTTGCATGCCACGGCCGGCGGTCGCGCGATCCTTTCGGCGCTGCCCGATGAGGAGCGGCGCACGATGCTGCGCGGTTCGCTGGCGTCAGCCACGGCCACGGCGATCCCGGATCCAGCGGCGCTCGATGGCGCGCTGCTGGATGCGAGGGAGGCGGGTGTGTCCGTGATGCGCGGGGGGGCCTGGCGGGATGGCGATGTCGGTGTCGCGTCCCCGGTGAGAAATCCCGGGCGTTCAGTCGTCTCCTCCGTGATGCTTGCCGGTCCGGCATCGCGCCTGACCGACGCCCGGGTGCAGGAGCTCGGCGCGCTGGTGGCTCAGGCCGCTGCAGAGGTGGCGCTGGCCTACCGGGCGCTCGAAGCCACGTTGCGGTCGGATGACGTGGGGGCGCGGGCGGTCGCGGGCTGAGTCGTGCGGCAGGGGCTGGCGCTGGTGCGGTGCCGGGCTGGCGCATTGATGCAGAGACACCGATGTTGGTGCGACGCTGCGGATGCGATCCTGGAAACCGGATTGCGTCCGCATTTTGTGCCATTCATCGAGACAGCGTCTCGCTGAGTGGGACATTCGGTCGCGTGGGCAGCGGCGATGGTGACGTCGCCGCCGAGCAGGTCTTGCTGGGAGGCGCTCACGCGCAACCGCCGCACCCCCGGGTGTGTGCGTGCCAAGGGGTTCGACCCGGGAGGCAGACTTGTTCGACAAGCTCAACGCGATCCTGTCACTCTTTTCCGACGAGAAGCCGGAGTGGGCGCCGGCGGCGGCCGCGCGGGCGTTGCGGTTGCCGCGCAGCACGGCGTATCGCCTGCTGGCGCGGATGGCGGGCTCGGGCCTGCTCGACCAGGACGACGACAGCGGCCGGTACCGCCTCGGGATCCGGCTGGCGGCGCTCGGCTCGCTGGCGCAGCGCTCGAGCAGCCTGCAGCGTGCGGCGGCGCCCGTGCTGCGGGCACTGGCCGGGGAATCGCGGGAGACGGCGAGCCTGATGGTGCGTGGCGGGGCCGAGGGGGTGACGGTCCTCATTGCCGCGAGCCAGCAGCCGCTGATGGTGCCGGGCCAGATCGGTGGACGCGTTCCGTTGCACGCCTCGGCAGGGGGCAAGGTGCTGCTGGCGTTCATGCCGGACGACCTGCGCAGCACGCTCTTCACCGATCTCTTCACCGCGCAGACATCCACCACGATCACCGATCCCGCGGTGCTCACCCGGCACCTGGCCGACATCCGCACGGCGGGGTATGCGACGGGCCGGGGGGAGTGGATCGACGGCGTCTACGCGGCGGCGGCGCCGGTGCGCAGCTTCACGGGCGAGGTCATCGGGGCGCTCTCGGTGGGTGGGCCGCGTGCCCGTGTCACGGACGAGCGGCTGCAGGTGCTGGTGAAGCTGGTGACGGCCGCGGCGGCGGAGGTGTCGTCAGCGGTGGGCCACGTGCCACGGTAGCTGGTGGGATGTCGCTGTGAGGCAGGCATCGTGACGCATCGGTGCGCGCGACGTCATGGGTGGCACACGATGCCCACCCGCAGCCGCCCGCTCGTGCCCGATCGTCGACCGCGCCGTCCTCGCCACCGCAGCCGTCCGGGACGGCGCGCACCCGGTGCCCCCGGAACGCGCCGTCGTCACCCCTGTGGGGGCGCGCCGGCATGACGGGCGCGCCGGCGGTGACTGCCGTGTATCCCGCGGTGCCGCAGGCACTGCTGCACGAGATCGACGCGGCGCATGCGCGCACGCGTGACGCCTTCCGCCGGTGCGACACGGCAGCGTATTCGGCCTTCCTCGCGCCGGACTTCACGTGGCATGATCCCGACGGGCGCACCCGCACGGCGGAGGAGATCGGGCGGGACGTACAGGTGCAGTTCGCGCGGCTGGTGGGCTTCGACACCCGCTTCCGGCGCGACGAATCCTCGCTCGAGGGGTTGTGTGTCACGGAGAGTGGCACGCAGGTCGCGCGGATCGACCTCCGCGTGTTCCTGGTGTTCGCCGTGCGCTGGAACATCGAGCGTCGCGGCACCTACACCTGGAAGCGTGGCCCGGACGGCTGGCGCCTGCTGGCGGTGCGGCTGACGTCGGAGCAGACGCGATTCGGGGGGCTGCGGTTCGTGGGCGTGCGGTGATCGACGCGGCGCGTCGGATGCCGGCTGGTCGCCGGGCTGCCGTCGCGACCATCTTCCACGCATGTCCCGCCGCTGCGTCCGCACCATCGCGTGCCTCGTTCTCTCGCTGCTGGCTGCGTCCGGTGGTGCCGGAGCGCAGCGCCTGCGGCCGGACGCCGCGCAGGCGTCGGGGTCGCAGCTCACGATCACGGTGCAGGGTGTGGCCTATACGCTGCGGCTGCCGCCGGCGGTGCGGGTGGACATGGACACCCTCGAGGTGCTCGACGCGCGCGAGGTGGCTGGTGCACAGTACCTGCTGCTGAGCGTGAACGGGCCGTCGAAGCGGAAGGGGTTCGGGGCGGGCGCGTGTGGCGCCGGCTACGAGACGGCGATCGTGTGGCTCCGGCTGGTGTCGTGGCGGCTGGTGGCGAGCCGGTCGGAGCTGGTGGAATCGTGCTGGCAGAACCGGATCATCGAGGTCCCGCTGACGTGGGCGGGGGACAGCGGAACGTTGACGTACCAGCAGCTGGGGGCGGGGGCGGGTCGCCGGGTGGTTTGCTACGACCGGGGGGCGCCGGAGCTGGGGGTGGTGGTGACGGGGGGACGGCGGTAGTCGGGCGTCGCAAAGTTCAAGGGGACGGAGATCTTGAGTTCAAGGGGACGGAGATAGCGGCTTCAAGGGGACGGGGATCGTGCACGCGGACGCGGATCCTGCGCGTGGCTGGCCCCCCTCCGCTCACGGTCCCCGTCCCCTTGAAATGGTCGACCCGGTGGTGATGCTTCGCTCCACACCTGCCGCCCCCCGCCCCCCTGGAACCGCCGCATGCCATCCCGCGTCCGCAGCCTCGCCACGCTCGCCCTGCTCCTCGCCCCCGCCGCGCTCACCGCGCAGGCGCGCCGCGCCGCGGCGCCGAAGGAGTACGTCATCGTCCACGGCGCCTGGGGCGGCGGGTGGGACTGGAAGGCCGTGGACTCGGCCCTCACCGCGCGCGGGCACCACGTGCACCGCGTCACGCTCACCGGGCTCGGCGAGCGGGTCCACCTGGCCTCGCCGCAGGTCGGTCTGCAGACCCACATCAGCGACGTCGTCAACACCATCCGCTTCGAGAACCTGCGCGACGTGATCCTGGTCGGGCACAGCTACGGCGGCATGGTGATCACCGGGGCCGCCGACCAGGCCGCGGATCGCGTCCGTCGCGTGGTCTACGTCGACGCCTTCCTCCCCGACTCGGGTGAGAGCCTGGCGATGCTGGCGCAGGCCGAGTTCAACCAGATGGTGGCGTCGAGCGCCCGCGACGGGATGATCGTGCCGGGCTGGGTGCCGGCCGACGCGCCGGCACCGAAGGATGTGCCACACCCGCTCAAGACGCTGAGCGACACCCTCGTGCTCACCAACCCCGCGGCGCGCCGCATCCCGGGCCACTACATCCTGACGATCGACAAGGGCGCGACCACCGACTCCTTCTCACCCTCCGCCGCACGCGCGGCGGCGCGGGCGTTCCGGGTGGACACGCTGGTCACGGATCACACGCCGGAACGCTCGGCCATCCCGGCGCTGGTCCGGCTGCTGCTCGCGGCGCGCTGAACTGCACTGCCTGACGCACAGGCGCAAAGGGTGCGAAGGACGCAAAGAAGTCTGCGCAGAAGACCGGCCGGCGTGAGCGTGGGCGCTCTGCGGATTGAGGGGACTGCGCTCGCGGAGCCGCGTCCGTCGCCTTCATCGCCGCTGTTGCAGTTCCCTCAAGAGGCTGTTGCAGTTCTTTGCGTTCTTCGCGCCCTTTGCGCCCTTGCGTCAACGCAGTTGCAGTTGCCGCTATGGCCTGACCGTCTGAATCTCGATGCGCGACGGCGCGGCGGCAGAGCGGTGGACGGCGTGCGTCTGCGCGCGGAAATCGGCCTCGGTGGCCTCGAAGATGTTCGGCACCCAGGTCTGCGGGTTGCGGTCGATGATGGGGAACCAGCTGCTCTGCACCTGCACCATGATCCGGTGGCCCCTGAGGAAGCGGTAGGCCTGCGTGTGCAGGTCCACGGTGATCGGCGTCACGGTGTTGGGCACCAGCGGCTTCGGCTCCTCGAAGCTCTCGCGGAAGCGGCTGCGGAAGACGTCGTTGGCGACCATCAGCTCGTAGCCGCGCACCTTCGCGGGAGTGGCTGGCGTGTCGGGGTAGACGTCGATCAGCTTCACGACCCAGTCGGCATCCTGGCCGGTGGTGCTCACGAACAGCCTCGCGGTGATGTCGCCCGCCAGCACCACGTCCTCGGTGAGCGGGGCGGTGGTCCAGTGCAGCACGTCCTTGCGGTCCGCGATGAAGCGCTGGTCCTGCAGCAGCCACGTGTACCACCGGGACCCGGTGGACGCGTAGGTCGCCTCGATCGGGCGGCGTCGGTACGGCACGGGGTCGGCGGGATCACTCACGAAACGGTCGGCGGCGTTGCCGCGTGCGGTGGGCGGCGTGAACGTCAGGCGGCCGCCGGGCTGGAAGTAGAGCGAGCGGGTGGTCGCACCGGGGGCGGGCCACGCATCGTATGCCTTCCAGGTGTTGCTCCCCGACTCGAACACCAGCGCCTCCTTCACCGGCGACTTGCCGTGGTCCTTCAGCCACCAGGCGAAGAACGGGGCCTGGATCTCCTGCCGGAAGTACGTCGCGGTGGGCGTGCCGAAGTCGATCGAGTCCAGCGCCTGCCCGGTGCCGCGACTCCACGAGCCGTGGATCCACGGGCCCACCACCAGCGTGTTCCGGCTCAGCGAGTCCCGCTGCTCGAGCGTGCGGTAGATCGTGACCGGGCCGTAGAAGTCCTCCTGGTCCCACCAGCCGGCCACGTGCAGCGTGGGGACGGTGACGCGCGTGAGCGAGCGGTGCATCGACTGCCGCTTCCAGAACGCGTCGTAGTTCGGGTGCTGCGCGAAGTCGCGCCAGGTGGGGAGCACCGTGTCCCGCAGGATGTTGGCCTGGATGTTCCGCAGCGGACCGACCTTCAGGTACCACTCGTACGTGTCGGCGGGGGTGAACCGGTACTCGCTGTTCTCCTTGGTCGCCTCGGTGAGGTACGCGTACTCGAAGCCGTAGCTGAGCCGGAACGCGCCGTTGTGGTGGAAGTCGTCGCCGAGGAACATGTCGGCCGGTGACGCCTGCTCGCTGACGGCCCGCAGTGCCGGGTGCGGGTCGAGCATGGCCATCGCTGCGGTCCAGCCGTCGTACGAGACCCCGAACATGCCCACCCGGCCGTTGTTGTTCGGGACGTGCTTCACCAGCCAGTCGATGGTGTCCCAGGCGTCAGTGCTCTCGTCGATGTCCGTGCTCCCGGCGGCGCGCAGCGGGCGTTGCATCACGAAGCCGCCCTGCGACCGGTACCGCCCGCGGATGTCCTGCATCACGAAGATGTACCCCTCCTCGGCCAGTTCCTTCATGCCGGCCATCAGCATCTGCGGCGTGGCGTCGGCGACGCCGTAGGGGGTGCGCCGGAAGAGGATGGGCAGCGGCATGGTGGCGCCGGCGGGGACCAGCATCTCCGTGTGCAGTGTCACGCCGTCGCGCATCCGGATGTCCTCGACGCGGCGCGTGTACTGCGCGGGGTCGAAGCGTGGCGGGGCGTCCTGCGCGCCGAGGGGCAGCGCGACGATGAGCGTGACGATCGCGAACCAGCGGCTGGGGCGCATGCGCGGCGGGGTGGGGCGGAGTGGGCAGGGACGTCGCGGCGGGCTATCGTACCAGAGACTTAGCGGCAGCGCGAACGAAGTCCAGCGCGTGCCGCGTGCCCCGACTTCCACACTCCGTCCCGTGCCCCTCACCGCCTCGCTGCGCGCCGCGCGCCGCATCGCCGCCGTCGCTGGAATCAGCGGCCTCATGCCAGCCGCCGCGCTGTCGCAGGTGTCCCTCCAGCTCGCGTCGCCGGACGGCCGCAATGTCGTCACCGTCGCGGTCGGCGGTGGTGCGCTGACCTACGCCATCGCGCGCGACGGCGTGCCGGTGATCACGCCGTCGCGGCTCGGCTTCGAGTTTCGCGGCGCACCGGCGTTGCGCGACAGCCTGCGCATCACCGACACCACGCGTGCCGAGCACGACGCGACCTGGACGCAGCCGTGGGGCGAGGTGGCGCGGGTGCGCGACCATCATCGCGAGCTGCGGGTGCAGGTGTCCGAGTCCGGGCCGCCCGGGCGCCGCTTCGCGGTGGTGTTCCGCGCCTTCGACGACGGCGTCGGCTTCCGCTACGAGCTGCCGGAGCAGCCGGCGCTGCGCGACTTCGAGATCAGCGAGGAGCTGACCGAGTTCACCTTCGCCGACAACGCGCACACCTGGTGGATCCCGGCCAACCGGAAGGCGATGGACCGCTACGAGTTCCTCTACAACAACTCGCCGCTGAGCATGATCGACTCGGTGCACACGCCGCTGGTGCTGGAGACACACCGCGGGTTGCACATCGCCATCCACGAGGCGGCGCTGGTGGACTACGCGACGATGGACCTCGCGCGGGTGGGTGAGCGCACGCTGCGCCCGTGGCTGCAGCCGTGGGCCGACGGGGTGAAGGTGCGCGGGCGCACGCCATTCGTGACGCCGTGGCGCACGATCCAGCTCGCGGACAGGGTGGCCGGCCTGGTGCCGTCGGTGATCGGCCTGAACCTGAACGAGCCCAGCCGCATCGCAGACACGCACTGGATCACGCCGATGAAGTACGTCGGCATCTGGTGGGGGATGCACGCGGGGCTCTACACCTGGCCCGAGGGACCGACCCATGGGGCCACGACGGCGAATGCGAAGCGGTACATCGACTTCGCGGCGGCCAACGGCCTCGGTGGCGTGCTGGTGGAGGGGTGGAACCAGGGGTGGAACGGCGACTGGATCGGCAACGCGAACTTCTCGTTCACGCAGCCCTTTCCCGACTATGACCTGGCCGGCGTGGCGGCGTATGCGAAGGCGAAGGGGGTGATGCTGATCATGCACAACGAGACGGCGATGGGCATCGAGAACTACGAGCGCCAGCTCGACAGCGCCTTCGCCCTCTACCGCGCCCTGGGCATCCGTGACGTCAAGACGGGGTACGTGAACGACCTGACGCCCGAGGGCCATTCGCACACGGGCCAGTACATGGTGCGCCACTACCGGAAGGTGGCCGAGGTGGCGGCGCGGTACGGACTGACGGTGAACGCGCATGAGCCGATCAAGGACACCGGCGAGCGCCGGACCTGGCCGAACGTCGTGAGCCGCGAGGGGGCGCGCGGCGGTGAGTACAACGCCGGCGGCCCCGATGGCGGCAACATCCCCGAGCACGAGTCGGTGCTGTTCTTCACGCGGCTCCTCGGCGGTCCGATGGACTACACGCCCGGCATCTTCGACATCCTGCTGCAGCGTCCCACCGGCAGGCCGCGCACCGCCGACCAGCCGCGCGTGCGCACCACGCTCGCCAAGCAGCTCGCGCTGTACGTGGTGTTGTACTCGCCGGTGCAGATGGCGGCCGACGTGATCGAGAACTACGCCGACCAGCCCGCCTTCCGCTTCATCCGCGACGTGCCGGTGGACTGGGACACGACGCGCGTGATCGACGGGAAGATCGGCGACTTCGTGGTCGTCGCTCGCAAGGCGCGCGGCACGGCGGACTGGTACCTCGGCGCGATCAGCGACGAGCACGCACGCACCTTCGACGTGGCGCTGACGTTCCTCACGCCGGGCAGGCGCTACGTCGCCGAGATCTACGCCGACGGGCCGCAGGCGGACTGGCTCACCAACCCGCTGCCGGTGACCATCTCCTCGCGTCCCGTCAATGCTGCCTCACGCCTGCGCGTCGTGCTGGCGCCTGGTGGCGGGCAGGCAGTCCGTCTTCGTGCCGTGAACTGAAACAGCTTCAACGCAAGGACGCAAAGCGGCCTGCGGCCGCCGCAAAGAAGCCGACGCCGTGCGCGCTGGGCAGCGCTCTGCGTAGCGTGTGGCCAAGGGAATGCGTTGGGAACTGCCACGGCAACAGCAGTTCCCCAAAGGCTTCAATTTCGCGACGGGCAGGCGCCGGAGCAGCGCACAGACCGTTGCGCTCCTTTGCGGCGGCCGCAGGCCGCTTCGCGCCTTTGCGTTGAAGCGGTTCAGCGATGCCGAAACTGTCGCAGGACGACGCCGTCGAGCACCTCGAGCGGCGTGATGCGGAGGACGTCGGCAAGCGTGGGCGCCATGTCGACGACGCGCACCGTGTCAGCGTACTTGCCCGGCGTGAACGGTGCGCCCCAGAAGATCACCGGCACCCACGCATCCTGGTCCCACGGGGTGCCGTGCGTGGCGTAGTTCACGCCGGCCCAGTAGTTGAAGCGGTCGAGCGTGGTGACGAAGCGCACGGGGCCACCGGGCCGGTACATGTGCAGCCAGCGGCGGGCGAGGTCGTCGCGGACGGTGTCGGCGGTGGCGAGGTCGCTGAGCATGTCCACCCGGTTCACGCCGGGAATCGCGCGCAGCTCGGCCGCGAGGGCCCGGGCGACCGAGTCCACCGACAGGCCGGCCGTGACGAAGCTCGTCGTGTCGCCGACCATCAGGCCCCCGTCGGCGAGGGCCACCTGCAGCGTGTCCACGCCGCGCGCGGCGAGCCGGGCGAGGGTGGCGGTGAACGGGGCCGCGATGCTGACGTGTCTCGCGCCGGGGTTCGGGGTGACGGTGGAGCGGCCGTCGGGGAACGGCGAGACGCCGTGGTCACCCGTCAGGGCCAGGATCACGCGCGTGGAGTCGCGCAGCGCGAAGAGCGAGTCGACGAATGCGCCGAGGTAGCGGTCCACGCGCAGCAGCTGGTCGTGGAGCTCCTTCGACTCGGGCCCGTAGCGGTGGCCGATGGCATCCGTGCTGGAGAGCGAGATCGCGAGCAGGTCGGTGCGGCGCGGGTCGCCGCCGAGCTGCAGCTCCCGCACGCCGGCGAGTGCGAAGCGCAGCGTGAGCTCGTCCATCATCGGGAAGTTCGCGAGGATGCCCGCCGCCATGGTCGGGTCCTCGGGGATCGGGTGCGGGAAGGTGACCTCACGCCCCATCGCCTCGGCCGGCACGCTGTCGGGCTCTGCGTAGGCGGAGTCGGCGAGCAGCGGCGTCCACGAGGTGCCGGCGTAGTCCAGCGGGTGTTGCTTCGCATTGAACGCCCGGACCCATTTCGGCAGCGTGCTCCCGTAGTACGCACTCTGCGTGAAGGTGCCGTTGCTGGCGTACCAGAAGACGTTCCCCTTCGCGCGCCCGATCGGCAGGATGGCGGCGCGGTCCTTGCGCGAGACGGAGAGGAAGCGCGTGTCGCGGTTCGTGGCACGCATCCAGTCGAGCAGCGTGGTCCCGCGGAAGCGGAACGGGGAGGCACCGGGGTCGGTGCTGCCGATCAGCGGACTTCCCGGGTCGTTGACGCCGGCGCTGTTCGCGGCGATGCCGGTGTGCACGGGGAACCGGCCCGACATCGTGGCGGCGTGGCCTGGCGCCGTCTCGGTGTTGGCATGGTCGTGCATGGCGTTGGTGAAGTGTGCGCCGGCCACGTCGAAGCGGTGGAGCCCGCCGGTGAACTGGCGTCCGAAGCGCGTGAAGTAGTCGCCGCGGAGCTGGTCGATGGTGATGAAGACCACCAGCGTGGGCTTCGGCACCGGCGGTGCGGCAGGGGCGCTGGTGGCCTGCGCGCGGGCGCAGGCGGCCGGCGCGAGCAGGAGCGTGACCGCCTGCGCGGTCGCGAGGATTCGGCGGATCATGGGAGAACGGTACACCGGAGGGGGGCGGAAGGGGCTGCCGGTTGCCCTCACCCAGCGCACCGCACAGCTTCGGCGGACAGATCCACCCCAGCTCCGGTGCGGCCGATGATCGAGCAAGACGCCCAACGTCCACTCCTGCGGGTCGTGATCCGGGTCGTGGCCTGGTACGTCGCCACGGCCGCCGCGTGGTGGGCCATCGGCCGCTACGCCCCGGTGGACTGGGGACTGCTCGGCGGCAACGAACTGGGCGCACTGCTGGGCGGCGCCGGCCGTGGCGCCATCGCGCCCACCGGCCAGGAGTCGGGGCCGGCCCTCGTGCCGACGGTCGTGGCGATGCTCGCCGCCTTCGCCACGGCGCTGCCGGTGACGTGGATCTACACGTACACGCGACACAAGAAGGGCTTCCAGCAGTCGGTGGTGCAGACCTTCCTGATCCTGCCGGTGATCGTGGCCGGCATCGTCGTGCTGGTGAAGCACTCGCTGGCGCTCGCCTTCTCGCTGGGCGGGATCGTCACCGCGGTGCGCTTCCGCACCACGCTCGACGACAGCAAGGATGCGGCGAACATCTTCGTGGTGACGGGCATCGGCCTCGCCGCGGCGGTGGACCCGACGGTGGCGTTCGCGATCTCGGTGATCTACAACGTGCTCATCCTCTGGCTCTGGGCGTCCGACTTCGGGCGCGCCCCCGCCCTCGAAGGACGGCTGGCGGGACAGCGGCTGGATCGCGTGCTGCAGCATGCCAATCGCACCGGCATGTTCGTCGCGAAGCTCGACGACGAGGTGCTGAAGGACCTGGCGCCGGAGCAGCTCGAGGCGCTCGCCGATCGCGCCTGGCGCCGCCGCAAGCGCAATGCCCCGGACGCGGACGGGGACGAGCGTCCCGAGTACACCCACATGCTGCGCGTGCACACCAGCGACGTGGAGGGCACGCGCGGCGGGTGCGAGGCGGAGTTCGCCACGCTCTTCACGCGCTGGAAGTACATGGGCCGCGCCAAGGGGGGCGACGGCTTGAAGGTGCTGGAGTACGGCGTCGCGATGCGCGAGGACGTCACGCCGGCGGTGGTGGCGCAGGCGCTGCGCGAGATCCCCACCGCGGACGTGCGCGCCGTGGAGCTGAAGAAGTGACCGCCGGGATCATGCGGTGGGCGGTGGCACGCCGGCTGGCACTGCTGTGCGTGGTGCTGGCCGCGACCGCGCAGGCGCAGGGCCTCTTCCGCGACACGAAGCCGCTGCTCGTGACGATCACCACCGACCTGCGCGCGGTGGTGCGCGACCGGGACAGCACGAAGTTCGCCCCGCATCCGGCCACGCTCACCTATCGCACCGATTCCACGTCGCCGCCGCGATCCTTCCCGGTGACGCTGCGCGCCCGCGGGCACTTCCGCCGGCAGGCGCGCAACTGCGGCTTCCCGCCGCTCAAGCTGGAGTTCGCGCGCGCCGACGCCCGCACCACACTCTTCCAGGGCAACGACGAGCTGAAGATCGCCACCACCTGCCGGCCGGGGAGTGCGGACTACGAGCAGTACGTGCTGGCCGAGTACGCGCTGTACCGGCACTACCAGGCGGTGAGTCCGCGGCACTTCCGCACCCGGCTGGCGCGGATCACCTACCACGACAGCACCCGGGCCAGTGACGACGTGGTGTCGTGGGCGTTCTTCGTGGAAGAGGACCGTGAGGTGGCGAAGCGGTTTGCGAGCGTGGTGGACACGAGCCGGGGGGCGCTGTTCCGTGACCTCGAGCCGCGCCAGCTCGCGATCACGTCGCTCTTCCAGTACCTGGTCGCCAACACCGACTGGTCGATCTCCGCGCTCCACAATGTCTCGCTGCTGCGCGACTCCACCGGCCAGGTCCACCCGGTGGCGTTCGACTTCGACTGGAGCGGCGCGGTGAATGCGCGGTATGCCAGGCCCGACGCGCGCCTCGAGATCCAGAGCACCACGGTGCGCCTGTATCGCGGGCCCTGCCTCGATGCGGCCGCGTGGCGGCCGACGCTCGCGCGCTTCCTCGCGGCGCGGCCGGCCATCGAGGCGGTGTACGACTCGCTGCCCGGCCTCGACCCGCAGCGTGCGCGCACCATGCGGGCGTATCTCGGCGAGTTCTACCGCACGATCAGTGACCCGAAGCTGGCGCAGCGGGCGCTTGGCAGCACCTGCCTGCCCGAGGGGAACTGACCGGCGACACCGACGCGATGCCGGGGCGGCGCGGGACCGGTAGCTTCCGGGAACCATCTGCCTGCCGCGTCCGGCCCCTCCCGCGCCCCCGCTCCTCGTGTCTCCTGCACCCGGCCTGACCCTCGTGACGGCGCGGCGCCTGACGCCGCTGCTGCACCACGTGGCGGACCTGCTGGCCTCCGATCCGCTGTCGCCGCTGGAACGCGAGATCATCGTCGTCCAGAGTCAGGGCATGCGGCGCTGGCTCACGCTGCAGCTGGCCGACCTGCAGGGGTGTGCGGGCTCGATCGACATGCCGTTCCCTGCCGCGTTCATGCACGACCTCGCCACCCGCCTCGGCGCCGACGGTGCGACGCGCGGACCGCAGGACGAATTCGCGCGCGACGTGATGACCTGGCGCATCGATGCCGCGCTGCGCGAGCTCCCCGACGATGCGGTGTTCGCCCCGTTGCAGGCGTACCTGCGCGGGAGCGACGACCGGGCGCGATTCGGGCTGGCCGAGCGCATCGCCGGTCGCTTCGACGACTACCAGCTCTATCGCGCCGACCTGCTGGCGGCGTGGGAATCGGGCGACGACACCCCCTTCACGGCGCACGCCGCCTGGCAGGCCGCACTCTGGCGCACGCTCTGCCGGGATGCGGGCGAGGGTGCCCGGCACGCCGGTGCGCGCCTGCACGAGGCGCTGCGCCGGCTGGAGGCCGGTGGACCGCGCGGGATCCGTCGCGTGACGGTGTTCGGCGTGAGCACGCTGCCGCCGATCTTACTCGAGCTGTTGGCCACGCTCGCCGAGCACGTGCCGGTCACGATCTGCTCCGCATCGCTCACTCCCGATACCCCGCACCCGGTGGCCACGTCACTCGGCATGCAGGGCCGCGAGTTCGTGGGGATGCTGCGCGAGCGTGGCGCGACGCACGTGGCGCTGCCCGACGCGAGTCCCGACACCATGGGGCTGCTCGGCCGGTTGCAGTGGGAGCTCGCCGGCGGCGGGGATGGCACGGCGCCGCTGGTGCTGCGTGCCGACGACCCGTCGCTGCGCATCCACAGCGCGCATGGCGAGGTGCGGCAGCTCGAGATCGTGCGTGACCAGCTCCTCGATGCCCTCGCGGCCGACCCGACCCTGCGGCCGCACGACCTGCTGCTGCTGGTGCCCGATGCGGCACTGTGGGCACCGCTGGTGGATGCGGTGTTCGGCGTGACGGATGCGGATGTCCCGCGCATTCCGTACCGGATCGCCGATCGCCCGGCGCGCGGTGAGGACCCTGCGGCCGAGGCGCTGGGGATGCTGCTCGAGCTGCAGGGGTCGCGGTTCGGGCACACCGAGGTGTTCGAGCTGCTGTCGCGTGCATTGGTGCACGAGTCGGCGGGACTGACCGAGGCGCAGGTGGATGCGCTGCGCACGCTCACGTCGCGCGCGAACGTGCGCTGGGGCTACGACGCCACGGCGCGCACGTCAGTCGGCTTGCCGGCGTACGACGAGGCCACCTGGCGCGCGTCGCTCGACCGACTCGTGCTGGGCATGGCCATGGGCCAGGTGGACGACCTGGTGCTTGGCGTGCTGCCGTCGGCGGGGGACACGGCGGGTGATGCCGGTGCCGTGGCGCGGCTGGCCGCGTGGATCGACCGACTGGCCCTGATGCTCGACGGGTGGAACGCGTCGCGGCCGGTGGCGGCGTGGGTCGAGGCGATGCGCGAGGCGGTGGCGTTCACGATGGGCCCAGCCGCCGAGGATGACCCGCAGGCCATCGCGTCGGTGCTGTCGCTGCTGCTGCGCCTGGACCAGGTGACGGACGGTGCGAGCTACGACGACGTGGTGCCGTTCGGCGTGGTGCGCGACTGGTTGCAGCAGGAGCTCGAGGGCGATGGCTTTGGCAGCGGCTTCCTGACCGGCGGCATGACGGTGGCTGCGCTCAAGCCGATGCGCAGCCTGCCGTTCCGCGTGATCGCGGTGCTGGGGCTGGACGAGGGCATCTTTCCGCGCCGCGAGCGTCGCACGGCCTTCGACATGCTGGAGCACGAGCATCGCGCCGGCGACCGCGACCTGCGCAGCGACGATCGCCAGCTCTTCCTGGACCTGCTGCTGGCGACCCAGGACCGGATGATCCTGTCATACACGGGGCGGGCGGTGAGCGACAACACCCCGTCTGCGTCGTCGGTGGTGCTGGACGAACTGCTCGACCACCTCGACCGGCGCTCGGGTGGTGCCGCGCGGCAGGTGGTGCGCGTGGAGCATCCGCTGCAGCCGTTCTCGCACCGCTACTTCGAGGCGGGGCGCGATCCGCGACTCTTCACCTTCTCCACGGCGCACGCCCGCAGCGCGCAGGCCAGCCGCCAGGAGCGCCAGACCGAGCCGAAGTTCGTGACGGCGCCGATCGTGATGCCGCCGCCGGCCGCGACCGCGACCTTCGAGCTGTCGATCCGTGACCTGGCGGAATGCTGGTGCGATCCGTCGCGCTACTTCTGCCGGCATGCGCTGGGGTTCACCATCGGCGCCGACGACGGCGACGAGACCGGTGACGACGAGATGCTGATGCCGGACCGGATGGAGCAGGGCACGATCCGATCGGACATGCTGAAGGTGGCGCTCTCTGACGAGGCGGACGCCGACCAGCACATCCGCCTGCTGCAGGCTGCCGGTGGACTGCCACCCGGCGCGCTCGGCACGGCGTGGGGCGCGGCGTTGCATGAGCCGGTGCAGGAGGTGCTGGCGATGCTGCCGGTGGGCTACCCGGTGCAGGTGATGCCGGTGTCGGTGGCGTATGCTGACTGGCGGGTGAGCGGCACGCTGGACGGTGTGCGCGGCGACGTGCGGTACCTGCTGCGTGCCGGCGAGTTCCGCGCGAAGCACGAGATCCGCGCGTGGATCGAGCACATCGTGATGTGCGCCGCTGCCGAGCAGGGGGTCGGCGGCGCGATCCCGCAGGAGACGGTGCTGCTCGGCGTGGAGAAGAAGAAGGGGTGCGAGTTCGAGCGCTTCGCCGCGGTCCCGGAGGCCACGGCGTTGCTGGCCGAGCTGGTGGAGTGTGCGCGGCAGGGGCGCGAGTTTCCGCTGCCGTTCTTTCCGAACGCCGGAGCGGCGTGGCTGGCGGCGTACGTCAACAACGCCAACCCGAAGCGGCGCACCGAGCGCAACGCGCGCGAGGATGCGGTGGCCGCGTACTCGCGCAATGACGAGTACAGCCTGCCGGGCGACAGTGCCGACGTGCACGTGGACCTGTGCTTCCGCGGCGAAGATCCGCTGGACGAGCGCTGGCACGAGTTCGAGCACCTGGTGACGACGCTGTTCGGACCGCGCCTCCCGGGAGGCGTGGCGTGACGGCGCCCGTGCCCGGTGGCGTGATGCTGCCGTTCGATTCGCTCACCGTGCCGCTGCTGGACGGCGTGACGCTGGTCGAGGCGAGCGCCGGCACCGGCAAGACGTTCGCCATCACGCGACTGGTGCTGCGCCTGCTGCTGGAACAGCGCGTGGCGTCGCTGTCGGAGATCCTGGTGGTCACCTTCACCGAGAAGGCCACGCAGGAGCTGGTCACGCGCATTCGCACCGTGCTGCGGCGCACCGATCGCATCTTCAGCGACGCCGCGGCGGTCGCGGCACCGGGCGAGGACGACCTGTTCGCGCTCCGCGACCAGCATGGTGAGGCGGGCGCACGGATCATCCGTGATGCCCTTGGTTCGATGGACGACCTGGGCGTCTCGACGATCCATGGCTTCTGCCAGCGCGTCCTGGCCGAGAGTGCGCTGGAGACGCGGGTGCCGTTCCGCACCACGTTCGTGGAGGACGAGACCGAGCCGCTGCTGCGAGCCGCGCTCGACTGGACGCGGCTGCGCGCGCTCGCGGATGTGGACGCAGCGCGACAGCTGGTGGCCGCCGCGCGCCCGCTGCACGACCTCGTGAAGGCGTTCGTGGTGCCGTTCCGCCGGCAGGCCTCCACCACCCTCGAGCTCGAGGCCACCGACCCGTCGCAGCTGCTGGCGGCAGACTTCACGCGCACGGTCAGCGGGGCGTTCGATCGCGAGAAGCAGCGTCGCCACCTGTTCGGCTTCGACGACCTGCTGCGCAGCCTCTCGCGTGTGCTGCGCGACGAGGGCCCCGATGGTGCGCTCGCGCGGCGGATCCGTAGCCGCTATCGCGCTGCACTGATCGACGAGTTCCAGGACACCGACGACACGCAGTTCCCGATCTTCAAGATTGCATTCGACGGCTGCCCGCTGTTCCTGATCGGCGACCCGAAGCAGTCGATCTACCGCTTCCGCGGCGCCGACATCGGCGCCTATCTCGAGGCGTCGGTATCGGCCACGCACCGCTACACGCTGCTGCGCAACTTCCGCAGCACGCCGGCCACCGTGAGGGCCGTGGGGCAGCTGTTCACCCGCGCGCCGCGCCCGTTCCGCTACGAGGACGACCGGATCGGGTTCCCGCTGGTCACTGCGGCGACCGCACCCGAGCCACCGGCCGCCCTCGCCACCGATGGCCGCGCCGCGCTGCACTGGTGGTGGGTGGACCGATCGCTCAACAACGACAAGCCGGTGAGCAAGGACACCGCCCGCTCGATCATCCTGCGGGCGACGGCGAACGAGATCGTGCGGCTGCTCGGGGCGAAGGTGCCGAGCCGGTGCATCGCGGTGCTGCTGCGCGCCAACAGCGAGGCGCGCGAGATGAAGCGCGAGCTGGATGCCGCCGGTGTGCCGGCCGTCATCAGCGGCGCCGATGACGTGCTCGACTCCGACGAGGCCAATGAGATCGCGCGACTGGCTGCAGCGATCGCCTCGCCGTACGACCACCGCGACGTGGCGTCGGCGCTGGCCACGCGGCTCTGGGGCAGCGATGCGAGCGAGATCGCCGGCGCGGTGGGTGACGGCGGCGAGCTGGAATGGAGTCGCATCACCGACCGGTTTGCCGCCCTGCGCGAGCTGTGGCGCTCGCGTGGCGTGTCGGCGGCGCTCGGCGCCGTGCTGGCGGAGCGGCGCACGGCCGAGCGCCTGCTCGCCACGCCCGATGGCGAGCGACGCATGACCAACGTCCGTCACGTGATCGAGCTGCTGCACGACGCGAGCGCCACCGACGGCGTGAGCCTCGAGTCGGTGGGGGCGTGGCTGGCGCGCGAGCGCACCGTCGCCAATACGCCGGGACGACGCGAGCTGCGCCTCGAGACCGACAGCGAGGCGGTGCAGCTGCTCACCATCCACAAGGCGAAGGGGCTGGAGTTCGACATCGTCTTCTGCCCGACGCTCTGGAACAGCTACGGCGAGCGTGCCGGCCCGTTGGGCCTGATGCCCGCCAGTGCACGCACTGCCGACGGTGATGCGGTGCTGGACCTGGGCTCGGCGCGCCATGCGGCGCGACTGGCCGCGATGCGCGCAGAGGACGAGGCGGAGATGCAGCGCGTGGCGTACGTGGCGCTGACGCGTGCGGTGCACCGGTGCTACGTGGCGTTCGGCGAAATCGGACGTGGTGATCCCGTGAGCGCGACAGCGAAGAAGGCAAAGGCGAGCGGTGCGGCGGTGGCCGGTGCGCCGGATGCCGCCAGCAAGTCGGCGCTCGGCTGGCTGCTGCGCCCGGAGCAGGACGGTGTCTCGCGCCTGGACGTGCTGCAGGCGCTGGTCGCCGACTCCGACGGCACGATGAGCCTCGAGTCACTGGACTGGCAGGAGGTGGAGTATGCCGAGCCAGCGGGCGACGACGCGCCGGACCGCGGTGCGACACCGCTGTCGCTGCCGCGTGGACAGCTGGACACGTGGCGCCTGAGCAGCTTCACCGGACTGGTGTCCGATGCACACACCGAGGCGACGCGCGACGTGGCCGATGTTGCCGTGCTGCCCGAGGTGGTCACGCCGCCCACGGGGTTCCGCGCATTCCCTGCCGGCACGCAGGCCGGTATCGCGCTGCACGACATCTTCGAGCGGCTCGACT
Organism: Gemmatimonadaceae bacterium; assembly: GCA_020851035.1. Taxonomy (NCBI): domain Bacteria; kingdom Pseudomonadati; phylum Gemmatimonadota; class Gemmatimonadia; order Gemmatimonadales; family Gemmatimonadaceae; species Gemmatimonadaceae bacterium. The sequence continues at coordinate 299,570 of JADZDM010000021.1, read as the reverse complement.
TCACGCGCGCCGACGATGACGCGGTGCGCACGATGGTTGCGCGCTCGTTGCTGGCGCACGGGCTTGCCGGCGGCGACGACATTGCCGAGTCGCGGCTGGACGACGTGGTGGCGATGGTGCGCCGGACGTGCAGCGCGCCGATCCCCGGTGCCGGCTTCGCGCTGGCCGATGTGCCGAAGTCCGCCTCGCTCCGGGAGTGGCGGTTCGACCTGTCGGTGCAGACCACGTCGGTGCGGCGCGTCGCCGACGCGCTGGAGGCGCACGGATCACCGCATGCGCGTGCCTACGCGCCGGTGCTCCGCACGCTGCGCGAATCGTCACTGCCGGGCTACCTGGGCGGCGTGATCGACCTCGCGTTCGAGCATGAGGGGCGTTGGTGGATCGTGGACTGGAAGTCGAACCAGCTCGGTGCCGCCGACAGCCGCTACGAACCCGGCGTGATGGGTGAGGTGATGATGCAGGCGCACTACACGCTACAGTACCACATCTACCTGGTGGCGCTGCATCGGCTGCTGCGCGTGCGCGTGCGCGACTACGATCCCGCACGCCACTGGGGCGGCGTGGCATACGTCTTCCTCCGCGGCATCGATGGCGAGGGGGAGCGTGGCTGGTTCCGCGACACGCCCACGCCGGCGCTGCTGCAGGCGCTGGACGACGCACTGGGGCGGCGCACATGAGTGACGAGACGGTGACCGTGCCCGACGCGCTGGTGCTGCTGCGCGAGCTGCCCGACGTGGACCCGGCGGATGCGCAGCTGGCCGGCACGCTGGTGCGGCGTGGTGCCGAGTCGGGTGAGCGCGGGGTCGCGATCCTGCTGGCGGCGCTGCTGGTGAGCCGCGCGCTGCGCGACGGGCACAGCGCGATCACGCTGCCGCAGCTCGCGCGACAGGCGGGCGACCTGCAGGGGGCGGCTGGTCATGCGGGGCTGGCCGCGCTGCCGCTGCGCGACGAGTCGTGGTGGCGCGCACAGCTCGGCGCGTCGCCGCTGGTCGGCGATGGCACCACCCGCGCGCCGCTGGTGCTGCACGGCGCCCTGCTGCAGTTGCATCGCTACTACGCCGCCGAGCAGCGGATCGGCGGCGCGATCGTGCGGCTGCTGCGTGAACCGCTGGTGGACGGGGTGCCTGCGTTTTCGATCATCACCGGCGGTCCCGGCACCGGCAAGACGACGCAGGTCGCGCGGACTCTGGTGGCGATGGTGCAGCAGCGGCCGGGCGTGCGCGTGGCCCTCGCCGCTCCCACCGGCAAGGCGGCCGCGCGACTCACCGAGTCGATCCGCCTGCAGGTCGCCGCCGCTGGCGCAGCGCTGCAGGCCGACGACGCCGTGCTGCGCGCGCTGGGGGGCCTCGAGGCCAGCACGCTGCACCGGTTGCTGCGCTACAGCGGCGACAGTGACACCTTCCGTCGCAACGCCGCCGAGCCGCTGGAGCACGACCTCGTGGTCGTGGACGAGGCGAGCATGGTGGACGTGCTGATGCTCGACGCGCTGCTGAACGCGCTGCGTCCCGGGGCGCGACTGATGCTGGTGGGCGACCATCACCAGCTCTCGAGTGTCGAGGCGGGCGATGTGCTTGGCGTGCTCTGTCGTGCGGCGGAGGAGGCGGGGCCCGGTGCCCCGCTGCACGATGCCGTGACGCGCCTCACCACCAGCTGGCGGTTCGCGTCGCAGGCGGGAATCGGCGCGATGGCGACGGCGCTGCTCGACGGTGATGGTGGTGCGGCGGTCCACGCGGCGCGCGACGCGGCGCACGGCGACGTCGACCTGATCGAGCCCGCGAGCGTGCGCGATGCGCTGATCGCGCCGGTGATCCCGCACCTCGAGCGCTGCCTGGCGGCGACCACGGTGGAAGCGGCGCTGGATGCGCTGGAGGCGTTCCGCCTGCTCGCGCCGGAGCGCGAGGGGCGCCTGGGGGTGCGCGCGCTGAACGTGGCGGTGGAGCGATGGCTGGCGCGCCATGGTCGCCCGGTGACCGAGGCGTGGTACCACGGCCGCCCGGTGCTGGTGACCGCCAACGACTACGCCACGCGCGTGTTCAACGGCGACATCGGCGTGACGTGGAAGGAGGACGGGAACGTGGCCGTGCACTTCCGCGGCATCGATGGCGTGATCCGCAAGGTCGCGCCGGGGCGCCTGCCGTCGGTCGAGACGGCCTGGGCGATGACCGTCCACAAGTCGCAGGGCTCGGAGTTCGACGACGTGGTGGTGGTGCTGCCGCAGGACGAAAGCCGGGTGATGAGCCGCGAGTTGCTCTACACCGCCGTGACGCGCGCGCGGCGCTGCGTCACGCTGCTGGGCACCGAGGCGGCAGTGCGCGCGGCAGCCGCGCAGGTGGTGCGACGCACGAGCGGGCTGGCGGCGCAGCTGCAGGGCTGAGCCGTACCGAGTGGCGTCGGGAAGGGAATGCCGCGAAACTCACCCGTTCCCCGGGGCGTACCGAGCTCAGTACCGCCGGTGGACGCCCTCGACCTGGAGCCCGTCATGACCCGTCGCCCGACCTTCCGCACGCCGCTGCTGGCCCTCTCGCTGTGCGCCCCCGCGCTGCTCGAGGCACAGGCCGCGCGCCTGCCCGCCGCCGCGCAGGTGCGCCGCGTGGCCGACTCGCTGGCCCGCGCCTTCATCGCGCACAACGATGCGCCAGGCACGGCGATCGCCATCGTGCGCGGCACCGACACGCTGCTGTTCCACGGCTACGGCAGCGCGAACCTGGAACTCGGCGTGCCGGTGGCCGTGACCTCGGTGTTCCGCGTCGGGTCGGTCACCAAGCAGTTCACGGCGTCGGCCGTGATGCAGCTGGTGGAGATCGGGACGCTGTCGCTCGCCGATTCCATCGGGCAGTGGGTGCCGAACCTGCCGGCCACCTGGCGACCGATCACCATCACGCAGCTGCTCAACCACACCAGCGGCATCCCGAGCTACACCGAGGCCGGTGAGTCGTGGATGAAGCGCTGGGGCGAGGAGATGACGGGTGCCGACATCGTCGCGCTGACCGCAGACAAGCCGTTCGACTTCGCGCCGGGCACCTCGTGGAAGTACAACAACACCGGCTACGTGCTGCTCGGCATGCTGCTCGAGGCGCGCATGGGGCACGGCTGGGGCGACGAGTTCACGCGCCGCTTCTTCACGTCGCTCGGCATGACGCGCACGCGCTACTGCGAGGTGCAGCCGCTGATCGCGGGTCGTGCGGCGGGGTACTCGCGAAACGAGAAGGACGAGTGGGTCAATGCGCGCTACCTGGCCATGTCGCAGCCGGCCGCGGCCGGCGCGCTCTGCTCCACGATTGGCGACATGCTGACGTGGAACCGGGCGCTGCATGGGGGCACGGTCGTGACGCCGGCGAGCTACACCGCGATGACGACGCCCGCCGGTTCCGCCGTGCCCCGCGGCTACGGCTTCGGGCTCGGCGTGGATTCGGTCGACGGCCATCGCGTGATTTCGCACAGCGGCGGCATCCCCGGTGCGCTCACCGCCAACATGTGGGTGCCCGAGGCGCAGCTGTCGGTCACCGTGCTGACGAACGGCGACTTCCGGAACCCCGACCCGCTGGCCAAGCAGCTGGTGCGCGCCGCGCTCGGCCTGCCGCTGGACGTGCCGCCCCGCGGCGTGACGCTCACCGCTGCCGCACTCGCATCGTACACCGGCGAGTTCGACGTCACCATCGACGGCCCGCACGTGTTCAAGATCTACGTGCAGGACGGGAAGCTGTACGGCATGATGGACGTCCAGACCCCGGAGTTGCTCATCCCGCTCGGCAACGACACCTTCGCGGTGACATTCAACAAGGATGTCCGCCTGACGATCACCATGGACGGCGGCAAGGCGGCGGCGCTCACGTTTGGCCGTCCTGACTCCGTCGGCTGGACCGGGAAGCGCAAGCCCTGATCCGTTGCGTCATGCCGCTGCGGTTGCTGTCACTGCACGCACCGCCCCCGCGGATCCGGCTTCGGCTTGTCCACCACCACGCGGTGGTCCAGGTTCGCGAGCGCCGTGGCGGTGCCGTGGACGAGGCGCGAGATCTGCGTCATGCGGTCGTAGTCGATGTACTGCGGCTCGTCGGTCACCTGGTGGTAGTCGGCGTGGCCGCCGGTGGTGAAGAAGACGATCGGGATGCCGTAGCGCGCGTACTCGTAGTGGTCGCTGCGGCAGTAGATGTTCTGCGGGTGCCCGTCGGCGTCGATGCTGTAGTCGAAGCGCAGTCCCAGGCGGTCGCGAAGGTTGACGCGCTCCACCATGTCCCCGAGCTCCGTGGACAGCCGCCGTGCGCCGACGAGCTGCACGTAGCCGGGACCACCGTGGATCGGCTCGCCGGCCTTCGTGACGCCGGTGAAGTCGCCGGCCCCACCGCGGCCCACCATGTCCATGTTGAGCTGCGCGACGATCGACTCGCGCGGCACCGTGGGATGGTCGGTGAAGTACGCCGACCCGAACAGCCCCATCTCCTCGGCCACGTGCCAGACGAACAGGATCGAGCGCTTCGGGCGCGTGGGGGCGGTGGCGAAGCGCTCCGCGATCTCCAGCACGCTCATCGACCCCGAGCCGTCGTCATCGGCGCCGTTGTAGATCGAGTCGAGGCGGGCGCCGCGCACGGCGCGCAGTGAGTCCTTCATGGCGTTGATGCGGGCCCAGTCGGCGGCAGTCGGGTTGGGCCGGCGGTTGTCGGCGCCCTGCGGCGCGGCGATCCGCATGAACGCGTAGAGCGAGTCATGGTCGACCGGCTGGTCGGTGGTGCCGACGTGGTCGTTGTGCGCGCCGATCGCGATGTACTCGTTGCGCAGCACCGGGTCCGACCCGCGCAGGATCGCGATCACGTTGCGGCCCGGCGCATCCTGCATGTCCACCAGCACCTGGCCCTCCACCGCCGCGCCGGCCTGGCCGGTGCGCGCGGAGTCCACGTCCACGCCGAGCATCGCGCGGGCCATGCCGGTGCTGATGTAGAGGTACGACGGCACGCGGGTGGTGTCGGGAGCACCCTTCGGCATCACCAGCGAGCCGCGGTAATTCGCGTCCACGAAACCGGGAGGCGCGTAATCCATGCTCACCACTGCGATGGCGGCGGCGGTGAAGTAGCGCCGGGTGAGGATCTGGCGGTTGATCAGGAGGTGTCCAGGCTTGCCGCTGGCATCGCGGCCGGTGCGCATCACCACCACGCGTCCCTCGGCCAGGTGCGGGGCGAGGTACGACGCCGTGTCACCGAAGGTGCCGCCATAGATCGCGAGGGCACCGGCCAGCGGGCGCGCGACCGTACCCTGGTCGCGTGGCGCCCAGTCCTTCCACAGTTCGTACATGGTCGTGCCGACGCGCAGCCACGACGTGCCGGCGATCGCACGCGTCATCAGCGCCGACTGGAACCAGGTGCCGTTCTCGCCCGCCGGCTCCAGGCCCAGCTTCTGCAGCTCGGCCGCGATGAAGTCGGTGCCCTTGTCGTTCCAGGCCGTCCCGGCCTCGCGACCCATCATGCTGTCATCGGCGAAGCGGTAGAGCCGCGTCATCAGGTCGCCGGGGACGATGGCCGGCACGGTGGCTGGGCCGACGTACGTGCGCGGCAATGGCGCACGCACCGCAGTGGCACGCCGTGACGGTGCCTGGCGGCCGGTGCGCGGCACCTGCGCCAAGGCACCGGAGGCCAGCAGCAGGGTGAGCGTCGCTGCGGTGGCGAGGCGGGTTCGTGAGGAACGCATACGATGTCGGATCGGGGAGGAAGGCGGGGTGGTGACAGAGCGCAGGGCTCGCCGGGAAAACAGAATGCCGTTCACGGGGATCCCGCAACCGGCGCTGCCCCGGTGGCGTTGGACGCCGGCCGGGGCAGCCTGGTTGCTTCCGTCACTGTGCGCGGGTGCCGCGCCGGCCCTACGACGCCAGCGCGTAGAACAGGTCCACGTACGACTTCACGGCGCCATCCATGCCGGCCACCCTGGGATTGGCCGACTCGATCAGCCAGTACTCGTCCGGGGCATGCGCGCCGGCGCCGTGGCCGAGTCCGAACTGGCCGGCGGGCAGGTTCAGCGGTGCCCCGGTGAACGTCACGCCAGGCCAGCTGCCGGCGAGGCGCGGCCAGAGCAGCGGATCCACACCGGACTTCCGGTACGTCGCGAGCTGCGCCTGGACCAGCTTCGAGGCCGGGTCGGTCTCCGTGGGATCGTAGCCACCGCTCATGTTCACCTCGATGTCGCCGAAGCCCTTCTTCGCGAGATGGGCCTTCACCAGCGCCAGCGTGCCGAGGGCCGTCATGTCCGGCACCAGCCGCATGTCGATCTTCGCGACGGCGCGGTGCGGCAGGATGGTCTTGCCGCCCTGGCCGGTGTAGCCCGCCACCAATCCCTCGATGTTGATGGTGGGCTGCGAGACGAGGCGCACCAGCGAATCGTGCCACGATTCGTCGGCGAACCAGTGCTGCACGCCGAGGGCCCGCTTGGTCCCCGCCTCGTTCTTCTTCGGGATCGAGGCCTCGAGGATCGCGCGCTGCGGCGCGGTGAGGGGCTTCACCCGGTCGAAGAACCCTTCCACCGCCGGCGTGTGGCCATCGGCCTGCACCAGCGTGTTGAGGGCCTGCACGAGGTGCCAGGCTGGGCTGTCGAGCTGCGCGTTCAGGCTGGAGTGCACGTCGAGCCGCGGCCCGCGGCCCCACTTCTCGCCGGTGGACACCAGCTCCAGCTCCACGATCCCCTTCGCGCCGAGGTTCACCTCCACTGCGCCATCCAGCGACTGGCTGCCGAGCGGGATGATGATGCCCACGCACTTTTTCAGCGCGGCCAGCACGTCGGGGCGGTTCACCACCTGCGGGAAGTTCGGTGAGCCGATCTCCTCCTCGCCCTCGCAGACGAGCGTGATGTTCACCGGCAGCGTCTTTCCGGCCGCACGGAACGCATGCAGCGCGGCGAGGAATGCCGTCTGCGGCCCCTTGGTGTTCGTCGCACCGCGGCCGACGCAGATCTTCCCCACGCCGGGTCGGTCCACCAGGCGTCCCTCCAGCGGCGGCGAGCTCCACTCGGCGGGGTCGTACTGCTTCACGTCGTACATGAAGTAGACGCCGAGCGTGGTGGGAGCACCGACGTCGAAGGTGGCGAACACGCCGGGCTTGCCGGCTGTCGGCACGAGCTCGACGCGCTGGAACCCCGCGTTCCGCGCGAGCTGGGCCATGTACTCGGCGCCCTGCGGATAGCCGCGGTTCTCGGCGGCGATGGCCGGAAGCGCGATCCAGTCCTGGAGCATCTTCACCGTCGCGTCGTGCTGGCGAGGGATCTGGGCGGCGACGGCGTCCTGGTCGGGGCCGTCCATGCCGAGGACGGGGGTGGCGCCGAGGGAGATGGCGGCGGCACTCGCGAGGATTCCGGCGACGAAATCGCGCCGGGTGACCTCCGCGTGCGCATCGTCCTGCGGTCCAGCATGGTTCGTGGGCATGCCTGCTCCAGGTGGGGTCGTGGGGTGGGGCGTAGTGCCGATACTACGAGTGGTGCCGGGCCGGCGCTGGCGTGTGCGGCGGGCCGGACGGTGGGCGAACGCCGGGCGTGACTTGACGTCCAATATATTCGTCTATATGTATATGTGAACGTAATTGAGCTGGACGCCGCCCCTGGGTGGCGCCGGATGCACCCCCTCGCTGCTGCCCCGGAGTCCGCAATGCCTCGCTCACCCGTGCTCCTCCTCGCCGCCCTCGTCGCGCTGCCGGGCCTGGCCCGCGCGCAGGCGGCGCCGACGGCACCGGTTGCACCGCTCTCGCTCGCCGATGCGCTGCGGGAGGCCGACGGGCACGCCTTCGGCAACCGCCTCGCCGCCGCCGCCACCGACCAGCGCCGCGCCGGCGCCCGCCTGCCGCTGAAGGGCATCCTGCCCAGCGCGCGCGTGGAGTCGGGACTGGTGCGCACCACCGACCCCATCGGCGCCTTCGGGGCCACGCTGCGCCAGCGCAGCATCAGCGCTGCGAACTTTGATCCGGCGCGCCTGAACGCCCCGGCCCCGGTGAGCACCGTGCAGGGCGCGCTGGTGGTCGAGATGCCGTTCTTCAACGCCGACGCCTGGCTCGGCCGGCGCGCGGCCCGCGCCGCCGTCAGCGCCACGGAGTCGGGTGGCGCGTGGACCGCCAGCACCATCCGCGCCGACGTCGTGCGCGCCTGGTTCGGCGCCCTCCTCGCCGACGAGAAGGTGCGCACGCTCGACGCCGCGCAGCAGGCGGCGCATGCCGCCACGCAGCAGGTGGAGTCGATGGTGCGCCAGGGCGTCGTGACCAAGGCCGATGCACTGCAGGCCTCGGTGCACGAGCTGGACCTCACCGCGCAGCGCCTCGCGGCCGCGGATGCCGCCGTCACGGCCCGCGCTGCCCTCGGCATGTTGCTGGGCCGCAGCACGCAGGCGGCGCCGGCGATCACCGGCGCGCTGCCGTCCGACAGCGCGCTCCGCGCATTCGCTGCCCGCGACACGGGGCCCGCCGCCGGCGCGACGCAGCGCACCGACGTCCGCGCGGCGCTGGACGGTGTGCAGGCGGCGTCGGTGGACCTGCAGCGCGCGCAGAGTGCCTTCCTGCCGCGCCTGAACGGCTTCGCCCGCTCCGACTGGTTCACGCCGAGCACGCCGTTCGGCGGCAAGGCCAGCTGGACCCTCGGCGTGATGGCCTCCTGGTCGCTGCCGTCGATGGGCGGGGAGCTGGCCGAGGTGCAGGCGGCACGCGCGCGTTCGCGCAGTGCGTCCGCCGGCCGTGATGCGGCGCTGGCCCAGGCACGCCTGGAATCCGACGCCACGCAGCGTGCGCTGACGGTGGCACTGCTGCGGCTGGATCTCGCGGCGCAGGCCGGTGTGCAGGCGCGCGAGGCGCAGCGACTGGTCGCGCGACGCTACGCCGGTGGCCTGGCCACGGTGGCGGAGCTGCTCGGCGCCACCGCGGGCGCGACGCAGTCCACGCTCGCCCACGCCGCCGCGCGCTTCGCGGTGATCGACGCCATCGCGGCACGCCGCCTTGCCATCGGTGCCGATCCCGGCGCCCTCGCCTCACTCGTCGCCACCCCATGAGCGCCGCTGCCATGCCCTCCCCACACGCCGCCACACCTCACCCTGCCCACGGCCACGGCCCGATGACACATCGCACTGCTTTCGCCCGCACCGGCGGCACGCTCCTCCTGCTCGCCACCACGCTCGCCGCCTGCTCCAAGGCACCCGAGACGGCGCACGCCCCTGACGCGGCCGCTGCGCCGGCGCGCCAGGCCGGCGCGGCGCTCACCGTGCGCGACACGATGATCGCCGGCGTGGTGGAACTCACCGGCGTGGCCGAGCCGATGCGGCAGGCCATGCTCTCCTCGAAGCTGATGGGCACCGTCATGGCGGTGCACGTGCGTGAGGGTGACGTGGTGCGGCAGGGGCAGGCCCTGCTGGACATCGACGCGCGCGACCTCTCGGCCCGTGCCACGCAGGCTGCCGCGGCGCTGGCCGATGCGCGCGCGATGCACGCCGACGCCGGCACGCAGGCCGCGCGGATACGCGCCCTCTACGCCGACAGCGCGGCCACGCAGGCGCAGTTCGATGCGTCGCAGACGGGGCTGGCCCGCGCCGCCGCCGCCGTGCGCGCCGCCGAGGGCGGCGTGGCGGAAGTGGATGCGATGCGGAGCTACGCGACGGTGCGGGCGCCGTTCGGCGGCGTGGTCACGTCGCGGATGGCGGATCCCGGCGCCTTCGCGGCACCGGGTGCACCGCTGCTGGTGGTGCAGGACGTCTCGTCGCTGCGCATCACGGCGAGTGCCGGTGGTGACGTGGTGCGGACGGTGCGCCGCGGGCAGGTGCTCAGCGCCACCATCGCCGGTGAGCCGGTGAGTGCCACCGTCGAGGGGGTGGTGCCGGGATCGGTGGGCAACCTCTTCAGCGTGAACGCGCTGGTGGGCAACCCGTCGGCCACCCGTCGTGCCGGCAGCAGCGCCGTGCTCCGCATCGCCGGCGCCGAGCAGCGCGGGCTCCTGGTGCCGGCGCGCGCGATCGTGCGTGACGGGGACCTGACCGGGGTGATGGTCCGCGGTGCCACGCGCGACGAGCTGCGCTGGGTGCGGCTCGGGACCGCGCGCGGTGACCTCGTGCAGGTGACCAGCGGCCTGACGGCCGGTGAGACCATCGTCGTGCCGCAGGCGGCGAAATGAGCAGCGAGCCGACGACGGGCATCTCGGGGCGCATCGCGAGGGCGTTCCTGCACTCGCGGCTCACGCCGCTCGCGATCCTCGCCTCGCTGGGCCTCGGGTTTCTCGGCATCATCGCCACGCCGCGTGAGGAGGAGCCGCAGATCTCGGTGCCGATGATCGACGTGATCGTCGCGCTGCCCGGGGCGACGCCGCAGGAGGCCGAGAACCTGCTGGCCCGCCCGGTGGAGCAGCGGATGCTGGCGCTGCCCGGGGTGGACCACGTGTACACCATGTCGGGCGACAACTACGCCATGATCACGGTGCGGTTCCGGGTGGGCGAGGACCAGGAGCGCAGCGTGACGCGGGTGCAGGCGGTGCTGGCGGCGTCGGCGGCCGAGGCCCCGCCCGGTGCGCTGCCGCCATCGGTGCGGGCCCACAGCATCGACGACGTGCCGGTGCTGACGCTCACGCTGCATGGCGCCGGCAGCGATGCCAACCAGCTCCGGCAGGTGGCGCTGCACCTGATGGACGAGATCCGCACGGTGCCCGAGGTGGCGGCGACGACGGTCACGGGCGGGTCGCCGAAGGAGCTGCAGGTGCTGGTGGATCCGGCGCGGCTGGCGGCCACCGGCACCACGCCGGGTGAGGTCGCGGCGGCGCTGCGCGGGGCGAATGCGCGGCTCCTGGCTGGCGAGTTCACGTCCAACGACAGCGTGCTGCGTGTGGCCGTCGGCGCGCCGGTGACGTCGGCGCTGGACGCCGCCGGCATCGTGGTCTCGTCGCGCAGTGGGGCGCCGGTGTACCTGCGCGACGTGGCCACCGTGCGCGAGGACTACGCCGATGTCACGTCGTACGTGTCGCACCGCGCGGGGAAGGGGGCGGCGGTGCCGGCGGTGACGATCGCCGTCTCGAAGCGGAAGGGGGCCAACGCCACCGCTGTGACCCATGCCGTGCTGCAGCGGGTGGACGAGTCGAAGGGCCGGCTGGTGCCGGCCGGGATCGAGGTCAGCGTCACGCGCGACTACGGCGAGACCGCCGGCGAGAAGGCGAGTGAGCTGATCCTGCACCTCGTGATCGCGACGCTGAGCGTGGCGCTGCTGATCTGGCTCTTCCTCGGCTGGCGCGAGGCGGTGGTGGTGCTGGTGGCGGTGCCGGTGACGCTCGCGCTCACGCTCTTCACGTACTACGCGCTGGGCTACACGCTGAACCGCATCACGCTGTTCGCGCTGATCTTCTCGATCGGCATCCTGGTGGATGACGCGATCGTGGTGGTGGAGAACGTATACCGCCACCTCGTGATGGGCGACCGGTCGCCGGAGCAGGCGACGGTGGATGCCGTCGACGAGGTGGGGAACCCGACGATCCTGGCCACGTTCACGGTGATCGCGGCGATCCTGCCGATGGCCTTCGTGAGCGGGATGATGGGGCCGTACATGCGGCCGATCCCGGTCGGCGCCTCGGTGGCGATGCTGGCGTCGCTGGCGGTGGCGTTCATCGTCACGCCGTGGCTGGCCTACCGGCTGCTGAAGGGGCACGTGGCCAACGCGCACGCCTCCACGGCGCACCCGCCGGAGGAAGGCGGGAAGATCGACCGCATCTACCGGCGCATCATGCTGCCGCTGATGCAGCGGCCCGGCCTGCGGAAGGGGTTCTATGCCGGCGTGCTGGTGCTGCTGCTGGGCAGCATGGCGCTGGTGCTGCTGCGTGCGGTGCAGGTGAAGATGCTGCCGTTCGACAACAAGAGCGAGTTCCAGGTGGTGCTGGACTTCCCCGAGGGCACCACGCTGGAGACGTCGAACCGGGCGGCCTCGGAGATCGCGGCGTTCCTCGGCACGGTGCCGGAGGTGGTGAGCACGCAGGTGTACGCCGGTGCCGCCTCGCCGTTCAACTTCAACGGCCTGGTGCGCCACTACTTCATGCGCAGCGGTGCCAACGTGGCCGACGTGCAGGTGAACCTGCTGCCGAAGGGGGACCGCAAGCGGCAGAGCCACGCGATCGCGGTGGCGGTGCGGCCGTCGGTGGACTCGATCGCGTCGCGGTACGGGGCCTCGGCGAAGGTGGCCGAGATCCCGCCCGGCCCGCCGGTGCTCTCCACGCTGGTGGCCGAGGTGTATGCGGCGGACGATGCGTCGCGGATCGAGGCGGCGGCGGCGGTGAAGAAGGTGTTCGAGGCCACGCCGGGCGTGGTGGACGTGGACTGGACCGTCGAGGCGCCGCAGGGGGAGCGCAGCTTCCGCGTGGACCGGGACCGGGTGGCGGCGTCGGGGGCGAGCGTGGAGCAGGTCACGCAGGTGCTCTACCTCGCCCTCTCGGGGGCGCCGGTCGGCATGATGCGCAGCGAGACGGCACGCGAGGCGGTGGCGATCGTGCCGCGGCTCGCGCTCGCGCAGCGGTCGAACGTGGAGGCGCTGCTGTCGCTGCCGGTGGCCACGGCGCGCGGCCCGCAGCCGCTGGGCCAGTTCGTGACGGTGGTGACCGGGGCGCGGGCCTCGGTGCGGATGCGCAAGGACCTGCGGCCGGCGATCTACGTCACCGGCGACGTCGCGCGCGAGATCGAGAGCCCGGTGTATGCGATCCTCGCCATGAACAGCCAGCTCGACACGCTGACGGTGCGTGGCGCGAAGATCGAGCGATACAACGCCGTGCCGCCGGTGACGGTGCGCGAGACGGCGATCAAGTGGGACGGGGAGTGGCAGGTCACGATCGAGGTGTTCCGTGACCTCGGCATCGCCTTCGCCATCGTGCTGCTGCTGATCTACGTGCTGGTGGTTGGCTGGTTCCAGAGCTTCACGATCCCGCTGGTGATCATGGCGCCGATCCCGCTCACGCTGGTCGGCATCCTGCCGGGCCATGCCATGAGCGGGGCGTTCTTCACCGCCACCAGCATGATCGGCATGATCGCGCTGGCCGGCATCATCGTGCGGAACTCGATCCTGCTGGTGGACTTCATCCAGCTCGAGGAGGCACGCGGGCGCCGGGTGGCGGATGCGGTGCTGGAGGCGGGGGCGGTGCGATTCCGGCCGATCGCGCTGACGGCGGCCGCGGTGGTGGTGGGTGGACTGGTGATGGTCCTCGACCCGATCTTCCAGGGCCTGGCCGTGGCCCTCATCAGCGGGGCGATCGTCGCAACGGCACTGACCATGGTGGTGGTGCCGCTCCTGTACTGGGAACTCGTGCGCCGGAGGGCGGATGTGCAATGACAAGGTGATCCGGCGGTTCGCCGGGACGTTCATCCTGCTGTCGGTGGCGCTGGGGTGGTTCGTGCACCCCGGCTGGTACGGCTTCACGGCCTTCGTCGGCCTGAACCTGCTGCAGTCGAGCTTCACCGGGTTCTGCCCGCTGGAGCGGATGCTCGGCGCCGGACGGTTGTTCGGCTGCAGCAGCCGGTAGGATCGGCTGCAAGGCAACGCGGGGCGGTGAGCAACAGCTCACCGCCCCGCGTCGTGTCTGCATCCCGGCGCCGTGGCGCCGCGGGGTCAGCGCCCCGCGATGACCTTCCGGCGCTCCGCCAGCTCGCTTTCCAGCCGGCCGCAGACCAGCTCGCAGAGCTTCAGCACGTCGCGGTCGGCGAGGGAATAGTGCACGTACACGCCGTCCTTCTCGCGTGCCACCAGGTTGTGGCCGAAGAGCACCGCGAGGTGTCGCGACACGTTCGCCTGCGCCATCTGCGTTGCCGCCGCCAGCTCGTTCACGGTGCGCGGGCCGCCGCGCAGCTCCTGCAGCAGGCGCAGCCGCGCGCAGTCGCTGAGTGCCTTGAAGCGGTCCGCGACGAGGTCGAGCAGTTCGGGGCCCATCCGCTTGGTCGCCATTCCCACCTCCACGTGAGTGCATACATGCGTAGGCATGAATATATAGGCCCCGGCGCCCGGCGGCAGAGGGGGGCGACGACGGGCGGGCGGTTGCCGAACCTCCCCGGTGACGCTACGTCTCTCAGGGCGCGCCAGCCGCGGCCGGCGCCGATGCGCACGCGACCCGCACCCCGGTCCTCCGACTCCCGACGCCCGCATGGTGCCCGACGCCCCCGAGACCCGCGACCGCTACCGGTACCTGACCACCATCGACACCCGGTGGATGGACAACGACGCGTACGGGCACGTGAACAACGTCGTGCACTACAGCCTGTTCGACACCACCGTGAACCGCTGGCTGGTGGAGCAGGGGCTGCTGGACGTGGCAGGGAGCCCGGTGATCGGGCTGGTCGTCGAGACGGCCTGCCGGTTCTTTGCCCCCGTCACCTTCCCCGACCGGGTCACCGTCGGCCTGCGCGTGGTGCACATCGGCACCAGCAGCGTGCGCTACGAACTGGCGCTCTGGCGCAACGACGAGCCCCTCGCCTGCGCGGCGGGCCGGTTCGTGCACGTGTACGTCGATCGTGCCACGCGGCGCCCGGTGCCGATCCCCGCCCCGGTGCGTGCCGCGCTCGAGCTGGTGCGCGCCACCGCGGTCGCCACCCCGCCCGCGACGGCCGCCTGAGCGCCCCTCACCCACCCTGCCGCACCGTGACCCGCATGCCTCCACGCACCCCGCGCACCCCGCGCACCCCGCGCACCCCGCGCACCCTGTACGCCGCGCTCACGATCCTGGTTGCCGCGCTCACGTTCCCCGGTGCCGCCGCGGCGCAGGGCGCCGGCGCGCCGGGCGCACAGCCGTCCGGTCCCGTGATCCAGAGCGCCGGGCCGTCGTTCCGCGTGGATGACCCGACCTTCGTCGTGCCGGCCAGCCACGAGTTCAAGGCGGTCTTCGAGATCCGCGTGGGCGGCGGTGACACGGTGAAGGTCAACGAGCAACTCGTCACCGCGGCGCGCTTCTACAACCTGCACGTACGGCACGGCTACGCCGAGCGACAGGTGCAGGCCGCCGCCGTCTTCCACGGCAGCGGATGGACCGCTCTGCTCAGCGACGCGGCCTTCGCCGCCCGCTTCGGCGGCAAGCCGAATCCGAGCCGCCGCCTGGTGGAGGAACTGCTGCAGCACGGTGCCCAGCTGGTGCTCTGCGGCCAGACGGCGGGTCGCGCCGGCGTGAAGCGCGAGGAGCTGCTGCCCGGCGTGACGGTGGCGCTGTCGGCGATGACCGCGCTGGACTTCCTGCAGTCCCAGGGATTCCGGTACATCCCCTGGTGACCTGACGCGTCAGCGCACGCAGGGCGCTGGCGGCACGCGATCGGCGGGATCGCCGCGTCGCGTCGCGATCACGGGGGCCTGGCTGGCGGTGGACCACGGCAGCGTCGGCCACCAGCGCTCCGCGTCATCGCCGGCGAGGCTCGCGGGTTCGACGCTCGCGCCGGGTCGCGGCGTGATGATGGCCACGCCCAGACAGCGGCCGGCGGCCAGCACGCGCTCGGCGGGTTCCGTCCAGCCGTGGCTCGCGAGC
Organism: Gemmatimonadaceae bacterium; assembly: GCA_020851035.1. NCBI lineage: Bacteria > Pseudomonadati > Gemmatimonadota > Gemmatimonadia > Gemmatimonadales > Gemmatimonadaceae > Gemmatimonadaceae bacterium. The sequence goes on along the minus strand of JADZDM010000021.1, from coordinate 284,111 downwards.
TTGAACAGCGCCCAGTGCACCGGGATCATCGCCTTCGCCCGCACGCGGCGGCTCGCCTCGACGGCCTGCTCCGGTCCCAGGTGCCAGTCCGGCCAGGCGGCGTCGTACTGGCCCGACTCGATCAGCGCCACGTCGAACGGGCCGTACCTGGTGCCGATCTCGCCGAGCGTCTCGTGCAGGCCGGTGTCGCCCGAATAGAAGGCACGGTGCGCCGGACCGAGTATGGCGTAGCCCGCCCAGAGCGTCTGATCGGACTGCGGTGACAGGCGTCCGGAGGCGTGGCGCGCGGGTGTCGCCACGATCTCCAGCGCGCCGACGCGCACCGGCTGCCACCAGTCCAGTTCCACGATGCGTGCAGGCGGAATGCCCCACGACTCGAGGTGCGCCCCGATGCCCAGCGGCACGATGAACATCGTGGTCCAGCCACGCATCGCCTGGATGGTGGCGCGATCGAGATGGTCGTAGTGGTCGTGCGAGATCAGCACGGCGTCGATCGGCGGCAGGCTGTCGAGCGCGATCACCGGCGGGAACCAGCGTTGCGGTCCTGCCCAGGTGACCGGTGACGGACGTGTGCTCCAGATCGGGTCGGTGAGCAAACGCACGCCGTCGATCTCGATCAGGCTGGACGAGTGGCCGAACCAGGTGACGCGCAGTCCCGACGCGGGGACCGCCAGCAGCGAGGACCGGGTCGGATGCACCACCGGCACGCCGGCGCTGTCGGGCACGGTGGCGGGTGGTGGATCGAGCAGGCGCGAGATGGCGCCGCCCATGTCGTTCCACATCGGCCCTGGATTGTGGAACCGGCCGTCGTGCCACTGCGGGGACTGCGTCATGTGCGACAGCCGTGCCCCCTCGGCGCCGTCGCCGAACGACTGCCATGCGCTGGCGACGGCCACGCCCCCTGCGAGCAGGAGTGTGGCCGCGATACGCCCGAGAAGTCGTCGCCAGCGCCGTGGCGGCCGGTCAGCCACGCGCGATGCTGTTGCGGCGCACCGCGCCTATTGCCGTTGGAACCGACGCGCGAGCTGCTCCATCCGCTCATCGCCTGCGAGCTCGGCCGCCTGCCGGATCTCCTCGGCATACGGGCGCAGCTTCGGCTCGCCCCAGTAGTAACCGGTGGCGCGCTCGGCGAGTTGCGTCTCGTCCACGCGGGTGGCTTCCAGCAGCGCGCGCGCAGCGGCGCGGTCGAAGCCCGGATCGTCGCGGTCGGGCAGGTCGTAGTGGCGGCGGGGCATCTCCCCTTCCGCGTCGTCCCTCAGGAACGCCATCGACATCGGTGTCTCTCCTCTGTGCCGTCGTCGGGCACGCTGGGCGCGCGCCGTCCCGGCAGCGTCGATCCCGTGAAATCTAGTGGCGTGCAATCGAAGTTCGGAGAGCACACAGCCGGATGGGGCGCCTGGTTGGCCAGGCGAAAACCGCAGCAATACCGGCGGTATAGAGAGGATCTTCAACGCCGCCAGCCGGAATGCTCCGACCGGCGACTGCTTCCGGAACTTCGATTACACGCCGCTGGTGTTCGCCGGGGCCTGGTGCCGGTGAGCCAGCACGCACATGCCACCGCTCGCGGCCGCTGGCGCGCCCGTATACTCCGGTGCGCAGGCGGACCGGCAACGCGGCCGTCGCCGGCGCGCGGTCTCCTGCCCGGGGTGCATGCATGGCGCAGTCGGTGGCGGACATCATCATCGTCGGTGCCGGACTGGCGGGCCTCGTCGCAGCCGCCGAGGCGGCGGATGCCGGACGCTCGGTGCTGCTCCTGGACCAGGAAGGGGAGCAGAATCTCGGCGGGCAGGCATTCTGGTCGCTCGGCGGGCTCTTCCTCGTTGACTCACCCGAGCAGCGGCGCCTTGGCATCCGCGACTCGCACGCGCTGGCGCTGCGTGACTGGATGGCCACGGCGGGCTTCGATCGCGACGACGATCACTGGCCGCGCCGGTGGGCGGCGGCGTACGTGGACTTCGCCGCCGGTGAGAAGCGCGCCTGGCTGCATGCACAGGGCCTGCGCTGGTTCCCGGCAGTGGGATGGGCGGAACGTGGTGCGGCCGGCGCCGGTGCCTCCGGCAACAGCGTGCCGCGGTTCCACGTGACGTGGGGCACCGGGCCGGCCGTGCTCGAGCCCTTCGTGCGCCGCGTGCGTGCCCACGCGGCCGCGGGGCGTGTGCAGCTGCGGTTCCGGCACCGGGTGACGGCGTTGCAGGTGACCGGTGGCGTGGTGCACGGCGTGAGCGGCGAGGTGCTCGAGCCCACGACGGTGGCGCGTGGCGCGGCGAGCACGCGCACGGTGGTGGGCGACTTCACCCTCCACGCCGGCGCCGTGATCGTGACGTCGGGTGGCATCGGCGGCAACCATGCGCTGGTGCGGCAGCACTGGCCGGTGGCGCGCCTTGGTGCACCGCCGTCGTTCATGCTCTCGGGGGTGCCGGAGCATGTGGACGGCCTGCTGCAGCAGGCGGTGCACGCCGCCGGTGCGCGGCTGGTGCACCCCGACCGGATGTGGCACTACACCGAGGGGGTGCGCAACTGGAGCCCGATCTGGCCGGCACACGGCATCCGCATCCTGCCCGGGCCGAGCAGCCTCTGGCTCGACCCCGAAGGCAAGCGACTTCCGTATCCGAACATCCCGGGTGCCGACACCCTCGGCACGCTGCAGCACATCGGCACCCACGGGCACCCCTACACCTGGTTCCTGCTCAACCGTGCGATCATCCGGAAGGAGTTCGCCCTCTCCGGCAGCGAGCAGAACCCCGACCTCACGGGCAAGAGCCTGTCGCTCACGCTGCGCCGGATCGGTCGCGCGGTGCAGGCGCCGGTGCAGGCCTTCATGGACCGGGGCGCCGACTTCGTGGTGCGGCGCACGCTGCCCGAGCTGGTGGAGGGCATGCGCGCCGTGGCGGGTGATGGCCGGCTGGATCACGACACGGTGCACCGCGAGGTGACCGACCGGGACGCGCAGGTGCACAACGTGGCCGGCAAGGACCCGCAGCTCGCCATCGTGCGGAATGCACGGGCACTGCTGAGCGAGCGGCTGGTGCGGGTGGCGCCGCCCGCGCCGCTGCTCGATCCGGCCGACGGCCCGCTGGTGGCCGTGCAGCTGCACGTGGTGACGCGGAAGTCACTCGGCGGACTGGAGACCGACCTGCAGGCACGGGTGCTTGGCGCCGACGGCCAGCCGATGCCGGGACTCTACGCGGCCGGCGAGGTGGCGGGCTTCGGTGGCGGCGGCGTGCACGGCTATCGCGCGCTCGAGGGCACCTTCCTCGGCGGATGCCTGTTCAGCGGCCGGGCTGCGGGCCGCGCGGCCGCGGGCGACGTGGGCGCGTGACGCCTGCCCGGCGTGCCACTGGCCGATCGAACGGCAGGCGGCTGCGGGACGGCGGTCGTAACTTTCACCCGGCCCCCGTTCCGTCGCGGGCCAGCCCTGTCCCGCCACCGTTCCACGCATGACCGACCAGCGACGTCTGAGCGATTCGGAGGTGTCTGCCGTGCTCGCGCGCGCCGCCGAGGTGAGCGAGTCGTCGGGGCTGACGGTGGCGCAGGTGCACGAGATCGCGCGTGACGTCGGCCTCTCCCCGGATGCCGTGACGCGCGCGCTGGAAGAGTCGGCCAGCGGGGCGCTGCGGCCGGCCACGCTCGAGCGCTCGGCGGGGCTGCCGGTCGGTGTGGCGAAGGAGGTGCTCCTGCCCGGCGTGCTCGGCGACGAGGCCTGGAGCGTGCTCGTCTCCACGATGCGTGCCACCTTCGCCGCGCGAGGCACCGAACATCGCGACGGCAGCGTGCGCGAGTGGCGCAATGGCGCGCTGCGCATCGCGGTGGAGCCGATCGACGGCGGACACCGGCTGCGCATGTCCACGCGCAAGTCGAGCGCGCTGGTGGCCCCGTTGATCGGCGGGCTCGGCGCGTTCATGTCCGCGGCGACCCTCGCCGCCGGCGGGACGGTGCGGCCTGGCCTGGCCCTCGTCGCGGCAATTCCCGCGGCCATCGGCGCGGTGCTCCTCGCATCGCCGTTCATCAGCCTGCCGCGCTGGGCACGCGAGCGCAGCGACCACTTCGACCGGATCGCGCGCGAGGCGATCAGCCTGGCGAAGGCAGCGACGGATCGACGTCTTCCGTCCAGCGCACCATCCCGCCCGCCAGCGACGACAGACGGCTGAAGCCGGCGGCCTGCAGCGTCCGCACCCCCTCGCTGCTGCGCATCCCGCTGCGACAGACGAGCACGATCTCGCGCGAGGCATCCAGCGTGTGGGCGGCGTCGGCGAGCGTGCGCAGCGGGATGTGGCGTGCGCCGGCGATCTGCGATACCGCCACCTCGCGCGGCTCCCGCACGTCGACGAGGTCGATCGCGTCACCGCGGGCGAGGCGGGCGGCCAGTTCGGCCGGCGTGATCTCGGGAACGGCACCGGTCGTGCTGCCGATGGCGGGCGTGCCGCAGAACCGGTCGTAGTCGATCAACCGGTCGATGGTGCGCGTGCCGCAGGCGGGGCAGGCGGGATCGCGCGAGAACTCCACGGTGCGGAACTGCATCGTGAGGGCATCGATCATCAGCAGCCGCCCGGCCAGCGTCTCGCCCACGCCGGTGATGAGCTTGATCGTCTCCACGGCCTGGATGGTGCCGATCAGGCCGGGCAGCACGCCGAACACGCCGCCCTCCGCACAGTTCTGCACCATGCCGGGTGGTGGCGGCTCGGGATAGAGGCAGCGATAGCAGGGTCCGTGCGGCGTGGCGAACACCGACGCCTGCCCGTCGAACTGGAAGACCGACCCATGCACGTTGGGAATGCCCAGCAGCACACAGGCGTCGTTCACCAGGTAGCGGGTGGCGAAGTTGTCGGTGCCGTCGATCACGATGTCCCAGCGGCGCATCACCTCCAGCGCATTCGCTGCCGTGAGCCACTCGCGGTACAGCGTGACCTGCACGTGGGGGTTGAGGTCGTGCAGCCGGTCGCGCGCCGAGTCGAGCTTCGGGCGGCCGACATCCTTCGTGCCGTGCAGCACCTGCCGCTGCAGGTTGGTCACGTCCACCACGTCGCCATCCACGAGGCCGATGGTGCCGACACCGGCGGCGGCCAGGTAGAGCGCGGTCGGTGAGCCGAGGCCGCCGGCGCCGACGAGCAGCACGCGCGCCGACTTCAGCCGTCGCTGGCCGTCGGTGCCGATCCCCGGCAGCGACAGGTGGCGCGCGTACCGCTGCCGCTCGTCAGCCGAGAGGGCGGGCAGCACGTCTGGCGCTGGTGCGGGACCGGGATCCATGGGCGGCACGATGAGTTTCGCGGCGAAATGACGTCCAAGGCTGGCGACTTGTGGTGTGAGGCGCAATCGTGGCGGTGCGGCTGTCGGGCATGACGGGCCGGTCTCCGCCACGATCCTCGATCCCGATGTCTGCGACAACCTGCTGCCACGGAGCACCAGCATGAGCCGCGTACGTGTCCTGGTCGGAACGAAGAAGGGGGCATTCATCCTCACGTCCGATGGCGACCGGAAGCAATGGAACGTCGCCGGTCCGCATTTCCCGGGCTGGGAGATGTATCACCTCAAGGGTTCGCCGGTCGATCCCGATCGCATCTGGGCCTCGCAGTCGGGGGGATGGTTCGGTCAGCTCATCCAGCGCTCGGACGATGGTGGCCTGACCTGGACCGCGGTGGACAACCGCTTCGCCTACGACGGCGTGCCCGGCACGCACCAGTGGTACGACGGCACGCCGCATCCCTGGGAGTTCAAGCGGGTCTGGCACCTCGAGCCGTCACTCACCGATCGTGACACCGTGTATGCGGGGGTGGAGGACGCCGCGCTCTTCAAGTCCACCGACGGCGGTGCGAGCTGGGTGGAGCTGTCCGGCTTGCGCACGCACGGTTCGGGCGCGCAATGGCAGCCCGGCGCCGGCGGGCTCTGCCTGCACACCATCGTGCTCGACCCGGTGAACCCGGACCGCATCTACATCGCGATCTCGGCCGCAGGGGCGTTCCGCACCGACGACGGCGGCGTGACCTGGAGGCCGATCAACACGGGGCTGCGCTCCGGCGAGATCCCCGCGCAGGACTCGGAGGTGGGGCACTGCGTGCACCACATCACCATGCACCCGTCACACCCCGAGCGGCTCTTCATGCAGAAGCACTGGGACATCATGCGCAGCGACGATGCGGGGGATCACTGGCATGAGGTGAGCGGCAACCTGCCCACCGACTTCGGCTTCCCGATCGAGGTGCACGCGCACGAGCCGGAGACGATCTACGTGGTGCCGATCACCAGCGACGCGCACCACTTCCCGCCCGACGGTGCGCTGCGCGTGTATCGCAGCCGCACCGGCGGCTCCGAGTGGGAGGCGCTGGGCCATGGGCTACCGGACCGGGACTGCTATGTGAACGTGCTGCGGGATGCGATGGCGGTGGACACCATGGCATCGTGCGGCGTGTACTTCGGCACCACCGGTGGGCAGGTCTACTGCTCCAGCGACTCGGGTGACACCTGGATGCCGATCGTGCGCGACCTGCCGGCGGTGCTGTCGGTCGAGGTGCAGACGCTGCCATGATCCGGGTCGTGCTGCCGTCGCCGCTGCGTGCGTTGGCACAGGCCGGCGCGGAGATCACGGTGGCAGTGGAGGCGCCGGTGACGCTGCGTTCCGTGGTGGATGCCATCGAGGCACGCTACCCCATGCTGCGGGGCACCATCCGCGATCATGACACGCAGCAGCGCCGCGCGTTCGTGCGCTTCTTCGCCGAGCAGCGTGACCTGTCGCACGGGTCGCCGGATGACGCGTTGCCGGAGAGTGTCGCGGGTGGCCGGGAGCCGCTGCTGATCATCGGTGCGATGGCCGGCGGTTGAGCCGGCTGCCGCGCCAGTGCCGGGCGCGCCAGCGGCGGCGCGCGAGATCCGATGGATGGCAGGGAGCGTAGAGGCGGGAACGGCTTCCGGACGGCGGCCGTGGCGCGCCGGCTGACGGAGAATCGGCTGGTCGCGTCCGCTGTCGCCGTCTCCACCTCGTCAGGAGCGCACGCGCCATGCCTCGTCTTCTCACACGCACCATCCCGCTCGCCGTCCTGCTGCTCGCCTCCGCGCAGGCGGCCGCCGCAGAGGTCACGGCCTATGGCATCACCACCGCGCCCGGTGGTGTGCAGCAACTCGTCCGGCTCGATCCGAACACACCGGGCGCCGTGAGCACCATCGGTGCCACCGGTGTGCGCCTCACCGGCATCGACTTCCGGCCGGCCACCAACCAGCTCTACGGCTACGATGGCGACAAGCTCTACACCGTGAGCCTCACCAGCGGTGCGGCCACGGAGGTGTTCGACGTGGCGAACACGGCGGGGAACGTCGGCTTCGACTTCAATCCCACGGTGGATCGCATCAGGCTGGTGGGCAGCGGGGGCACGAACTTCCGGCTCAATCCGATGAGCGGCGCCACGCTGGTGGATGGCGGCTACACCTTCGCGATGGGCGACGTGAACGTGGGCCGTGTGCCGTCGTTCACGGCAGTGGCGTACACCAATTCCGACACCGATCCGGGCACCGGCACCACGCTGTACGGCATCGACCCGACGCTCGGCCAGCTCGTGAAGATCGACAACCCCAACGGTGGCACCATCAGCACCGTGGGCAGCCTGGGGCTGGCGGCCGGCGCATCGATCACGGGGTTCGACATCGTCACGATCGGCGGGATGAACACGGCCTGGTTCACGGCGATGGCGAGCGGTGCCATGACGGGGCAGCTCTACACCGTCGACCTCGGCACCGGTGCGGCCACGCTGGTGGGCGACGTCGGGACGCCGGGCGGGCTGGACGGACTCGCACTGACTGCGGTGCCGGAACCGTCGAGCTGGGCCTTGATGGCGTCGGGGCTGGCGGGACTTGGCGCACTGTCGCGACGTCGCCGACGGGCAGGCGCGCGCTGAGTACGTGGCACTCGCGCGGTGTCCCCGTGGCACATCACGTGAGCACGGTGGACCGGCGCCACGGGGACTGAATTTCCCTGACGGCAGGGGGAACGCCTGACAGGTTCCGGCGTGCGTGTCACCGATCTTGTGGTGACACGCTTTTCCCCTTTCCCGGGTGGAACATGTTCCTCGCACGTCTCACACGCCTCGCCGTGGTGTCGTCCACCGCCGTGCTGGCGGCCTGCGCATCGGTCAGCGCCGGCGCGGATTTCGATCCTGCGATCCGGCTGGACCAGTATCACTCGTTCGACTGGGGCGCCGGCGATACGATGCCCGCGGGCGACGTGCGGCTCGACAACAACCCGTTCTTCGACTCGCGCGTGCGCGCAGCCGTGGAGCTGGAGATGGCGGCGAAGGGGGTGCAGCGCCGCACGACGTCGCCCGACCTGCTGGTGCACTACCACGTGAGCGTGCGCCAGCGGGTGGACGTGGTGCGGACGGACGAGGCGCGTGGCTACACCGATCCGTGGATGCGGCAGGGGAGCACGGTGGTGGAGTTCGACGAGGGAACGCTGCTCCTGGACGTGGCCGACGCCCGGACGAAGAAGATCGTGTGGCGCGGCTGGTCGCAGACCGACGTGACGGGGCTCCTCGACAACCCCCGCGAGATGGAGAAGCGGGTGAGCGAGTCCATCCGTCGGATGCTCTCGCGCTACCCGCAGGCCGGTCCGGCGGGCGCGCAGCCCTGAGGTCGGCGCCGGTGATGCGCTGATCGCGCCGCCCCGGTCAGGTCCCGGGGCGGCGCCATGCCGCGCCGCTCGCGGCGCCCGGTGCACCCACGCACATTCGCGGGGATCCTCGCCACACGGCTCCCGGGCCGTGCCGGCGGTGCGCCACTCCTCCGGAGCGTCCGGCATGCGCAGGCTTTTCTTTCTTGGCATCGCATTCGCGCTGCAGTCCGCTGCCGTCGTGGCGCAGGCCCGCAGCTTCACCTCGCCGCTCTCGCTCCGCAGCGACGACCCGCGCCTCGTTGGTGCGTTCACCTGGGCCCGGGCGCAGGCCACCGCCTACGCCGTCGACGGTGATGCCGTGGGGCCGTGGTTCGAGGCCGCACTGCCGGGCCGCGCGGCGTTCTGCATGCGCGACGTGGCGCACCAGGCGGTGGGCGCGCACGCGCTCGGCATGCAGGTGCACCTGCGCAACATGCTCGGGCGCTTCGTCGCGTCGATCAGCGCGGAACGCGACTGGGCGGGCTACTGGGAGATCGATCGCCACGGCCAGCCCGCGCACGCCGACTACCGCAACGATCGCGACTTCTGGTACAACCTCCCCGCCAACTTCGACCTGCTGGACGCGTCGTGGCGCATGTACCTCTGGTCGGGCAACCGCGACTACGTCACCGACGGTGCCTTCCTGCACTTCTACGACCGCACGGTCACCGAGTACGTGGCGCGGTGGCAGCTGGGCCCGGAGTCGGTGATGACACGGCCGCGGATGATGAACGCCCCCACGGCGAACGACCCCGACGCGCGCTTCAGCGGCAACCGCGGCATTCCCGGCTACAACGAGGAGACGGACGACTTCACCGTGGGCCTGGACCTGCTGGCCGCACAATACGCGGGATTCGCGGCCTACGCGCGCATCCGCGAGGTGCGCGGTGACCTGGCCGGCGCGCGCACCTGGCTGGCGAAGGCCGGTGAGGTGAAGGCGCTGGTGAACGGCCGCTGGTGGGACGAGCGCACGCGCACCTTCCATGACTTCCTGTCCACCAGCCAGGTGCTGGGGCATCGCGGGCCCAATGCGTGGAACTCGGCTGCGTTGTACTGGCCGGTGGCGGCAGAGGGGCCGCAGACGCTCGGTGCACTGGAGGCGCTGCGGGAGCAGGTCCGCACCTCGCCGCCGGCCCCGATCGAGGAGCAATCGCATCACCCGGAGGTGCTGTACCGCTACGGCGCCGCCACCGAGGCGTACGCCGAGCTGCTGTCACTCAGCGCCGGGTCGCGGGCGCGGCGCGAGTATCCCGAGGTGAGCTTCTCGGTGGTGGGTGCGATCGTGACCGGGGTGATGGGCATCGGTGTCGACCCTGTCGTACCGGGCCACGAGACGGAGCTGCTGCGCTACTTCGACAATCCCGCCATCATGACACTTGCGCAGCTGCCGCCGGCAGCCTCGTTCGTGGAGCTGCAGCACCTGGGCGTGCGTGGCAACGACGTGACGGTGCGGCATGAGGGCCGTCGCTCCACCGCCTTCACCAACCATCGCGGGCCGGCGCTGGTCTGGCAGGCGGCGTTCGCAGGGCGTCACACCACGCTGCAGGTGAATGGTGCCAGCGTGAAGGCCACGACCATGCTGCTGCCGGCGGGACGTGAGGTGAGTGTGGCACGGGTGGTCGTCGCGCCGGGCACCACCGGGCGCGTCTCCGTCGGGCGCTGAGCCACGGGTCGACTCAGGCGCGGGGCGGCATCCGACCCTCCGTGTCAGGCGACGGGGTGGAGTGTGCCCGCCTTCAGGCCGCTCGAGCACCGCGTCACACCGTCCAGTCGCCAACGCCCGCCGAGCGCCCGCTGTACGAATCAGGGAACGGACGTGTCACCGGTCGCCTGTGGGTGCAATCCAGGTGGAGGTGTGCCACGGATCGACCGCCGCCCGCAGCATCGCGGGCCTCAACGGATTCGGATCATGCTCAGTCTCATGGACAGCCGACTCGGCCTGGCCCTGCGCGCCTGGCCGGCGCTCCGGTCGGCCTCGCGCCGCCAGCACCACACCTTCCACTACGAGCAGGTGCTCGGTACCTCGTTCGAGCTGCAGGTGACGGCCGCCAGCTATCGCGCGGCACAGCGCGCCGAGTCGGCGGCGCTGGCCGAGGTGGACCGGCTGGAGCCGATCCTGAGCGCGTGGTCGGGCACCAGCGAGCTGGCCTGCTGGCTCATGACGCGCGACTGCGATGTCTGCGTGTCGCCGGAGCTGGTGGAGGTGCTGCGGGCCAGTGAGCAGTGGCGCGTGCTCACCGGCGGCGCCTTCGATCCGGCGGCACAGGCCGTGATCACGGTGCTCCGCGACCACGCCGACTGCGCGCTGGACGAGGAGACGTTCACCACGCTGCTGTCCGCGATGCACGTCCCGCGCTGGAGCCTGGACGTGGCGCGCGGCACGGCGCGTCGCCGCACGCCGCTCGCGATCTCGCTGGATGCCATCGCCAAGGGGTACATCGTGGCGCGTGCGGCGGCCCGGGCGCGTGACGTGGCCGGCGTGGGGAGCGTGCTGCTCAACATCGGCGGCGACATCCAGCACTGCGGTGACGACACCATGTCGGTGGGCATCGCCGATCCGCACGCGCCGGCAGAGAACGCCCCACCGATCGCGGTGGTGCGGCTGCACAACGCGGCGCTGGCCACCAGCGGCGGCTACCGGCGCGGCTTCGTCACCAACGGGCGTCGCGTGTCGCACATCGTGGACCCGCGCACCGGCCAGCCGGCGGAACACATCGCCAGCGCCTCGGTGCTGGCGCCCAACTGCGCCACGGCCGACGCCCTCTCCACCGCCTTCAGCGTGATGTCACCACGCGAGAGCCTGGCCCTCGCGGACACGCTGCCGGCCATCGGGTGCCTGCTCGTCACGCACGACGGGCGCCGGATCACGAACGCCACCTGGGATGCTGCGGCCACGCCGCTGCACGCGACCGCCACGACGCACGGGAGCTGACCATGTCCGATGCCACGCACTCGCGTCACCTCCTGTCGCAGGCGCCCGTCGGCCGTCGCGGGATGCTCGTGCAGCTCTCCGGGCTGCTGCTCGCGGCCACCGGCCTCTCGGCATTCCGTCGGGGCCGGGTTGGGGGCGCCGGTGATGCCGGTCCGGTGTGGGACGACCGCTTCGAGCTGGCGGTGGATCTCGAGATCGCGCCGCAGGAGGGCGCTCGCTACCACCGGCCGTACGTGGCCGTGTGGGTGGAGGATGCCACCGGCCGGCCGGTGCGCACGCTGAGTCTCTGGGTGAACACCACCGGGCGCGGGCCGCGCTACATCCGCGAGCTGCGGCGGTGGATGTCGGGGGTGGATGGCGCGAGCCAGGACCTGATCGCCACCACGTCGAGCGCCACGCGGCTGCCCGGCCAGTACAGCGTGACCTGGAACGGGCGCGACGATCGCGGCCAGCCCGTGCTGCAGGGCACGTACCGCGTGTACATCGAGGCCTCGCGCGAGCATGGCGGCTACGGCGTGATGCAGCAGGAGCTGGCGCTCGGCGCGCGCCCGGTGGCGGCCGATCTCGGCACCAACGAGGAGATCCGGAGGGCGCATGTCGAGTACCGTCGCCGGCGATAGACCTGCGGCCGGCGCGGCGGTGGTGGAGCGGTCGGCGCGGGTGATCGGTCGGCGGCGCGCCGTGCGGCTGCGGCTGCGCGGCGTGCTGCATTGGCTGCACGTGTACGTGTCGCTGGTGAACCTCGTGATCGTGCTGTTCTTCGCGGTCACCGGGGTGACGCTCAACCATCCCGACTGGCTTGCGACGGAGCGCACGGAGACGCTGAAGGGCACGCTGCCGGCCACGTGGCACACGGCGAAGGGCACCGACTGGCTGCTGGTGTCGGAGTTCCTGCGTACCACGCATGGCGTACACGGCACGGTGGCGGATCGCACGGAGGATGATCGGCAGGGGGCGCTGACGTTCCGCGCGCCGGGCTACACGGCGGCGACCTTCATCGACCTGTCGCGCGGCACATACGAGCTGACGGTGTCGTCGCAGGGGGCGATCGGCGTGCTGAACGACCTGCATCGCGGGCGTGACGCGGGGACCGTGTGGGCCTGGCTCATCGATGCCGTGGGCGTGTTCCTGGTGCTGCTCTCCCTGGCGGGGTTCGGGTTGCTCTTCTACCTGAAGAAGGTCCGGGTGCCGGGGCTGCTGGCGCTGCTGGCGGGATCGCTGATCGTGGTGGTGCTGGGGATGATGGCGGCGTGAGGGTGGGCGGCAGCGCCCCGGGTCGGAACACGACCCGGGCTATGAGTGCACTGTCACCGAGTTTCCCGGAAATGAGTGCACTGTCACCGCATTTCCAATGAGTGCACTGTCACCGGATTTCCCTGAGTGCACTGTCACCGGATTTCCCGGAAATGAGTGCACTGTCACCGAATTTCTCGCTGAATTCCTAGCCGTCCGCTGCCCCCACCCCCGCCACGAGCGCCGCCGGATCCAGGAACCGGTCCAGCACGTTCCGCATCACCTGCGACACCCCTGCATCGTCCAGCGCCCCCACCCACGCCATCGAGCCGGTGGTGAACACCATGCCGCCCCCGTCCACTGGGACCAGCGTCACATCCGCCCGCACCTTGGGGTCCGGCGCGTAGGGCTCGTGGGACAGCAGCTCCTCGAGCGTGCGCAACGTCACGGCATCGTGCAGCCCCTGGGACGACGCCAGCACGACCGACTCGCGCGGCGAGCCGAGTCGCAGGTCGTGGCGGTCGATCTCCTGGCCGGCCGCGCCGCCGCCGAACCGGCCGCTGGTGCCGATCTGCTCACCCTCGACGCCCTGCAGCGCGAACGCCGTCCACCCGGCGCGCGCCTCCGGCCGCACCCGGTACGGCGCCGACCGCTCGAACCCCTGCCCCGCGAAACCCACCCCCACCACACCCTGCGGCGGCCGCCCCAGCCGGCGCCACAACCCGCCGGGCGCACCATCCAGCTGGTGGTGCGTGCACCCGGGCTCCGCGATCCACGGTCGCGTGCCCCCTTCCGCCCGTCGGCACTCGATCACGCCCGGCAGCGACGCCAGGCTGCTGATCTTCCAGTAGAACCCGTTGCCGCCGGTGTAGAGCAACCGGCCCCCCTGCTGCAGCCACTCCTCCAGCGCATCGAGCATCCGCGCCGACCAGTACTCGGGATGGTTGCCCGTGACGATCACGCGATGGGCCGCGAGCGCCGCGAGCCCCTCGGCATCCACGTCCTCGTCGGTGAGCACGTCGAAGTCGTAGGCGTGGCGCTGCAGCCAGTCGGTGAGCAGCCGGTCCGACTCGAAGCCCCACGGGCGCACGCCGGGCCGGATGGTGAGGATGGGGCGGTGCCGCGACACGAGCGACACGCCGGAATGGTCCGGATGCCGGCTGTAGAGTGATGGCCCGAACTCGCGGTGCGCCTTGCGCTGGTGCTCGCTCGGGTGATCCGCCCCCCAGTACGGCGGGCCGAGCATGGCATTGGGCGCGTTGCCGTACGCCAGGTAGGTGTACGTGGGGGCGAGGTACGCGAGTGCGCGTGCCGCCGCCGCCGATGGCGCGCGCACCCAGAACGGGATCACGTCCAGGTCGTCGCTGGTGCGGCACCGCACGCGCAGCCCGTACACGCCCGACGCCAGCGTGGCGGGAAGCGTGAGTCTGACGGTGGGCCCCCACCCCGCGTCGCGGAGGTCGTCCTGGTGGAAGTGCACGGCGGCGAACCCCGCCGGATCACGCGCGGGATCCAGCACGCCGGCCGTCCAGAAGGCGCCGGGCACGAGGCGCGTGGGTCCCTGGAACAGCGTGCCGTGCAGCGCCAGCGGTCCCACGTCCACCAGCCGGTCGCTGGCACACTCGCGGGAGGCATCCCAGGCGGCCACCAGTGCGGGATGCGCCGCCGCGTGTGCCCCGGGTGTCGCGTGGAGTGCCTGCGCTTCTCCTGCGGACAGCGCGGTCCGGTGGACGGCGGGGGCATCCACCAGCCCATCGAAATGGCCGGCGGCCCGGCCGTGCACATCCGGCGCCGCCGCCAGCCACAGCGTGGTCGCGGCATCCAGTTGCGGCACCCACGGCGTGCGCGCGGTGTGCGCCGTGGCCGTCCGGCGGCGGTGTGCGGAGGTGGTCAGCGTGCAGCCGTCGCGCTGCACCACGAGCACCACACTGCTCCAGCGGGCGAGGACCAGCGGTGCCACGCATCGCGTCACACCATCGGCATCCAGCAGCCGCACCTCGTCCACGCCGTTCCACTGCAGCGCCGCCCGCGCACCACCATCGCCGGCGATCGCGACGATGGTGCCGGCATGCGCAAAGGTGGGCCGCACGAGCAGCGACAGCGTGCACCCGGCCGGGCCGGCGAGGGCCGGGATGGGCGCACGCGCGAACGAGCCGATCGCCGTGTGCTGTGGCGCGGCGGTGACGCGTGCCGACGGCGTGCCCGCGACGGCCGGCCCGGTGGCGTAGTGGCCGGAGAACCGCGTCAGCTCGACGATGTCGGCCGTCACCTCGCGGGACGGGTCCGAGTGCACGAAGGCCGTGATCGTGTCGCCGGCGCGCACGCTCCAGTGGTCCAGGTATCCGATGATCTCAGTCATGGGTGTTGGCGGTGAGCTGCGCCGTGAGCGCCTGTCGGTCGACCTTGCCCACGCCGAGGAGCGGCAGGGCATCCACCTGCATCCAGCGTTTCGGGACCTTGTAGTTCGCGAGCTGGTCGCGGCACCAGCGTTCGAGCACGGGCCACTCTGCGCTGCGGCCGTCGCGCGTGACGATGGCCGCCGCCACCGTCTCGCCGAACGCCGCGTCGGGTGTGCCTAGCACCACCGCCGTAGCCACCTGCGGATGCGCCATCAGCACCCGCTCCACCTCGCCCGGCATCACCTTGTGCCCGCCGGTGTTGATCAGCTCCTTCAGGCGTCCCGTGAGCCGCAGCGCCCCGTCGGGCCGGCGCGCGCCGAGGTCACCGGTGCGCAGCCAGCCGTCGGCGGTGACGGCGGCGCGGGTGGCACCGGGATCGTCGAGGTAGTGCGTGAACAGCTGCGCCCCGCGCACCTGCACCTCGCCCTCGTCTCCCGCGCCCGCGCTGCCGTCGAGTGGCCCGAGGCGCAGCTCCATGCCGGGGACCGGCCATCCCACCGTGTCGCAGGTGGTGGCGGTGTCGTCCTGCAGCCCGGTGAAGCACACCGACCCGCACACCTCGCTCTGGCCGTACATGCCCTGCACGGTCACGTCGAGTGCGCGCAGCCGCTCGCACACCGTGGCCGGCAGTGGCGCACCGCCGGAGAGGGCGTGCACCAGCCGCCCGCGCGCGGCGGCGGCGAAGTCCGGTGCCTCGAGGCAGCGCTGGAACAGCATCGGCACCGCCGCCAGCCGCACGTCGGACGTCGCGTTCAGGCGCTCGATGATCGCCGCCGGTGAGAAGACGGGGACGAAGTCCACCGTCTCGTGTGCCCACCAAGTGGCGGTGGTGATGTTCACGATGCCGCCGATGTGGTTGGCGGGGAGGGCGTTGATGGTGCGGCGCGCGTGGCTGCGCATCGCGGCCGCCTGCGTGGCCGAGGCGGCGGCGATGCCGCGGTGCGGCAGCACGGCCACCTTCGGTCGTCCGGTGGAGCCGGTGGTGAACACCAGCAGGGCGGGGCGGTCGCCACGCGGCTCGGGCAGCGCGGCCGGCAGGGCGGCAGCATCGGTGCGGCGCCGTGCGTCACGCAGCGACGACGGCGTGAGCACCACCGCGGGTGACGTGCGCGCGAGCACGTCCCGCACCTCGCGATCGGTGTAGCGCGGGTTGATGCCGACGTAGGTGGCATCCAGCCGCCAGGTGGCGAGCAGCACGGCCGCGAAGTCGAGCGACGAACCGCCGTGCCACGCCACGCGGTCGCCGGCCCGCACGCCGTGCCGCTGCAGGAGGTGGGCGGTGACATCGGCCTGGCGCAGCAATTCCCCTGTCGACCACACCTCGTCACCCTGCTGCGCCGCCGGATCGCCGGGGGCGCGTTCCGCCCACGCCGTGAGGTGGGCGAGCAGCGGGATCGCCGGCATGTCGTGTCGCTCGCGCCGGTTACGGGGCGCGTCGTGCGGCGCGACGGGCGGCGGCCGCCAGCCGTGGTGCCACCGGCGGTGCGGCGCCCGGCTCGGGGTCGGCGGCGTACAGCGCGCGGTGCCAGATCAGGCTCAGGAACCGCGCCAGGTCGTCGTCGGTGGGGGCCACCGTGGCCACCAGGGCCTGCAGGTGCGGGTCGTTGCCCGAGAAGAGCTTGCGCGTGACCTCGTCCATCATCGCGCCCATCGCATGGGCGATGAGGTGGATGCCCGCTTCCTCGGTGGCGGCGCTCGGGAAGCGGCGCACCACGTTGCGCGCGATGCGGCGGTACCACGCATCGCTGGCGTTGGCGAACAGGGCGGCGAACTCCGGCACGTCGTCGGAGAGCTGCAGCAGGCAGCGCATCAAGCCGGCGTTCTCCCGGGCGAGCGCGATCCAGGTGCGGTTGGCGGAGTGGATCGACTCGAATGCGGTGGCGGCAGTCGCCACCTCGCCACGGGCGAGGAAGTCGTCGAGGAACTCGCGCAGCACGTCGGTCATCAGTGCCTGCTTGTTCTCGAAGTAGAGGTACAGCACCGGCGCGGTGACGTCGGCCCGCGCGCAGATCTCGGCCACGGTCAGGTCGCGATACCCCACTTCGTCGAGGAGCTGCACGGTGGCGAGCCGGATGCGATCGCGGGTGCGCTCACCCTTGCGCCGCGTGCCGTCCTGCGTCTGGCGCTCGGCCACCCACTCCGGAAACCGGCGCGACGCCGACGCCTGCGGCGCGTCGGTGGTGGCGGTGCTGGCGGCGGTGGTGCGGGCGCGCGTCATGCGGGCCGCGCGCGCCAGGCGTCGGCGAACGGGGCACGGGCGTGGCGCAGGGCCACCATCGCCAGCGGCACCGTGAGCAGCGGGAGCAGGGCCAGCGAGTAGCGCACCGCGGCGTCCTGGTGAAAGAGGTGGTCGGTGCAAAGCGCGATCAGCAGCGGCCCGCAGGAGAGCCCGATCAGGTTCGAGACCAGCAGATACAGCGCGATGACCTGGCCGCGCAAGTGGACCGGCGTGACCAGCGCGAGTGATCCCGACGCGATGCCGTAGGGGAAGCCAAGCCCGAACGCGAGTGGCAGGTCGGCGGCGATGGCGGTGGCGAACGTGGGTGCCAGCGCGAAGACCGGCACCGCGACGCCGAGCAGCGCCACGCCGGCCAGCGCCACGCGGATCGGACCATCGCCCTCGCCGCGGGCGAGTGCGCGGTCCACCAGCGCCCCGGACGCCATCACGCCGGCGGGCGCCGCGATCATCAGCACGCCGCCAAGCCAGAGCCCCGCCGTGGCGGTCGTCACGCCGTGCGAGCGCACCAGCACCGACGGCATCCACGCCATCGCACCGTAGGCCAGCACGGTGATCGCGGTGAAGGCGAGCACATGCCAGCCGTAGAGCCGGCGGTGTGCCAGGATGAAGGCGAAGGTCTCCTGCAGCGACGGCGCGGGCGGCGCGTCGGCGCGGGTGGTGGTGCGGCGAGGCTCGTGCACCCGCAGCAGCATGAGTGCGATCAACACCCCCGGCGCGCCGACGGCCATGAACACCAGCCGCCACGGCGAGAAGCCGGCGAGCGGGCCGAGCACGCTGCGGTCCATGCCGTCCAGTGCGCGCAGGAGGGCGCCGCCGATGAACAGCGCCGACGCGCTGCCGATGAAGATGCCCGACTGGAACAGTGCGATCGCCCGCGCCACCAGCCGCTGTGGCATGCGCTCGGCCAGCAGGCTCACGGCCGCCGGCGCCAGCGAGGCCTCGCCGACGGCCACGCCGGCGCGCGCCACCGCCAGCCCGCCCACCGAGGCCGCGAGGCCGCTCGCCACCGTCATCCCGCTCCAGAGCGCCACCCCGCCGGCCATGAGCGTCGGACGGTCACCACGGTCCGCCCATCGCCCCAACGGCAGGCCCATCACGGCATACAACGTGGCGAAGGTGAGGCCGTGCAGGAGGCTGATGACCGTGTCGCTGATACCCAGTTCCGCCCGGATGGGGGCGACGAGCAGCGTGAGGAGGGTGCGGTCGATGAACGAGAAGGTGTTCGCCAGCATCAGGAGTGCCGCCAGTGGCCACGGCGGCGGTGCCGACGAACGCGTGGACGTCATGCGTCGGCAGCCGGTGCGGCCGGGCTGCCCGCCACCCACAGCGTGAGCCATTCCGCGGTGAGGGCGGGCCGCGCCTCACCCTCGATCTCCACCAGCACCGCCATGCGCAGCAGCTCGCCGTCGTGCCGTCCGCGGCGCTCGAGCAGCGTGAAGTGGGCGCGGATGCGTGAGTCCACGGGCACCGGCGAGACGAACCGGATGCGGTCGAAGCCGTAGTTGAGCGGGTAGCTGGCGGCCTGCGTGGTGCCGGCCAGTGCGTTGTCACTCACCTCGTGGAAGAACGAGGTGAGCATGGAGAGCGTGAGGAAGCCGTACGCCATGGTGCGGCCGACGGGGCTGTGTGCGCGGCACCAGTCCGGGTCGGTGTGCAGCGGCTCGAGGTCGTCGGTCAGGGCGCCGAATGCCGTGATCCGCGCCTGGTCGAGCCGCAGCCAGGCCGAGGTCCCGATGCTGGCGCCGGGGGTCCAGTTCGCCGGTGAGGAAGGTGTCTGCGTCATGACGGAAGGGCGGCCGGCCGCGGCTTGACAGTGCGAAAAACTGAACGAGATTCAGAAATACGTTAACTGCCGCCAGCGATCGGAGGAAGGGTGCACAGCGAAGGCCAGCTCCCGAGGGTTGCCATCCGCAGGCCGGCGGCGCGCGCGCTCCTCGGCCTTGCCGTCTGTGGTGGGCTCACTGCACCGGTGGCCGCGCAGCGCGCCGCTGGAATCGAGGTCCGCTTCACCGAGGGCGGCGTGGCGCACGTGCGGGCCGGCACCCTGCGCGGGGCCGGCGAGGGATATGGCTGGGCCTTCGCGCGTGACAATCTCTGCCTGATGGTGGACAACGCCATCACGCTCGCCGGTGACCGCAGCCGCACCTTCGGCGCCGACAGCGGCTACGTGGACGGCTTCCTCGGGTCGCGCGTGGGCAACGTGGACAACGACGTCATGTATCGCTACCTGCTGGCGCCGCCGGCGGTGGCGGCCGTGCGTGCCGCGGCGTCGGCCGACGTGCGCGCGCTGGTGAGCGGGTACGTGCGCGGCTTCAACCGCCATGTGCGCGATGCGGCGCTGCCGGGGGAGGAGTGCCGGCGGGCGCCGTGGTTCCGGCCGATCACCGAGGACGACGTCTGGCGGCGCATCACGCAGATGCCGCTGATCGAGACGTCGATCATCGTGATGCGCGAGATCGCCGCCGCGCGGCCCCCCGGCACCACCGCCGTGCCGCGCGACGGGAATGCCGCGGCGGCGGCGCTCCGTCCGTCGAGCGCCGCGATCGGCGGATCGAACGCGTGGGCGGCCGGCAGCGGCGTGCTGGGGCGGGGCAACGGCGGCTTCAGCTTCAGCAACCCGCACTTCCCCTGGTACGGCACCGAGCGGCTGCACGCCCTGCACCTCACGGTGCCCGGCCGGCTGGATGTGTTCGGCTCCACGCTGTACGGCATCCCGTTGCCGCTGATCGGGTTCACGCCGGCGGTGGGCTGGTCGCTCACGCACACCACCGACAAGCGCAGCACGCTCTACGAACTCACGCTCGATCCAACCGATCCCACGCGGTACAGGGTGGGCGACGTGACGGAGCCGATGCGACGTGTGGACATCGTGGTGCCGGCGGGGCGCGATTCCGTGACGCGCACGATCTGGGAGACGCGCTACGGGCCGGTGATGACGATGCGCGGGCTCGAGTGGACACGCGAGCGCGCCTACGCGTTCGCCGATCCCGAGCGCGGCAACGTGCGGATGGCGGACCAGTTCCTCTCGTTCGCACGGGTGGGCAGTGTGCAGGCGATGCTGGCGTCGCTGCGCTCGCGGCTCGGATCGCCCTGGTCGAACGTCACGGCGGCCGACCGGCAGGGCAATGTGCTCTACTCGAACGTCTCCGTCGCCGGCTTCATCACCGACGCCCAGTTGGAGCGATGCCGTGTCACGAGCCCGGCGCGGATGTTCGAGAACCTCGCCGACCTCACGGTGCTCAACGGCGCGGACCCCTCGTGCGCCTGGACGCGCGACCCGCGCGCGCCGCAGGCCGGGATCATTCCCGGCGCGTTGCGGCCGGCGTTCGTGCGGCAGGACGTGGCCTTCAACTCCAACGACAGCCACTGGTACGCCACGCTGGACGTGGCCGGGGTGCTCGAGGGCTTCCCGAAGGTGATCGGCCCCGAGCGGACCATCCGCGGTGAGCGCACGCGGGTGGCGGCCACCTACGCCCGCGCCTTCGCGCCAGCGTCCGGCACCGCGCTCACGCCGGCGTCGTGGGAGGCGATGTTCTTCAGCTCGCGCAACCTGCTGGCGGAGCTGGTGCTCGACGACCTGCTCGCGGACTGCCGCACCACGCACACGGTGCGTCTCGCGGACGGCAGCGACGCCAGCCTCACCGACGCCTGCCGCGCGCTGGGGGCGTGGGATCGCCATGACCGGCTGGACTCGCGCGGGTCGATGTTGTTCGCCGAGTTCGCGCGCAACCTGGAACGGATCCCGATGACCGGCTTCGCGCCCGCCGCGCGGTACTGGCGGGTGCCGTTCGATCCGGCGGATCCGGTCGGCACACCGGCGGGTTTCGTCGTGACCGACGAGACACGTCGCGCGCTGTCGCGGGCGGCCGCGCGCATCACGACGGCCGGCGTGGCGCTGGACGCCCCACTCGGGGACGTGCAGTCCGTGACACGTGCCGGACAGCGGCTGCCGATGTCGGGGGCCAGCTTCACCTACCACGAGATCTCGCCCGGCGCGCTCACGCCGGGCAAGGGGATCACCGACGTGCGCCTCGGTGACAGCTACATCCACGCCGTCACGCTCGGCAACCATCCGCCGCGCGGCCGGTTCATCGTGACCTACTCGCAGTCCACCAACACCGCCTCGCCGCACTTCGGCGACATGACGGCGGCCTTTGCCGCGCAGCGCTGGTTGCCGGTGTTGTTCACGGCGGCGGACATCGCCGCCGCGCAGGTCGGCCCGACCATCCGGTGGTGACCGTGCGCGTCGCCACCCGATTCCATTCAGCCAGGAGTGCGTCCGTGAGAGGTTCTGTTCCGTATGCCATACGCACGCGTGTTGCCGCGCTGTCACTCGCGCTGGCGCCGCTGCTGCCACAGATGCTGCCAGCGCAGGGTGCCGGTGCCGGCAGCGCGGTGGTGGACTTCGACGCGGCGATGCGCGGGCTGAACTTCGCCCCCGCCACCACCGACGCCACCCCCGACGGCGCCACGGCCGGGAACCGCATGATCGATGCGGATGAACTCGCGCTGCTGGCGGCGATCCTCGCCAACCCGTCGCTCGACCTGCGCCGTGGCGGCGGCGTGGATCACGCGAGCATCCGGGCGGCATTCGCGCAGGCGCGTGCCTCAGCCACCGCGGACCTGGCGGCGCTCTCCGGCCGCTATCCCACCGCGATCGACGTGGCCGCCGGGTACGCCATGCTCGGGAAGCTGTCGTTCGACGCGTTCAGCACGATGACGAAGGGGTTCGGGGCGCCGCTCACGGGCGACTACACGCTCGCGCTGGCCGTCGGGGCGAAGCTGGCGCACGATGGGGATGCCGATGGCGACGGGGTGAGCAACCGCGCCGAGTACGCGGCGCAGATCGGCAAGGGGCGCGCCGCCTACGTGGCCGCGGCGCTCGATCCGGCGGTGCGCGTGGCGGGGACCAGCGCCGCGTCGCCAGCGCCCGCCGCCGCCGCCGCGGTGCCGAAGAAGACGCTCGGCATCGTGCTCTATCCCGGCTTCGAGGTCCTGGACGTGTATGGGCCGCTGGAGATGTTCGCCTATGTGCCGGAGTTCAACATCGTGATGATCTCCGAGAACGGTGGTGCCGTGCGCTCGGCGCAGGGTGTCTCCACCATGACCGACTTCTCGTTCGCCACCGCACCGCCGCTGGACATCGTGATGGTGCCGGGGGGCGTGGGCACGTACACCCAGCTCGAGAACCCCGCGATGCTGAACTACCTGCGCGCACAGAACCAGCGCACCGAGCTCACGGCCTCGGTGTGCACCGGGTCGGCGCTGCTGGCGAAGGCGGGCATCCTGCGCGGGCACCGCGCCACCACCAACAAGGCGTTCTTCTCGCTCTCGGTGGACCAGGACCCCACCGTGAACTGGATCACGAGCGCGCGGTGGGTGGAGGACGGCAAGATGATCACGTCGTCCGGCGTCTCGGCCGGCACCGACATGGCCCTTGGCCTCATTGCGCGGTACCACGGCCGCGAACATGCGCGACACCTGGCGAAGAGCCTCGAGTACATCTGGCACGAGGACTCCACGAACGACCCGTTCGCGATCCAGGCCGTGCCGGCGCCCACGAAGAAGCCGGCCATGCCGCGGTGACGGGCCGGCGGTGTCCAGCGCGACGCCGCTCACCGGGGTGGAAATGCAACGCGGACGCACCGCCAGGGGCAGTGCGTCCGCGTCGTGTCGGTCGGCAACGGGTGCCGCCGCCCGGGCAGGTCAGTTCGCCGGCACGTTGTAGCCCGAGCCCTGCACCTGCGACGGAGCCTTGGGCCCGCGCACCCCGGTGACAGGCTTCGGGGCCGGCGCGGCCACTGCGGGCGCCGCGCTCACTGCGGCCGAAACGGTCAGGTACCCGGACTTCTTCCGGGCTTCGGACGGCCCGGTGACGCCATCGCTGCTGCACGCGGCGAGGAGGGCCAGGCTGCCAGCGACGAGCAGTCGCTTGGCGATGATCGAGAACGGCTTCATGTGATGTGGGGCAAGAGGGTTCATTGTGCGGTCTGTCGACTTACCGCGAGCCAATGGATGAGCACGTTATGTGCCGAGCCCAACCATTTCGTCCGCCCCCTCAATCCCGGGCCCGGCCAACGTGGGCATGGGCTGCGGCTGCGCCCCGACGCATCGGCCTAAGCTGTTGTGAAACATCAGCTTGGAGTTGTGCCGGCTTGCCCCGGCGTCCGTCCGGCATGGTGTGTCCGGTCCGCGCTGCACTGGCAGCGTGAGGACCACGTGCCGGCAAACAGGCGTTCCTGCGGTGCATTCTGCGAAGTTCTGGCGATCCGCAGCGACTGCCCTGGGCCGGATCGCATGCGTTTCCTTCCGGTCAGGGCGACCCCGACGCGCACCGGGACGACGCCGATCAATCCCCTGCGTCAGTGCGCGGCCGGGCGAGCAGTGCGGCGTACCGGGCCGTGAGCGGCGCATACGCCAGCCCCTCGGCGAGGGCGGCGAAGCGTGGCACCTGGTCGTGTGCGGCGCACACTCCCACGGCCGCCAGCGGTCCGGCGACGTCGGCCACCAGCCACGCCGCGCCGTACGTGTCGGACGCCTCGGCCAGCGCCAGGCCGCTCTCGAAGCGCTGGCGGGCGGCGGAGGCGTCGCCACACTGCAGGTGCACCCGGATCGCGAGCGCCTCCAGCAGTTCGCGCCCCTGGAACCACCAGGTGGCCCGGTCGCGCACGCGCACCGCGCAGGATTGCAGGCAGCCGCGCGCGTCGGACACCCGACCGAGGTCCAGGAACGCCAGCCCCTGGCCGGCGCGTGCGCCAAGCTCCACGTCGAGCTGGTCCATCGCCGTCGCCACCACGGCGGCGTCACCGTACAGGCGCACGGCGCGCTCCCGGTCTTCCCGGTCGCGGGCGAGGTTGGCCTGGTTGTAGAGCGCGGCCAGGCGGTGCGGCTCGTTGTTCAGCAGCGCGAACCGTTCCATCGCCTCGGTGAAGCAGCCGTCGGCCTCGTCCAGTGCGCCGACCTTCATCTTCAGCACACCGAGGTTGAGGGCGGCGAGGCCGGTGATGTCGGGGGAGTGGGTGGTGCGGCCCAGCTCCAGCGCGGTGGCGTAGGCCTGCGCCGACTCCTCGTTGGCGCCGAGGCGCGACTGCGCGATGCCCACGTTGATCTGCGCCCGCGCCTGCCCGATGAGGTCCCCGATCCGCACGAACATCACCAGCGCACGGCGATAGCAGGACAGCGCCTCGTCCACCTCGGTCTCCAGCAGCGACGACCCGAGGTACATGAGCGTCTTGGCCAGCACACCCGGCTCACCCACCCGCTCGGCCACCTCGAGGCTGAGGCGCGCGAGGCGGCGCGCCTCCGCGGGATCGCCGCGACGGGCCTGCGCCCGCGACAGCATGCCGAGCAGTTCCACCTCCTCCTGCTCGTCGCCGAGCTGCACCGCCTCGGCGAGCAGCTTCTCGACCGCATCACAGGTCTGCTCGAGGGCCAGACCGCGCAGGCTGCGCAGTCGTTCCCGCACGCGGCGCACGCTCACCAGCGCGCCTGGCTCGCCCATCGACACATGCTCGGCGATGATCAGGTCGCAGAGGGACTCGGCTTCCTCGTAGGCACCCGCCAGCTCGAGCGCCAGTGCGTGGCGGAAGCGGCAGTGCATGCGGGCTTCGGCGGTGGCGGCGTGGCGTTCCGCCATCGCGTACGAGGCGGCCGCCTCGTGGTGCGCGTACACGGCAACGGCGCGCTCGGCGGCGCGCATCGCGTACTCGTACGCCTTCTCGCCGTTGCCGGCCGCATCGAAGTGTGCGGCGATGGCGGAGACCGCGTCGGGGTGCAGCGCCTCCATCGCGGTCGCCACCAGGCCATGCATCCGCGCCAGCCGGCGGCGGTTCACGCGGCGCCGGATGGCATCGCCGATCAGGCCGTGCGAGAACGAGTAGCGATCCGCCGCGCGGTCGCCGGCCGATTCCAGCACGTGTGCGGCCACACCCTCGTCGATGGCGTCGAGCAGCTCGTCCTCGCTCATGTCACCGGCGGAGAGCACCAGGTCCACGTCGAAGGTCCGGCCGACCACGGCGGCCACGGTCAGGTGCTGGCGCGCCGTCTCGGAGAGCCGGTCGATGCGGGCATCGATCAGGTCGGAGACGGCGGTCGGCAGCTCGAGCTCGGGGTTGTCCTTCCACTGCCAGCGCCGCTCCGCGTGCCACACGCCGCCGTTCTCCTGCAGCGCGCGCAGCACGTGCACCACCAGCAGCGGGTTGCCCTCGGTGTAGGTGTGGATGAAGCGCAGGAACTCGCGGGCGATCTCGCCCTGGTGCAGGATCGTCTCCAGCCACGACGAGAGCTCGTCGGGCGAGAACCGGTTGAGCGCCAGGTCGCTGAACCGCTCGTCACGCGAGAGGTGGCGACGGCGCTCGGCGATGCCGGCCAGGTCCTCCGACCGCATCGTCATGCAGATCAGCAGCTTCTCGTCGCTGAGGTTGTGCCGCACGTACTCCGTGGCATCCCAGGTGGAGCTGTCGGCCCACTGCACGTCGTCGAGCACCACCGTGAGCGGAGCCACCGCGCTCGCCTCGCGCAGGTACTCGGCCACCTCGGCGAGGAGGGCGTACTTGCTGCCCGCCGGTGACGCCTGGTCGGTCGCGGCGCCGAGCGCCGGCACGAGGCGTGGCAACTCCTTCCACTCCCGCGGCGGCACGATGCCGAGGGCGTGGATGGCCGTGATCACCTCCGCCCAGGCACCGTACGGCGGCTTCACGTCGCTGGCGAGGCAGCGGCCGAACACCATCGTGCCGCCGCGCAGGCGCACCTCGGGCTGGAGCTGCCGCACCAGCGAGGTCTTGCCGATGCCGGCCTCGCCGACGATCGCCACCAGCCGCGGCCGGCCGGCGCAGGCATGCTCGAGCTGCGCGAGGAGGCTGCGCAGTTCGCGCACGCGGCCCACGAACCGGTCGAACCGCAGCGTCGCCTTCTGGGTCTCGCCATCCGCCTCGGTGGCACTCGCCACCTGATTCCGGCCGCGGCGCTTCGCGAGGTAGAGCGCGCGGTCGGCGGCGGCGAAGACGGCCTCCAGGTCCGACTCGCCGGCATCCGCGGTCGCGACGCCGATCGAGAGCGTGACGCCGATGGTGCCCTCGCGCCGTTCGCGGATCGCGAGCCGGTTGGCGGCCACCGCCTCGCACAGTCGCTCGGCGAGCTGCCGGGCCTCGGCCAGCGGCGTGTCGGGGAAGAGCAGCACGAACTCGTCGCCGGCGTAACGCCCGACGATGTCCTGCCGCCGCACCGAGTCGCGCAGCAGTCCCGCCACCGACCGGAGGACGTCGTCGCCCTGCAGGTGCCCGAAGGTATCGTTCACCGACTTGAAGTGATCGACGTCGATGACCGCGAGTGACACCGACTGCGCGCGCGTGGCGGCCTCGTCGAGCACCTGCGTGGCCTGGGCGAGGAATCCCTTGCGCAGCACGAGGCCGGTGAGGTCGTCCAGCGGCGCGGCGCTGTCGGTGACGCGTGCGTCGGGCCGGCGCGGCGCGGCGCCCTCCACCGTGCGCGGTGCCGAGGTGCGCGCGATGTCCTCGAAGAGCGCGAAGAGCGCCGGGTCGAACTGCCGGCGCACGTCGTTGCGCATCACCTCGATGGCCGCCTCGTGGGGCAGCGCCTGCTTGTAGCTGCGGTCGGAGGTGAGCGCGTCGTACACGTCGGCCAGGCAGACGATGCGCGCCCAGAGCGGGATCCGCTCGCCGCCGAGCGCGTCGGGGTAGCCGGTGCCGTCCCAGTTCTCGTGGTGGTGCCGCACGATGGCATTCACGTCGTACGGGAAGTTGATCTCGCGCAGGATGTCCGCCCCGGCGCCGGGATGCAGCTTCATGACGTCCCATTCGTCGGGGGTGAGCCCGTCGGTCTTGTTCAGGATCTCGGACGAGATCACGATCTTGCCCACGTCGTGCAGCAGCGCCCCGATGCGGAACCAGAAGATCATGTCCTCCTCCACGCCGGCGCGGCGGGCGAGGGCGCAGGCAAGGTCGGCGACGCGCTCGCAGTGCCCCTGCGTGTAGGCGTCCTTCTCCTCGATCGACTCGCCCCACTTCCGCACCACCTCGAGCACGTCCCGCTCGAGCCGCCGGATCAGCGCCGTCACCGCCGCCATCTGCTGGTTGGCGCGCAGCTGCGTGAAGAGCTGGTGGGCGCCGTTCAGCGACTGCAGCAGCTCGCGGGTGCGCCCCTGTCCGCGGTACAGCTCCGCGCGCTCACGCGCGATCTGTGCGCGCAGCAGCAGGTCCTCGCGCCGGGCGGCGATCTCCTCGGCGCGCACGAAATGCCGCTCCGCCGCCTCGGGATCGTGGCAGGCGATGGCGATGGCGCCGAGCAGCTTCTGCACCTCGCCGTCGGCGTGGGTGTCGCCGTTCGGCGCCAGCCGCGACTGCGCCTGCCGGCAGAGCGCACGCGCCTGCGTGCAGTCGCCCCGCTGGTGCCAGGCATCGGCGAGGTTGATCTCGATCATGGTGGCGGTGTTCACGTCGCCCACCGACAGCGCCAGCGTGTGTGCCTCCGTCAGCTCCACCTCGGCGGCGTCGCAGTCCCCCTGGTCGAGGTAGAGCCGCCCGAGGTTGTTCTGCGCGATCGCGGTGTCCCGCGGGTGCCCCAGCGAGCGGTAGGCCGCGATGCTCGCGCGGTAGTGGTGGAACGCCTGGTCGAACGCGCCGCGCGCACTGGCCACCACGCCCAGGTTCTGTGACGCGACGGCGGCGAGGTGGGCGTCGCGCACCTCGTGGGCCGCGTCCAGGGCCGAGGTGTAGAGCGCCACAGCGCCGTCCAGGTCACCGCGCTGCCAGGAGATGTTGGCGCGCACGTTGCGGCAGTGCCCGAAGCCGGCGCGGTCCGCGATCGCCGTGGCAAGCTGCTCGGCGGCGTCGAGCGACTCCAGCGCCTGGTCATAGGCGGCGTCGGCCTGGTGGGTGCGCGCGATCCAGCGCAGCACCGACACCCGGCGGCGCGCCTCCAGGTCACCATCGAGCTGGCCCAGCGCCCGCCGGTAGGCCTCCCGCGCGAGCGCCGTCTCACCCCCCTGTTCATGCGCCTGCCCGGCGGCGATCAGGGACTCGACCGACTCCGTCTCCCCAGCCGCCACGAGTTCCCCGTCGACCAGTGCATGGGCACCGGACGAGCGGAAATCCGGCGCTGGATCGGTCGTGTCGTTCATGGGCGGGGACGGGGCGGGGTCGTGCGCGCGGCGGGTCGCACCTGGGGGGGCGGGCAACCGGCTGCACCCGGGGGCATCGGGGCAGAGTCTCGACCGCTGAAGGACTCCCGACGCGCCGTGCCCGTCACAGCGCTCGGCGGCGTTCCAGGCGGTCGGCCACGGCGGCCGCACCGAGCACGGTGGCGACCAGCAGTGCCGAGGGGACCGCCGTCAGCCACCAGGCCGATCGGAGGTAGGGCAGCCCGTCCTGCAGCATGCCGCCCCAGCTCGCAGCCGGCGGCCGGACGCCGAGGCCGATGAACGACAGACTGGACTCCACGGCGAGGATGTCGGCCAGCAGGAGCGCCCCCGACGCCGCCATCGGCTGCACCAGCTGCGGCAGCACGTGGCGCTGCAGCAGGCGCCAGCGCGAGGCGCCGATCGACCGCGCTGCCTCCACGAACGGCCGCGCGCTGATCTCGCGCACGAGCACGTACACCAGGCGGCTGGTGCCCGTCCACGCGGTGGCGCCGAGCACCAGCGCCAGCGTGACGGTCCCGAGGGGGCCGAGCAGCACCGCGACGCCAAGGAAGAGGAGCATCCGGGGGAGGCTGCGCACCACGTCCACCACCGACATCAGCCCGTCGCCGAGGCGGTCGCCCGCCAGTGCGGCGCAGGTGCCCCACAGGCCGCCGATCACGGTGGCGAGTGCGGTGGCGATGGCCGCCACGCTGAGCGACGTGCGCGCGCCGAAGACCGCGCGGCTGAGCACGTCGCGCGCGTACGGATCGGTGCCCAGCCAGTGTGCGGCCGATGGCGCGGCGTTCTTGAGGCGCACGATGTCGAGTTGTGCGGCGGGGTCGTACGGGGCGAGCCACGGGGCGAGCGCCGCCGCCGCCGCCACCAGCACGAGCGCCACCGCGCCGCGGGACAGGCGCGCCTCACGCATCGCTGCCGCCGGCGGTGCGCTGGCGCGGATCGGCCAGGCGCACGGCGAAGTCGATCAGCAGGCTGCTGCCAGCCACCAGGAGCGAGATGACGACGATGGCACCGCTCACCACGGGCGCGTCACGCTGCGCCACGGCGTGCACGACTTCGGCGCCGAGGCCCGGCCAGGCGAAGACCACCTCCACGATCACCGACCCGCCCACCATCGCCGGCAGCATCAGCCCGATCACGGTCACGAACGGCGCCACCGTGGTGGGCAGGGCGTGGCGCGTGAGCACCGCGACGTCGCTGCGTCCCTTGGCGCGGGCGGTGCGGATGAAGTCCTGGCCGGCGCACTCGCCCACGGCCACCCGCTGCTGCCGGGCCACTGCGGCGCCCCAGCCCAGGGCGAGCGTCAGCGTGGGCAGCACGAGGTGGCGCAGCGCATCGGCGAGCCGCTCGGCCGGCGTGCCGACGAGGTGCGTGACGGGATCGTGCATGCCGCCCACCGGGAACCACCGTGCGCCGTAGGCGAGCAGCCCGATGAGCGAGATGGCGAGCACGAACTCCGGCACGGCGTAGAGCGCCGTCAGCGCGCGGCCCAGCAGCCGGAACGTGCGCTGCCGCGGGCGCCATCCCTGTGCACTGCCGATCACCAGCCCGAGTGCCACGGCGGCGAGCAGCCCGCAGCCGGCGAGGGTGAGGCTGTTGCGGAGTGCGCCGCCGAGGATGCGCACGACCGGCTGGTCGGTGATGAGCGAGTGGCCGAGGTCACCGCGCAGCGCGGCGCCGACGAAGCGCCGGTACTGCGTCGGCAGCGGCTGGTCGAGCCCTGCACGGGCGCGCAGGCGTGCCTGCGCCTCGGCGCTGCGACCGGCCTGCGTGACGTCCCCCGTCAGCGCGTCGCCGGGGGCGAGGTGCACCAGCGCGAAGCCGAGCGTGACCGCGACGACCATCACCGCCACGGCGTGCAGCAGCCGGCGTACGAGGAAGGTGGCCATCGCCGCGCGTCAGCGCGCGCCGGCCCCGGACACCTGCCAGCGCGGGAGCGCCGCCCACCACGCGTCGGCACGCATCCCGACCGGTGTCACGCGGGTGCTGATGGCGGCAAAGTTGCGCGGCTCGTAGAGCCAGATCGCCGCCGCATCATCCACGATGTCCTGGTAGGCGCGCCGGTAGAGGGCGCGCCGCCGGGCCGGATCGAAGGTCGTAGCGGCGCTGTCCGTGGCGGCGTCGAAGCGCGGGTTGGAGTAGCGGCCGTAGTTGGCCTGCACGTCGCTGCCGCGCGCGGTGGCCCAGACCTGGCGGATGGTCGCCGGGCTCGGGTCGGTGCGCCAGGCGTTGAGGGCGGCGTCGAAGTCACCCTTCCCCAGCCGCGCGGCGTAGACCTGCGCCTCCACCGCGTCCACCTCCACGGCAATGCCGAGTGCGCGGAACTGGGCCTGGAGCAGCACGGCCACACGCTTGCGGGTGGTGCTGGCGGCCGGCACCATCAGCGTGAATTGCAGCGGCCGACCGGCCCGGCGCCGCAGGGAGTCACCGGTGGCGCGTGTCCAGCCCAGCGCATCGAGTGCGCGGCCGGCGGCGGCGGTGTCGAGGGCGATCTGGCGCATCGTGGTGTCCACGCCATCGGTGGCCCGGGTGAACGGGCCGAGCGCCACGCGGCCGAGCGAATCGAGGGCGTTGGCGACGATCGCTGCGCGGTCCACCGCCTGCGTGAGCGCGACGCGCAGGGCACGGTCGGCGAAGAGCCGCCGCGCGCCGGCCACCGTCCGCTCGTGGTTCAGGAGCATGTAGGCGTAGTCCAGCGACTCGTACTCCACGGCACGCGCCGTGGTGGACTTCCGGACCTGTGTGTACGCGTCCCCGCGCACCGACTCCAGCACGTCGGCCTGCCCCGCGAGCACGCTGAGGCTGGCCGCGGTGGGGTCTGCGGCCACCACCCAGATCAGGCGGGAGGCGGCCGGCGCGCCACGGTAGTTGGCAGTGTCGGCCTCGAACATCAGCGTGCCCTGGCGCGTCCACGAGGTGAAGCGATAGCGCCCCGACCCGACCGGGTGGTCGGCGAAGGGGGAGCGCAGCAGCGAATCGCGCGGCACCGTGCCCAGCAGGTGCTCCGGCATGATGGCGAGGTTGTACGCGACCTGGAAGAACTGCTCCGGGTGCCGCGCATGCCACCAGACCACGGCGGTGAGCGAGTCGCGCACCGTGACCGAGTCGATGCCGGTGAAGTTGCCGGCGTGCATGGACGCGACGACCGGGTCGGTGAAGAGGGCGAACGAGAACGCGACGTCCTTCGCCCGGACCGGGGTCCCGTCGTGCCAGCGGGCGCGCGGGTCGATGCTGAAGGCGATCGAGAGCGAGTCGGGGGCCCAGGTCCACCGGGAGGCGAGCTGCGGCCCGAAGCCGGCGTCGCCGATGGTGACGATCGGGGTCTTCGCCTCGGCCAGGAAGTCGAACAGCATGTCCACCGCCTGCTTGCCCTGGGTGCTGCCGACCAGCGGGGGGATGAGCGCGTCGGCATCGACGGCGGTGGCGATCGTGATCACGCTGTTGCGCGACGCCGACGAGGTCTCGCCGGACGGGGAACAGCGCGTGAAGGCGAGCGCGCACAGGAGTGCCGCCGCGGCGCGCGCAACTGCGCGATGGGGGGTGGGTCGCATGACCGTGAGTCTCGGTTCGTCCGGGTGGGGCCGTCAGCCGACTGCGGCGGGCGCGGGTGGGCGCCTGCACGTCCCAGAACGACCGAGCGGCGCATCGGGTCACCGCGCGGGCGGTGTCACAGGCGAGCTCGACTGTTCCTCGGTCGGTCTTCGCGTGCGGGGGGGGCGCAGGTTCGCGTGCCGGCCGCGGCGGGGTAGGATTCGCGCGTGATCCCACACGCCCACCTCCGATCGTGATGAGCGCCCGACGGATCAACATCGGCGTGCTTGGCTGCGGGCCGATCGCGCAGGCCGCACACTTCGAGAGCTGCACCAAGGCGCGCAACGCCACGCTGCACGCCATCTGCGACGTGGCCCCCGACCTGGTGGCCCGCATGGCCACGACGCATGGCGCAGCGGTGGGCTACACCAGCTACGACGCCATGCTCGCGGACCCGGTGGTGGACGCCGTGATCATCGCCGTGGCCGACGCGCTGCACGTGCCGGCCGCGATCCAGGCGCTGCGCGCCGGCAAGCACGTGCTCTGCGAGAAGCCGCTCGGTGTCTCGGTGGCGGAGGTGCTGGCGCTGCGTGACGAGGCGCGCATGCAGGGGCGGCAGGTGATGGTCGGCCACATGAAGCGCTTCGATCCCGGCCTGCAGGCGGCGCGCGCGTTCGTGCAGCGTGAGATGGGTGCGATGCTGGCGTACCGTGGCTGGTACTGTGACTCCACCCATCGCTACGCCGTGACCGACGCGGTGCAGCCGCTGCTCGTGCGCAGTGCGCTGGCCCGCAAGCCCGCGGTGGACCCGAAGTCGGACCTGGCGCGCTATCACATGCTGGCGCACGGCAGCCACCTGGTGGACACGGCGCGCTTCTTCTGTGGTGAGATCACTGCCGTGACGGCGCGCCTCACCGAGAAGTTCGGCGCGCGCTGCTGGTTCATCGACACCGAGTTCGCGAACGGCGCCGCCGGCCACCTGGACCTCACCGTGGCGGTACGCATGGACTGGCACGAGGGGGTGCAGGTGTACGGCGAGTTCGGCAGCGTGCTGGCGAAGACGCACAACCCGTGGCTGTTCCGCTCATCGGAGGTGGAGATCTTCCGCGAGCACGACGCGTCGTTCACGCGGCCGCTGGGTGCCGATGCCCACGTGTACCGCCGCCAGCTCGAGGCCTTTGCCGACGCGCTGCTGGCCGGTGGTGACGTGACCGGCACCGGGGCGGCCGGCATCGATGATGGTGTGGCCTCGGTGCGGGCGATGGTCGCCATCATGCAGTCGGCGGCCAGCGGACGGCGCGTGGCCCTGGGCGCGGTCGATGGGCCTGTCTGACGCGCGTGGGGCGCGTGCGGCGAACACGGTGCCGGCACTGGGCATCTTCGCGAAGACCTTCGTCGGCGCCACGCCGCGCGATGTGCTGCGGCAGGTGCGCGCGGCAGGCTACGTGTGTGCGCAGTACAACATGGCCTGTTCCGGACTCGGCTCGTTGCCGGAGTCCGTGCCGGCGCCGGCGGTGACCGCGCTGCAGGAGGCCGTGCGTGGGACCGGCGTGTCGCTGGCGGCGCTGTCGGCCACCTGCAACCTGATCCATCCAGAGGCGGCGGTGCGGGACGCCGGCATCCGCGCGCTCTCGACGCTCGGCGGGGTGGCCGGCGCGCTGCACATTCCCGTGCTCACGCTCTGCTCGGGTAGCCGGAACCGGGCGGACCAGTGGGCCTGGCACCCGGACAACGCCGGTGTGGCGGCGTGGCGCGCGCTGCACGACAGCCTCGACGCCGTGCTCGCGGTGCTCCCTGCGCACGGCGTGCAGGTGGCGATCGAGCCGGAGCCAGGCAACGTGGTGGACGGCGCCGTGTCGGCGCGGCGGCTGCTCGACGAGCGTGGCGATGCGAGGATCGGCATCATCCTCGACCCGGCGAACCTGGTGGGGCCGGTGCTGACGGCGCCGGATGCCGAGCGACGCGACCGGCTGGCGGCGGCCGTGGAGCTGCTGGCCGGCGCGATCGTGCTGGTGCACGCGAAGGACCGTGGTGCCGACGGGTCGGTGGTGGCGCCGGGCGATGGCCTGGTGGACTTCGACGCGTTCTTCCAGGCGCTGGCCGGGGCAGGGGTGCAGGCACCCGTGATCACGCACGGGATCGGGGCGGGTGATGCGCCGCGCGTCGCGACCTGGCTGCGGGAGCGACTCGCGCTGGTGTGATGCGGGCTCGGTCCGACGGCCGTACCGTGCGCGACCGGCGCGGGCCCCGCCGAATGGGACTCGCCACTACTGTGCAGGCATCTCCCGTGACCGCGCCGATCCGCGCGGTTCCGCCTTCCGACTTCGATTCCCGCTGGCGCCAACCATGTCGCACGAGCTGCTGTTGTCCCGTCGTCCGGTGCTGGGTCTCCTGCTGGGTGCGCTCGCGACCGCCGCCGTGTCGGCGGTGCACGCCCAGCCCACGGCACCGCCGGCACGTGCGGCGAGCTGCCTGCCGCAGGGGATGTTCGCGCCGCCGGCGACCTATCGCGCCACGGAGGTGCTGGCGGATGGACGGGTGACGTTCCGCCTCTGCGCGCCGGAGGCGGCGAGCGTGTCGGTCACGAGCAGCGACGTCGGGCCGGCGATCCCGATGGGGATGGGGGGTGGTCCAGCGGGCCTGTCGCTCACGAAGGATGCGCTGGGGCTCTGGAGCGGCACGACGGCGGTGCCGGTGGGGGCTGGCACGTACCGCTACAACTTCAGCGTGAACGGGGCGCGGGTACCGGATCCGCACGCGACGCGATTCTCCGAGGAGTACCGGGGCACGAATTCCGTGCTCGAGGTGCCCGGTGCGGCGGGGGCGTTCCAGGCGTGGGATCCCGCGGTACCGCACGGTGCGGTGAGCACGGTGGAGTACTGGTCCTCGACGCTGAAGGTGAAGCGGCGCGCGCATGTGTACACGCCGCCCGGCTACCTGCGTGGCAGCGAGCGGTATCCGGTCTTGTATCTCGTGCACGGTGCCGGTGACAGCGACGACAGCTGGACCTCGGTGGGGCATGCGCACTACATCCTCGACAACCTCATCGCCGCCGGGACGGCGCGTCCGATGATCGTGGTGATGCCGTTCGGGCACACGCCGGAGCGCCCGGGGGCCGACATGCTGGTGAACACCGACTTCGGTGCCGACCTGCACACCGACGTGATCCCCTATGTCGAGGCCAACTTCCGCGCCCTGACCGGTCGCACGGAGCGGGCGATGGCGGGCCTGTCGATGGGTGGCGCGCACACGCTGAACTTCGGCCTCACGCGCCCGGACCGGTTCGCGTACGTGGGCGTGTTCAGCATGGGGCTGATCGACACCACGCAGGCGCGGGCGTACGAGGCGCGGAATGCGGCGGCGCTGCGCCGTGGTGCGTCAGGGGCGGAGGCGTTCCGGCTGGTGTACTACGCGATGGGGTCGGACGACTTCCTGTACCGCACCGTGGCGCCGACGCGTGCGGTGCTCGACCGGGCGGGGGTGACGTACAGGTACCACGAGAGTGCGGGTGGGCACACGTGGCTGAACTGGCGGGACTACCTGGCGGACTTTGCGCCGCGGGTGTTCCGGTAGGGGGGGGCGGCGGTGTGGCCGCCGGCAGCGGGAGTCGTCCGGAGCGGCGGGCGATCGGTGCGGTCAATGCGTCGGTGGGCGCCAAGGCGCGGTGACAGCCGTGCGGCAAAGGACTCCGAGTCAGGCGTCCGCTCGCGACTCGGAGTCATGTGCGCATCGAGCGCGATTTCGATGCTCTTGCCGAGGATTGATGCGGCGGGACCCGTTCTCCGTACTGGGAAAGGACTCCGAGTCAGCCGTCCGGTCGCGACTCAGAGTCCTGCGCGCATCGAGCACGATTTCGATACGCGTGCCGGGAAATGATGCGGCGGGCTGCCGACGCCGTACCGGCAAAGGACTCCGAGTCAATCGTCGGATCGCGACTCAGAGTCGGACTCGTGTGTCGTACCTGGAGGAACCTGACTCAGAGTCAGCGCGCTTAGAGTCAGCGCGCTCGGGTGAGCGCGCCGCTCCTGACCCACAGGCGTGGCCCGATGCCGCGGTGGAGGCGGACTCCGCGCCGCGGGTGTTCCGGGAGGGGCGTCACGCCGACGCCGCGCCGGGTCCCGCATGACGTCCAGAAGCAGCCTCGGCTGACCGCGGACCGGCGCCTCCGGGCGGCGTGAGCCGGTTGGTCACGAAACCGGGTGTTCTGAGGCAACGGGGTCATCCTGCCCCGGTCAGGCCCTCTTTCATCCGGAGTACCCAATGCTGCGTCGCGCCACCGCTTTCCTCATGCTGGGAGTCGCCTCGCTGGGCGTGCTGCCCACCGCCGCCGTGGCGCAGATGCGCACGGTGACGGTCACGGTCACGAACCTCGCCAACCCGAACAGTGTCAGCTTCGCGCCGCTGCACCTTGGCTTCCACCGCGGCGTGTTCGATGCATTCAACATCGGCACCACCGCTGCGCCGGGCATCGTGTCGGTGGCCGAGGGTGGTGCTGGTGGCCAGTGGCAATCGGACTTCGCGGCGGCCGATCCCACCGCAAACCGCGGCACGATCGGCGGTGCCCTGCTGCCCGGACAGACGCGCTCGCAGAGCTTCGTCGTGAATGCGGGGCTCAACCAGTTCTTCTCCTTCGCCTCGATGGTGATT
Organism: Gemmatimonadaceae bacterium; assembly: GCA_020851035.1. NCBI lineage: Bacteria > Pseudomonadati > Gemmatimonadota > Gemmatimonadia > Gemmatimonadales > Gemmatimonadaceae > Gemmatimonadaceae bacterium. The sequence continues at coordinate 247,343 of JADZDM010000021.1, read as the reverse complement.
CCCAGCAACGACTTCTTCATCGGCAACGACAACCCAACCGGCTTCCGGCTCTTCGACAGTGCCGGCAACCTGATGCTGAGCAGCATCACGCAGACCTCCAGCCAGATCTGGGATGCGGGATCGGAAGCCTTCAGCGTGGCCGGCGCCGCATTTCTCGTGAACGGGGTGAACGACGTCCGCACGCCCCAGAACGGCACCGTGGGCTTCAACTTCGATGAGCTGATGCGCTTCGATGGCGAGATGACGGCCGCCGGGTACGTCTTCACCAGCGGGCTGGCGTCCAACCAGCCGATCTACCGCATCGACTTCACGTCGGTGGCTGTCGTGCCGGAGCCGGCCACGGTGGTGCTCTTCGGCTCCGGGCTGGTGCTGCTGGGCGGCGTCGCGCGCCGCCGGCGCACGGCCTGAGCGCGGGCCGGCAATCGTGAATGGCGTCACGGCGGTAACGGGCGTGTCATGACGCCTGTGCCGAATGCCGCTGCGGCCGCCCGGCAGGTGGTCCCGCATCGCCGGCAACCGGCGGTGCGGGATCGGCTCGTCGACGTCGCGGCCACCACACCGCACGTAGCTTCAGGGCAGATGCGCCAGACGGCCGGTGGCGGCCGTGCACCGCGGTTGGTGCTGGTGCCGGGCGGGCAAGCCGGCGGCGCTGCCTTCGTTCGTGAGGAGCCGGTGAACGCAGTGGACGATTCGGTGACGGGCCTGGTCCGCGCGTGGAGCGCGGGCGACGCGATGGCGGGCGATCGGCTGTTCTCACGCGTGTACGGCGAGCTCCGTGCCATCGCGCGCCGCCTGCATCGTGATCCCGGCAACGCTGGGGACCCCACGCTCGACACTACGGCGCTGGTGCACGAGGTGTATCTCCGCATGGCGGGCTCGGACGCGCTGGAGGTGGTGGACCGGGCGCACTTCTTCGCGGTGGCCGTGCGCGCCTCCCGCCAGGTGCTGAGCAACTACGTGCGAGACGCACAGGCCCTGAAGCGTGGTGGTGTCGCGGTGCCGATGCCGCTGGAGGGCGTGGCCGAGCACGAGCTGGCCGCCGCCGACCACGAGACGGCGCGCATCGAACGCGCGGCCATGCTGGAGGAGGCGCTCACCGCACTCGAGGCGCTGCACCCGCGGCCGTGCCGCGTGGTGGAGTGCCGCTACTTCGGTGGACTCTCCATCCCCGAGACGGCGCTGGCGCTGGACATCTCGGAGGCCACCGTGAAGCGGGACTGGGTGGTGGCGCAGGCGTGGTTGCATCGCGCGCTGCGCGACTCGCCCCCGCGCGACGACGATGCCCGCTGAGTCGCCGCCGCCGGATGGCGCGCACTGGGAGCGGATGAGCCGCCTGTTCGAGACACTGCTGTCCCTGCCGCCGCGCGAGCGGGCCTCCTTCCTCGACGCGACCTGCGGCGGCGACGTGGCCCTGCGCAGCGAACTCGCATCACTCGTCGCCGCACACGATGGCGCGCCGGCGTACCTCGACGCCTTTCACACGGCGGTGCTCTGGCCCGCGCTCACGAGCGGCGTCGCCGCCGCCCCGTCGCCGGCGGAGCCATCGGCCCCCGCCACCCCGGGTGACGCCCTGCCGCGCATCGAGCTGGCGCCCGGGATCGAACCGGGGATGCGGATCCGGCATTTCACGGTCCACGAGCGCCTCGGGAGCGGCGGTGCGGGTGTCGTGCATCGCGGACGCGACACGCTGCTCGACCGCGATGTCGCGCTCAAGTTCCTGGCACCGCGGCTGAGCGGTGATCCGGTCGCGCGCGCGCGCCTGGTGGCCGAGGCCCAGGCCGCGTCGCGACTCGACGATCCCCACGTGTGTGCCATGCACGCCGTCGAGGCCACGGCCGACGGCGGCCTGTGCCTGGTGATGGGTTTCTGCGCCGGTGGCACGCTGCGCGACCGCTTGCGCCAGGCACCGATTCCGCCGGCGTCGGTGCACACGATCGCGTTGCACCTGGCGCGCGGGCTGGCCAGCGCCCATCGCGCCGGCATCGTGCACGGCGACATCAAGCCGGCCAACGTGGGCTTCGGCGAGGGTGACGTGGCGCGCCTGCTGGATTTCGGCATCGCCGCCTACGTCGACCGCGACGGCGCTGGCCAGCGCGGATTGCACGGCACCCTGCCGTACCTCGCACCGGAACTCTGGCGTGGTGGCGCGCGCGGGCCGCGCAGCGACGTCTGGGCGCTGGGCGTGACCTTCTTCGAGATGGTCACTGGCCGGCGACCGTTCCCGTCGGCAGACCCCGAGACACTCGCCGCCGCCATCTGCGGTGGGCAGGTGCCGGTCATGACACACGCCGATGGCACCCCCGTGGCACCGGCGCTCGACGCGCTGATCCGACGCATGCTGCGCGTCGATGCCGCCGACAGGCCGGCCGACGGGGCTGCCGTGCTCGCGACACTCGAGGAGCCACCGGCGTCGCCTGCGGCGCCGCTCGCCCGGACGGACGCCCCCCGGCCGCGCGTCCGCCGCGCCGTCGGCATCCTCGTTGCCGGCGCCGCGGTGCTGGTTGGCGGCCGGACGCTCTGGTCGACGGTGCGCGCGACAGCCGTACCGGCGCTGGAGGTGGCGCGGACGGCGGGACCGCTGTCGTCCATTGCCGTGCTGCCGTTCACCACGCGCGGCGGCCGCGACATCGGGTACCTGACACACGGGATGATCGACCTGCTCACCCCCGCGTTCGACGCCACGGGCCTGGTCCGCGGCATCGATCCCAACACCGTCATCGGCGCCGCCGGTGACGGGGCATCGCGCACGCTCGATTCGGCATCGGCGCAGGCACTCGCCTCACAGGTGCGGGCGGATCGCTACGTCATGGGCAGCGTCGTGGGCAGCGGGGCAACGCTCACGATCCGTGCCACGCTGCGGCAGCGCGATGGGCGCGAGGTCGGCCGTGCCCAGGCCACCATCCCCGAGTCGGGCGGACTCGCCACGGCAATCGACGCCCTCGTGCGACAGCTCATCGCCACCGAGCTGCTCGCGCCGGGAGACACGGTCGCCGGCATCGCGGCGGCGACGACGCAGTCCACACGGGCCCTGCGCCTCTACCTGGATGGTGAGCGCGACCTGCGCGATGCACGCCCCGCCTCGGCGGTCGCCCACTTCCAGCAGGCGGTGGCCGCCGACTCGCAGTTTGCGCTGGCCTGGTATCGACTGGCGCGTGCCGCGCGCTGGAACACGGTCGATTCGCTGAGTGTGCTCGCCGCGCGCCGCGCGGCGGCGCTCGCCGGCACCCTGCCGCCGCGCCAGCAGGCGCTGGTCCGCGCGTATCACACCCTGCGCTTCGGCAGCCCGCTCGAAGCCGAGCGACAGTTCGCGCAGATCGTCGCGGACTATCCCACCGATGTCGAGGCCTGGATGCTGCTCGGTGAGGCGCAGTTCGGCAGCAACCCGTTCTACGGGCGGCCGCTGGCCGCGTCGGGCGCGGCGTTCCGTCGCGTCATGGCGCTCGATCCCCGCAACCGGGAAGTCACGGTCTACCTGATGGACCTGGCGGCCGCCGCACGCCAGACGGGGCAGCTGGATACGCTGTTCACCATGTACTTCAGTCCCAACAGTGCGGGTGAACAGCCGGGCATCCGCGCCGCGTACCTCGCCTTGCACCGCCGTCGCATCCCGGGGGCGGCGCGTGTGCGCGGATCGAGCCCGCTGGATGACGATCCCGCCAGCGCGCGCGTGGCGCTGCTGCGCGTGAGCAGCGATCCGGCGGACCGGCGCGATGCGCGCGTCCTGGCCGACCTCGTGGCCGCAGCGCCTGATGCCCGATACGACGGGCTGCAGGCGCGCGCGGCGCTCGACATTGCAGAGGGCAACTGGAACGCGGCCCAGGCCAGCCTGCGCGACGCGGCCACCATCGCCCCCGATGACGCGGCGGACCTGCGTGCGCTCATGGTGCTGGCCCCTGCCGTGCGAGCCGGTGCCGACACCATGGCAACCATCCGCCGTGACCTGCTCGCACGACGGACCGGCGCCGCCCAGTACCTGTCTCAGGAACTCACCCCGACAGAACGCGAGGACATCCGGCACTACCTGGCCGGCGTGCTCAGCGCCCGGCTCGGCGATGCGTCGGGGGTGACGGCGGCGCGTGCGGCGCTCGACCGGCGCGCGAGGTCAGCCTCACGGGTGGCGGCGGCACTGTCGCAGGCCGTTGCCGGCCACTGGTTGCTGCGGCAAGGTGATGCCAGCGGTGCCGTGTCGGCGTTCGCGCGCAGCATCCCCGACTTACCGGCACGGCTGCGCCGCGTGCATCCCGCGCTGGAACAACATCTCGACCGGCTCGCCCGCGCCTCGGCGCTCGAACGACTCGGGCGGCACGCGGAGGCGCTGGGCTGGTATCGATCGGTGGGCGAAGGCTTCGGTGTGATCGGCGTGCCCTTTGCCGCCGCCTCGGATTCCGGCGTGGTGCGGACCACGCGCCCGTAGGGGCGACGCGCCGACTCGCCGCCCGCGTGTCGCCGCGAGCGCCGAGGAGCCGGCGTCAGCGCCTCACCGCCCGATCCACCGGCTGAACTTCACCAGGAACACCTGGCGCCCGGGATCCGCAAAGCTGCGACTGGCCTCCGACACCACGTTCGACCGCACGTCGTCGAAGGCCTGCTCGCGCTGCTGCGACCAGACGAGGAACAGCGCCGACCCGGGCCGGTATTCCCACCGCAGCACGGCATTCCCGCGCAGCGCACGCACCGTGAAGTCCTGGTTCGCAATCGTGAACGGCACCGCCGGCCCGCTGCCGTCGGGATCCACGCGCAGCGCGCCGCCGCCCAGCGGCGTGACGGTCCCGCGGTCCACGCCGTATTCCGCGAAGTCGAAGCGGCGTGGCGTGGTGAACTCCTTGAAGCGCGTGAACTTCCCCGACGACGCGAACGGCTGCAGGAAGAGCTGCAGCGACAGCCAGGGCGAGAAGGTCCAGTCCAGCCGCGTGTCGAGCCGGACCTCGCGCTGGTGCACGTTGGCGAACACGTAGCGCGCCGCCGCGGTGGAGGCGGCCAGCAGGTCGGGCTCGGCCTGCACGTACTGCGCCGTGATGTGCTCGTGTGCGTAGGTCGGCGCCACCCGCACGCGCGCCTGCGGCGCCGGCCGCCAGTCGAACGCCAGGTCAGCACCGTACCGCCGGCGCCCCGAGGCGTCGGCCTCCCGGGTGAGCTCGCCGCCCATGATCACCGCCTTGCGCGGATCACTCTCCACGCTGACCTGCGTGACGAGCAGCGCCGGTCGCAGCGCCAGCGGCCCGCCGCGCAGCAGCCGGTCGTTCTGCGTCTCGGGGGAGTACGACCCGAAGGTGTTCACCGACCAGAAGTTCAGCAGCGTGGCGTCGGCGCTCCAGCTCACGCGTTCCTCGATGCGCTCGCCACCGAAGTTGTCGGAGACGGTGGTGTACACGCCGAACTCGTAGTCGCGCGCCACGCTCGACTGCAGCGGATTGCGATAGGTGGTGTAGGTGGAGACGGTGCGGAAGTCGGAGCGGAACTGGTAGCCGATGTCGTTCACCTCGAAGCCGGGACTCGTCTCCTCGTACGTCACCGACGCCAGCACCCGGTCGCCTGCGCTCTTGGCCAGGGTGACGGCGCCGTAGTGGCCGGTGAGCGACGTGCGCGTGGGGTCGTAGCCGAGGTGTGACGCGTCGGGGCGCTGCAGGCTGCGGTAGTTCGCCCGCTGCAGCCGGGTGATGGCGTCGGCATCGCCGCGCACGTCACTGCGCGCCAGCACGCCGCTCACCGTCCAGGTTCGGCGCTGCCACGCGGACTCCCAGTCGAGGCCCACGATGGTGGCGGCACCGGGCAGCCGCGTGGTGAGCGCCGTGTCGCGGCCAAGGTCACGGTGCACGTCGGAGATGAAGCCGCCGATGCCCGCGTTCCCGCCACGGAGCAGCTTGCGCACGCGGCTCACGTGGTAGTTCGTGAGCGGCTCTGCGGCCTCCTGCCGCACGCGGCCGAGCGTGTCCGCCACGTCGGCAGTGGCGCGTGCGGTGACGGCGTTGAGGGCGCCCACCTGCCACCCCGATGGCGTCGTGCCCGAGAGCTTCAGCGCGCCGAGGATCGGCGTCTGGTTCGCCACGCCGACGGCATCCACGTCTTCCCCGCCGGGCACGCGCTGCGGCGGCCGCCCGATGCGGCGCGTGTAGAAGAACCGCGGCGCGTCATTGTCGTTGAAGGTGCGCGTGGAGCCGAACGCGAAGCCATCCTGGTTCTCGAGGAAGAACGGCCGCCGCTCGGGAAAGAAGATCTCGAAGGCGGAGAGGTTCACCACCGCGGGGTCCGCCTCCACCTGGCCGAAGTCGGGATTCACGGAGGCGGTGAGCGTGAGGGACTGCGGCAGCTTGAGCCGCACGTCGCCACCGGCGGCGATCGCCCCCTTCCGCGCCGGCACGAACCGGTTGCGCGCCGACGGCGGCTGCAGCTCGAGTTGCGTGCGCACGTAGGGGATCACCTCCACCCGCGACGCCGGCCGCAGCGAGTCGAGGCCGGTCAGGTCACCGAAGCGCGACACGATGCCCGGCGCATCGGCCGGCGTGGGCGCCCAATAGTCCTCCTCGCCGTGGCGCGCGATCTCGCGCAGGAAGTTGATGCCCCAGGGCCGCGTGGCGCCGACATCACCGCGCACGTCGTAGCGGAGCTGCGAGAGCGGGATCCGGAACTCCGCGGTCCACCCCGCGCTGTCCGTGCGCGCCGCGACGTTCCAGACGGCATCCCACAGCTCGTCCTCCTCCTCGTCGTTGGAGAGGTACGCGTCGCGCAGCACGCCGCGGGGGTTCACGCTGAAGATGAACGCGGTCCGGCGGTCACCGTAGCTGTCGAAGCCGACCGAGAACCAGTCCGAGAAGATGTCCGATGCATCCCGCCGGCCGAGTTGCTGGGCGATGGAATCGGGCGCGGTGTCGAAGTTGCGGACGCCGACGTAGATCGCGTGCTGATCGTAGGCCACGCGCACCTCGGTTCGCTGCGAGGGGGCGGCCCCGCCCACCGGCGATCGCTGCACGAAGCCCCCGGCCGGTGCGGCCGTTCGCCAGATCGCCTCGTCCAGGCGCCCGTCGATCACCGGCGCCGTCGTGACCCAGGACGCCTCGAGGCGCGGACGCGGCGCGGCGGCGGTGGTGGCAGCCGGGGTGGCCTGCGCGTGCAGGAGCACACCGACGGGCAGGAGAACGGGAGCGAGGGCGCGAAGCAGCAGACGCACGGAGCAGGGCGCGAAGCGGGAGGGAGGCGATCCGGGATCGACAATCTACGAGGGGAGCGGCGCGCGCCACCCGTGCCGCAGCGCACGGTACCGACATGTGGCGTGACACCGCTGTGCAACGAGCACCGGTCCGGCGATAGTTGTCTGATGCATCGCATCATCGACACGCTGGCGGAGAGCCCCCTGCTCCTGCTCTTCGCCACCGTGGCGGTCGGGTATCCGATCGGCCGCCTGCGGTTCCGGGGCGTGCGTTTCGGGGTGGCGGCGATCCTCTTTGCCGGCCTGACGATCGGTGCCCTCGACGAACGGCTGCGACTGCCGGAAGTGGTGCAGCAGCTCGGCCTCTGTCTCTTCGTCTACAGCGTGGGGCTGGCGAGCGGGCCGGGCTTCCTGGCCACGCTGCGGCGGCACGGCATCCGCAACGGCGCGGTGGTGCTGGTCGCACTGTTCGCGGCGGCCGGCGCCACCTGGATCGCGTCACACCTGCTCGGCCTGAGCACCGGCATGACGGGTGGCCTGTTCTCCGGCTCCGTGACGAACACGCCGGCGCTGGCGGCCGTGCTCGAGAGCCTGCGGGGGCAGGGCATGACGTCGGCGTTGGAGCAGGCGGGCCCGGTCGTCGCCCACTCCGTGGCCTATCCCCTCGGCGTGCTGATCCCCATGATCGCCATCGGCGTCGTGCCGCGGCTCTGGCGCGGCGAGAAGCCGAGCGACATCCGCACCTCGCAGTCGTGGCCGGCGTCGTCGCGCGGGCGCGCCGGCTCGGGGTCGCTGATCGTCGGCACCATCGAGGTCACGCGCGCGGACGCGGTCGGCGTCCCGCTCGAGCAGCTCCGGCACGACGCCGCGGCCCGCGTGCAGCACGGGCGCGTGAAGCGCGTGGACGGCACCGTCGAACTCGCGACCTCCACCACCGTGCTCGCCCTCGGTGACCTCGTCACCGCCGTCGGCGAGTCGAAGGAGGTGAGCAAGCTGGTCGAGCGGCTCGGCACACGCAGCGTCGAGGCCATCAACCTCGACCGCCGCGAGCTCGACGTGCGCCGCATCTTCGTGTCGAACACGCGGGTGGTGGGGCACTCGCTGCGGGAGCTGGACCTGATGCAGCAGTACGGCGCCACGATCACCGCCATCCGCCGCGGTGACGCCGACTGGATCCCCGATGGCGACACCGTGCTGCAGCTCGGCGACCGGGTGCGCGTGCTCACGCGCCGGGAGAACCTGCAGGCCGTCAGCGCCTTCCTCGGCGACTCGTATCGCGCGGTGAGCGAGTTCGACGTGCTGACGTTCGCGTTCGGCATCGTGCTGGGCGTGGCGGCGGGCATGGTGCCGATCCCGCTGCCCGGCGGCATCACGGTGCGGCTCGGCCTCGCCGGCGGGCCGCTGGTGGTGGCGATGGTCCTTGGCGCGCGCGGGCGCACGGGCCCGTTCGTGTGGGGCATCCCGTACGGCGTGAGCCTCACCATGCGTCAGCTCGGATTGCTGCTCTTCTTCGCCGGCATCGGCACGCGCAGCGGCTTCGCCTCGCTGCAGGCGCTGCATGACCCGGCCACGCTCGGCCTCCTCGGCGGCGGGCTCTTCGTGACGTCGGTGACGTCGCTCTCGATCATGCTCAGCGGCCGGTACCTGTTCGGCATTCCGGAAGGGATCCTCACCGGCGTGATCGCCGGCATCCACACGCAGCCGGCGGCGCTGAGCGCGGCGCTCGAGCAGCGCCTCGACGAGACACCGAACGTGGGCTACGCCGCCGTCTTCCCGCTGGCAACCGTCGTCAAGCTGATCCTCGCGCAGGTGCTGACGCGACTCTGAGACGCACGGCGGGGGCGGGTGACGCTTGCATCCGCCGCACGCGCCCCGGATATTGGCGGTCAGGCGTCGCGGGACGCCGCCGGTCCGCGGAAAGGGCAGCGCCCACCCCCGATGTCGCTCGACTTCCATGCGCCCTCTTCGGGCCGATGGTGCGGACGCCGGCCGATTCGAAGGAGGCGTCCCATGGTGTCCCCGTTCCGCCGCGCGCTGCCCGCGCGTGCCGACCTCGCGCAGCAGAAGGCCCAGGCGAAGGAGCTGCTGCACGCGTTCACGCAGGGCGATCCGGAGGCGCGCGCGCGGGTGCGCGACGTGCTTCCCGACAAGCCCCGCATCGTGCTCGCCGACGCACAGTTCGTGCTGGCGCGGGAGTACGGCTTTCCGGGCTGGACGGCGCTCCGGCAGCACATCCTCGACCGGATTGCCGCCGCCCGCGCGCCGCATGAACAGCTGCACGATGCGATGCAGCGACGCGACGCGGCGGCCGTGCGGCGGCTGCTGGACCAGCATGCCGAGTTCCGGCCACTGATCAATTCGCCGCTGTTCCCGTTCAACGCACCAGCGCTGGTGGCCTGCGCCGGCGATGCCGCGATGGTGGAGGTGCTCCTGGCATGTGGTGCGGACCCGAACCAGCGCAGCGGGTGGTGGGCTGGTGGCTTCCATCCGCTGCACGTGGCCACCGGGGCCTCGGCTGCGCTGCTGCTGGCGGCCGGCGCGATTCCCGATGCGTGCGCGGCCGCACACCTCGACGACGCCACGCTGCTGGCGTCGATGCTCGCCGCCGACCCCTCGTGTGTGGCCGAGCGCGGCGGCGACGGACAGACACCGTTGCACTTCGCGCGATCACGGCGCGTGGCGGACCTGCTGCTCGCCGCCGGCGCCGACATCGATGCCCGCGACGTGGACCACCGTGCCACGCCGGCGGAGTGGATGCTCGACCGGTCGCCGACGGGCGAGCGGCATGCACTCGCGCACCACCTCGTGGCGCGCGGGGCCGCGACGGACATCTTCCTCGCGGCCGCGCTGGGCCTCACGGATCGCGTGACGACGATGCTGGCGCTCGATCCCGCGCTGCTCGACGTGGTGACGGGGCGTGGCCGGTATGGCGAACAGCCGCCGTCCAGCCACCACATCTACCTCTGGTCGATCGGGAGCCGGCGCACGCCGCTCGAGACGGCCGACCAGTTCGGCCATCCGGAGACCGTGGCGGCGATGCTGGTGTTCGCCACGCCGGCGCAACAACTGCGCCTGGCCTGCCGCCAGGGTGATGACGCGGCGGCGCACGCGCTGGTGGCGCAACATCCCGGGCTGGTGGCGTCGCTCGACACCTTCGACCGCGCCGCCGTCACGGATGCCGCTTGGAACGGCGACTCGCGAGCCGTGGCGCTGATGCTCGACCTCGGGTTCGACCCGGCGACGCCGGGGCATGACGCAGGCACGGCGCTGCATTGTGCCGCGTGGCAGGGCTCCGCGCCGACGGTGGCCGCGATCCTCGCACACGCCTCGGGCCGGGCGCTGGTGAACGACCCCGATGCACACCATCGCAGTACGCCGCTCGGATGGTGCTGTCACGGCTCGTTGCATGGCCCCCGTGACGGGGATTTCGCGGCCGTGGCGCAATTGCTGCTGGCGGCGGGTGCGCGGGTGGAGGCCACCGAGGCGTCGGATGCAGTGGACGCGGTGGTGGCGGGGTGGGTGGCGTAGCCGGCGCCGGGTTGCCCCGTCGCATCGATGCCGGCGCCACCGGGTGACTCCGGTGGTGCCGGCGTCGAAGCGCGGGACGTGCGCTCAGCTCCCGATCAGGCTCCCGCGCAGGATCACCAGCTGCGTGTCCGTGACGAGTGCCAGCCCGCTGGTCCCCCAGCGCACCATGCGCCGTGATGCGTAGCCGATCGCAGGTGACGGCGTGCTGGTGAGCGGGCTCAATGACGCGAAGGTGTAGGTGCGCAACGTCGCATTCACCGCCGCATACGCGCGGCCCTGCGTGACATCGGCCACCACCTGCATCGGGTAGCCGGGCACGCTGCCGGGCAGCGTGCCGATCCGTGCGAAGGTTGCGGCATCGAGCACGTCACCATTGCTGAAGTAGAGCCGGCCGGCGGCATACTGGAAGTCGTTGATGGACCCCGGCACGACGGAGGTGCGCAGGTCGAGCACCGTCATGCCATCCGGGGCGAGACGGTATCGCCGCAGCGGAGCGTCGGAGCTGTTGTGGTTGTACCCGATCGCCTCGGTCGCGGAGATGACCTCGATGCGCGACGATTCGCCGTCGGAGCCCGGCGTCACCGGACGGGCGACGGCGTCGTCGTACACCTGGGGGGCGATGTGGTTGCCGGGCGTGCTGCGGGTCACGAGGACGGCGCGTGGCGACCCGGGAATCGGCGCAAGGTCCAGCGCGCGCGCGTCAGGCGCCCCGATCGTGATCGACAGGTCCTCCGTGCCGGAATCCAGGTCGATCCGGCCGACGGTCGGCCGACCGGTGTACGCGACGTACAGGTACCGACCATCCGCTGATGCGGCCAACGCCCCCGGTTCCGACGCGAGCGCGATCCGCGCCGTGATCGCGCCGGTGGCGGGGTCCACGGCCAGCACCGTGTTCGTGGCAGGACCGCTGGCGACCGACACGTACAGCCGGTTGCGCGACGCCACCCACGCCACGTCCCTCGCCAGCATGTCGAGCGTGATCGGCGGGTCCAGCGTCGCAGTGCCACCCAGGATCCCGTAGCTCGATGGCGTGCTGCTGCGTGCGCCGGTCCGGACGACGACCGTTGCTGCCTGTGGCACCGCGAGTCGCGCGGCGTCCACGGTGACGTCGAGCTGCAGCGCGGAGACGTAGTGCGTCGGCAGGACCGCGCCGTTCCACAGCACCTCGGACGTGGCGTCGAATCCGCTGCCGGTGATCGCCACCGACGTGGTCGCGGAGCCGGCGACGAGGGACGCGGGCGCGAAGCTGCCGATCACCGGTGGCGCGGTCCGCACCGCGACGGGCAGTGCCGCGGAGGCGCCGGCCGTCGGCTCAGGGTTGCGGGCGGTGAGCAGCAGTGTGCCGGGGGCCGCCACGTCACCCGCGGCAAGCGTCACGACCGCGAGGCTGTCGCTGCCGAAGGTTGCCGGACGCTGGGAACCGCCCACCAGGAACGTCGTGCGAGGCGTGAAGCCGATGCCGGTCACGCGCACGTCGCGAAACTCCTGCCCGGTGAGCATCGAATCCGGGTACACGCGCTGCAGCACGGGCACCCGATTGGCGACCGTGAACGGGACCGCGTTGGAGCTCCCGCCGCCGGGAGGGGGATTCTCGACGCGGAGCGTGTAGGCGGCAGGGTCGACCCCGATGCCCAGCCGGACCTTCAGCGTGGTGCGCGTCTGGGCGAGGACAGGCAACAGGCGCCCGGACGAGAGCCAGACCTGGCTGTTGAACTGGAAGCCGGTCCCGGTCACCGTGATCGTGTCACCGGGAAGCTCCGGGACCACCGGCGTCATCGCGCCCGATGTGATGGCGGGCAGCGCGTTGCCGACCACGAAGTAGAGTGTGTCGCTGGTGCCGCCCCCGGGCGGGGCGTTGGTCACCGTGACCGAATAGCCCGTGAGCGACGAGAGCTCCACTTCCGTCATCGTGAACCGCAGCGAAGTGCTGCTCACGAAATCCATGGTGCGAGGCACCTCTGCCACGAGCAGGCGTGACTGCGGCGTGAAGCCGCTCCCGGTGAGGGTCACCGTCGTCGCCCCACTTCCCATGGCGACCATCTCCGGACCGAGGGAGACTGCCCGGGGGCGCGGGGCCTTGTCCTCGTCGCCGCCGCCACAGCTGGTCAGCGTGATGGTGCACGCCACGAGGAGCGCGAGGCGCGCGTACGCGGGAGCGGCTGCGGCCGCGCGGGCGCGGAGGGACATCGGGGATCTCGGGCCGGGAGGGAGTGCGTGGCGCTGGCTGGACAATGCGCCCGTCGTGCCGCTCGCACCAGATCCCCGGCGCGGCGGTCCCGCGCAATGAGTCAGTGTCCGTCGGCGGCGTCCGCGTCGCGCGAGACGCAGAGCCCCTGCGCCGCCTGCATGCTCACCCAGCCTCCCGTCACGTTCCGCACGCCCTCGAACCCCGCCGCCTGCAGGATGCGGGACGCCACATGGGCGCGCATCCCACCGCGGCAGTGCACCACGATCGCGCGGTCGCGCGGCAGCTCGTTCAACCGCCCCCGGAGCTCGTCCACCGGCACATGCAGTGCATCGCAGAAGTGCCCCTCGCTGAACTCGGCCGCGGTGCGGACATCCAGCACCACCGGCGGGGCCGCCGACGCCAGCTCCGCCTGCAGCGCATCGGCGGTGATGAGCGGGCTGTAGCCGGAGAGGTCGTTGCCGGCGACGAACGCGGCCATGTTGAGCGGATCGTTGGCCGACGAGTAGGGCGGGGCATAGGCCAGGTCGGCGGTGGCCAGGTCGTGCACCGTCATGCCGCCGAGGAGCGCCATCGCGAGCGCGTCGATGCGCTTGTCCACGCCATCGTCGCCGAACGCCTGCGCACCGAGCAGCCGCGCCGTGTCGCGATCGTACACCAGCTTGAGCGAGAGTTCGCGCGCACCCGGGTAGTACTTCGCGTGGCTGCCGGCATGCACCACCGCCACACCCGCCGTGAAGCCGGCGTCGCGCGCGGTGCGCTCCGTGAGGCCGGTCATTGCCGCGGTGCTGTCGAACACCTTCACGACGCTGGTGCCGAGTGCACCGGCGTACCGCATCGGGACGCCGAGCGCGTTGGATGCCGCGATGCGGCCCTGCCGGTTCGCCGGGCCGGCCAGCGGCATGCGCACGCGCCGGCCCGAGACGCGGTGCTCGACCTCGATCATGTCGCCGGCGGCGAAGATGGCCGGGTCCGAAGTCTGCAGGTGGTCGTCGACGAGCAGCCCGCCCGACCGACCGATCGCCAGCCCCGCCTGCGTCGCGAGGGTCAGCTCCGGGCGCACGCCGACCGACAGCAGCACGAGGCCGGCCGGAATGCGCCGACCGTCCGTCAGCTCCACCGTGGTGTCCGAGGCGTGCACCGCCACCACGCCGACGCCGGTGAGCACCGTCACGCCGTGCTGCCGGCACGCCCCGGCGACCTGGTGCCCGAACTCGGGATCCATCACGGACATGACGGTCGGCTGCAGTTCGACGATCGTCACCTGCAGCCCGCGCGCGTGGAACGCCTCGGCCATCTCGAGACCGATGAACCCGCCACCCACCACCACGGCGCTCCGGGGGCGCTGGGTGGTGATGAACGCCTGCAGGCGGTCGGTGTCGGGCACGGTCCAGAGCGTGAAGACGTGTGGTGCATCACCACCCGGGAGCGACGGTCGGATCGGTGTGCCGCCCTGCGCCAGGATCAGCCGGTCGTACGGCAGCCAGCGCTCTCCCTCGGGGCCGCTCACGCGGAGCCGCCGATCATCCCGGTCGATCTCGAGCGCCTCGGTGTGGACGAACGCGTCCACGCGATACCGGCGCGCCAGGCTCTCTGGCGTCTCGAGCAGGAGCTTCGAACGCTCGGTGATCTCGCCAGCGATGTAATACGGCAGGCCGCAGTTGGCGAAGCTCAGGTACGGCCCCCGCTCGACGAGTGTGATCTCGGCCCGTTCGTCGAGACGCCGGGCGCGGGCCGCGGCCGTGGCGCCACCAGCCACACCACCGACGACGACGATACGCCGCGGGGCGCCGTCGGCCGGCGTGGTCACGGGGTGTAGTCCGGGCGGGCCGATGCCGTCGCGCCGCCATCGGTCACGCGGCGATACCCGAGCTGCCGCAAGGTGTCGGCGGCCATCGCCGAGCGGGCGCCGCTGGCACACACGAGGAGGATGCGGGAGTCCTTGCGGATCTCCGGATGGCTGGTGATCTCGGCGGCGATGTCACCGACGGGGATGCAGATGGCACCGTCGAGGTGGCCGAACCAGAACTCGACCTTGGAACGCACGTCGATGACGACGTCGATGGGCTTGTTGCGGAAGGAAGGCATGGGAACGGGGACGGCGGAGGAGTCAGGAGTGTGGAGCGTGCGGCGCCGGGCCCGTCGGGTGCGGTCCGCCCCGGGTGCGGGCAGGCGGTGACGGGGGGCTGGCGTTTTCACAAACGTATACATATACTGGAATATACTCATACGCAACCAGGCCATCCTCGACGGGCTGCCCGGGGGGGTGGATGGGGCCGGCAGTCGGGCAGGCGGCCCGGACGGCAGCGGGGGGTCGCGGCGGCGGGGCCGCCCGGCACGGGGCAGGGCAGCGCGGGGTTCCGCGAGGGAGGTTGGCATGGCAAGGGTCATCGTGCTGGGCGCCGGCGTCGCCGGCCACACCGCCGCGCTCCACCTGCGCCGCAAGCTGGGCCGGGAGCACGAGGTGGTCGTGGTCACGCCGAACTCCCGCTGGAACTGGATCCCGTCCAACATCTGGGTCGGGGTCGGGCGGATGACAGCGGAGCAGGTGGTGTTTCCGCTGGCGCCGATCTACCGGCGCAAGGGCATCACGCTCCACCAGGCGAAGGCGGTGGCGGTGCGGCCGGAAGGTGATGCCGCGGACCCCACCGGCGCGGTCGAGATCGAGTACACCGACGCGGCCCGCGCCGGCACCCGGGCGACGCTCCGCTACGACTACCTGGTCAACGCCACCGGGCCCCGCCTCAACTTCGCGGCGACGCCGGGGCTCGGGCCCGAGGGGCACTCCCTCTCGGTCTGCACCGCAGACCACGCGGTGCACGCGGCTGCAGCACTCGCCACCGCCATCGCGCGCATGCGCCGGGGCCAGCGCCAGACCCTGGTGGTCGGCATGGGCCACGGCGGTTGCACCTGCGAGGGCGCGGCGTTCGAGTACGTCTTCAACGTCGACCACGAACTGCGGCAGGCCGGCGTGCGTGACATGGCCGACATCGTCTACCTCACCAACGAGTTCGAGCTCGGCGATTTCGGCGTGGACGGCATGACCTTCGTGCAGCAGGGCTTCCACACCACCAGCAAGCTCTGGACGGAGTCCCTCTTCCGTGAGCGCGGCATCCGCGCCATCCTCGGCGCGCACGTGGAGCGGGTGGAGGACGGGGTGGTGCACTACGAGCAGCTCGACGGCACGCGCCACACGCAGGGCTTCGACTTCGCGATGCTGCTCCCCCCGTTCCGCGGGGCCGACCTGGTGGCGTACGATCGGGCCGGCGCCGACATCACGGCGTCGCTGTTCGCCCCGAGCGGCTTCATGAAGGTGGACGCCGACTACACGGCGCGTCCGTACGACGCGTGGCGCGCCGCAGACTGGCCGGCCACCTACCAGAGCCCCGGCTACGCGAACGTCTTCGCCGCCGGCATCGCCTTCGCGCCGCCGCACCAGATCTCGCGGCCACGCAAGAGCCCGAACGGCACCGTCATCGCGCCCGCGCCGCCGCGCACCGGCATGCCGTCGGGCGTGATGGGCAAGACGGTGGCACTCACGATCGTGGATCGCATCCAGCGCGGGAGCGCCGTGGCGGCGCACACCGCGTCGATGGCGAACATGGGGGCGGCCTGCGTGGCGTCCGCCGGCGCCGGATTCCGCGACGGGTCGGCGGCCGCGATGACGATGTATCCCGTGGTGCCGGACTACCAGGCGTACCCGGGCACGGGCCGGAGCGTGAAGGACACCATCGGCGAGATCGGCCTCGCCGGACACTGGCTCAAGCTGATGCTGCATCACCTGTTCATCTACAAGGCGAAAGCCCTGCCCGGCTGGCAGTTCATCCCGGAGTAGCCCATGTCGTCACCCACACCGCCGGATGATGCCGGCCTGCTCGATGCGGATCGCGCCATTGCGGCTGCGCCGTTGCCGACGGCAGAGACCATCCGGGCTCGTCAGAGCCTGCTGGGACAGGCCGTGCGCTTCGTGATCCTCAACCTCAGGATCATGCGCATGGTGCTCAAGGGTAACCACTGATCCCAACCAGCGCATGCGTCAAAACCCGTAGTGAGAATCCCTGACTGGCGATCCCGCCGACCGCGGTCACACTCCGCGATGACGCGTGCGGATCACGGAGTGTGCCCTCCTTCCTTCCCGGAGAGAATACCGATGCGCCTGACTGTCACCGCGCTCCTGCTCATTCCTTCGTTGCTGCACGCCCAGGGTGCCGAGACGCTGGGCAAGGCCGTCGCCGAGATGGACCGCCTCGATGCGATGCGCTCGACCCTCGCAGCGACATTCGCCCAGTCCGGTGCACCGGCCGACCTCGAGGCGTTTGGCCGGGTCTGCAAGCCGGTCGGCATGGCCATGCAACAGGCCGCCGTGACCAACGGCTGGACCGCACGCCAGGTGGCGGTGAAGAACCGCAACCCCGCCAACGCTGCAGATCCCGAGGCTGTAGCACAGATGCAGCGGTTCGAGACGGACTCGGCGCTGCGCGCAGTGCTGCTGAACACCACCATGAATGGCCGGCCCGGGGTGCGATACCTGCGGCGCATCACGGTCGAGTCGTCGTGCCTGCTCTGCCATGGTGCGCTGGCCTCGCGACCGGCGTTCATTGCCGCGAACTACCCGCAGGACCGTGCGTTCGGGTTCAAGGTCGGCGACCTCCGCGGCGCGTACAGCGTCTTCATCCCGGCAGCGCCGTAGAGACCGGCGCGATTTCCGCACCCCCGCGGTCCAGTCTCTGGTTCTTCATCCCGGCGAGTCGAAACGCCATCGCATGCACCAGTCCCGCCTGTCCTGGATGCGCGCCGCCGGTGTCGGCGCGGGCGCGTTCGCCGTGCTCGCGCTGGCCTTTCTCTTCGTGCCGCACTGGATCCTGACGGGCCTCACGGCGCCCGCACGCGGCGTTCGCGTGTGGATGGCGACGGCATGGATCGCGCTCGTGTTCGGTGCATCGTGCGTGGCGGGCTGGCGCGCGACGGCACGCCCGGGCAACACGGCATGATTGCCCCCCGCAGCGCCGCGGCGGACATCGCGACCGGCTCGCCTGCACCGTGCCGCGCGGCCTGCCCCGTGGGCACCGACGCCTCGGCCTACGTGGCGCTGCTCGACGAAGGCCGCATTGCCGATGCATACGACGTCGCGCGCCGGTTCAACCCGTTCGCCTCCGTCTGCGGACGCGTCTGCTCGGCGCCGTGCGAGCGCGCCTGCCGCCGCGGCGTGGTGGATGCTGCGGTCTCGATCCGCGCGCTCAAGCGGGTGCTCTGCGACGCCCATGGCGCGGAGCAGGGTGCGCAGTCGCGGTGGCAGCATGCCATCGGGGTGCTGCCCGCGGCCACCCATGGCTCCGTCGCCATCATCGGTGCGGGGCCGGCCGGCCTGGCCGCAGCGCACGACCTCCGGCGCTCGGGGCTCGCCGTCACCGTCTTCGAGGCGATGCCGGCCGCCGGCGGGATGATGCGCTTCGGCATCCCCGCCTTCCGGCTCCCCCGCCCGGTGCTGGACGCCGAGATCGGCGCCATCGCGGCGCTCGGCATCGAGATCCGGCTCGGATGTGTCGTGGGACGTGACGTGGTGTTCGCCGAGCTGCTGGCGCAGCACGACGCCGTGCTGGTGACGGTGGGCTGTCAGCAGGGACGGACGATGGCCGTGCCAGGCGCCGAGTTGCCGGGTGTGGTGCGCGCGGTGGACTACCTGCGTCGCCACAACGGGCAGCCGGCGACGGATGGCGCCTTGGAGGGTGACGACGCCAGCGGGGCCCTGGTCGTGATCGGCGGCGGCAGCGTGGCCTTCGATGCCGCCCGCAGCGCATGGCGGGCGCAGACGACGACGGCGTACGACGGGCAGACCGTGGTCGATGTCGCGCGGAGCGCAGTGCGTGGCGGCGGGGGGACCGTCACGCTGGTGGCACAGGAACGGCGCGCCGATCTCTCGGTGCCGGACGAGGAGCTGCACGAGGCGGTGGCGGAAGGGGTCACGCTGCGCGACGGCTTCGGCGTGCTCCGCATCCTGGGGACAACCGCTGTCACCGGTGTCGAGGTGGCGCCGGTCCTCTCGCTTCGTGACGCCGATGGCCGCTTCAATCCCACCCTGGATCCCACGCGGGCCGAGTCCATCGCCGCCGGCACCGTGGTGCTGGCCATCGGCCAGCAGTCGGACACCGACTTCCTCGCCGGCACGGACGGCCTGGTGCGCACGCCGTGGGGTGGCATCGCCGTGGATGCCGGCGGGCGGTCGACGCACCCGAAGGTGTGGGCCGCCGGTGACGTCGCGACCGGTCCGCGTGACCTGATCGATGCCGTCGCCGCCGGTCAGCGCGCCGCCGCGACCATCGTGCGTGCGCTGGGAGCAGCCGACGGCACCGCCACCGTGCCACCCGCCGTCTGCACGGCGCCACCCATGCGCAGCAGCACACGGTTCTGGAGCGGCTACGCGGCGGAGCCGCGCATCGCGTCGACCGTCCTGCCCGCGTCCCGACGGAGCGCGACGGCGGAAGTGGAATGCGCGCTGACCGACGCTGCCGCGCGACATGAGGCGTCGCGGTGCCTTCGGTGTGATGAGCACATGCAGTTTGCTCCGGAGCGGTGCATCGCGTGTGCCCTCTGCGTGGACGTCTGTCCGCAGGCATCGCTGGCGCTGCTGCCCCGTGCGCCGGGCACGCTCGCGATGGTGTTCGACGATGATACATGCATCCGGTGCGGGCTCTGCGTGCATCGCTGCCCCACGGATGCGTTGCACTTCACGCTGGCGCCGGTGCTGGTCGCGCCGGCACCGTCCGCCACCGCCATCCAGCCCGGAACCGTACATGCCAGCCACTGAGACGGATCGGCCTCCGGTGCCGCGCCGCGGCCTGATGGCGCGGCTGCGGGGGAGCACCCTCTACCGGTCCGTCGTGCGCACGCCGGGGTCGGACTCGCCGAGTGGCCGCGCGCTGCATGCGTTCGGGAACGTGTTCCTTCACATCTATCCCGTCCGGATTCCCCGCGGCCTGCTGCGCTTCCGGTCCACCTGGCGGCTCGGGTTCATCTCCAGCGTGCTGTTCGCGCTGCTGTTCATCACCGGCCTGTACCTCATGTTCTTCTACACGCCGGCCGTGAGCATGGCGTACGGCGACATGCAGCAGTTGCGCGCGCAGGTGGGATTCGGGCAGCTCATCCGCAACGTGCATCGCTGGGGTGCGCACCTGATGGTGCTGGCGGTGGTGCTGCACCTGGTGCGGGTGTTCGTCCATGGGGGCTACAAGGCGCCGCGCCAGTTCAACTGGGTGATCGGCGTGGGCCTGCTGGTGGTCACGCTCGCCTATTCGTTCACCGGCTACCTGCTGCCATGGGACCAGCTGGCCTACTGGGCCGTCACGGTCGGGTCGGGCCTCGTGAAGTACGCGCCCGGTGTGGGCAACGTGCTCCGCGACTTCCTCCTCGGTGGCGAGACCATCGGGCAGGCGGCGCTGCTGCGCTTCTACGTCATTCACGTGGCCGTGCTGACGGTGGCGTTCGCGCTGCTGATGGCCGTGCACCTGTGGCGCATCCGGAAGGACGGGCTGGTGGTCGGTGATACCGGTGTGGCGCACGATGTCACCGCCCGCGTGGACGACCGGATCGCGCTGCCCGCCGCGGAGCAGGCGGATGGCGTGGCACGGCTGGACGACAGCCGCCGCGTGCTGGGTGTCGTGCACGTCGACGAGGTGCCCGGCCGCAGCCGCGACCCCGACGACGAGGTGTTCTCGTGGCCGGCGCTGATCATCCGGCACCAGGTCATCGCGCTGGCGGTCTGCGCGCTGGTACTGGCGCTCGGCATCGCGTTCGAGGCGCCGCTGCGCGACATCGCGAACCCGAACCTCACCCCCGAGCCGTCGAAGGCGCCGTGGTACTTCGTGGGGCTGCAGGAGCTGCTCGCGCACTTCGATCCGCTGGTGGCCGGCGTGCTCGCGCCGGGTGCACTGGTCGCCGCGCTGGTGGCGCTGCCGTACGTCGATCGCAACCCGTCGCGCCGTCCGGCGGACCGGAAGGTCGCGCTGGTGCTTTTCTGGGCGGTCTTCCTCGGCTTGGTGGTGCTGACGATCATCGGCGCCTTCTTCCGTGGCCCGGGCTGGGCGTTCGTGCTGCCGTGGGAACACCTCTACTTCGAACCGTGAGCGGGAGCGCCTGATGGACCAGACCCGTCGTGACCTGCTGGAAGCCGGGTGGACCGTGGGTGGTGGGCTGCTGATCGCCGCCGCCGGATGGACGTCGTTCGTGGCACTCAAGCCGCTGGCGTCGGCGGGGGGCGGCGGTGTGCTGCCGTTGCTCGAACCCGATGCGTACCCCGAGGGCTCGGCCACCTTCGTGCGCCAGGGGCGGCTGTTCATCACCCGCACCGGCGGCGAGCTGCATGCGATCTCGCAGAAGTGTCCGCACCTGGGATGCGCGGTGCCGTTCTGCGAGTCGTCCGGGCAGTTCGAGTGCCCCTGTCACGGCTCGGTGTTCAATGCCGCCGGCGAGTGGATCAGCGGGCCATCGCCGCGCGGCATGGATCGCCATCCGCTGCAGGTGACGGACGGACGGCTGCTGGTGAACACCGCCGTCCTCGAGGAAGGGGCACCGCTTGGCTCGCGGAAGTTCGACGGGCGTGCGCGTGGGCCGCGCTGCACCACGGAACCCGCGGACTGACGATCGATGCCCGTGACGCACCGCGCACCGCGCCCGCTCGACTCGCCGGACGACGCACGCGCGCTCGACCGCTGGCACGTGGCCGGGCTGCTCTGCATGCTGGCGCTGATCCTGGCCTTCCCTGTCTACAACCTCGGGGAGCCGGCGCGTCGTGCGCGGGCGCAGGAGGAGATGGCGCGCGCGAACGTCCGTCTCGGGCGCACGATGTTCGCACAACACTGCGCGTCGTGTCATGGCGACGAGGCCCGCGGCGGCCGTGGGTCGCCCACGCTTGCGGCACGTGAGTTCCTCGGCTCGGTCTCGGACCGGCAGCTGCACTGGCTCATCAGCGGCGGCATCCCCGGGTCGGTGATGTCGGCGTACGACATCGACCTCGGTGGCCCGTTCACGGCGCAGGAGATCGCGCGGCTGGCGGCGTACCTGCGCTCGCTGGAGGCAGGCGCGCCGAGCGTGTCGGGGTGGTTCACGGGGGCGCTGGCACCGCCGCGCAGCGTCGCCGCAGCCCACGCGGGGAAGTCGGGCGGCGGGGAAGGCCGCGGGGAGCGGCGCGGACAGGCCGGGAACGACGACGCGCCCGGGCGCGGTCGCGACAGTCTCGCACCGACCGTGCTGGCGTCGGCCGGCGTGGCCGAGGTGTATGCCACACGGTGCGCGATGTGCCACGGCGTGCGTGGCGAGGGGACGGCGATCGCGCCGGTGCTGCGTCCGATGCGCGCGCCACTCGTCGCGGAGCCGGACCTGGCGTACCGGAAGATCACGCACGGCGTGCCCGGCACCGCGATGGGGGCGTTCTCGACGAAGCAGGGCGGCGCACTGGACGAGACGGCGATCCGGGCGCTGGTGGCGTGGATGCGCGAGGCAACGCCGCCGCCGCGCTGAAGTTCGAGGGGACGAACTTCAAGGGGACGGAGATCTTGACCTCCGGAGGGGACAGGTCGGTGACTGCACCCCGCGCCGGGATCGCCGCGGCGTTACCGGCCGGCCCCCGCCTCGGCGATCAGCGGCTCCAGCCCCTGCACGATCTCGTCCACCGTGGCTTCGTACGGGAACGAGCGACGCAGCACGCCCTTCGCATCCAGCACGTACAGCGTGGTGGAGTGCGACACCGAGTACTTGCCGGCCGACTGCGGCGTCGGCACGATCTCGTAGGACGCCCCGTACTGCGCCACCACCGTGTCGATCTCCTGGCGCGTGCCGGTGAGGCCGAGCGCGTCGAGGTCGAACAGGGCCAGATCGGCCTTCAATGCCGCCGGCGTGTCGCGGTCGGGGTCCACGGTGATGTAGAGCGTCTTCACCTTCCCCTGCTGCGGACCGAGCCGCTTCGTCACCCGCGAGAGCTTCGAGAGCGTCGTCGGGCAGACGTCGGGGCAGGTGCTGTAGCCGAAGAAGATCATCACCACCGTGCCGCGCAGCGACTGCAGCGCGAATCGTTGCGCGTTGTGGTCGGTGAGGGTGAAGTCACCACCGGCCGCCACCGCCACCGCCACCGCCGCCGCCGCCGCCGCTGGCGTTGGCGCGGCATCCCTGGCCTTGCAGCCGGCCGCCATCATGGCGGTGGCTGCAAGAACAGTGACCAGCGGGACGCGGCGGGTCCCCCGTCGCGGCGCGCCGGTCATGGCATGCTGCCCATGGCGCGGACCGGCGCGACGAACGAGACCCGGGCGCCGCTGTCGAGCGTCAGCGTCACGTGCACCGAGTCCCCCGCCACCAGCGGGCGCTTCAGCCCGAACAGCATCAGGTGCAGCCCGCCGGGGCGGAGTTCGGCCTTCCCGTTCGCCGGCACCACGATCGACGACACCGGCGACATGCGCATCATGCCGTTCTCGCGCTTCATCTCGTGCAGTTCGAGCGTGTCGCTCACGTCGGTGGAACCGCTCACGATCGAGCGGGCGGTGCCGGAGGTGTTCTGTGCGGTGAGGAAGATCGCGGTGACCTTGCGACCGGCGGGCGCCTCGCGCACCCAGGCGCCGGTGGCGGTGACGGCGGCGGCCGGTGTGGCCTGCGCCGACAGCGCGCCCGCGGAGACGGCCGACAGCGTGGTGACGAGTGCGAGCGCGCGCATCGAGCGGCGCATGATGGTGTGGTGCGTGGTCATGGACTGGATTCCCGTGGTGGCAGTGGTTGACGAAGCGACAGGACGTACAGGGCGAGCGAGCGTCGCTCGGTGGTGGAGAGGTGTGCGTACAGCGGCATCTGGCCGCCGTTCGGGATGCCGGTGGCGAGGAGCTGGGTGATCGTGGCCTCGTCGCCCTCGGTGCGGAAGTCACCCGCGCGCCGGAAGTCACGCGGCGGTGGCGCGAGCGTCGCGGCGACGGGACCGTCACCGTGACCCTCCGGCCCGTGACAGCTGCCGCAGCCGTTCTCGCGGTAGAGCGCGCGGCCGCCGGCCACCGATGCCGCCGTGGCCACGTGCGCGACGCCAGCCGCATTCGCCACCAGCGCCGTGTCCAGGTCCGCGTAGTCGAGCACGCGCGCCGTGGCAGGCAGCACCGCACCGGTGGTGATGCGCAGCGAGAGCTGCACCGTGTCACCACGCGCCAGCGGACGCCGCAGCTTGCCGACGGAGACGAAATAGCCCCCCGGAGCGAACCGCACCGACGCTCCCGCCGGCACGCCCACCGAATCGATGGCCTCGTACAGTGGCGTCGACGACGGCGCCGTCCCGATCGCCGGCGCGCGGTGTGCGGTCGGCGTCAGGAGCGACGTGCTGAACGCGCCGTGCACCTGCACCTCCGACACCGCCACCGGCTGCGCGCCGGTGTTGCGCACGGTGAAGTAGAGCGCGGCGGGCACCGACGCGGTGGGACGCGTGAGTACGGCGCGCTCCACGGCCAGCGGCGGTGGTGGCGCGGCGCAGGCACCGGCGAGGTGAACCAGCGTGAGGCTGAGGCAGGCGCGAGGGACGGACATCGGGTACCGGAGACAGAGAACGACGGGCCGTCATTCCACGGGGCCGATGGCACACGCGACGGCAGCGGGCTGCCGGCGGGATGGCGGTGGAATGCGTCGTCCGTGCCGTGTGTCGGCGCGGATCGATCCGGCGTGCGCAGCGGCGATGCGGATGGCATCGGCGACGGCACGACGGGCGACGGTCAGGGGCTGCGCGTGACGGGCGGCCCGTTCGCGAACGGCAGCAGGCGGTCGCGCGATGCGAGAGGCGGCGCCACCGCCAGCGGTGTGACGACGGGCACCTCCGTCACCGTCACCCGCGCCAAGGCGGGCGCTGCGGTCGTCGGAGCCACCGCGATCACGCCGCAGCAGTCGCCGGCACAGGTGCAGCGGTGTGCCGCGTCGGGGCGGTCGTCCGGGGCGCGGGTGTCGGTGGCCTCGTCCCGGTCGCCCGCCGCCGCGTGATGCGCCGCCGTCATCATCCCGTGCGCGGCCGGGTGCCGGCCGGTGCCCCCGTCAGCCGGCGCGCCGCCATGCATCGCGCACGGCGCGGCGGCGGCGGACACAGCGCCGGAGAGCACCGTCCAGACACCCAGCGCGGTGGAGAGCGCAGCCTGCAGAACCGACCGGCGGAACATGCCTGCAAGGTACCCTCGAAACCGTGCCGTGATACATCGGGTGTTCCCCCTCGCGCGGCGGCGGACACCCAACGGGCGCCCGGGGCGCGGAGTATTCTCCGGAGCCGGAACTGCGACGCGTCCCCCCGCCAGAGGCCCCATGCCGTACAACCGCCGAGACTTCCTGAAGACGAGCGCCGCCGCGACGGCGCTCGCCATCGCCGCTCCCGAGAGTGTCCATGGCGCCGCGCGCCCGCCGGCCCGCTGGCGCGAGACCGAGGCTGACGAGCTCATGGCGGCCGCACTGGGCGCCGCGCGGGCGGCGGGTGCCAGCTACGCCGACGTGCGCATCGGCCGCTATCGCAGCCAGAACATCGGCACCCGCGAACGGCAGATCACCGGCGTCTCCGACTCCGAGTCGTACGGCATGGGCATCCGCACCATCGTGAACGGGGCGTGGGGCTTCGCATCCACCAGCGTGATGACGACCGATGGCGTGGTGAAGGTGGCGCGGGAGGCCGCGCGCCTGTCGCGGGCCGCCAGCTCGGTCCAGAGGCGCCGCGTCGAACTGGCGCCGACGCCGGTGGTGAAGGGCACCTGGCAGACGCCGGTGCGCCGTGATCCGCTCGAGGTCGCCATCGAGGACAAGGTTGCCATGCTCCTCGCGGCCAACGACGCCGCCCTCAAGGTGCCCGGCATCCGCTTCGTGAACTCGGGGCTGCAGCTCCTCCGCGAGATCAAGCAGTACGCGAACTCCGAAGGCACGCAGACCACCCAGACCTTCATCCGCGTCGGCCCGTCATTCTCGGCCACCGCGGTGGGCAACGGCGGCTTCCAGCAGTACGGCGAGGAGCTCGCACCGCGCGGCGAGGGCTGGGAATACGTCGAGTCACTGAACATGCCGGGCAACGCGGCGAAGTGGGCGGCCCTCGCGGTCGAGAAACTCGGCGCACGGTCGGTGGAGCCGGGACGCTACGACCTGATCATCACGCCGGAGAACCTCTGGCTCACGATCCACGAGTCGATCGGACATCCCACCGAGCTCGATCGCGCGCTCGGGTACGAGGCCAACTACGCCGGCACGTCGTTCATCGCCCCGCCCGAGGCGCAGATCGGGAAGCTCAAGTACGGACGCCCGCTCATGACCATCCAGGGCGACCGCACGCAGGAAGGGTCGCTGGCGCGCTGTGCGTGGGATGATGAAGGGGTCGCTGCCGATGCGTGGAAGATCGTCGACAAGGGCATCTTCACGGACTACCAGACCACGCGGGAGCAGGCCGGCACCATCAGCCGGCTCACTGGCGTGACCCGGTCGCACGGCTGCTCGTTCGCCGACTCCTGGGACTCGGTGCAGTTCCAGCGGATGCCGAACATCTCGCTGTTGCCGGGGGAGCAGAACCGTTCGCTCAACGACATCATCGCCGCCACCGATCGCGGCATCGTGATCCGGAACCGCGGCTCGTGGTCCATCGACCACCAGCGCTACAACTTCCAGTTCTCCGGCCAGGCGTACTACGAGGTGCGTGGCGGCAAGATCACCGGCATGCTGAAGGACGTGGCGTACCAGTCCACGACGCCGGTGTTCTGGAACTCGATGGACATGATCGGCGGCAAGGACTCCTACTATCTCGGCGGGTCGTTCGGGGACGGGAAGGGCCAGCCGGCGCAATCGAACTCCGTGAGCCACGGCTGCCCGCCGGCGCGCTTCCGCGGCGTGAACGTGGTGAACACGGGGAGGGAAGGCTGATGCGCGGCGCACCGAAGTCCCTCTTCACGGCACCACTCGACGGGGAGTTCCTGACCCGCGACCAGGCGAAGGCGCTGGCCGACCGCGTGCTCGCCTTCGCCAAGGCCGACGAGACCCGCGTGAACATCGCCAGCGGCTGGACCGGCAACACCCGCTTCGCCGGCAACGAGATCACCACCAGTGGCGGCAGCACCAACACCACGGTCACGGTCACGTCCACCGTCGGCCGGCGTCGTGCCAGTGCGCAGACCAACATCCTCGACGACGCGAGCCTGCGGCGCACGGTCGAGTCGGCGGAATCGCTGGCGCGGCTCAGCCCCGAGAATCCGGAGATCGTGCCGGAGCTCGGTCCGCAGGAGTACGCCGCCGTCAACGGCTACTTCGACACCACGGCGGGCCTGGATCCCGAGCGGCGGGCGGCGGCCACGAAAAGTGCGATCGAGGCCTCCGAGGCGGCCGGTGGCGCCGGCAGCAACATCTTCGTCGCCGGCTTCCTGGAGGCGAACGCCGGTGCCAGCGCGGTGGCCACCAGTCGCGGGCTCTTCGCGTACCATCGCGCCACCAGCGCGAACCTGGGCATCACGGCGCGCACGCCGGATGGCACGGGGTCGGGGTGGTCCAACGCCGGCGCGCGGGACTGGAGCCGCATCGATGCCGCCGCGCTCGGGCGCACGGCCGCGCAGAAGGCCGCCGCCAGCCGCAACCCGCGCGCGATCGAGCCGGGCCTCTACACCGTCGTGCTCGAACCCGCCGCCGTGGCCGACATCATGGGCAGCCTGCTCGGCACCTTCAACGCCCGCGCCAATGATGAGGGCCGCGGCACCTTCAGCAAGTCGGGTGGCGGCACCAAGCTCGGTGAGAAGATCGCCGACGAGCGCGTGACGATGTACTCCGATCCCGCCGACGCCGACCTGCTCGCGCAGCCGTTCGCGGCTGACGGCACGCCGGTGCGGCGGGTGACGTACATCGAGAACGGCATCCTGAAGGAATTCGCGTATGATCGCTTCTGGGCGCAGAAGCAGGGCAAGGCGCCCACGGGAGGCGGCGGGGGATTCGGCGGTGGGGGCGGCGGCGGGTTCGGTGGTGGTGCGGTGAAGTTCGTCGGTGGCACGCAGACCACGGCCGAGCTGATCGCGGGCACCAAGCGCGGCATCCTCGTCACGCACTTCTTCTACATCCGTCCACTCGACCAGCGCACGGTGATGCTGACCGGGCTCACGCGCGACGGCACGTTCCTGATCGAGAACGGGAAGATCACCGCGGCGGTGAAGAACTTCCGCTGGAACGAGAGTCCGCTCTTCCTCCTGAGCAAGATCGAGGAGATCGGGCGTGCCGAACCGGTGGGCGCGGGGCGGGTGATGCCGTCGCTGCGGGCGAAGGACTTCAACTTCACGAGCCTGTCGGACGCGGTGTAGGGTGCGCTCGTCGGTGCGGGGTGGGCTGGCGTGACCGGCGGCGCGGCCACGGGGTATGCGAGGCGGTTGGCGCGCCGCATCACGGGGGCGCCTCGCACCATGCCCACCCGGTCCCGGCTCATGACGGTGTCCCGTCTCGCCCAGCGTGCAGTCCTTGCAGTGACACTGCTCGTGGCCGGATGCGCCGGCCACGGGGATCCGCTGTCGCCGGGCGAGATCCGCGCGCTCGCGATCGCGCGTGATCGATGGCACCACAGCGCGGCTCGGAATGCGTACCGGTACGAGGTGCTGCAGTCCTGCTTCTGCCCGCCGGAGGTCTCGCAGTGGAACACCATCACCGTGATCGATGGGGTGGTGGTGGGGGTTGTCGACCAGGGTGGCACCACGGTGCCGGCGGAACGGTGGTCGTCCCACCTGACCGTGGACGGGCTGTTCGCCGCGCTCGACCGGGAGCCGGACGACTTCCTGGACGACATCATCGTGCGGTTCGACCCGACCGATGGCTACCCGCTCGAGATCAACTTCATCGCGTCGCCGCAGGTGATGGATGGTGGCGGGGCGATCTTCGCCCGCAACCTGCGTCCGGTGGTGCGACCGGGTGGCGGCTGAGGCCTGGCGCGGCAATCCGGGGTGCGGACGCGGGTGCGTTGGGGTGCGCACGGTGTATCGTGTCGTGGTCCCTGCCCGGCAATGTCCGGACGAGGACATCACTCCCAGCTCCCTCATTCCCCGGATCGACCATGCCTGAGACGGGTGCGCGTCGCACCGCCATCCTGCCGTGTGCGTCGTGCGGCACGCTGAACCGCGTGGACTTCGCGCGCGCTGACGCGCGGCCGACCTGCGGGTCCTGCCACGCCGCGCTCGCGCTGGACACCCCGCTCACGCTCACCGATGCGAACTTCGACCGGGTGACGGCCTCGTCGGCCGTCCCGGTGATCGTGGACTTCTTCGCCGAGTGGTGCGGGCCGTGCAAGATGATGGCACCGGTGTTCGCCGAGCTGGCGCGGCGGCAGGCGCGACAGGCGCTGGTGGTGAAGGTGGACACCGACCGCAACCCGCAGGTGGCGTCCCGGTTCGCCATCCGCAGCATCCCGACCATCGCCGTGCTGCGGGATGGCCGCGAGGTGGCGCGCCAGGTCGGCGCGGCGCCGATGCCGGTGCTCGAGGACCTGCTCCGGCGGTAGGGAGGGGGCGGGCGGCACGCTCGCGGAGGCGCCCCCGGCCCGGCCCCGGGCCTGTCGCCCGCCGAGTGGGGGGCGGGCCCGCGAGGGAACAAGGTCGGACCGGTCGTGACCGCCGCGCGGGCCGTGGCGCCGCGTGGTACCGCACCCCATACTGCGGTCGCAATCCTCCCCAACCAGGCGGCCGAGATGACGTACTTCCACATCAACATCATGTGGGCCATCGTGCTCTTCGGCGTCCTGCTCTGGACGACCGTGTCGGTGGTGCTCAACGCGGCGCTGCGACGCGGCATGGGAACGATGGGGATGGTGCTGAGCTACCTGGTGCTGGCCTGGATGCTCTTCGACCTGCCGCTGCGCGACGCCATCACGACCTGGATGTTCTTCGCCCTGCAGGGCGGAATCGTGATGTTCTTCTACGAGCTCTGGGCCCGGCGGCACTTCGCGGGTCGCGAGCGCACGCCGCACCCGCTCATCCGGCTCGACGGCATCGTGCGCTGGCCGGCGATGATGCCGGACGCCTTCGGGCTCGTGCTGAACGACCTGGGCATCCTCGGCGCCGACGACCGCAGCGAGACGCACCAGGAGGACACGCTGCGGATCACAGCCGAGCAGGCGGTGGCGGCCCCGACGCAGGCGACGCACTGACGCGGTGGGCGTGCGTCGTCGCGGCGAGGTGTCGCCGGGTCACTGGCACCGGGTGAAGGCCGGCAGGTGCCCCTCGAGCGAGGCGCGCCGGTTGTTCGTGAAGACGATCCGCACGTCGTCGGGCAGGTCCAGCGCCAGCAGCGTGTCGTAGAGGGCGATGTTCGAGACTTCGGCGGTCGCGGCGGCGGCGCAGGCGTCCGGCACCGACGCGAAGCCAGGCACGTTGGCGGCGGTCCACGCGCTGGCGGGCACCGCGATCCCGTGCGTGGTGAGCGTGCCGGCGAGGGCGGTGGCGTGCCGCTGCTCCGCCGTCACGATGTTGGCGAACGGGAGCACGGCGCCGAAGTCGGACAACACACGCCGGTAGACCTGCCCGGCGTGATACTCGTCCTGCAGGGCGGCCGTGACAGCGGCGGCCACCTCGGGGTTCAGCGTCGAGGTGGCGGGTTCGAGCGTGGTGGTCGCGCTGCTGCACGCCGTGATGGCCGGGAGCAGCAGCAGGGCGGCGCGGATGCGGAGTGACATGGTGGGTCCCCGTGGAGCAGGATATTCGCAGATGCCTATATTCATATACACTTGAATCCTGTCCGCGTTGGGGGCGGTGGCCGGGGCGGCTGGTTCGAGGGGACGGGGATCGTGAACGGGGGTGCGCAGCGGCGCGGATCCGTGCCACGCGCATGGTGCGGTCGCGGTGACCGCGCGACGAAGTCACGACTGCTGCGCGATGACTCCGAGTCCGGCGCATGGCAGTGACGCGGCTCCGGTGTTGGCACCGATTGCCTGCGCGGTCACGAGGACCGTGACTCTGAGTCCTCCTACGGATGGAGCCCCAGACTGGAGGGCTCTGACTCTGAGTCCTACGGGCGGCGCCCCAGACTGCGGGGCGCCGACGCCTTGTGTCAGTCGCGTCCGCGTCGCGTGAGCAGCACGCCGACGCCGGCGCCGATCGCGACGCCGGCGGGCATGAGCACCGGGATCATGTGGAAGACGACGCCCAGCCCCGCGCCGATGGCAAGGCCGGCGGCCGCGCCGAGGGGGATGTAGGCCGGACGCCGCGGTGCGGGAGGGGTCGCGCGGTCGGTGGAAGACGGCTGTGCCATGCGGGCGATCCTGGACGGGGGATGGTCGGCGGGCGCCGCGATGCGCGAGGCGGAACTGCCGCCCGGGGCGACGGACGCGAGCGTGGGCAACGGTCGCGCGGTGCGAATTGAAGAGAGGGTGGCAAGATCCGCGCCGTGCGTGTGCCCATGCCCGCGGGACGCGCTGCCGCGTGCCCGCACGCGGTGTGCGCGCGCATCCGCACGCGCGTTCGCACGCGCCACGCGGTGCGACGCCACGGCTGCCGCGCGCGCCGCGAGCGAACCCGGCCGCGCGCCGGCGATAGAGCCGGGGCTCTATCTCTGGAGCTCGAAATCTATTGATAGACGTGGGCTTCACCGCCACGACGACTGTGAGATTTCCCTTATGCCACAAGGGTTTCTGCGGTCGCGCACGCTTCGGCACGTTTCGCAACCATACCATTTGACACGCGCAAAACTGCACGCTTACGTTGGCGCGTCCGACCGCTGTGCGCCGCGTCCGCGATGCACACGATCCGGACCGCGCCCGTGCCACATCCCCACCCGGTGTGGACGGCGCACCACCTTCTGTCCACGAGGACAACACCATGGCGATCGAGAATGCGAAGGCCTTCATGACGCGTCTCAGCGAGGATGCCACGTTCCGGCAGGCCGTAACGACGGCGCCGACGCCCGAGGCGAAGCGCAAGGTGATCGAGGCGGCCGGCTACGGCGGCTTCACCGAGGAGGACGTGCAGGCGGCGGCACCGGAGTTCGGTGCCGAGCTCTCCGATGCCGAACTCGAGGCGGTCGCCGGTGGCCGCGTCGTGGAATGGGTCGGCGCGACGGCAGCGGTCGTGGGTGCTGCCGCAGCGGCCGGCGCGGCCTGACGTTCCGGGTCGGGACGGCGCTTCGGCACGATCGCGGCAACGCGATGGTGCCGGGGCGCCGTGACCCCGCCCTGCAGCTCCGGTGGCGCGAGGCACGCACCACCGGCACGACATTCCGACAGGCAGGGGGCAGCGATGTGCGGGATCTCGGTGATCTGGTCGTGGAATGCGCTGACTGCCCCCGCCCGCCTGCATCGCATGGTGGCCGCGCAGCAGCATCGCGGCCCCGATGGCGCCGGCCTCGCTGTCTGGGATGACGAGCCCGCCGCACCGACCGGCGCCGCCCGCACGCACTGGACCGGCCCGGTGCATGCCACCTGGCCCGCACCGGCCCACGGCATGCGCTTCGGCATGGGCCACAACCTGCTCGCCATCCAGGACCCCGATGACGCCGCCCGGCAGCCGATGCGTGACCCGTCCGGCCGCTGGTGGCTGACCTACAACGGCGAGATCTACAACTTCCCCGAGCTGCGCGCGGACCTGGCGCGCGACGGCGTCCACTGCACCACGCACTCCGACACCGAGGTGCTGCTCGCGCTCTGGGTGCGGCACGGCGTGGGGTCGCTGGCACGGCTGCGCGGCATGTTCGCGTTCGCACTCTACGACGCGCAGGACGACACCCTCTGGCTCGCGCGCGATCCGTTCGGGATCAAGCCGCTGCACGTCGCGCGCCTCGCCGACGGCAGTGGGGTGGTGGTGGCCTCCGAGTTGCGCGGCATCCACGCGTCGGGACTCGTGCCGCGGGCCTGGGACCCCGGCGCCCTGCGCGCCTTCCTCGCCGCCGGCGTGAACCGGCCCGGCCCCACCGCGACCTGCTTCACCGGCGTGCAGGAGCTCGAACCGGGGACCGTGATGCAGGTCCGGCCCGACGGCACCAGTGTCCACCGCTTCCACACCCTGGCGGACATCGACATCGCCGACGCCACCATCGACCGGATCGAGCCGCTGCGCGACCGCTTCGAGGAGTCTGTCCGCCTGCACCTCCGCAGCTCCCGTGAAGTCGGCGTCTGCCTGAGCGGCGGCCTCGACTCGGCCAACATCGCCTATGCGGCCTCGCGCATGGTCGGCGATGGCGCACTGCAGTGCTTCACCGTCGGTGCCGCGGAGTCGCGCGACGTGCGCCTCGCCGTCCAGGCCGCGCGCAGCTGCGGCGTCCGCCATCACCTGCTCACGTCGCCCACGACCGTGGCGATGCGGGACGTGGCCGACATGATCACGGCGTGCGAGACCCCGAACCACACCTGGGGCCCGATCAACCAGTACCTGCTGCTGCGCCGGATTGCCGGCGAGCATGGCGTGAGCGTGCTGCTGAATGGCCAGGGAGGCGACGAGGCGCTCTCGGCGTACGCCTGGTTCGTGCCGCCACTGGCCGATGCGATCGCCCGGCGCGACGGGCCGGAGGCGGCGGCGACCTGGCGTGCCGCCTGCGCCGCCCGTGAGCCGATGGCGCCGTCGGTCACCGCGGCCGCGCAGGCCATGTACCACTCGCGCCGCGCGTGGATGGGCACCTTCGACGGCGGTGCCTGCGCCGCGCTTGGCCTCGATCCACGCGAGGTCGTGCGGTCGGATCCGGTGCAGTACTTCCTCAACGATGCGCTCGACTGGGCCGGCACGCGACGGCAGCAGCTCACGGTGCGCGAGCTCCCGCACCTCCTCCGCCAGGAGGACCGCCTCGCGATGTGGTTCTCGATCGAGAGCCGTGTGCCCTTCGTCGATCCGGCTTTGGTCGACCTCTGCGGACACCTCGACCCCGCGTTCCTCTACCACGACGGCTACGCGAAGTATCCGCTGCGCGTGATGCAGCCGGCGCTGCACGCGCCGCTGCGCTGGGAGACGACGAAGACCGGCTACTGGGCGCCGCACTCGTCGATGCCGCCGCTGGCGGCCGGCACGGCGGCGCTCTGGGATGCATCGGCCGGCATGCTCGCGACGGCGGGACTGCGCACCAATCCCGCCGCCGTCGCGCGCCTGTCGCCCCTGGCGGCGTGGCGCTTCTTCCAGGTCCTCGCGCTCTCGCATGCGCTCGACGATGCGGCGCTCGCCTCGTTCACCCTTCCGATGGCACCGACCCAGGCCGCATGATCATGATGCCCGTCGCCACGGCGACCACGATCGAGCCCGCATCCCCGGCACAGGACGGTGGCCGCACGCCGCCGGTCCGCGTGCGTGGTGAGCGGTTGCGGGCCGCCAAGGGCCAGCGCGACGGCACGCATCGCACGGTGTCGCCGGCGGAGACCTTCGAGCGCATCCGCCCGCACCTGCCGTCCGCGGGCATCACGCGGCTGGCCGACGTCACGGGGCTGGATCGCATCGGCCTGCACACGGTGCTGGCCTACCGGCCCAACAGCCCGACGCTCTCCAATGCCTCCGGCAAGGGAATGTCGCTGATGGCGGCCACGGTCTCCGGGGCGATGGAGGGCCTCGAGCTGCACCACGCCGAGAACCTGCGCCTGCCGGTCACCACCGCATCGTGGCGTGCGCTCGCGGACCGCGGCCCGGTGCTGCCGCTCGACCGGCTGCCCCTCATCCGCAATGCGCACTTCTCGCCCGCGATCGCGGAGTGCTGGGTGGACGGCTGGGACCTGATGGGGCAGGAGGCGGTGCCGGTGCCGTGGGCGTCGGTGTCGATGCTCGCCCATCCGCCGGCGCGGGGCAGCCGCCTCGGCGCGTTCCCCGTGAGCAGCAACGGCCTCGCGGCGGGCAACCACCTGCTGGAGGCCACCTGCGCGGCGCTGCTCGAGCTGGTCGAGCGTGATGCGATCGCCTGCCACTGCAGCGTGCGGCAACTCACGGGACGTCCGTATCCGAAGGTCGACCTCGGCACGGTGACCGATCCCCACGTGCTCGCGCTCCTCGACCGGCTGGAGGCGGCGCGCACGGGCATCGTGCTCTACGACGTCACCGCGGACACGGGCGTGCCGGTGTACGTCGCCACGCTCTACGACCGGCGCGACCGCCACGTCGGCATCTACGGCGGGTACGGCGCGCACCTGGATCCGTCGGTCGCGATGCTGCGCGCGATGACCGAGGCCGCGCAGTCACGCCTGATCTACATCGCCGGCTCCCGCGACGACTTCTTCCGGCACCAGCACCTGGCACACCGCGCGAACGACGGGGCGGAGTCGATCCGGCAGCTCGAGGCGGCGCCGGCGACGGTGGCCGCCCGGGTCGGGTCCGCGGCCACCGACAGCTTCGAGGGCGACGTGCACCTGCTGCTGGAGCGGCTGCGGGCTGCGGGACTCGCGCAGGCCGTGCTCGTGGACCTCACCCACGAGGAGATCGGCGTGCCGGTGGCGCGCGTCGTCGTGCCCGGCCTCGATGGCTACCCGTTTCACGCCCATTACCAGCCCGGCGCCCGCGTCCGTGCCTTCGCCGCGCGGGCGGCGGCGGACCCGGCTGCGCCGCTCCTTCCACTCGCGAGACCCGCATGACCGCCACTGCCCTGCTGCGCGCCGACCCGGGCGTGACGCCAGCCACCCCGACCGCCGCGCCGCCGATCCGGTTCCGCGGGGCGGTGCACACCGCGCGGAAGGAGTTCTTCGAGGGCACGCAACGCGTGCGCGCGCCGGAGGAGACGCTCGCGATCATCCGGCCGTACTTCCGGCGCCTCGGCCTCACGCGGCTCGCGAACATTACCGGGCTCGATCGCATCGGCATCCCCACCGTGCTGTCGGTGCGGCCGAACAGTCCCAACCTCTCGGTGGATGCCGGCAAGGGGTTCACCCTCGCGGCCGCGATGGTGTCGGCCGGCATGGAGTGCATCGAGCGGTACGGTGTGGAGGCCCCCAGCTTCCCCGAGTTCACGGGCTCGTGGGAGGAGGTCTCGGCCGAGCAGGTCACGATCCCGTTCAGCGCACTGCCGCTCTCCAAGCGCGCCATCCTGCGGCCGACCTGGCCCCTCCGCTGGACGCACGCGTGGGACGTGGCGGCGCAGCGCGATGTCGCCGTGCCGTCACTGCTGGTCACGATGGATTCCGAGGCCACGTCGAAGGGGCATGACAATCCCTTCAAGACCGGCTCCAACGGGCTCTCCGCCGGCAACAACTTCCTCGAGGCGCTCAATGGCGGGATCCTCGAGCTGATCGAGCGTGACGCCGTCGCGTGCCAGCGGCACGCCTGGGATGTGTGCGCCCGGGCGATCCCGCGCGTGCGGCTGGACACCATCACGCACCCGGCGGTGTGTGACCTGCTGGCGCGCTTCCGGCATGCGGGGGTGGCGGCGGTGCTGTTCGACTGCACCGTCGACACCGACGTGCCGGTGTACATGGCCTACCTGTTCGACGAGCGCACGCGCCACATCGGCATCTACCGTGGCTACGGCGCACACCTCGATCCCGGGATCGCGATGGTGCGGGCCCTCACCGAGGCGGTGCAGGCCCGGCTGATCTTCATCGCCGGCTCGCGCGACGACTTCTACCGCCACCACTACCTGCGGCTGCGGCAGAGCGACCACGAGGACGCACTGGCACGCATGCGCGCGATCCCGGAGACCGTCGATGCCCGGACGCGCGCGTCCGCGGCCACGCCCACCTTCGAGGGCGACGTGGGCGTACTGCTCGCCCGGCTGGCAGCGGTCGGCATCACGCAGGTCCTCGCCGTCGACCTCACGCCGCCCGGCATGGACGTCTCGGCGCTGCGCGTCGCCGCCCCCGGCCTCGAGGGCTACATGTTCGATTCCTATGCGCCTGGCGCCCGCGCCAAGGCCTTCCTGCGCGAGGTGCAGTGATGACATCACCCATCGTCGTCTTCCTCGGCCCCTCGCTGCCGCTGCGCGATGCCATGGCCGAACTCGACGCCGTGTTCCTGCCGCCGGCACGCCAGGCGGACATCATCACGGCGGTGCGCGTGCACCGCCCCCGCGCCATCGCCCTCATCGACGGCGAGTTCGGCCAGTCGCTCTCCGTCTGGCACAAGGAACTGCTCTACGCCATCGACCGTGGCATCCCGGTGTACGGCGCCAGCAGCATGGGGGCGCTGCGCGCGGCGGAAGTGGCACCCTTCGGCATGATCGGCGTGGGGCGGATCTACGACATGTTCGCCGACGGCACCCTCACCGACGATGACGAGGTGGCGCTGTCGCATGGGCGCGACGAGACGGGCTACCGCGCGTTCTCGGTGCCGATGGTCAACATCCGGGCCACCCTCGCGGCGGCCTGCGCCGCCGGCAGGATCGATGGTGCCGATCGGGACCGGCTCATCGCGCTGGCCAAGTCCGCCTTCTTCCCCGAGCGGACCTGGGCGCGGCTCTGGCGGGACGCGACCGCCGCCGGTGTGGCGCCCGACGTGATCGATGCCGCGCGGCAGTTCGTTGCGACCGGTGCGCTGGACCTGAAGCGCGATGACGCGCTCGCGCTGCTGCGCCAGTTGCGGGCGCTGCCGGCGGATCCGTCGGCGGACACGACCGCCGCCGCGCGGCCGGAGTTCGAGTTCAACCGGTCGCACCTCTTCGAGGCGCTGTACCAGCGCGACCGCCAGGTGGCGCATGGCGAGACGCTCGTGCCGCTGGCGGCCGTGGGTGATTACGCCGCGCTCCACCATCCCGACTACAACGCGCTGAACGAGCAGGCGATGAACCGGGCGCTGGTCGGCGTGCTCGCGGAGGAGCTGGAGATCACGGCCACCGATGCCGACGTCGCCGAGGCCGAGTCCCGCTTCCGGCTCGCCCGCCGCCTCACCTCGCAGGCCGCCCTCGATGCCTGGTGCGAGGCGAACGACGTGGACCGGCGGGAGTTCACCGCGCTGATGCGCGAGCTGGCCACCACGCGCGTGCTGCACCGCTGGCTCACGACCCGGAAGTTCATGGAGCGCACCACCCGCATCGTGCTGGATGAACTGCGGCTGCGCGGCGACTACGCCCGGATGAAGGCGATGGCGGCGCAGCAGGAGCAGATCCTGGCCGACCACCACCAGCTGTTCACGGAGACGAGCTACAACGAGCTGCGCACCCGCGACCTCGTCATCGAGCACCTCCGCGCCACGCCGTGCCGCATGGACGCGCCGTACAAGACGTGGGCCGACGATGCCGGGTTCCACTCGTCCGGCGACCTGCGCATCGAGCTGCTGCGGGCCCGGCTGGCCCGGCAGTTCGTGAAGGACCTCGCCACGGAGAGCATGCACGGGACCGCGGCGCAGCCCGCCTGAGGCCCCGTTCCATGCGCGCTCGACCGATCCGCATCCTGCGGGTGGCGCGGCCCACCACGCTCGTCACGGCGGCGGTGTTCGAGGAGCTCTTCGCCGAGC
The DNA here is from genome assembly GCA_020851035.1 of Gemmatimonadaceae bacterium. NCBI lineage: Bacteria > Pseudomonadati > Gemmatimonadota > Gemmatimonadia > Gemmatimonadales > Gemmatimonadaceae > Gemmatimonadaceae bacterium. The sequence continues at coordinate 209,167 of JADZDM010000021.1, read as the reverse complement.
ACCTCGGCGCCGAGTTCGTGCTGCAGCGCGCCGCGCTCGATGCGTGGTGCAACGGGGTGTTCGCCGGTGGCGCACACGCACCGCTGGCGCCGGCGGCGGTGCGGGCGTTCGCGGCGGCCACGCAGGGCGTGGACTTCCTCTGCCCCAGCTACGAGGCGGTGGCGCTGTTGCCGCTGCTCGCCGAGTTGCGCAACGCAGGCGCGCCGCACGTCTCGTTGCTGGTCATCGCGCATTCGCCGGCATCGTGGCCACTCGAGTGGGCGCTGCTCTCCGGCCTCCTGTCCGCCGGTGACCGCATCATCGCGCCGTCCGGGAGTGCGCGTGACGTGATCCTGCTGATGGCGCCCACGCTGGCGCCCTTCGTCCGCGTGATCCCCCATCCGGTCGCGGGCCGGCCCGTCAGCCCGGCACGGCGCGTGCTGCGCGGCCCCCCGCGCCTCGTGAGCCTCGCGCGCCTCACGCCGGCGAAGCTGCTGCACCGGCAGCTCGATGCCATGGCGCTGCTGCGCACGCGCGGCGGGCCGATGCCGGTGCTGGACGTGGCCGGCGAGGTCACCGACGCGGGCGGCAGGACGCTGCCGTACGTGCGGTCGCTGCAGGCCCGCGCCGAGCGCCTCGGCATCGGTGAGGCCCTGCAGTTCACGGGCGTCATTCGCGGCGACGCCGCGCGGGATGCCTTCCTCGACGGCGCGTCGGCACTCGTCAACCTCTCCGTCACGCTCGAGGAATCGTTCGGCAAGGCACCGGCCGAGGCGCTCGCCGCCGGATGCCCGGCGCTGGTGACGCGCTGGAACGGGCTGCCGGAGACGGTGCGTGATGCCGGTGCCGTGGTGCCGGTGGTCCTGGCCGGCGAGGCACTCGCGACGGTGGATGTACAGGATGCCACGCTGGCGTCGGTGCTCGAGCAGCTGCTCAGCGCGCCGCCCTCGCCGGCGACCATCCGCGCCGCTGCGGCGTGCTTTGCGCCCTCAGTGGTGCGGCGTCGGTATCGCGAGGTCCTGTCCGACGCGCTGGACGAGCGGGCGGGTGGGATGCCTGGCGTCGGCGCCCCGCGCGACGGCACCGACTGCGGACGGGTGCTGTCGGCGGGATTGCTCGCGTCGGCACCCCTCTCGCAGTTCACGTGGAGCGCGCTGCGGCAGCTCTCGCATGACGGCGCGCCGGCCGTGCTGCGCCGCGTCGGGATGACGGCCGGTGCACCGGACGGCACGGCGATGCACGCGGAGCCCGACATCGATCGCCTCCGCGCAGTGCTCACCCTCTCCACGCGGGTGCCGCTCGAGCACTTCTTCGCCGGGATCAGGCTCGGCGACGATCCTGAGACGCCGGTGCCGGCGGAGCCACCGGTGGCGACGGCGACGTTCCGGAGCCGGCTCGCGGCAGCCGCGGAAAGCCCCGGACAGTGGCGACCGCGCATCGCCTGCCTCTTCGAACTGCTCGGCCAGGAGGGGCCTGCAGCGCTGGAGATGCTGGCGCGCGCGCTGCCGGCACTGCGCGCGGAGGGGCTCGACAACATCGCGACGCGGTACCTGACCGTCGAGTGGCGTGTCGGCACTGGCGACGTGGATGGCGCGCTGGCGGAGTGCCTGAGCCAGTTCGGGCGGCTCATCCCCGGCGAGTCGGGGGCACCACGCCTGCACCAGCTCGCGCGCGTCGCCCGTGCGGCGCGATCGAACGCGACCGCGGTCGAGCTGCTCGAGGCGTGGCTGGCGCGATTCCCCGATGCGCCCGATGCGGGCGGCGTGTGGTTGGAGCTGGCGCTCCTCTGCTGCGCCGACGATCACGCGACGGCGAGTCGTGCGGTGAACCACGCATCGCGCCTGCTCGGTGAGGTACCCGCCGTGTCTGCCGTGCTCCGGCGCCTCGCGATCGGCGTGGCCACCCACCACCGTGCGGCCGTCGCGAGTACTCCGGTGCCTCGCACCGCGCAGGCGGCGCCATGCTGACGTCCGCCACGGCACCCGCGCGCACCGGCGGCACGGCACCGTCGCCGGCGGCATGCGCGGCAGCACCGGCATCCCCCGCAGCGCTGGGCATCGGGGAGCTGCCACCATCGGTGCGCGATGGTGTGCGCCTGCTCTGCGGCGACCCGTGGCAGGCCACACCCGTCGGCCGGTCCGGCGCGACGCTGCTGCTGTCCGGCACCCGCGGTCGCTGCATCCTCAAGCTGCTGCCGGCCGACCTCGCCGGCGTGGACATCGCGGTGGTGCTGCAGTGTGTGCGCGCCGCCGGCGTCGCTGCGCCGGCGCTGCTGGGGCTCTGGCAGGAGTCGTCCGGGGCGGAGGCCGCGGCGGGCACTGCGGCGCCGCGATGGGCGGCCTTCGAGTTCGTGGCAGGCCAGGTGCCGCGCCCGGGCAGTGCAGGGTGGTCGCAGCTCTGGTCCGGCGCCGGCCACACGCTGCAGCAGCTCGCGCGCGTGGAACTGCCGGCGCTGCCCGGCGTGCTGCCACGCCCTGCCGAGACATGGCGCCACCGCGTCGCGACGCTGGACGCCTCCGGCGGCGTGGCAGCACTGCGTGCGCGACTCGATGAGACGCCGCCGTCACCGCTGCGGTTTGCACATGGCGATTTCGCACCGCAGAACATGCTCCTCGCCGGTCCCCGGCTGGTGCTGCTCGACTGGGAAGCCTTCGGCCACGCCCCGGCGGGATTCGATGCCGGCTGGGTGTGCGCGCTGAACGCGATCGGCGCCGGGCCGCAGTTCGCACCACGGCAGCTCGAGGCGTGGCTGGCGCCGCTGGAGCTGTCGCCCGCCGAGGTCTGGAGTGGCACCGGCATGGGGTTGCTCAGGCTCCTGTGGCGCGCCAGCGGCTGGGCGCGCCGCGATGCCGCACTGCAGCCCGTCGTCGACCGCGTGGCGCTGGCGATCGCGCGGCACGCCGTGGTGGCGGCATGACCATCGCCGCGCCGGGCATGCGCGCCCTCGTCATCCGTGGCGGAGCGGGTGACGGCGTCCGCACGGCGGCCATTGGCGTCACCTCGGTGCACGGCATCGAGGTGACGTGCGGATTCACGACGCCCGCCCCGCCACGGTTCGAGCCGTCGGGCAGCAGTGCGCACAAGGTGCTGGTGCGCGTCCGCGGCTTCTCGTGCAACTATCGCGACCGCCGCCGTGTGCTGCAGATGTCGACCATCGGGCCGGCGGCGCACTTCCTGGTGATCGGATCCGAGTTCGCCGGCGAGGTGGTGGCCGTGGGCGATGCGGTCCGCACGCTGGCACCGGGCATGCGCGTGCTGGGTGACAACCACTATCCCGCAGACCATCCGCCGGCGGGACGCGTCGGTGTGCCGAGTAATCGTGCCTCGGCGGAGTACCTCGTGCTGCGGGAGGACCAGCTCTGCCGCGTGCCGACCGGGATGAGTGATGCGGAGGCCTCCGCCTTCAGCATCGGGGCGCAGACGGCGTACAGCATGGTGCGGAAGATGGGTGCGCGACGTGGCCAGGCGGTGCTCGTCACTGCCGCGCGATCGAACACCTCGCTGTTCCTGATCGCCGCGTTGCACGCCGCCGGCGTGCGCGTCGTCGCGACGACCACCGCGCCCGGCGCGACGGCAGCCCTCGCGGCGCACGGCGCATCGCGGGTGGTCACGCTGCCCGCCGCACCACATGACGCGGAGGGACTCGACGCCCTGCGCGAGGAGGCCGCCGCGCACGGGGGCTTCGCGGCCGTCGCCGATCCGTTCTTCGACCTGCACCTCTGCCGCCTGCTGCCACTCCTCGCGCCGTCGGGGCGCTACGTGACCTGTGGATTCCACGGACAGCACGACGCGCTCGCGGCCCCAACGTCCACCGTCGACTACGGCGTGGCACTGCAGGTCGCGATGCTGAAGAACGTCGCGATCATCGGCAACTGTGCCGGCGTCCATGCGGACCTGACCGAGGCGCTGGCCGACTGGGAGGCCGGCCGGCTGCCTGTGCTCCTCGACCGGGTGCTTCGCACGGCCCGCGAGGACAGCGATCCAGCGCGGGCGGCGGTGGCGGCGGAGTTCGTCTCCCGCAGCTTCGATGCGCCGGCGCGGCTGGGCAAGGTCGTCGCGCTTTACACGGACTGAGCGTGCTCGCGATCGCATCGGTGGACACCCGCGGGGAGGTCGCGTCACGGCTGGCCGGCATCGTGGCGCGAGGGGCGGCGCCGTGCGAGCGGGTGCCGGAACGCGGCCTGTCCCCCGTGTGCGGAGCGACGGGTGACGTACACCCGGCCACGGCACGCGAGCGCGCGTGGCTGGCGGGTGCGGGCCTGCCCGCCGACGGGTTGCCTGCGCTGCTCGCTGCGCTTGGCACCACACACGCGGCGTGGCGACGATCGCTGCACGACGTCGAGGTGACGGACGCCACCCGCCTGCCTGCGTGGGCGCGGGAGTTCCGCCGGCTGGTGAGCGCACTCGGCCGGCATTCGGGGCATGCCGGCCGGACGTCCTGCGGCTCGTCGAACCGGTCGGTGTCGGTCGCGATGGCCGGCGGCGATCCCTGGTCGCGGCTGCTGCTCGAGCGGGCCGCACTCCTGGTGCGCGGCGCCGACGTCTTCGATCCGGTGGTGGTGCCGGCGCTGGCGGCGGATGTGACCGCACGGCTGGCCCCGCTGCTGGTCACGCTGCGTGGCGACGACGCCCCGGACACCGTAAACGCGTGGCTGCACCGGTTCGAGGCGTTCCCGGTGGCGGCGCGATTGGTGAGCCTGACGGTGCACCAGTGGCAGGAACACCTGCTGCAGCTGCGCGAGCGGCTGCTGGCGGATTCGGCCCACCTCGCGGCGACCTTCGGCGGTGGTGCGCGCACCGGGCGCGTCATCGGATACCGGGGTGGGCTGAGTGACCCGCACGACGGTGGGCGGATGGTCTGCCGGCTCGACTTCGAGTCCGGGCCCTCGCTCGCGTGGAAGCCGCACGACATGTCGGGGGCCGCGGCATTCGGCGCGCTGCTGGGCTGCGCCGCGCGTGATGGGGTCGTGCCGGCGCCGCAGATGCCGCGGACACTCGCCGGCACCGCGCATGGCTGGCAGGAGTGGATCGAGCCTTCGCCCTGTCCGGACCCGGCAGCCGTGGCGCGGTACTTCGGCCGCGTCGGCGTGCTGAGCCGCCTGCTGCAACTGTTCGACGCGACGGACTGCATCGCGGAGAACGTCATTGCGTGGGGTGAGCACCCGATGCTCATCGACCTCGAGGGGCTGCTCTCGGCACGGACGCGCCTCGCGGAGGACACGCCGGCTGGGGATCGGCTGCTGGCCGAGCAGGTGTGGGACACGCCGTTGCGCGTGGGGCTGATCACCGCGCAGGTGGTGGGCGCGCCTGGCCGGCGTGCCGCGGATCTCGGGGCGATGGCGACGGCAGACCGGCGTCGCGCGCCGTTCGGCTCCGCGGATGACACCTTCCCGGATGCCACCGCCTTGCCGAGCGGTCCCGGTGGCGCGTGGTCGGGGATCGCGCCCGGCGACCACCTTCCGGCGCTGGTAGATGGATACGTGGCAGCGGCGGCATGGGCACGCGGCGCGGGCGCGGGTGCGATCGACGAACTGCTGGCTGTCACCGCGTCGGCGCCTGCTCGCCTCATCTTCCGCAACACGCACCTCTACGCACGTTTGCGCACGGCGAGCCTGGCGCCGTCCTGCCTGGCCGATGCCTACGCGCGCGAGGCGTCGCTGGCGCGGCTCTGGCGCGCACACTTCACCAGTCGCGCGCCGGCGGCGGTGGTGCGCGCCGAGCTTGCTGCGCTGCGCGACATGGACATCCCCGTCTTTCATGTGCAGGCCGGTGACGACGCGTTGCGGGATGGCCGCGGGACCTGCGTGCCGGGGTTCGGCGAGGGCACGGCGATCGGACGGGTGCAGGCGCGCCGGCAGGCGCTGCAGCAGTCGGGCCCCGATACGGATGCGGACGCCGTGCGCCTGGCGCTCTTCGTCCGCGATCCGACGCAGGAGAACCCGGCGCAGCCGGAGCGGGGCCATGGCGTGACCGTGTCGGCTGCAAGCGGCCGTGCGCGCTGGCGTGACGCGGCGGCCGAGTCCGGTGCGAAGCTCCTCGACGCGGCGTACGCCCGCGGTGCATCGCCGCACCTGTGGACCACACTGCTCTACACGCCCGCTGTGGACGCCTGGAACTTCGGTCCACTCGGCGCCGACCTGTTCAGTGGCGCCGCTGGTGTGGGTGTGGTGCTGGCGGACCTCTTCGCCGCCACCGGTGACACGGCGTTCCGTGACGGTGCGCACGCAGCGGCGGCGGCGATGGGTGGGTTCGGCACATTGGCTGCGCACGGCACCTGCGGCGTGGCCGGCGTGTTCCATGCTGCGCTGCGGATGGAGCGTGCGCTGGGCGTGAGGCTGGTGGTCACGGATGGTTGCTGGGCGGCGATGCAGGCCGCACCCGCGCCGACCTCGTGCGACATCGCCACCGGATCGAGTGGAACGGCCCTTGCACTGCAGGCATCGGTTGCGCTGGTCGACGCGATCCGGCCGGAGATGGCCTCGTCGCTTCGCATGCACGCGTCGGCGGCCGCGCAGGCCCACGCCGGGCTGTCCGGGCGGAGTGGGCTCCGGGCGTCGCATCCGGACGGTGCCGTGAGCCTTGCCACGCTGCCGGGGCTTACCGTCGCCGATCGGCTCGTGTCGTCGCGATGCCGCGGCGAGCCACACGTGGTGCCCGTGGTGGAGGGGCTGTCGCGCACCTGCGGGGCTGGTGACGCACTCGGACTGGCCGTCCTGGCGGGCGGTGCGGACGGGAGTTCCCGGAGCGCCGCGCACGTGTGTGCGAGTCGCGCTGCGGTGCGGGCGCTCGGGACGTTGCACGGTGGGTCGCCGTGTGCCGCGCTCGATGCACTCGTGATCCAGGTGGCGATGCGTGAGCTGACCGGCGCGCGACACTGGCGCGATGCAGCGCAGGACGTCGCAGGTGCGATCGTGGCGCGCGGCCGCGCTGGCGCGTGGCTGTCGCCGTCGATTGCGCCGGACCACGTGCTGCTCTCGGCGATCGTCGGACTCGCGGCAGTGGCGCACGCGCTGTTGCGGCTTCACGACGGTGCGTCGGCACCCGGGCTGCGCGTTCCCGCGGACTGATACGATGCCGGCCTGGGCCGCGTGACCGGCCGGCGGCACGGCCGGGCCCGGCAATTGGATCACATTGTGACTGTTTAATGTATTTGGATACGCTGGTCTCTTTTTTGCACTTGCGGGCCGTGTTGACCGGAAACATGTTGGCACTGCAGGCGGCGCCGTGATGCCGCTGCGGCGGACCGTCCCACACCGGGCGGTTTCGCGACCCTGGATGCACTCGTGGACACCTCGAGGTCGATCGTGCAGGCTCGCGTTCAGATCCCCACCCCGTTGCGTTCCTTCACGGCCGGCGCGAGCAGCGTCACCGTCGAGGACTGTGCGACGGTGCACGAGGCGCTTGGGCAACTCACCACGCGCTTTCCCGACGTGCGGCGTCACCTCTTCAGCGACGGCGGCGAGCTCCGGCACTTCGTGAACGTCTACGTGAACGAGGACAACATCCGCGACCTCGATGGCCCCTCCACGAGCATGACGGCCGGCGACACGCTGACCATCGTGCCCAGCATCGCCGGCGGAGCGCGCTGACCCGTGCGATGGCGACACGCATCACACCGACCGCGCTGGCCGCGATCCGCTCGGCCGCAATCCGGGCGTACCCCGACGAATGCTGTGGTGCGCTGCTTGGCACCGACGGCAGTGACGCTGACCGGCTGATCACGGCGGTTGCGCCGGCCGGGACGGCGGTGGATGGGATGCAGTTCCGCATCGACGCGAGCGAGGTGTGCCGGGTGGAGGCACAGGCGGTGCGGGAGGGAACGACAGTGCTCGGCTTCTACCACTCCCATCCCGACGCGACGGTGCGCCCGTCACGCACGGACCGGGACGGAGCCTGGCCCTGGTACACGTACATCATCGTAGCCGCCCCCCTCGGGATCGAGGTCGCCGCCTGGCGACTCGTCGATGACCGCAGTGGCTTCGTCCGAGAATCGCTCGAAGAGGAGTCGTGACGCATGTCAGCACCTGCGATGCCCCGGCCCGCCGGCGTCACCGACGCCGCGACGTCCATGCTCTCCCCCGAGGAGATCGCCCGCTACAGCCGCCACCTGATCCTGCCCGAGGTGGGGATGGCGGGGCAGCAGCGGCTCAAGGAGGCGCGTGTGCTGCTGGTGGGCACGGGTGGCCTTGGCTCACCCCTCGCGCTCTACCTCGCGGCGGCCGGCGTCGGCACGCTCGGCCTGGTCGACTTCGATGTGGTCGATGCCAGCAACCTGCAGCGGCAGGTGATCCACGGCACGAAGGACATCGGCCGCCCCAAGCTGGACTCGGCGGCGGATCGCCTGCATGACGTGAACCCGTTCGTGCGGACTGAGCTGCATCACACCCGCCTCGACCGCGGGAATGCCCTCGACATCGTGCGCGAGTACGACATCGTCGTCGACGGCACCGACAACTTCCCCACCCGCTACCTCGTCAACGACGCCTGCGTGCTGACGGGCCGCACCAACGTGTACGGCTCGATCTTCCGCTTCGAGGGGCAGCTGTCGGTGTTCGGTGCGCCGGGCGGTCCCTGCTACCGCTGCCTCTTCCGCGAGCCGCCCCCCCCGGGCCTCGTGCCGAGCTGCGCCGAGGGCGGCGTGCTGGGCGTGCTGCCGGGCATCATCGGCACCATGCAGGCCACGGAGACGATCAAGCAGCTGCTCGGCATCGGCGACTCACTCTCGGGCCGCATGCTGCTCTTCGATGCGCTGGGCATGTCGTGGCGCACCCTGCGCGTGAAGAAGGACCCGGATTGCCCGGTATGTGGCACCGCGCCGACGCAGCGCGAGCTCATCGACTACGTCCAGTTCTGCGGCATGACGCCACCGGCCGGTGCCGACGCGGCCATGCGGTCGATGCGCCCCCGCGAGCTGGTCGCCCGCTTCGGCGCGGGCGAGACCCTCACGCTGCTGGACGTCCGCGAGCCGGGTGAATGGGAGATCGTGAACCTTGCGGAGCACGGGGCGCGCCTCATCCCGCTCGCCACGCTGGGCGAGCACTGCGGGGACCTCGATCGAGAGGCCCTGACGGTGGTGCACTGCAAGGCGGGGGGCCGGAGCGCGCGTGCCGTGCGGCAGCTCGAGGAGGCGGGCTTCACGCAGGTGTGGAATCTCGACGGGGGGATCCTGGCCTGGAGTGACGAGGTGGATCCCGCGAAGCCGAAGTACTGAGTCACCCCGCCGCCGCCCACCCTCATCAGGCCCACGGACATGCAGCGCTCGCTCGCCCCGCATCCCGGGACATTTCCGTCGTCGACCGGCCCCCGTCTCTTCGATCCCGCGGCGCTCGACCAGCTCGAACTCGCACACCGCATCGGGCGCCTTTCCGTCGAGCGGTGGGGCGAGCGTCGCGCCGTGACCATCGTGGGACGGCACCAGGTGCTGGAGAGTGCGCTCGAGCAGCTCGCGGCGTACGCCCGCGTCAACGCGCCGGTGCTGCTCAGCGGCGAGACGGGCACCGGCAAGGAACTGTTCGCGCGCGCACTCTACCTGTTCTCGGCGCGCCGCCAGCGCCCCTACGTGGCGGTGAACTGTGCGCAGTTCGCCGACAGCCAGCTCACCGTCAGCCAGCTCTTCGGCCACAAGCGCGGCAGCTTCACCGGCGCGGTGGCCGACCAGCGTGGCATCTTCGAGGAAGCCGATGGCGGGGTGGTGTTCCTGGATGAAGTCGGTGAGCTGTCAGCGCACAGCCAGTCGATGCTCCTCCGGGTGCTCAGCGAGGGGGAGATCGTGCCGATCGGCACCGCCGTCGCGCGACCGGTCGATGTGCGGATCATCGCGGCGACGAGCCGCGAGCTCGAGCCGATGGTGGCGGCGGGGACCTTTCGCGCCGACCTGTACTTCCGGCTGCGCTACCTGCAGCTCCACGTGCCGCCGGTGCGGGAACGCGGGGACGACTGGTCGCTCATTGCCGAGCGCCACCTCGCGCTCCTGGGAGCGAGTGGGGACAGCAAGCGACTCGCGCCCGAGGCGCACGCGCTGCTCAGCCGCTACCCGTGGCCCGGGAACGTGCGCGAGATCAAGAGCGTGATCGACACCGGCTTCTGCCTGAGCGAGGGTGACGTGATCGTGGCGCGAGACTTCTCGGCGGCGATGGAGCGGATCTCGCAGCTGGACCAGCTGGCGCGGATTCCCGTGCGCAGCGAGGTGCCGGCCGCCCCGGAGCGCACGGCGGAGGCCCTGCTCGCCCGCATGACGTCACAGGCGGAGTCGTTCTGGGACGTGATCCATCGACCGTACATCGAGCGTGAGCTGAACCGTGGCGAGGTCCGTGCCGTGATCGCCTGCGGCCTGGCGAATGCACGCGGCAGCTACAAGCGCATGCTCGCCGGCTTCGGCCTCGGCGAGAACGACTACCTGAAGGTCATGGACTTCCTGCGCCACCAGAACCTCAAGCCGAACGCCGGCTGAACGTCGCGGCCTCGAGGTGCGCCAGCCCACCGGGCGCGGCGAGCACCTCGACGCCCAGGCGTGCGATCGCGACCAGCACCGTCGCGGCGGCGGTGACGGACGGCGGGGCACCGGCCGTGAAGTGTCGCGCCGTGAACTGCTCCAGCGTGCCCGCGGCGCTGACGATCACGTCGTGCAGGACCGTGCGTGCCGCGTCGGGAAGCGGCTCCGTTCCGAGGTAGTTCTCCAGGCGCCCGCCCGCCCGGTAGGCCGGGGCGTTTTCGAGGCCCATGAACCGGAGGAACCAGGCAGCCGGGAACGTGCCCTGCGCGTGCAGCAGGCCCGCATGGTCGGCCAGCAGCTCATCGAGCACGGTCTGCCGCATGGCACCGAACATCCGGCGCGTGACGTAGTGTGCACACTCGTGGTCCAGGCGGATGGCCACCGAGAGTCGGAGCCACTCCGGTGTCTCGAGCCCGAGGCTGGCCGCGGAGACGTTGCTGTACGGGCCCGTGCTGAGCAGCATGAACCGGTCCTGGTAGCCGGACTTGTCGGCGGAGAACCGGCGGAACTCCGCCGCCCATTCCTCCGGTGAGGCCACGTCGCCACGTGCCTCGACCGTCCGTGCCCAGTCGCGCCGGTGTCGTGCCACGCGATCCCAGTTGTTGTAGCCGGCCACCAGGCAGGCGCCCATCGAGGGTGGCACGGGCACGGGCTCGTTGCGGTGAACGAACGCGCGCACCAGCGACTCGAAGTCCGTGCGTTCCCCGACCACCAGCACCGGCAGGCGTCCCACCGCGGTCTGGTGGAGCCGGAGCTGGATCGCGGCGGGGGCAACCAGCGTGAGACCGCCGCCGGGTTGGGACGGGGGCTGTCCGCGACGCGTGGCGGCGAGGTACTCGTCGCGCGTCGACATGCCCGCCTCGATCCCGAACGCGAGCTGCACGAGCCGTGAGCGGAGCACCGCCACGATGCCGCCGGCCTCCGTTGCCTGTGCGTCGTAGTCGGCCCAGGTGCGCACGAACGCCTCATCGTCCCACGGCAGCGTCACGGGCTGCGTGGCCACGCCGGGATCGAGCGCATCGAATGGCGCGCCGAGCACTGCGAGCAGGGCGGGCAGCGCGTGCTCGTCGGCGCCCCGTGCCCGCAGCACACCCTCGCGCGTGGCGAGCGGCGTCGCGGGCGGTACCCCGCGCCACCAGTCGCCGGACGCCGGGGCGGCGGTGGTGTCCAGCACCGCCGTGCCGGTCACCGTGGAGTCGCGTTGAGCGGCGAGCGCACGGCCACCGTCGCGCCGGCGGCCTTCGGGCCGGTGGCGGCCGGGGGGGCGAGATACTGGAACTGCCCATTCCGCACCACCGTCGTCACCACGCTCACGGTCGACCGGTCACCGCCGGGACTGAAGGCGACCGTGCCGGTCACTCCCGGCCAGTTGCTGACGGCGTGCATCGTCTTGACGAGATCCGCGGGGCCGGCGGTCGGCGCCGTGCGCAGGGCATGCCCCAGCACGCGCATGGCGTCGTAGCCAAGTGCGGAGCCGACATCGGGCGTCGCGCCGAAGCGCGCACGGAAGGCCGTCACGAAGCGCTGCACCGCCGGAGACGGTTCGTCGGGATGGAATGCCGACGCGATGATGGCCCCCTCGGCCGCGGCGCCGGCCGTCGCGAGCAGCTCCGGCGAACTCATCGCATCGCCACCGAGGATCGGCATCGTGAGCCCGAGCTTCCGGATCGCCGCCACCAGCGTGCCCGCCGAGGGCACCTCGCCCGCGATGAAGAGCGCATCCGGCGCCAGCAGCTGCCAGTCGCGCAGCGTCGACGCGAAGGTCTGTTCGCTGACCTGGTCGGTGGGATCGTAGGATTGCCGTGCGATGACATTCACGCCGACGTTGCCGGCCCGCTCCTCGAAGGCGTTGGAGAGGCCGCGCCCGTAGGTGTTGCGCATGTAGTAGATCGCCACACGCTTGTAGCCGCGTTCCGCCGCCACGTCGGCCATGCGGCGGCCGACGTCCTTGTCGGTGAACGTGGTGCGGAAGACGTGCCGCAGCCCGCGGCCGGTCAGCGCCGGATCGGTGGCGGCGGGGGAGATCAGCAGCACCTCGGCCTCGTCGTAGATCGACGCCGCAGGGATCGTCACGTACGACTGCAGGTGGCCGATCACGGCGAGCACGGAGGGATCGTTGGCCAGGTGCTGCGCGATGAGCCGGCCGACGTCCACCGAGCCACTGTCGTCCTCCCGGCGCAGGCGGACGTTCCGCCCGCGGATGCCGCCGCTCGCGTTGAGCTCCTCGACCGCCAGTTCGAGGCCGTCGCCATAGCGCACCTGGCGCAATGCATGCCAGGGCCACACCACGGCGACGACGATGTCACCGGCGTCGTCGCTGCTGCGGGCGGTGCGCGCATCGGCGGGCGAGGCGCCCTGGCAGGCCGTGAGGAGCAGGACCAGTGCGGCGCCGAGGGCGCCCCTGGCGCGGCGGGTGTGCCGCGGGGAAGCCGGTGATGCGGGAGGCATGGGTCGGATCACGGAAGGTGGGGGGCGGCAGGCACGGAGGGAGCGGAGGGTGTGGTCAGGCGATCTGCCGGCGTGCGAGCTGCGCGAACAGTCCTTCCTGTGCGAGCAGTTCCTCGTAGGTGCCCGACTCGGCGATGGCGCCGCGGTCCACGACGCAGATGCGGTCCGCGTGCTGGATCGTGCTGAGGCGGTGCGCCACCACGATGCGCGTGGCCTGGAGTCGGTCGAGGCTCTGCGTGACGATGGCCTGGGTGCGGTTGTCGAGCGCGCTGGTGGCCTCGTCGAAGAAGAGGATGCGCGGGCGGTGCACGATGGCGCGGGCGATCAGCAGGCGCTGGCGCTGGCCGCCGGAGAGCGTGCCGCCTCCCTCGCTGACCACCGTGTGCATCCCCATCGGCATGCTCTTGATGTCGTCGTCGAACCCCGCCATCCGCGCCGCCTCCCACGCGTCGGCGATGGTCGCATTGGCCGAGCCGACGATGTTGGTGAAGATGTCGCCCGACATCAGCCGGCCGCTCTGCAGCACCACGCCGATCTGGCGGCGCACGGACTGCACGTCGAGGCCCGCCAGGTCCTGCCCGTCGAAGTAGACCGAGCCCGATTCGGGGGCCTCGAAGCCCAGCAGCATGCGCAGCGCCGTGGACTTGCCGGAGCCCGAAGCGCCCACCAGCGCCACGTACTCTCCCGGCTTCACGTGCAGCGTGAGGCCGCGCAGCACCGGCGCGGAATCGGGGCCGTAGCGGAAGTGCACGTTCTGCAGCTCGAGGCTGCCGGTGAGGATGCCGGGATCGGTCTTCGCGTCATCCACCTCGGGCAGCGCGGTGAGGATCGGGCGCGCCAGTTCGTAGAGCGGGATCACGTTGAGCGACATGAGCAGCGCGGTGCTGGTGAGCAGCACGTTGGTGAGGCAGCTCGCGAAGGCCGCCACGAAGGCGAGGAAGTCGCCGGTGCGGATCTCGCGGCTCTCGTTGATGAGCGGGTCGGCGATGGCGAAGATCGTGCCGTAGCAGATCAGCGGGAACGCGGCATTGAATGCGGCCACCCAGATGCCCACCGAGCGCACCCGGAACTGCAGCGCGCGCTGGCGGCTGAAGGGCGTGGCCCAGGCGGCGAACGCCTTGGCCTCGGAGCCGGTCACGCGCAGCTTCGAGATGCTGCTGAGGAGCTGGAGCACGAGGCCGGAGACGCGCGACTGGAGCGCCGAGACCTCGCGCTGGTGGCGCAGCTGCAGCCAGCTGCCGCAGGCGGTCACCAGGAGCGCGAAGAGGATCAGCCCCGTCGCCCACCACGCGAGCTTTCGGCTGTACCAGAACATCAGGATGAAGTTCGACAGGCCCATGATGCCGCCGATGATCGCGGTCACCGTCGTGCCGGCGATCACCTGGCGGATGCCATCGATGCCCATCGCGCGGTTGGCGAGCTCACCGGCGGTGTAGGGCCGGAAGAACGACATCGGCAGGCTGAGCAACCGGTCCCAGACGGCGCTCTGGATCGCGTTGCCCATCGTGCCCTCCACGCGCAGCAGGGCAATGCCGCGCGCCAGCTCGAACATCGCGGCCGCGAAGGCGGTCACGAGCAGCACGATCGTGAGCTGCAGCAGCTGTCCGCGCTCCGCACCCGGCACGACGTCGTTGAACAGCCGGCCGGTGGTCCACGACGGCAGCAGGCCGAGCGTGGCGGCCGCGAGGCTCACGAGCACGATGGTGGTGATGTCGCGCCGGCAGCCGCGGGCCCCGAACGCGAGCACGTCGCGGATCCCGAGGGCAGTGGCGGCGAACGGCCGGTAGAAGGTGTAGCCGAAGGGCTGCAGCGTCTCGGCCACCGCCGGCGTCACGGGGACCGGCACCGCCCCCGGTTCGTGCAGCTCGTACTGGCCGGCGCGGGGGCAGAGCAGGGCGACCGGCGTCTCGCCCTCGGTGCGATAGGCCAGCAGTGGCCCGTTGTCGTGGCGCCACCAGTCGTCGCGCAGGGCCACCCGTCGCGTCCGGAAGCGCGATGCGCGGGCGATCGCGGCCAGGGGATTGCGCGGCTCCGGTGATCCGTCGCGCGCCGGATGCGGGCGCACCTCGATGCCCAGCGCGGTCGCGACGATCCGTGTCACCACCAGCAGCGGATCCTCGATGCGTCCATCGCGCGAGGCTGCCGGCACGCGCAGCCCCGTCGCCGGCCGCAGGGCGCTGACCAGCTGGTCGCATGCATAGGAGACGGCCATCCGGTTGCCGGCGGTCTTCCGGTGCAGCCGCTCGCGGTCCGCCTCGTCCGCATGCTCCGCCACCACGCCGGCCGCGCCGATCACGAGCGAGTGCAGGCGTGCGAGCCCGCGCCACACGGTGCCCTCGGCCACGACGTTCGCCGTCGGCACGATCGTGAGCTTCGCGCCGGCCGGCACCTCGAGCCAGGCATGGCGCGACAGCGGCACGTCACCGGCGCCGTTCACGGTCGTGCTCGCGTGCCCGAGGAAGAGGGAGCGGCCGTTGCCGTGCCGGATCCAGCGCACGGCGTCGTGCGGCCGCACCGTGCTGTCCTCGGCCACCTCCAGCGTCGAGACGTCGTCGAGCGTCTGGCTCACCTGTGGTGCGAGGTCGCGCGCGATCCCCTCGCTCACCAGGTCCACCCACCGATCGACCATGTCGGCGACGGCCTGCGCGCCGGCGAGGGTGCCGGTGATCGCCTGCAGGTCCACCTGCGACGCCCGGGCCAAACGCGCGCCGTTGGTCGGCACCGCCATCAGCCGCCAGCCGGCCTCACGCGATGCGGCGGAATCCTCCGAGGTGCCGATCAGCGGATCGTTGACGTTGGCGCGGAAGAGGTGCGTGCGGCGACCCGAGGGGGCGCCGTTGCGCAGCCCGACCACGAAGACATCCACCTCACCCGCCTGCACCACCCAGACGTCCTCGCTGTCGAGCGGGAACGCCGCGCGCGCGCCGCTGCCCACGACCGCCGTGACGGGATGGAACGGGTAGGCATGCACCGGGAACGGCGTGCGTCGCGTGGTCACGGGGTGGTCTCGAAGGGCGTCACGGTGTCACTCATGGCCGATGAGGTCGCGGTAGGGGCCGGGCACGGCGGCCATCTCGTCGTGCGTGCCGCGCTGGGCCACCACGCCGCGCTCCAGCACGATGATCTCGTCGGCGTCACGGATGGTGCTGAGCCGGTGGGCCACGATCAGGCAGGTGCAGCCCCGCTGCCGCAGCTGATCGTCGATCCGCTGCTCGGTGGACGGGTCGAGCGCGCTGGTGGCCTCGTCGAGCACCAGCATCGAGGGGTTGCCGACGAGTGCGCGCGCGATCTCGAGGCGCTGGCGCTGGCCGCCGCTGAAGTTGCGGCCTCCCTCCTCGACGTGGCTCAGGTAGCCCTTCGGGCGCGCGATCACGTCCTCGTGGATGCAGGCGTCCTTGGCGGCGCGCATCACGTCGGCATCCGGCACGCCGCTGTCCCACATCGTGATGTTGTCGCGGATCGTCCCGTCGAAGAGGAAGATCTCCTGGTCCACGGCGGCCACCGAGTTCACGAGCAGTGCGCGGGCCACCTCGCCGCGCTGGAACCCGTCGAACATGATGTCGCCGGACCACGGCGTGTAGAGCCCGCACACGAGCTTCGCGATCGTCGACTTGCCCGACCCCGAGCCACCCACCAGCGCCACGCGGCTGCCGGGCTGCAGGGTGAGGCTGAAGTCGCGGATCAGCGGCGGGTCCAGCCGGCTGTAGCCGAAGGTGATCCCGCGCAGTTCCAGCGCGCCGCTGAGCTTCCACTGCGGCGACCCGCTCACGAGGTCCACCGGCGTCAGCTCGTCGGCGGGCGGGCGCGTGGCGCTGGCCGGCTGCGCCCGCCCCGGATGCGGCGAGGCGTCGGGGGCGTCGGGGTCGGCATGCCGGTCACGCGGCGCGCCGAGCACGTCGTCGAGCCGGTTCATGTCCCCCTTCACCTCCTGCAGCGTGCTGCCGAGCGTCACCAGGCGCGTCACCGGCGACAGGAACATCGACATCAGCGACTGGAAGGCGATCAGCATGCCCATGCTCAGCGCGCCGTTCATGACGCGCAGGCCGCCGATGCCGAGGATCAGCGCCGTGTTGATCGCCACCAGCAGCGGCGGCACCGCGGCCAGGAGCTGCGTGTGGAGCTGGAACTGCTGGTGCGAGTTCACCACCTTCGCCTGGTAGCCCGACCAGCGCTCGAAGAAGTCCGACTCGGCGCCCGACGCCTTCAGCGTCTCGATGGTCTGCAGGCCACCCATCGCCGCCCCCATCGCCTTGCCGCGCTCCTGCCCGAGCCGCTGGTTCAGGTCCACGCGCTTCCGCGAGACGAACCGCAGCGCGAGGAGGTTGAACGACGCCATCGTCACGCCGATCGCCGTCAGCAGCAGGTCGTACTGCAGCATCAGCGCGGCGTAGAAGATGATCACCGTCACGTTCAGCAGCGTGGTGGCCAGCTCGCCCGAGAGCAGCTTCGCGATCTTGTCGTTGATCGCCACGCGCCCGCCGATCTCGCCGGCGTAGCGCTGCGTGAAGAACTCCACCGGCAGACGGAGCACGTGCCAGAGGAAGCGGCCCGACGTGTCGACCGCGAGCTTCGTCTCGAAGCGGAGCAGGTAGTACTGCTGCAGCCAGGTGAGGCCGGCGCTGATGAGCGCCGTGATCCCGATCAGCACCAGCAGGGGCCGGAGCCAGTCGCGCGCCCCCTTGACGATGATCGCATCGACGTAGACGCGCTGGTACGTCGGGCCGACCACGCCCGGCAGCACGAGGGCGAGGCCGGCCAGCACCACGAAGACCAGCGCCAGCCGCGCGCCGGTCAGGCGCCGTCCGAGCGCGGCCAGCAGGCTGGGTGACGTGCCGCCGCGGGTGAACTCCGGGCCGCGCTCGAAGGTGAGCGCCACGCCGGTGAACGCCTGATCGAACTCCTCCTCGGTGACACTCGTCGGCCCCATGCCGGGGTCGTTGATGTACGCGCGACCGGCCTTGAAGCCCTCGAAGACCACGAAGTGGTTGAAGTTCCAGTGCACGATCATCGGCACGGCCATCGTGCGCAGCTCGCCCGGCTCCTTGCGGAAGCCCTTGGCGTTCATGCCGTACGTGCGCGCGGCGCGCAGCACGTTGTTCGCCTTGCTGCCGTCCCGCGACACGCCGCACGCCATCCGCAGCTCTTCCAGCGGCACGATGCGCCCGTGGTGCGCGAGCACCATCGCCAGCGCCGCGGCGCCGCACTCCACGGCCTCCATCTGCAGCACCGTCGGCGTGGACACGCGGACGTGCGGCACGGCGGGCGCCGGCGCCGCAGGATCGCGGTGCGGGGCCCGTGTCGGGCGCCAGTCGAGCGCGCGCCGGCCGATGCTGCGGCGCGCCGTGTCGCGCGCCGTGGGCGGCTCGAGCAGGTCGGCACCCCCGACCCCTCCCGCCGCCTCGCCCAGCGCCTCGTCGGACAGCGCGCCGTCGTCAGCCGGTGCCGCGTCGTCGGGCGTCATGCGCGATCCTGCGGCTCATGGAGGCGCGCCATCACAGCCCCAGCGCCCGACGCAGGATCGGCATCACCATCTCGATCGGCCGGCGCGAGGCCACCTCGATGTTGCCCAGCGCCAGCGTGCCGCTCTGGATCCGGATCGGTGGCCCCCCGGATGACGACCACTTGTAGCGGCTGACCGTCGCCGGATCCACCAGCAGGTCGGCGCGCACCTCGTACGGCGCACGCCCCTGTGCCAGCCCGCTCACGAGCTGGTCGTTCTTCAGCACGCGCAGCATGCCCTTCGGCGTGGCCGGGAAGTCCGACACGTACGTCACGCGCCCGAGCATCAGCCCGAACTCCTCCTGCTTCACCGTCGAGGGCGCGATCTGGATCGTCATGCCGGGCTTGATGCGCTTGCCATCCACCGGCGGCACGAAGATCACCGCCTCCAGGTCCTGCACGGCGCGGCCGGACAGGTCCAGGCTCATGATCGGCTCGCCCCGCCCGATCACGTCGCCCGTCTCCACCATCAGCTCGAGGATGCGGCCGGTGTAAGGTGATCGCACCACCGAACGCTCCTGGAAGTCGCGCTCGAGCTGTGCCACCCGCTGTTCCTGCTCACGCACCTTGAAGGCGCTGGCCGAGGAGTCGCGATCCTGCCCGTCGCGCAGCTCGAGGGCGCGTGCGGCAAGCTTCGTGAGCTCGCTGCGATGGCTGCTGAGCGTCTGCTCCAGGTTGTCGTACTGCTGCCGCGACGAGAGCAGGGTGCTGCGCGTGAGCAGTCCCTGCCGCACGAGCTTCTCCTGTGCATCGATCTTCTCGGCGAGGCCGCGGGCGGCGCGCTCGGTGGCCTCGATCGACTGCTGCGTCATCACGCGCTGCTGGTCGACGTAGCGCGACTGCAGGCCCAGGTCCTGCGTGCCACTGCTCACCAGCTGGCGATGCCGGGCCCGCAGCTCCGTCAGCGCCGACTGCGACTGCAGCAGCTCGTTCGACAGCTCCGGCTGCTCGAGGCGTGCCACCACCTGCCCCTCGGACACCGTGTCACCCACCGTCACCGCCATGTCCACCACGCGGCCGCCGGCCCCCGGCACGACCGTCAGCACGCCCCCCGTCTTCACGAGGATGCCGTTCCCCGTGACCTTCTCGGGCAACCGGCCGGCGAAGCTCCACACCACGCCGGTGACGAGCAGCAGGTAGAAGGCGGAGAGCGCGATCCAGCCGCGCGGCGTGGTGACCTGCGTGAGCTGGTCCAGCTGCTCCGGTGAGGAGAGCCGCTCCAGCGCGATCTTGCGGAAGACGGGCGGGTTCATGTGACGCGGGGCATGGGATGCAGGCCGTCAGGGAGGACAACAGGTCGTCATGGCGGCGTCACCGCCGTTGCAGCATCCCGCTCCGCCGCGTTGCGGCCCGACGCGCCGAACCCGCCGGCGGCGAAGCGGACGTCGGCGATCGCGGTGGCGTACGCCACCCGCGCATTCACTTCGTTGAGCAGCGCATTGGTCAGTGCGTCCTGCGACTGGAGCACCTCGAAGATCGTGGACGAGGCGAGCCGGAACCGCTGCATCTCGTTGTCGAGCGCGTCGCGCGAGAGGCTCACCGCGAGGGTGGCCTCGCGGAGCGCCGCCCGGCGTGTCGTGACACCCTGCGCCGTGACCAGCACCGAGGCCTCGACCTGCCGCGCAATGTCACGCTCCGCGATCTCTGACTGCCGCAGCACGCCCTCGGCCTGCAGCGCGGTGCCGCGCGCCGCCAGGTTGCGCGTCGGGAGCTGGTACTGGATGCCCAGCGAGAGGTTCGGGCGCGCGGACTGTGCGCCGAACGGATCCAGCAGCCGGTTGCCGCCTGGCGCGAGGCCGGCGTAGCCGATGGTGCTCACGAGGTCGAGGCGCGGGCGCAGCGTTCCCGCCGCCGCCTCCGCATCGATGCTCGCGGCCATCCGGCGGCGCTGCGCCGCCGCGACGTCACTGCGCTGCTGCAGCCCGTCGCGCACCAGGGCCGCCAGCGCGGCGCCCGAGAGCGAGTCGTCGGCCGCGGGGAGTGGCGGCAGGTCGGTGGCCGGCGGCGGCGCGAGGATCGCGTCGGTGGCGGGGAACCCGGCCGTGACCACCACCTGGCGCCACGCCTCGAGCTGCGTCTGGCGCGCCGCCAGGCTGGCCACGCGGCGCGTGGCGAGGTTCGCCGTCACCTGCTTGAGGTCTGCGGGCGCGCGCTCGTCGGCGGCGATCAGCACCTCGGTCTCGCGGACATGCTGCCGCGCGCGCGCTTCGGCATCCTCGAGTGCCGCGCGCGTGGCCGCAGCCCCGACGTAGCGCCAGTAGGCCACCACCACCGCGTACACCGTCTGCGCGCGCGTGAAGCTCACCTCGAGCGATTCCGCGGTGAAGCTGACCTCGGCCGCGCGCTCGCCGGCGCGCACCACACGCCCCAGCCGGTCGCGCAGCAGCGGGATGGCCACGCCGAGGCCGAGCGTCGCCGAGCTCGACGCGGCGAGCGGCGTGCCCGCCACGCGCCGCTGCACCAGCCCCACCTGCGGCGTGAGCACGAAGCCTGACCGCAGCCGCCGCGACACGCCCGCACTGTAGTGGTTCGACGACGTGCCAAGGATGCTGGTGCCCACGCTGCCGACGTCGTCGGGCTTCGTGAGGCTCAGCTGGTGATCCTGCACCATCGAGGCGTCGGTGGCCAGCACGTTGTCGAATGGCGCGCCGGCCGCGATCACCGCACCACGCGCAATGTCGGCACGCCAGAGACTCAGGCGGATCGACGGACTGGCGCTGAGTGCGGTCGCGATGACGCGTTCGAGTGTCATCGGCCCGTCGATTGCCGCCTGCGCTGCCGCGCCGCTGGTGCCAAGCGCACCGACGAGCAGCAGTGCCGCGACGCGCCGCGGGACGGTGGTGGCGCGATGCATGTGGCTCATGACACGACCCGCAACCGCTGTGCCGCCGCGTAGGCGTTGCCCAGCGCGTGCAGGCCCATCGGGAGCAGCACCGACCCGCTGGCGGCGCGTGCGGCCCCGAGGAAGAGCCCATCGATGAAGATCAGCGACAACGCGGCCACGCCGTACTGTCCGTGCAGCACCGCGAACGCCGCTGCCGAGAGCACCACCGCGCCCCACACCCCCGCCGCGCCGCGACTGACCTGGTCGAACATCAGGCCGCGAAAGACGAGTTCCTCACCCACGGGTGCCAGCACGACCATCGCCACCACGCGCAGCGACAGCTGCACGGCGGGGGACGAGAGGTCCCATCGATCGATCGTGAGGCCCAGCTGCGTGCGACTCACCCATTCCTCCACCGCGATGAGGATGCAGAACGCCACCGTCCAGATGACCGCCATGCGCGCCGTGGGCAGGCGCAGCGCCAGCGTCTGGCGCAGCGGAAGCCCGCGCACCCGACAGACCACCAGCACGATCGCGATGGCGAGCAGCGGAGCCACGACCTGGAGCATCGTGGCCCGCCCGGGACGGCTCACCAGGTGCCGGATGGCGGCGGGGGATTGCCACCGCCGTCCCAGCCGCCGTCGGTCCCGCCGGCGATCGTCTCGAGATCGGCATCGCAGAGCTCACCGTCGGGCGACGTGTAGTCCGGGAGCACCACGAGGGAATCCACGCTCGGATCACGCTCGATGAAGCGCACGCGGAAGGTCGGCGGGATCACGATCCCGAGCGCATCGTGGATCGCGCTCTTCGGGTCGACCAGCAGTCGCTGCCGGAAATCCCGGTCGGTGGACGCGCGCGCCAGCACGGCTTGCAGCGCACGTGAACGTTCTGGCGATTCGTGCGAATTGGTTTGGCCCACGATCACTCCGGACATGTTTGACGAAGGGTGCCCCCCGTCCCGGTGCAATCGGCATGCCGGCTGATCGCGTCATGCAAGACGTTGCAGCGCATGGAGTTGGTGCGCTCAGGCACCGCCTGCGCCGCGCGCGCCGCGGACGCAGGAGTCCATCGGATAGAGCGCTGGCTCTATTGCGCGGCCGGCACGCCGCTGCCCGCCGGCAGGTGCGTCCACGCCAGGTAGGCCTTCGCGGCCAGCGGCTCGCCGGGGACGTGGATGAGCTTCAGGTGGTTCACGCAGCGGGCGGCGACACTCGGCCAGAGCTCATGTGTCATCGCGATGCGCTCCGCCCCCGGCCATCGCCGCAGCGCATCGCGGTACGCCGCACCCACGATCCGGCGCGCGACGAGGTCGTCGAGGAAGTCGCCATCAGGCAGTGCACCGCGATACTGCGGTGCGCGCGGGAGCGGCAGTTCCAGGCCGAGCCGCGGCCGCACACCATCGACCGAGACGTCGATGTTGAGCACGCCAACGCGCGGCACCCCGCCTTTGCGTGCGCACACCGTGTCGATCTCGGCGCCCACGGCGGCGGCGTCACCGGGCCAGCCGATCCGCCGCAGGTACGGCTCGATGTCCGCATCGGCCATCCGCATGGCGCAGAGGCGGACCGTGTCGGCATGGCGGCCCGCGAACGATCCCACGTACATCACGTCGGCGTGCGGCGGGAGGGCGCCCACCGCACGGGTCACGGCGCGGATGAGCGCCGGGGGTGGTTCGTGACCGAGCAGGTGGGGCAGGGTCTGCAGCAGGGCCGCGCAGCGCACCGCGGGTGCGTCGTCGAGTCGCGCCGCCGCGGTCAGTTCGATGAAGATGCCGGGTAGGGACGACACGGGCGGTGGTGCTGACGGGATCGGCACCGGGACGTCGAACTCGAGCCAGAGCTGCGAGATGATGCGGGAACCCGTCGATGCGTCGCCCCACCAGCGTGCCAGTCCCGGCACGGGAGACTCGTGCTCCTGGAGCACCGGCGTCGTGAGCAGCAGGTCGCGCTGTGGCCGCCGGATGCGCGTGCTCACGTCGACCTGCGCGCTGTGGCGCTCATCGAGGCGCACCTCGAAGTACAGCCAGTTGCTGAGCGCGGCCGGCATCTCGGCGAAGCGCGCCGCGGCCTCGCGGATCGCGGCGGAGGGCGCGAGGATCGCGGGCAGACGCCGTGCCGCGTGCTGCACCGAGGCATCGAGCCCGAAGAACGGGTGTGCGTGAGCCACCGGCGCGCTCATGGGTCGTGCACGGGCTGCGGCGTCGGTGTCGCACGGCGGTGGCGCGGCACCGGCATCACGGCACCCGCGACCAGGCGGCAATCATCGGCGCGAGCAGGATCACCGTGCCGGGTGACCGTGCGCAGGCCGCTCGGAGGCGTGCCGGCAGCGTCTCGAGCGCGAGCTGGGAAGGCGTGGCGATGGCGAAGTGCTCCATCAGTGGCTCCATGACGCGCAGCTGCTCCGCGAGGTAGTCGCATGCGGGCCACGCGGGGCCACAATCGACCGGCGACTCGCAGCGCACCTCGGGCGCCGGCAGTCCGGCGCGCTCCAGCAGTTCGGGCAGGCGCACGCCGATCTCGCGCTGCACCGACGAGCGCACCCGCGCCTCATCCATCCAGGCAACCACCTTCTCGACTTCCGGGACCGGTGGAAAGACGCGGATCGGCACCGCCAGCACCTTCTCGAGGAAGACCACCCGGCCCCCGGGGGCGAGGCGCGGGATGAGGCGGTGCAGCGTCTCGATCGGCGCGCGCAGCTCGCGCAGCACGAAGCGACCGGCCACGGCGTCGAACGGCATGGTGGCATCGCGAGGTTCGATGCCACCGTGCCCGACGCTCACGTTCGTGATGCCCTCGGCACGCAGTCGCGCGGCGCAGCCGGCGGCGTCGGCCTCACTGCGCGCGAAGGCGGTGACGTGGCCGCGCGGCCCGACCAGCATCGCGAGGTGCCGCGCGAGCGAGCCACCGTCCGAGCTCAGGTCCAGCACGCGCATGTCGGGACCGATGCCGGCTTCGCGCAGCAGGCGACGGCTGGCAGGTCCGTAGAGTGCGTCCTGGACATCGCGGCGCGATCCGTCCAGCGCCGCGTGCCCTGCCGGCGTCGTCAGGCTGGTCAGGGTCACCTCCGTGTGAGCGGCATGCCGGCACCGCGTCGACTGATGGCTGCACTGAAGCTGCCGCAACCTGCGCCGTGGTGCCGGTGGCGGCAAGCTGCCGTCGGAAACAGGCGTGTGACATCTGTCGTCCAGGCGGGTGCGGGACGCACGGATCATGTGCCGGTGTCGTGCGACCACGGCGCGGTGCCGCATGGCACACGCCGTGCCATCGACGCCCGCGCTGCAAACGCGCGCGCGTTCCACGCACGTGACACGCACGCCGCACTCAGCGCCTGTGACTGCGCGGACAGCACGGCGCGTGCGTCGTGATCCCCGACGCGATGGTGTCGCGGCACAGTGCGGCGGTCATGGCGGCCCGGTGCACATGAGGGCGTGCAGGTGCCGGTTCGCGCAGTGCTGCCGTATGGTCGCGCACGGCGGGCATCTCAGAACGCGGGAAGAGCGACGTGAATCCTGCCTGCTGAGACGAACACGTCACTTCTTCAGTGCGGTCGCGCTCGCCAGTGAATGGATGTGGCTGTCTGGATATCTGGGCGACGGGCCATTCTGCGCCTTGAAGATGCACTGGCGACTAAGTAGACACTTACGCTCGGCCATGCCCCGGTTCGCACGAATGCCCGGGCAGGCGAACGCAGGGAGACGTAGAAACGGCCTCATCCTTCCGAGACGAAATCACGCGTGCCGTCGTGATAGCTCCGGGGCGGATGACCGCCGCTGTTGTTCTGGTAGCCACGCCGATGTGACCACCTCCACACTGTCCCTCTCTCCCATGGCACGTGTACGTCACCCCCTGATCAGCGTCGTCATTCCGTGTTTCAACGAGGCCGAGGTGATCATGGCCACGTTCGAGAGGCTGATGCACGTGCTCGGGAACAGGCCGGAGTTCACGGTCGAGCTCATCTTCGTCGATGACGGCAGTTGCGACGGCACCACCGAACTGCTGCATGGACTGCATCAGCGGTGCGAGAAGGTGCAGGTCCTCACCTTCGCCAGGAACTTCGGCCACCAGGTCGCGGTCAGCGCGGGACTCGATCATGCGCGCGGCAATGCCGTGGTGCTCATCGACGCCGATCTCCAGGATCCGCCGGAACTCATTCCACGCATGGTGGAACGGTGGATGGCTGGCATCGACGTGGTCTATGGCGTGCGCCAGGAGCGCATGGGCGACTCCCGCTTCAAGCGTGCCACGGCGGCCCTGTTCTACCGCCTCCTCAACCGGATCAGCGAGATCAGCATCCCGGTCGACACCGGTGACTTCCGGCTCATGGACCGCAAGGTGGTGGACATCATCAACCGGATGCCCGAGCGCGACCGGTTCATCCGCGGCATGGTCGCGTGGGCCGGCTTCAGCCAGGAGCCGCTGCCATACGCACGCGAGCCGCGGTTCGCCGGCACCACGAAGTATCCGCTGACGAAGATGCTCACCTTCGCGCTCGACGGGATGTCGAGCTTCTCGACCGGCCCGCTGCGGATCGCCACCTGGTGCGGCTTCGCCGCGGCGCTCATCGCCTTCGGCGGCATGAGCTACGCGATCACGGCGCGCATCTTCACGAATGCCTGGGTTCCCGGCTGGGCGGCGCTGTTCGTCGCCGTGATGTTCCTTGGCGGCATCCAGCTCATCGCCCTCGGCATCATGGGCGAGTACATCGGCCGCATCTTCATGCAGTCGAAGGCGCGCCCCCTCTACGTCGTGCAGGAGCACCTGCGGGCATACGTCGGCGCCGACCAGATCTCGATCACGAGCGGCCCATGAGCGACGCCGCGACGCCGCGGCCGCTCCCGCCCGCGCAGCACGGGGCCCACGCGGCGGCGACGCCGGTGCCGCATGACCCCAATGCCGAGTTGTTCGACCAGTACGCCGACAACTACGACGCCGTGGTCGCGAAGTCGGTTGCGATGGTGGGCGGTGACGTGGCACACTACGCCAGGCGCAAGGCGGACGTGCTGCGGCAGGTGCTCGCGCCGGGACGGCACCGCATCCTCGACTTCGGCTGCGGCGTGGGTGCCCTCTCGTTCTCCCTCTGCACGGTCTACCCGGACGCCGAGGTGACGGGCACCGATACCTCGGCGGACTCGATCGAGCGGGCGGCGGCCACGGCGGCATCCACGGGCCAGCCGCGCGCGCGGTTCGCGCGTGGCACCGAGTCGGCGCTGCCGGCAGGCATCGGCACCTTCGACGCGGCGGTGGCGGCGTGCGTGTTCCACCACATCCCCCCGGCGGCGCGGGCGGGCTGGATGGCGCGGATCTTCGACGCCCTGGACCGCGACGGCATCTTCATGATGTTCGAGCACAACCCGGGCAACCCGCTGACGCTGCGCGCGGTCGATGCCTGTCCGTTCGACGCTGACGCGGTGCTGCTCACGCACCGCGAGACGGTCGGGTTGTTCGAGGCTGCGGGCTTCGTGGACGTCCGGGTCATCCACTACCTGTTCCTGCCACCGGCACTCTACGGGCTCAGGCCCGTCGAACGACTGCTGCGCTGGCTGCCCATCGGTGGCCAGTTCGCGGTGGTCGGACGACACCCGTGACGCTCGGGAACGACCCGGGCAGCGCACCGCGGCAGCGGACCCGCCTGGCGCCGCTGGTCATCCTGGCTGGGCTCGCGCTGATGGCGCCGTTGATGCGCTTCGACGCGAACGACGACCTCCAGATGATGCTCTGGGCCAGCGGCGCAGGCGCGGGTCGTGAGCGCTCGGCGGACCTGATGTACGTCAGTCCGGTGCTCGGCACGGCCATGAACTGGGCGTATGCGTGGGTGCCCGGGATCGAGTGGTACGGCATCTGCCTCGTCGGCGGTGTCCTCGTCGCCGCGCTCGCGATGTGGACGGCCATCCGCACGCTGGTGACGGGCGGTGGCGCTGAGGTCCTCGCGGCGGCCGGCGCCGTGACGATCCTCGCATTCGGTGCGCTCCACCTGCAGTACACGAGGGTCTCGATCCTCCTCGCGTTCGCCGGCGTCGCGCTCGCGGTGTCGCGGGTCCGGCCTGCGGCGGCGCACACGTGGCGAGACCCGCGGCTGCTGGTCGCGCTGGCCATCATCGCGCTGGCGGCGATGTACCGCGTCGACGGCGCCGTGCTGGGTGTCCTGCTCGCGCTGCCGATCCTGTTCGCGCAGGCCATCCGGCACCATGATCGCATGACGGCGATCACCGGCACCGTGCTGGTCGGCGCCGCCCTGCTCGGCGTGGTCGGTGTCCGGACCTACGGAGTGTGGTTCATGCGCAGCACTGCCGAGCGTCGTGCGAGCGCGGAGCAACTCGCACTCATCGCGCCCATGACCGATCTCGGGATGCACCGGCGGGTCTGCGCGCCCCAGGCATGTGCGGACCTGGTGAAGGTGTGGAGCGTGAACGACATCCGGCTCCTCGACCACTTCATGACGGATGACCCCCAGGTCTTCTCGAACGACAACCTGAAGCTGGTGCACCGCCGCCTCTTTCCGTCCGGCGCGACGCTCGCGTCGCGGCTACGGCTGCGGTTCGCCGGTGTCGCGGGCCGTCCTGTCATCCCTGCACAGGGTGTCGTCGGTGCGCCCGCGATGGCTGCCGGCGCGGTTCCCGCCGCACCCGCTGCGGCGTCATCGCCGCCGGCCCCAGTCGCGGTCGGGTCGAAACTGGGCCGGCTGGTGCTGAACGTCGCCTTCCTCGCGCTCTGCCTCGCCTTGGTCCTGGTGGCGGCGATCGTCCGGACGCGCGCCGGCGTCACCGCCCTGGTCCCGGTGTGTGTCGGTGGTGGTATCGTCGCGTTGCTCGCGGTGCTGACCAAGTTTCCACCTGCGCGGGTGTACGAGCCGGTCTGGCTGGCGACCGCGGTGTCCACCGTCCTCGTCGTGGTGCTGCTGCAGCCGTCGCGGCGCGCCGTCACGGGTGCCACGCTCGCGCTGGCGCTCGCGTCCGCGTGCACGCTGCTCGATGCCGCGCTCGGTGCGCCGCGGCACTGGCGTCAGCGCCGTGCGGCGACCGCCACACTTGGTGCACTGGCGCCCGAACTGCTCGTGACGTCGCTGTCGTCGGCCCCTGCCCAGGACTGGTGGTCGCCGATCGGCGGCAACTCGACACTGAATCGCCACGACTGGCTCATCCTGGGTTGGAGCTCGAACCTCGCCGGCAACCGGCGGGCGGCCGCCCGTGCCGGCCTGGATCGCCCGCTGATCGCGGCCGCCTGCGGCGAGCGGGCCTCGTTCATCGGTGACACGGCCGACGCCCGCAGCATCGTGCGCTTTGCCGAGGAGCATGGCGCCCGGCACTGCGAGATGGTCGTCGTGGACAGCGTGCCGAGGGCCGACAGGGCGGACTACCCCTGGTTTGTGTGGAAGGGTCGCGCGGTGCCGTAGGGGCGGCGGGCGGCGGAGACGTCCGTTATCCGTCGCGTGTCCCCCGTGGTGCGCACATCCGAACCACATCCCGTCGCCGGATCAGCGCAGGAATGCCACGCGAGACTCACGTCTGCGCGATGCCCGCGACGCCCGGCAGTGCGCGTGCGCGGGTCACGGCGTGCCGCCCGACCGCACCGGGAGCGTCCGCTGACTCCAATCCTGGTACGAGCCATCGTAGAACCGCGCATCGTACCCGAGGAGCCGCGCCGCGAACCACGTCGCGCTGGCTCGATACCCGACCCAGCAATACGTGACGACGGTATCCGTCGGCCTCGCCCGCGTCGCGTACAACCGGCGCAGGTCGTCCCGGCGCCGCAGCTCCAGCGGCCGCTCGGAGGAGAACAGCGACTGCCACTCCAGCTGCTGCGCGCCAGCCAGGTGCCCCGCGCTTGGCATGCCGCTCCGGTTTCCGGTGCCGTTGTACTCGCCCGTGGTGCGCGTGTCGACCAGCGCCAGCCCGGGCGTGCCCACGCGTGGGCCAAGCCAGTCGGACGTCACGATCAGCGCCGGCCTGGGCGCGACGGTGATGGATCCGCGCGTCGGTGCGGGTGGCTCGCCCGTACTCAGCGCGTATCCCTCCCGCTTCCAGCGCGGCAGCCCGCCATCGAGGTATGCGGCATTGTCGTGGCCGATGCTCGCCAGCGTCAGCAGCAGCCGGGTGGCCATCGGTGCTTCCTCGGCGTACGCGACGACGCGGGTCCGGTCGGAGATACCCAGCCCCTCGAACAGCTGCTTCAGCGAGTCGGCGCTCGGCAACTCGGTGGAGAGCCCGTCGCGCCTGACGACCATCCGCACGTACGCCATTTCGCGCGAGCCGGGGATGCGCTCCCGTCGCACCCCAGCGCTGTCCACGACCTCGATCACCACCACATCCTGATCGGCGAGGTGCTTCGCGAGCCAGGCCGGCGTCGTGACGAACCCAGATGCCGGATCGGTGGCCGGTGCTGCGCGACGCTGGGCGTGGCCGACGGTCATGGACAGCAGCGACCCGGAGGCGAGGATCGCGGTGGCACGGAATGGCAGCATCGTGGAGCCCAGGCGGAGGAAGTGGTGACCTGCCTCAATACTGGACGGCAATCGGCCGGGGCGCGACTGGCTGCTTTGCCGAGATTCGCTATAATCTGGCCATGCCTGCTCCTCTCGCCGTGGCGGTGCTGGTCGTCCCCTCCGTCGTCCCGTTCGATCTCGGGGTGCCGGCCCAGGTGTTCGGCTACCCGCGCCCCGACCTTGGCGTGCAGCGCTACACGTTGACGGTCTGCGCGGACACGCCGGGGCCGATCCCCACGAGCACCGGGTTCTCGATCCTCGTCGAGCACGGACTCCGCGCGCTCCAACGGGCCCACACCATCGTCGTGCCCGGTGTGGATGACCTCGAGACCCCGTTCCCACCGGCTGCGCTGCGCGCCCTGCGTCGCGCGTGGGATCGCGGCACGCGCATCGTCTCCATCTGCTCGGGCGCCTTCGTGCTCGCCGAGGCCGGGCTGCTGGCCGGTCGCCGCGCGACGACGCATTGGATGGACGTACCGGAGTTCCGCCGACGGTTTCCCGGCACCACCTGCGATCCGAACGTGCTCTACGTGGATGACGGCCAGGTGCTCACCTCGGCCGGGATCGCCTCCGGCATCGACCTGTGCCTGCACGTCGTGCGCGCGGACTATGGTGCGGTCGTCGCCAACGCCGTGGCGCGCCGCATGGTCGTCGCACCGCATCGGAGTGGTGGCCAGGCACAGTTTGCGCAGCGGCCGATGGGACCCGAGACGCTGCCGCGCCCGCTCGACGCAACGCGCCGCTGGATGCTGGAACACCTGCACGAGCCGATCACGCTCGAGCAGATGGCGGCGCGCGCAGGGCAGAGCGTGCGGACGTTCTCGAGGCATTTCGCGAGCGAATCCGCGACGTCGCCGGTGCGCTGGTTGCTCACCCAGCGCCTTGCCGCCGCGCGCCAATGGCTCGAGGAGAGTGACGAGCGGATCGAGGACGTGGCCCGCCGGTGCGGGTTCGGCACGGCGATCAACATGCGGGTGCACTTCAGTCGTGCACTGCGCACGAGCCCCGGCGCATACCGGCGTGCCTTCCGGCTCAGGAATTCGGGAGGCGATCGCGCATGCGACAGATGATGGTCCGCGTGCATCGATGGGTCGGACTCGCCGCCGGACTCTACCTCGGCATGCTCGGGCTCTCCGGCGCCGGCGTCGTGCTCGCGCCGTACCTCTTTGCCCTCGAGCGCGGGATTCCCGCCCAGCCGGCTGAGCGCGCCGACGCGGCGTATGTCTCACCCGACACCTGGCTGCAGAAGGCCGAGGCCCGCTTCGGCCGGCTTCCGCCGATAGAGAGCTTCAATGCGCCCCTGGCGACACCGATGCGGATCGGGGCGCCGACGATGCAGTACTCCACGATGCGAGACGGTGAGTTCGCCACCGGTGTGGTGGTGGTCGAGCCCTACACGGGTGCACCGCTCGCGCACTTCATCGCGCAGGACGGATGGTCGCTCGTCCCGCTGACCCTGCACATGGGGTTCTTCCTGCCGTACACCGTCATGTGGAGCGTGCTCGTGCTCCTGGCCTGGGTGCTGTCGGGTCTCGCCGTGTCTGGTGTCGTCGCCTGGTGGCCACGACGGCGCCGCGTGCGCGCGCCCCGGGCGGGGGGCGTCCGTGGCACGGCCGGTCGGGCGCGACACCTGCACGGTGCGCTTGGGGCGTGGACGGCACTCCCGCTCGTCGCGCTGGCGCTGTCCGGACTGCTCATGTCGGACAAGGCACTGGCACGGTCCGTCGCCCTCCGGCTGGGCGCGACCCGGTCGGACATCACGGCGCCAGGCTGCAGCGCGCACACGGTAACGCCCGGCCAGGTGCTCGCGACGGCCCGCTCGGTGTTGCCCGGCACCGAACTCGGCACGCTCGACGTACCGGCGGACTCGATCGGCGTGTATCGCGTGACGCTGCGACGGCGTGGGTCGACGATGCCGGTCCGTGGGGCGGGTGTCGTGACCATCAGCACCTGTGGCACGGTGCTCGGTGTCGTGCGGCCGGAGCGTGCTGCCGCCGGGGATTGGCTGCTGGCCGGGCTGGTCGATGTGCACAGTGGCCGGATCGCAGGCTGGACAGGCGAACTGCTCGTCTTCGTGTCCGGCGTCGCGCTGGTGATGCTCCCGGCGCTCGGGCTCCTGTCCTGGGGAGGGCGGATCCGGGAGCGTCGACTGCGGACGCGCGATCGTGGAGGCCAGCCGTCCGGTTGAAGGAAGGTGGACGTCGTGGTGCGTGGACTCTGGCGCGCGTGCACTGCGTCCGTCGGTGGAGCGTCACGAGCCTCGGCGGACACGGGGGGCAGCAATGAATGCCACCACGCGTGGTGCGCCACTGGACCGACCGGTGTCGCGCTCGATCGCGACGCTGCGCGGCATGGCGACGCGCTCGCGGGTCGACGCCTTGGACCGGCATGCGTGGTCCAGCGGGGTGTGCGTGACCTGCCTGCGCCCAGAACCTGCGTGCTGGCGCGAACGCGCGAACGGATCCGGCGGCGCGAGTCTGGCGTAAGTGAGGGATGCCGAGATCCGCCATGGTTGCCACCCTCCCCGTCACCCTCCTCGCCGCACTCGTCACCGCCGCGTCGGTCGCGGCGCAGGCCGTCAACACCAGCGGAGTCGAGCGCGACGCCGGCCAGCCGCATGCCTGGCGGCTGGCGTACGACAATGACTTCTTCACCGCCACGGACCGGTACTTCACCCAGGGGCTCGTGCTCGAGGTGATCGATCCGCGTCTCGCGCGCCTGCCCATCGCGCGGGCCCTTTTCGCGCCCCGTGGCAGCGTGTCGCGCGTCGGCATAGCCTACGAGGACGACGGGTACACTCCGAGCGACCTGAAGGCGCCAGGCATCCTGCATGGCGACCACCCGTACGTGGGGACCAAGCAGTTTCGCGTGATGCAGCTCGCCACGGACACGCTGCACCGCCGTCGTGTGACATCGGCGCTGACGCTGGGCATCATCGGCCAGGGTGCCGGCGGCGCGGCCATCCAGACCTTCATCCATCGCCACACCGGCAACACCACGCCGCGCGGCTGGGTGCACCAGGTGCGGAACGACGCGATCGTGAACTACGAGGTGGGGATCGAGGAGCAGGTCGCCCGTGCCGGCGATGCCGTGCTCCTGACGACATCGGGGGTGGCCCGGATCGGCACCTTCAACACCGCGGCCACGCTCGCCACCACGCTCATGCTCGGCCGCATCGGCACGCCGTTCAGTGTGGCTCCTGATCGACGCCGACGCGTCTGGGTGTACCTGAAGCCGCAGCTCAACGTGGTCGGGTACGATGCGACGTTGCAGGGTGGGGTGTTCAACCGGTCCAGCCCGTACACCATCCCGGCGCGCGACATCGCGCGGTTCGTCTTCCGGCACCAGGTCGGCGTGGTGTACCGCTCGGGATCGCGATTCATCGAGTACTATCGCACCGACGCCACGCGGGAGTTCCGCGGCGCGCTGGCGCACCGGAGCGGCGGATTCCTCATCGGGGTGCGGCGCGGGGGGTGAGGCACCCCGGTGTGTGCGGCGGCCGACGGTCCCGCCGCCGCGCGCTCCGACGCGGCCGCACTTGTCGGTCGTACTTCACCACCGCGCGCAGCCGGTATGGGCCGTGGACGTCGCCGGCATGCGCCACGCGCGCCGACGTGACTGCGGCCGGCGGCGGCTGTGTAGCGATGAGTCTTTGTAACGATGACTCTGAGTCAGGGAGGTGCAAAGGGGACAGAGTCAGCACCGCAGGTGCCGTCCGGATGACTCTGAGTCACGGGCACAGAAAGGGGACAGAGTCCGGGCACAGAAAGGGGACAGAGTCCGGGCACAGAAAGGGGACAGAGTCCGGGCACAGAAAGGGGACAGAGTCCGAACCGTCGCACGAGGCACGAGAGCGCCATGCCCCGTGGGTACGGTGGCACGGCGCTCTCGTGGCACGGAGGAGCGGGCAAGCCGATCGTGTCGATGTCCGGATGTTGCTGGCGTCGTTTCAATGCGGCCGCGTATCCTGGTCCTTGTGCCGCCAGCGTCGTGGGGGCGGCGGGATCGTGCGACCGAGCACACGCTCCAGGTTGCGCCGGAACTCCTCCCCTCCCAACACGCCGCCGCGCCTGGTGGCGGCACGAATGATCGGACGCGCCCGGTTGCCGTTTGGCGCGGCGCAGATGGCCCGATAGGCGCTCGCGCGCTGCGCGGGTGTATCGCCAAGCCCCAGATACTCTGGGTGGGGCGTGATCAGGTCGTTGGCCTGACCACAGCCGAGGTGCGCGTAGCTGCTCCACTCGTAGTCCGACGGCGCCTTCACCATGCCTGCTGTCACGGGATTGAGCTCGATGTAGCG
The DNA here is from genome assembly GCA_020851035.1 of Gemmatimonadaceae bacterium. Taxonomy (NCBI): domain Bacteria; kingdom Pseudomonadati; phylum Gemmatimonadota; class Gemmatimonadia; order Gemmatimonadales; family Gemmatimonadaceae; species Gemmatimonadaceae bacterium. The sequence continues at coordinate 175,147 of JADZDM010000021.1, read as the reverse complement.
GCAGCACGCCAGGAAGTACGCAGACGTGTCGACTACGACCGAACTGTACCGTCGTTCCCACAGCGTACCGCTGCGCCTGTGCCGGGTGTTGAAGTAGGGGACGTACAGGCGTCCGAGCAGCTGGATCATGCGTCCCGCCGCAGTGACGCTGGGAGGTGTCACGAGAAAGTGGGTGTGGTTCGACATCACTGCGTAGGCATGAATCGCACACTTCGTGTGGAGGCTCGCGCGACGCACGCATGCCAGGAACCTCGCCGAGTCGTACGGATCGGCGACGATCGGGGCGCGGTCGTGTCCGCGCTGGGTGATGTGCATCGGCAGGCCTGGGACCACTAGGCGCAGGCGGCGCGGCATGGCGGCCTCGAAGAGTGTGCCCCTTGGCGCATCGTGCGACGGCACGCGTTGGCTGGGAGGCGGTGAGACACGCGGCGAAGGTGTTACGGCGATCTCCGTAGCGCACACCATTCACGCCCATCCTGTTCCGAAACTGCGCAAGAATTCGGCGTACCGCCCTCGCACCGCGAAATGACTCAGAGTCACGCACCCCTCCGTGACTCAGACCCCTTTTCGAACTGCGGGATCTGGTCCACCGCCCTACGGGATCGCCGCCTCGCGCTCCGCCGCCGCCGCACTCGCCCCGCCGTACTCCACCACCGCGCGCAGCCGGTACCTGCCCTTGAGCGTCGCCGGCAGCGCCACTCGCGCCGTCATCACGGCGCCCGGCAGCGCCTGCAATGCCGGCAGCGGCAGCGTCGCGAGCACGCTGTCGTCCGCGCGCCGGATCTCGACGCGCCCCTCGCCGCGCAGGTGCCGCTCGCCGGTGTTGCGGAACGTCACCGCCGCCTGCCTCGCGCCGCTGCGCGCCGCATCACTGTGCGCGGCCTCCGACGCCTCCACCTCGACCGCACTCACCTCGCCCAGCGCCCGCGAATCCGACGGCTCGGCATACACCTTCATGCCCGTGCGCACGGTCGCCAGGACCACGCGACCGGTCTCGTCCCGCACACGCTCGACTGTCTCGACCAGCACGAGGCTCCAGCAGGCGGAGTTGACGGGGCCCTCGACGCCGACCTGCACCGCGCGGCTCTCACCACGGGCGAGCGTGAACTCGAGCGGTGCGATGGTGAGCACCGTGGCGCAACTGCCCGGCTGCGTGCCGGCCTCGTAGAAGCGATGCGCGCCATCCGCGGCGCGGTCCCAGTCCTCGGTGCGGATCACCGCCTCCGCACGCGCCGGGCCGGTGTTCCGCACGATCATCACGCCGCTGCGCCGTGCCGCGCTGTCGGGGCGCAGCACGAGCTCCGTGCGATCGAGGCTCACCTGCGCCTGCACCGCGGTCGCGGCCAGCAGCGTCGCGAGCGCGGCGGCCAGGCGAGGGCGGCGGTGCGGTGCGCTGGACGGGATGGCGAGGCTCGGCGGCGCGACGGAAGGCATGCGTCGCACCAGGAGCGAGTCGCGGGCCGCCCGGCAGCGGCGTCGGCGCGTTCCGGCCAGTGTCGCGCAACTCGGTGTGGTGCCGTCGGTTGCCGCGCATGCCGCGGCGCGCGACACGGGCGGTGGCGGTGGCATGCGCCCTGCGCACAGGCGCGGCGGCCGACCGCCTGCCACAGGTCGTCACCTGTTTGCGACACCACCGGTGCGAGGCGCGGGCGCCGTCACGTCGCACCGTCGCATGGAGGCGCCGACCCCGTGCATGTCCTACGGCCGCACCCGCACAGCGCGGAAGTGCGCGACCGTCCCGGCGTCGATCCAGAGTGCAATCGCGCCGCGCCCAGCCGAGCCGGTCTTCACGTCAGTCACGACCAGCGTCGGCTGCCGCTGTCCGTGCACGAAGAGGCGCGCCGTGTCGCCGCGGACCTCGATGCGGATGCGCGTCCATGCGTCCGGCACGAGATCCACGTACGCCTCGTACCGGCTCGGTGTCTCCGCCCGCATCCGGTTCCACGTCCAGTCCGGATGCGAGATGTACTGCACCGCGTGGTTGCGTCGCTCCTGCTCCGGTGCGCGCCCGTTGGTCGGCCGCAGGTAGAACGCGTCATACGTGCGCATGTCCGGCTGCACGCGGAACGCGATGCCGACGAACCCGCGTGCGCCCGCCGGCGCGTTGGGCGCCGGCGCGCCAGCGACCTCTGCCTCGATGGTGCCGTTCATGAAGTCGGTGCCCGTGATCACCGCCAGCCGGTCGACCTGCGACTGCTGCGCGATCGGCAGCGCGGCGAGGTCACGCTCCGTCTCGGCCGAGGTCTGGATGCGCACCGCGCGCTGTCCGCCGTGCACCACGGCCGTCGCGCTCACCCGGTGAAGGGTGAGCCCCTCCGCCGACTCGACGGGCACCCGTCGCACGCCCGCGGCCTGCGCCACAGCGGCCCGAGGGGTGCCGATGATCGCCAGCGACGACAGGAGCACTGCGGCACACCGCCACACCGTGCTCGGATTCCGGCGTCGCCTCATCGCTTCGGCAGTCCAGACGCCGGCACGATGGCGTTCGGGCGCGCAGACGCGATCAGCTGGCCATGATGCTGGTGCCGGTCCGCCAGCGACACGCTGTCGGGTGTCATCCTGGCTGCGGTGAATGGTTTCGCCGCTGCGGCGAGCGATCGTGCGTCTCGGCATGGGAAGCGGGGGCTTGGTGAGTGTCAGGAAGGCGCTCCTGCGCGCGCCCTGTCGTCAGTGCAACGGTAACACGGACGGATCCGCAGGTGTTGCCGATGTGCCCGTGCGCCCGTGTGGTTCTGTGAAAGCGTTGCGCCGCGCCCTTTCCTGGAGGTCGGCCAGCACATCGGCGATGCGGGTGCACCCCAGTGGCGCATCCACCGCCTCCTCGAGCTGCCGGACCGCACGACGGCTGCGCTGGTGATGCTGCCGCTGCCGTCGAGCCCCTTCGTCAGTCCGGCGCGTGACTGCGCGACTCAGCCACCGCGCCGCACCGTCACCCCGCAGCCGTTCGATCCCGCCTCCGACACCGCCAGGCGCGGCAGCAGCCGTGCCGGCAGGATCCCCTTCTGCTGCATGCGACGAAACGTCGCGACGCTGCGCGCGTGCCATGTGGCCGCGGCGCGGCACTCCTCATCGTGCGCTGGCCCCGCGCCGTGGCGCCGGCTGCGCGCCAGCAACACGTCACCCGCCGTCGCGTACACGAGCGCGAGGTTGACCTGCCACCGCGTGTTGAGTGTGTCGCGCGCGGCTGCCTCGGCCAGCGGCACGGCCAGCGCCAGCGCCGAGTCGGCCGGCGCGGGGGCGCCGAGCGCCCCGAAGGCGCGGCCACGGCCGGCGTGGATCAGGGACAGATCGGAGCCGTGCCGCGGGTTGGCGGGTTCAGCCACCTGCAGGGCCTCGCTCGCCACCTGCGCCCGGTCGAATGCCTCGAGCGCCGGACGCGCGAGGCCGGCATCTGCCAGCGCCTCACCGAGGAACTCCAGCGTGACCGCCACGTCGTGCTGGTTCTCGACACTCTGCGGGTCGGCCGCGCGGCGCTGCTCGGCCACGTCGAGCGCAGCGCGATGGTAGGGCACCGCTGCCGCAGCCTGCGACGCGGCGCGCAGGTCGCGCCCGAGCGAGTTGAGCATCACGCCGCGATTGCGGCGGTAGAGCGTGTTCTGCGGGTCGTTGGCGATCATCGCGTCGAGCAATGCGATGGTCTTCCGGTCGATCGCCAGCGCCTCTGCATAGCGCGCCGCGTCGGCCCACGGCTGCCGGATGCGGCTGTACGCCGACAGCAGCTCCTCGCGCGCGAACACGTTCCGCGGCTCCTCCGCCACCGCGCGCTCGAGCAGGCCCACCGCGCGCGCGAGCTGCGTCGTGCCGAGCGAGTCGCCCACCGCCACCGCCAGCGACCCGAGCGCCATCAGGTTCGTCGAGAGCGAGATGCGCACGCGCCGGTCCGATGGCGCCCGCTGCAGCAGCCGCTCGCCGATGGCGACCGCCTCACGAAGGTTGGTGAGGGCGCCTGGAATGTCACCGACGCTCGCCTGCCCGTCGGCGCCGAGGGTCTCTCCGAGCTCACGCAGCACCATCGCCAGCATGCGCGGGTGCTCGGTGCTGCCTGGCGCGGCGGCGGCCAGCATCCGCAGCACGTCGCGCGCGCGGCCGAAGCTCTGGATCGCCGCCGGCAGGTCGCCGGTGATGTTGCGCATGTTGGCCAGGCCCTCGTGCGCCTGCCACGTCACCTGCAGGATGCTGGTGTCGCGTGCCTGGCTGGCCGGGATCGCATCGAGCAGCGCCACCGCGCGCTCGTAGCTGCGCAGCGCACCCGGTGTGTCACCGAGGTTCGACGTGGACGAGTTGCCCTGGACCGCGCCGACGCGCACGTAGGCGGCGGCCAGGTCGCGCTGCAGCGCGGGGTCGCCGGGGGCCTCCTTCGCGAGGCCATCCAGCGACTCCAGCGCACGCTTCACCAGCAGGGCGCGCGTCGGCGTGGACCCCTTCAGGGTCACCAGCGCATCGTTGATGTCGAACAGGAACGACGTGGCCAGCGAACGCACCTCGGCAAAGCGCCGGTCCGACCGTGCGCGCTCGGTCCGGGCGATCCGCGCCTGCCAGAGCGCGGCGGTCGTGCCACCGAGCAGCGCGAGTGACGCGAGCGTCGCCGCTGTCACGCCGACGCGGTTCCGTCGCACGAACTTCATCAGCCGGTACGACGCGCGGTCACGCTGCGCCACCACCGGCAGCCGGTCGAGATGCCGGCGCACGTCCTCGGAGAGCTGCTCGACGGAGCGGTAGCGGCGCGCCGGATCCTTGTGCAGCGCCATCAGCACGATCGTGTCGAGGTCACCGCGCAGCCGGCGTGCGAGGGTGGCGTCGCGTCGTGCGACCACGATACTCGGCAGGGGCGGCTCGGTCTCGCGCACCAGCCGCGTGATCTCGGCCAGGCTGCGACCAGCCGTCGCGAACGGCCGCTGGTCCGTGAGCAGCTCGTACAACAGCACACCCAGCGAGTAGACGTCAGTGCTGGTCGAGAGCGGGGCGCCGAGCAGCTGCTCCGGGCTGGCGTACTCCGGTGTGAGGGCGTGCAGCGTCTCGGTGGCCGTCGCGCCCTCGGCGCCGGTGGCATCCAGGAGCCGTGCGATGCCGAAGTCGAGCAGCTTCGGCACGCCGCCGGCCGTCACCAGCACGTTCGCAGCCTTGATGTCGCGGTGCACGATCAGGTTCTGGTGCGCGTGCTGCACTGCGGCGCAGAGGGTGCGGAACAGCGCCAGCCGCTCGTCGATCGAGGGCGACCGGCGCTCGCAATACTCGCGGATCCCGGTGCCATCCACGTGCTCCATCACCACGTACGGCCGGCCGTCGGCGGTGGTGCCGCCATCGAGCAGGCGTGCGATGTTCGGGTGGTCGAGCGCGGCAAGCAGCTGTCGCTCCTGGCGGAAGCGCGCCACGATCCGGTCGGTGTCCATCCCGCGCTTGACCAGCTTCAGGGCGACCTGCTGCCGGTACTCGCCGTCGTCGCGGTCTGCGAGGTACACCGCACCCATGCCGCCGCGCCCGATCTCGCGCAGCAGCTTGTACGGCCCGATGCGCCCGTTCGATGGGAGCGGCTCGCTCACCTCGTCGAGCGCGAGCGCCGCCGCGGGCACCGCGAGGAAGTCATCCGGTGATTCATGCTCCGACAGCAGCGCCATGACGCGTGCGCCCAGCGCGGCATCGTGTCGGCTGCGGGACTGGACGAACGCCGTGCGGGTCGCGTCGGGCTGGTCGAGAGCGGCGTGGAAGAGCGCGGACACCTCCTCCCAGGATGGCGCGGTCACGGCGTGAGGTCAGTCGGCGCGCAGTGCGTCGCGCAGCCACGCGCGCGCCAGCGTCCACTCGCGCTTGAGTGTCGCCGGCGAGATGCCGAGCACCGTCGATGCCTCGTCGATGCCGAGGCCGGCGAAGAAGCGCAGTTCCACCACCTGCGCCTGCCGCGGGCTGATCGCGGCGAGGCGCGTGAGCGCGTCGTCCAGTTCCACCAGGTCGAGCGCCTGCCCGCCACCCCACGAGACCGAGTCGTCGAGCGTGACGCGTGTCGCCCCGCCGCCGCGCTTCGCTGCCTGCCGCGACTCGGCGTGGTTGACCAGGATCCGGCGCATCATCTGCGCCGCAAGCCCGAAGAACTGGCTGCGATCCAGCACACTCACCTGTGGTACGGCGGCGATGCGCAGGTAGGCCTCGTGGACCAGCGCCGTGGGCTGCAGGGTGTGGTCCGGGCGCTCGGCACGCAGATGTCGCGCGGCCAGTGCGCGGAGCTCGCCGTACACCGCCGGCAGCAGCGCATCCAGGGCGCTCCGCTCGAGCGAGGCGCCGGGCACCACGTACCCCGTCAGGTCGACCGGTCCGGACGCCGTCACGTCACCCCACGGCGGTTGGCGCCGGCAGCGGCATGAGCCGATTCGCGGCCGGTTCCTGCTTTCCCGGTACGACGCATCATCTCCCCCAATTCGGTACAGAGCCATGATAGGCAGCGGTCTCATGCGATGCCACCGAGGGCGGCCTGTGTCCCGCCTGGTGGCGCTCCTGTGCCTCCCGACCGCGGTCGCGAGCGCGCAGGGTGTGCTCGCCCGTGCGGCGCAGCGGATCGCGTCGATGTCGGCCGACGTGGCGCTCACCCGTGCGGCCAGCATCGACGTCCCGGCGGCCGGTGGCGTCTCGGTGCCGTTCGGCGACCTGCAGGCTGCCGTCCCGACCGTGGACCTCGTTCCCGGCGTGGTGGTGCGACTTCACCTGTTTCTCCGTAACACGGGCGAGGCGGCGGTCACGCTCCCCGTGCCGCCCGACAGCGCGTTCGTGCTGGTGGATGGCACCGGCCGCCGCCTGCCGCGCGTGTCGGTCCGGGTTCGCGAGGGGGCCGCGCAGGGCGTGCTGACCGTGCCGCCGCTCGAGCGCTCGCGATTCGAGCTCGTGTTCACGCTCGACAAGGCGGCCACGGGGGAGGCGGCACTGAAGGTCGGTGCCGCGACCGTGATCCGGGGCATCCCGCTCACGCAGGGCGAGGTCCAGGCGGCGGCGCCGACGCCCACTGCCACGCCACCTGCCGCGCCACCTGCCACGCCACCTGCCGCGCCACCTGCCGCGCCACCAGACACCGTGATTCCCCCGCGATCAGCGCCTCGGCGCCTCGCATTGCACCACGCAACCGTCCCAACCCAAACACCGGAGTTCCCATGAAGAAGCTCGCAGGAGTGCTGGCGCTCGTCGCCGCTGTGGCAGGAAGTGCACCGACGGTCGCCGGCGCCCAGACCGTGTTCAGCGGTGTCGGTGGCGTGTGCATGAACGTGGAAGGCGGCGTGATCGAGGGGGCGCGCATCATCGGGTGGTACTGCGGCGGTGGCGCCAACGAGAAGTTCGTGGTGACGAATGGTGTCATCAGGCTGCAGGGCACGAACTACTGCGTGGCCTCGGATGGGCGTGCGCAGGGGGCACAGCTGCGGCTCCGCACCTGCAACGGCGACGTGGCCACGCAGAACTTCGCGGTCTGGGCCAACAGCAAGATCGGCCACAACTCGGGGTACTGCGTGGACCTGAGCGGTGCGGGGTGGTTCGGCCAGAACAACGGCGGCAACCGCCCGGTCATCCTCTGGCCGTGCAGTGGCGATCGCAACCGGCAGTGGGCGGGCGGGGCACGCAACCAGCAGTGGTTCGCCGGCTCGGCGCCGCGCACCAGCATCGCAACGGCGGCGCTCCGGCGCGGTGCCGTGGTGGCGATCGCAGGCAGGCCAGGCACCTACACGTGGAATGGCTCGTCGCTGGTGGGCAATGACGGGGCGAGCCTGATCGGCAACGACGGCAGCACGCTGATCGCGGTGAACGCCGCCGGCCAGATGGTCGCGGCGGGTGGAGGCAACATGGTTGCCGCCGGCGGCGGGAACTGACGCGCGCACGGCGACCTCCACATCTCACCCGGGCTGACCCGTGATCCCTGCACCTTCCATGTCCATGTTCGCGCTCTCACTGTGCGCGCTCGTCTCCGGAACCGCGCTGCCGCCGCGCACCACCGTCACCGCACCGCCGGCGAACGTCATCAGCGGCCGCGTGACGATGGCCGACGGCACGCCGCTGCGCGGTGAGATCACCGACATCGCCATCCGCATCAACGGCATCACCATGGCCGGCGCGAACGTCAGCTACAGCCCCGTGGTGCGTCCCGATGGCACGTATCGCCAGCGGGTCGCGCCCGGGCAGTACTCGTTCTCCACGTCGCGCATCACCGTGACCTTCGGCTCGGCGCAGTTCGCGCTGCAACTCGAGCCGGTCGGCAGCAACTGGAACAAGAACCAGGACGCCGACGATGGCATCACGCAGCACTTCACGTGGAAGGTCACCGGCGCCACGCGATACGCCGCCGGCCAGCCGAGCCCGAACAACCACACGCACTGGTACGGGATGTCGGTCGGGATGGGATTCCAGACCTACCGCAGCGACCTGAAACGCAGCTCGGTGGAACCACCGGATGGCACGCGGCTCGTGTTCACCGCGACGGCCACGAGCCGTTCGATCGATGGCCGTGTGCTGGCGCCGGTGGTGATCGAGCGGGCCTGGAAGGCCGCGGCCATCACCCACAACGACGACCTGAACGACCTCGTGCCGGCGAACTACGACATCACGGGCGTGGCGATCCTGCCCGACGGCACGCGCAAGCCGATCGTGTTCCAGGGCGCCGGCAACTACCCGAACTACGTGAGCACGCTGAAGGCACCACTCGAGACGGGGTCGGTGGGCGGCATCAACAAGCTGCTCGCGGGATGGGCGATCGACTGAGGCTCCCGCGCCGGATGATCCACTCCGCCACCACCACGTTGATCGCCCACCCCGCGCCCATCAGCACGGCCCGACCCGTCTCGTCCGGCCGCCCGACCAGCACGAAGTACGGCAGGTGGGTCAGCACCTGCGTCCCCGCGCCCATGCCGATCGCATAGGCGCGGATCATCCACTCGCCGTGCACGGCGAAGGCGCGTCGCCGGATCGCGCCGGTCGCCAGCAGCAGGCACCCGAGCATCGCGATGCCGACCACGAGCCGCTCGACGTACAGCACCACGCCGTCGCCGCGCGGCCATGGATAGGTCAGTGTCATCCACAGCCCCGTCAGCGCGGCGATGAAGCCGCACGCCAGCACACCCTGCCCGGCGCCCCGGTGCCACCTCGGGTGCCGCGCACGCAGCGCCGGCGAGACCTGCAGTGCGCCGAGTACGCTGAACGGAATGACAGCGGTGATGTGCAGCACCACCGGCTCTGGCATGTCGAAGAAGCGTGCGTTGGCGGCGGTGACGACCGCACCGCGCACCAGCTCCAGCACCCGTGCCGCTCCGGCCAGCGCCGGAACGACACCCAGTGCGATCAGCCCCGCCGGCACCAGCCAGCCCGATCGGGGCGCGGCGCGCATCGGCGCCATGGTCAGTGCGTCGTGATGCGGAACCCGGCCATCACGCTCACGTCGTTCCGTCGTGCAGCGGTGCCCGTTCCCGTCAGTGGCGTGAAGCCGGAGACGTAGTCGCGGGCCTCCACGCGGAACCGGATGCGACGGTAGCCGAGCTCACCGCCGGCGCTGCCGTACGCCGCCAGGTTGTGCGATGCATCCACGTCGAGGCTGCGATAGTTGTAGCTGCGCCCGCCTGCGCCGCCGCCGGCGAACGGCGTGAAGGTCAGTGCCCGGCCCGACAGCCAGCGATCCGCGCGCAGCTCCGCGCCCACGTCGTAGGTGAACACGTCGAGCTTCGGCGCTCCGGTCGTCGCGATGTCGCGGCTCCGCGCCCAGCCCATGGACGCCGTCACGGCCAGGTTCGGCCAGACCGCGAACGACGCCTGGGCAAGCGTCATGTTGGCACGCTTCAGGGCATCCCGCTGGTCGCCGGTGGGCAGCAGGCCGCCCGAGGAGACGATGCACTCGAACCGGGACCGCTCCACCGGCTGCGCCGGCGCACCCTGCGCAATGGATGAGCTTGCCGTGGCCGCGAGGGCGGCTGCCAGCGCCAGTGGGGTCAGGGTGCCGGCGGCGCGGCGTGCGGTGCGGGCGATCCGGGTGGGTGCCGAGGTGGGCTGTGACATTGTCAGGCTCCGTGAGGTGGGCTATGTTTACGTCATACACTGTTACGAGTATACGATATACACAGTTTCAGGCCTGTCAATGGGCGGGCTGAAAACCGGAGCGACATGGCGGCACGTCCCGCAGCGAAGGGCCGGAAGGGCACCACCAAGGCGGCACCACGGCGCGGCACGGCCGAGCCGACGCACCCGGCGGCATCAGGCGTTGCCTTCGACGCCGAGGAAATCCGCAAGCGCAGCGAGTTGCTGTGGGACACGCCGCACAAGGCGACGCGTGGCCCGAAGGCGGCGCTGAGTCGTGATGACGTGGTGGCCGCCGCCATCCGCGTCGCGGACGAGGGTGATCTCGCGGCACTCACCATGCACGCCGTCGCCGCGCAGCTCGGCTACACGCCGATGGCGCTCTACCGCTACTTCCCGAACAAGGAAGCACTGGTGGACGCCGCGGTGGATGCGGCACTCGGCGCACCACCGCGGCGCGACGGCCCGCACGAGGGGTGGCGCGCGGAGATCCGGCACTGGGCCTGCGCCAAGCGCGAGATGCTCTGTGCACGTCCGTGGCTGGCCGAGCTGCCGTTCGTCGCGGCGCCGCATGGCCCGAACTGGCTGAGCTGGCACGAGGCGTTCCTGCGCACCATCGCCCACACCGGCCTCACGCCCGAGGACATGATGGACGTGCTGAGCGTGGTGCACGGCTACGTGCATGGCAGTGCGGACACCATCATCTCGCTCAGCCGCGCGACCGCGCGTGGTGTGACGCCGGAACAGTGGGCCGCGGCGGTCGGGGCCGATCTCAGTCGCGCGATCGGCGACCCGCGATATCCCATGCTCTCCGGGATCCTGACGTCGACCTCGGGCGGGATCACGGAGGGCTCGTCGCTCCCCACCCGGGACGGCAAGCAGCGCACGATGGACGAGAGTTTCGACTGGGGGCTGCAGCGGGTGCTGGACGGGATCGAGCGGTACCTGGCCACGGACTGACCGCCACGGCCGGAACGGCACCGCTCCCGCTTGCCGCAATCGCAAGGTGGTCGGGAGCCGGCTGGTGAAATAAGCCCGGGCGTCCCGGAGCCAGCGCGTGGCGGATGCAGGAGGCGGGCATGGCGAGTGCCTGACGCGGGCGTCCGTCCGTCATCGGTGTCGCCTGGTGTCGCCCGCTGCGTCGAGGCGACGGCGATTCCGCTTGCCACGATGCAGCAGCCCGTGCGCTCCGCTGCGTGTCAGGCGACCTTTTCGGCTGGTGGAGTGCCTGGTGCGCCCCGTGACGTCGCTTCCCCCTCGCACGCGTCGAGGAGTTCCGAACCGTGATCCATCGTAGCCGCGCTGCCGCAGTGGCCGTCGTGCAGTTGGTCAGCACCTGGTCGATGGCCGCCACGACGATACCCGCCACCGTGTGTGCGCAGGACCATCCACCGGTGCGCCGCGTGGCGTTCACCACCACGGAAGGCACGTGGGTCTCGCTCGACGTCACCCGGGACGGGCGTGCACTGGTCTTCGAACTGCTGGGAGACATCTACCGCCTGCCGGTCGAGGGCGGTCAGGCGCGGCCGCTCCTCACCGGGCGCGCCTTCCAGTCGCAGCCCCGTCTCTCCCCTGATGGAGCGCAGCTGGCGTTCATCAGCGACGCGAGCGGGTCCGACAACATCTGGGTGGCCACCGCGGACGGTCGTGACCCACGACCAGTGAGCCGCCTCCCGCGATCAGGGATGCTCTCACCGGCCTGGTCGTCCGACGGCCGCGCCATCCTCGTGACCGTCACCGACCCGCATGTGACGCGCACGGCCGAGTTGTGGCGCTTCGATGTCACGACCGGTGAAGGCAGTCGACTGGTTGCCAACGCGAATGGCCCGGCACAACCGCTCGTCTCGGCACCGGCGCCAGGCCCGTACGGCGCCTGGCCTGCCCCCGATGGCGCGAGTGTCTGGTTCACCTCCGTCACGCCGCGCCCGTATGGCAGCCGCAATGGCGCGACGAGCATGCTGATGCGCATCCCGGCCAGCGGCGGCGCCGCGACGCCGATGCCGGTCGAGGGTACGCCGGCCATGAAACCGATGCTCTCGCCGGACGGCAGCACGCTGGTCTACGCCACCGTGCGCGAAGGACAGACGGGACTGCGCGCACGACACCTCGCCACGGGTGCGGAGCGCTGGCTGGCGTACCCGGTGGACCGCCATCAGCTCGAGGCGCGCGCGTCGCGCGACGTCCTGCCCAACGCCGCCTTCTCGCCCGACGGCCGGTTCGTCTTCGCGGCCTTCGGCGGCAGGATCCACCGCCTCGGACTCCAGGACGGCACCGACACCATCATCCCCTTCACAGTCGACGTCGCGCTCGACGTGACGCCGACGCTGCACGTCCCGCAGCGGCTCGACACCGGCGCCGTGCGTACCCGACGCGTCCAGCATCAGGTGACGGCGTCGAACGGCCGCGTGGCGTTCTCGGCACTGGGCCGTGTGTGGGTCACCGATGCCAGCGGTACACCACGACGACTGACGAACACGCCCCGCGCGCGGGAGTTCATGCCCGCCTGGTCGCCCGATGCCCGCTGGGTGGCGTACGTCACGTGGGACGAGACCGGCGGCGCCCTGTGGAAGGCACGCGCTGACGGACGTGAGGCCCCGGTGCGCCTCACGACGGCGCCGGCGTGGTGGGCCGACCCCACCTGGAGCCTGGATGGCCGCACGATCATCGCGAACACGGCACCGCTGCGATCCACGCTGCTGGTGCCGCCCGGTGCACTCCCGCCGGACGCACAACGCGCGGAAGTCGCCGCCGCCGGTGGCGACTTCCGTGTGACTGGTCCTGCTCCGCGGCCGCAGGCGTCCACCGCGCAGCCGGCCAACGCGCCGGCCGGCGCCACTGCGCCGGCGCCGCCGGCGCGTGCCTTCGAGGTCTCGCTGCCGCGTGCCACTGTCACCGGCACTGTCGTGCTTCGGGGCGCGACGGTGATCACCATGCGCGGCACGGAGGTGCGCAGGAACGCCGATGTGACGGTCACCGACGGCCGCATCGTCGGCGTCGGACCGCGCGACAGCATCCGCACTCCACCGGGCGTGCGGGTGGTGGACGTGAGCGGAAAGTTCATCGTCCCGGGCTTCATCGACCTGCACGCCCACTGGGGACCATCGGGACCGCTCCTGCAACCCGAGTCCACCAACGGCTTCGCCAACCTCGCGCTCGGCGTCACCACCATCCGCGACCCGCAGGTCACGCCGGACATCTTCGACCTCGCCGATCTCGTCGAGGTGGATGGTGCCCCCAGCCCCCGCGTGCTGTCCGCCGGACCGGGCATCTTCGCCGGCACGAACTTCCAGTCGCTGGATGACGCGCGGCGCGAACTCCGCCGTTACCGCGACGAGTACGGGACTGCCTACCTCAAGTCGTACCTGACGGGATCCCGCCAGCAGCGACAGTGGCTGGTGGAGGCGGCGCGAGAGCTCGGTCTCATGCCGACCACCGAGGGTGGCGCCGACGGCAAGGAAGATCTCACGCACATCATGGACGGCTTCAGCGGCCTGGAACACGCGATCCCCGAGGCACCCATCCACGACGATGTGGTGCAGCTCATGGCGCGCACCGGCATCACCAACACCCCCACGCTGGTCGTCGCGTTCGGTGGTGCGCTGCCGGTGTACCGTCTCCTCGCCGAGGAACGGCCGCACCAGGACGCCCGCATCAATCGCTGGTTCCCCGACGGGGCGCTGTTCCAGAAGTCCTCGTCGCGCGTGCTCTGGTTTCCCCCGCAGGACTTCAACGATAGCGACGCCGCGGCTGGCGCTGTGGCGGTGCTGCGCGCCGGCGGTCACATCGGCCTGGGCGGGCACGGCGAGGTGCAGGGCCTCTCGAATCATTGGGAAATGGGGCTGCTCGCGGATGGCGGCATGCGGCCTGACGAAGTCCTGCGCGTCGCCACCATCGAAGGCGCGCACGCGCTCGGCCTCGATGCGGATCTCGGTTCGATCGAGGCTGGCAAGGTCGCGGACCTGGTGGTGCTCGATGCCGACCCGTTGCAGGACATCCGCAATGCGCGGTCGGTCAGCAGCGTGATGAAGGGCGGGGTGCTCTATCGTGGCGGCACGCTGGATCGGCTCTGGCCGAACCCGGCGCCGCTCACGCTGCCGTGGTCACTGCGCCGTGAGGCACTGCCGACCACCGCGGCGATCGACACCCTCGTTCGCCACACCATGGACGCCGCCCGCATCCCCGGGCTCGCGGTGGCCGTGATGCGGCGCGGCGAGGTGCTGCTGGCACGCGGCTTTGGCGTGGCGGAGCTGGAGAACCGCACGCCGGTCACCGACGAGACGATGTTCCAGTCCGGATCGCTCGGCAAGCAGTTCACCGCGGCTGGCGTGCTGGCGCTGGTGGAGGACGGACGCATGGCGCTCGACAGTTCCGTGCGCCGCTACCTCCCCGAAGTCCCGGCCACGTGGCAACCGATCACCATCCGCCATCTGCTCAGTCACACCGGCGGCGTCCCGGACTACACCAGCGACCGCTTCGACTACCGCAAGGACTACAGTGACGCTGACCTGATCGCGATGGCCTCCGCGTTGCCGCTGGAATTTCCGGCCGGCGCCCGGTGGAACTACTCCAACACCGGCTACGTGCTCCTTGGCATCATCGTGACGCGCGTCACCGGTCGCCCGTACGACGAGTTCCTCCGCGAGCGGATCTTCACGCCGGCGGGAATGCCGACCATCCGCGTGATCACCGAGTCCGCCGTCGTGCCGCACCGCGCGCACGGATACCTCCCCACCGCCACCGGCTGGGACCACGCGGCGTGGGTGGCACCGCGACTGAATACCACCGCCGACGGATCCATGCTGCTGTCGCTCCGCGACATGATCGCGTGGAACGAGGTGGTGCGTCAGCGGCGGCTGCTGCGTCCGGAGAGCTGGGCATTGATGCTCTCCGCCACGCGGCTGAACAGCGGACGCGCCTATCCGTACGCGCTCGGCTGGTTTCTCGGCGAGGCCAATGGGCACCCCGTGCAGGAGCACGGCGGGGTCTGGCAGGGCTTCGTGTCGCAGTACACACGCTTCCCGGATGACGATCTCGCCGTGGCGGTGCTCTCCAATGCACGCGCCATGGCCCCTGCCGCGCTGGCGATGCAGGTCGCCGCGCTGGTGGACTCGTCGCTGGCCGCGTCGTCGCCACCGGTCATTGCGATTCCCGATCGGGAGCCGCAGGCCACTGCGGCGGTGCGGACGGTGCTGACGCGAGTGGCCGGCGGTGGGCTGGCGCTCGACGATTTCGAGGTGGTGCGCCAGACCACCTTCCCGCGATTGAAGGCAGCCCTGACGGCGACGCTGCGGGGCAGGGGCGCCCCGACGCGACTCGAATTGCTCGCGAGGCGGGAGGTCGGTGATGATGTGGAACGCCAGTACTTCGCGTGGTTCGGCGCGGAGCGATTCCGAGTGCTGGTATCGCTGGGACCGCAGGGCAAGCTGACAGCGCTTCGCATCACGGCGGAGCAGCCATGAAGTCCGCGCCGCGCGCAAGGCATGCGACACGCGCAGCCATGCTGGTCGCGCTGCTTGCAGGATGCGGGAAGGCAGCCCCTGCCTATGACCTGCTGCTGACCGGCGGGACCGTGATCGACGGTACCGGAGCGCCACGGCGTGTCGCGGACGTGGCGATCACGGGCGATCGCATCGTGGCGATCGGCGCTGCCCTGCCGCGGAATGGCGCTGCTCGCGTGATGGACGTGGCCGGCCACGTGGTCGCGCCGGGCTTCTGGGACAACCACGCACACCTGGTCACCCTGGCAGACCATCCGCAGGCCGAGAACTTCGTGCGGCAGGGCATCACCACCGTGCTGGCGCCGCTGCACTCGCAGGACGAGGCATTCCCGATGGATGCGTACCGGGCGCGCGTGCGCATGGCGCCGAACGTGGGGTTGTTCGCGGGGCACACCTGGATTCGCAAGCGCGTCATGAGGCTCGCCAACCGCGCCCCGTCCGCTGCGGAACTGGCGTGGATGGCCGCGCTCGTGGACTCCGCCATGCAGCAAGGGGCGCTGGGGCTGTCCACGGGACTGGAATACGTGCCGGCGACGTATGCGACACTGGACGAGCTTGTTGCGCTCGCTGACGTGGCAGCGCGATCCGGCGGGCTGTATGTCACACACATGCGTGATGAGGGCGTCGCAGTGCTCGACGCAACGCGCGAGGCACTCGAGGTTGGCCGTCGTGCGCGGATTCCCGTGCAGGTGAATCACCTGAAGGTGACGGGAGCCGCGCAGTGGGGATGGAGCGAGCGTGTCCTGGCGCTGCTCGATTCGGCGCGTGTGGCGGGATTGGAGGTGGCAGCAGATGTCTATCCGTACACCGCCTACAGCACGTATTCCGACCTGATGTTCCCGCCGTGGGCGTTGGCGGATGGCCCTGCGGCATTCGCGCGGCGCGTCGCGGATGTGGGGACGAGGGCGCGGCTCGTTCGCGAGATGCTGGTGCGATTCACGCAGCAGTCCGGCGCGGGGCCGGCGTCCATCCAGTTCCGCGAGGTGCCGTCGGATTCGTCGCTCGCCGGCAAGACGCTGGAGGACTACCTCGTGGCGCATGGCCGTCCGGCAACCATCGCGGCCGCAGTCGAGGCGCTGATCGCGTTGCAACTGCGAGGTGGGTTCATCGGCATCTTCCACGGCATGGACGAAGCCGATGTCGAGCGCTTCCTGCGTCACCCGGGGACCATGGTTGAGACCGACGGCGACCTCGTGACCTTCGGACGCGGGTTCCCGCATCCGCGCAGTTATGGGTCGTTCCCGCGGGTGCTTGAGCGCTACGTGCGCGAGCGGAAGGTGTTCACGCTGGAGGCGGCTGTGCAGCGCATGACATCGATGCCGGCGCAGTGGCTGGGTATCCGCGACCGCGGGACGCTGGCGGTCGGGCAGAAGGCCGACGTCGTTGTGTTCGATGCCGCGCAGGTTGCGGACCGCGCGACCTACACCGAGCCACATCAGTGGCCGGCGGGGATCGTGATGGTCGCCGTGAATGGCGCCGTCGTGCTCGAGGGCGGGACGATGACGGGCGCGCTGCCGGGCGTGTTCCTCGCACGAGGGCGAGCGCCGCGACGGTGAGCGGGCCCGGTGCTGCGTCAGTGATGCATGCGTGGTCCGGTACGTGACAGTTCCATCGCGACCCTCCTATACGTTCCTCAGCCGCTTTCGCGCCTCCTCATTGCCGAGATAGAACAGCGACGTCGTCGGCATCCCCTAACGACTCCACCTTCCATGAACCGACTTCTCGCACTGGGACTGCTCGCCGCTTGCGCCGCCCCTGACCGGATCGCTGCGCAGGCGCGCGCGATCGGCACGCCGGCGCTTGCGTCATCGCCGGCACTGACGGCGCTGGCAGACTCCATGGCGCGCGGCGACCTGGGCTACGTGGATGCCCTGCACGTGGCGCGCAAGGGCGTGCCGCTGCTTTCGCGGACCTTCCCGCGGAGCTACGCCGGTATCTACCCGATGAAGGCGCCACCCGGCGCGTACAACTATCAGGACCCGGACTGGCATCCCTTCCATCAGCGCCGCACGCTGCACACCCTGCAATCGGTGACCAAGAGCATCGTCTCGCTGGTGTACGGCGTGGCGATCACGCGGAAGGACGTCGCCACCATCGACCAACCGATCGCGCCCTTCCTCCCGTCGCACGCTGACGCGTTCCGTGATTCACTGCGAAAGCAGATCACCATCCGTCACCTGTTGACGATGACCTCCGGCATCCGCTGGCCCGAGGGCGGCGGGTACGGCAGTGACGACGACATCACGCAGCGCATGGAGAACAGCGCCGACTGGGTCTCGATGGTCCTCGCACAGCCGATGGACACGGTCCCAGGCACGGCGTACCACTACAACGATGGTGCCGCGGCACTGCTGGCCGAGGTGTTCCGTGGCGCGACCGGCGTGGACCTGCAGGTGTATGCTGCGCAACACCTGTTCGCCCCGCTGGGCATCGCGCGCTTTCACTGGAAGGGCTCATCCGGTGGGCTGACCGATTCCGAGGGCGGCCTGTACCTCGAGCCAGCCGACCTTTCGAAGCTCGGCCAGCTGATGCTCGATCAGGGCATGTGGAACGGCACGAGACTCGTGAGCGCGGAGTGGGTGGCCGAGTCCGTGCGCGGACAGCGGCCGACCGCGGCGGGGAAGGCGGCACCGCGGGTGAACTACGGGTTGATGTGGTGGACCGTCGGCGCAGGCGTGCTGCAGGACCCGCGGGCGTATTTCGGCTGGGGATATGGCGGCCAGTATGTCTTCGTCTTCCCGGAGTCGCGCACGGTGGCGGTGCTGTACCAGTGGATGTTCGACGGGAAGGAGATACAACCGATCGCGTTCGCGCGTCGCATCGAGGCGGCGATTGCGGCCATGCCGTGAGGGCACGTGTCGCCAGGATGCGTGACGTCGGAGGCTGGCGTCCCGCTCGTCGCGCAACGTCATAGTGCCGCGTGTGGCGGGTGGCGGTGGGTCAGATGCGTCGAGACCTGATCGGTGCCCGGCATCCGGTGCCAATGCGGGGGTGGCTTCCGCCGGGCTCAGGCGGCATGCTTGGATACATGCGCCTTCCATCATTTGCCCGATGCGCGGTGGCCGCGCTCCTGGCCGCAGTCGCCGGACTACAAGCCGCGCCGGCCCAGTCGCTCTTCCCCCCGCCGGTTCCGTATCGCGACTCGATCGTCGCGCGCATCCGCGACCTGCGTAAGATCAGCACCCCGGAAGGCATCGACACGCTGCAGCGGCTGTCCATCGACGGCAGCCAGCAGTGGATCTCGATCCGCGGGCTCAATCGCGACAACCCGATCCTGCTCTTCA
Organism: Gemmatimonadaceae bacterium; assembly: GCA_020851035.1. Taxonomy (NCBI): domain Bacteria; kingdom Pseudomonadati; phylum Gemmatimonadota; class Gemmatimonadia; order Gemmatimonadales; family Gemmatimonadaceae; species Gemmatimonadaceae bacterium. Next base: position 156,336 of record JADZDM010000021.1, on the reverse strand, counting down.
TCCATGGTGGTCCAGGGGCGCCGATGATGGGCTCGGCCTGGGCCTATCAGGGGCCATGGGAGGACTACTTCACCGTCGTCCACTGGGAGCAGCGCGGTGTCGGCAAGAACCACGTGGACGCGGACACCACGGCGCTCGCGCCGACGATGTCGGTCGAGCGCATGGTGACCGACGCCGAGGCGGTGGTGGCGCAGCTGCGTCGCCAGTTCGGTCGCGACAAGATCGTCGTGATGGGATTCTCGTTCGGCAGCGAGATCGGCATGCGCCTGGTCAAGCGTCGCCCGGAGTGGGTATCAGCCTATGTGGGCGTGGGGCAGGTCGCGGCCGGTGACATCGAGACGCCGGTCTACAACCGGGTCATGGAGATCGCCCGGCAGCGCGGCGACGACTCGACACTGAAGGCCCTGCAGGCGCTGGCGCCATACCCCAGCGTCGGCGGGCCGACACCGCTGCAGCACATCATCGCCGTGCGCCGCGCCGCGCGCGTCTACAACGGGGGCTGGTACGGGCGCCCCGACTTCAGGCTCTGGTTCGCGCTGCCTGACTGGGCACCGGAGTACACCGCGGCCGAGGTCGAGGCGTTCATGCGCGGCGTCCGCTGGGGGGGCGAGCAGCTCGCCGCCAGGACCGTCTCCCTCGACCTGAGTGACCTCGGGCGGGAGTTCAGGGTCCCCATCATCATCCTGCAGGGGCGCTACGACCTGCACACGCCGTATGAGTCCGCCCGGCAATACTTCGGGACGATCCGGTCACCGCACAAGCGGTTCATCACCTTCGAGCGGAGTGCGCACTACCCGATGTTCGAGGAGTCGGGTCGCTTCCTGCTGACACTGGTGCAGGAAGTGCTGCCGTTGACGACGGAGCGGGCGGTGTTTCCGGTGCTGCCGTAGCCCGCGCTACGGCGCGCCGCCGGGAAGCTGAGGCTCGGCGATGTACGACGCCGGCAATTCGCCCGTGAGCGTGCCGAGCCACACGCGGATGCCCGCGACCGTGCCGGTGCCCAGCTCACGCCCGAGCTGATGGCGCGCCATCAGGACGATCACACTGTCCAGTGACGCGACCGAGCCGTCGTGGAAGTACGGCGCCGTCTGCACGACGTTGCGCAGCGAGGGCACCTTGAACACGAAGCGGTCGGACGCGAGATGCGTCACGGCGATCCGTCCGCTGTCCGTCGCCGTCGGCCACGGTGTCACCAGGCCAAGGCGGCGGTACATCTGGCCGCCGACGGACACGCCGCCGTGGCAGCTTGCGCAGCCGGTCTGCACGAAGAGCGCAGCGCCCGCGCGCTCGGCCGGTGTGAGCACGGTGGTGTCGCCTGCGAGGTACGCATCCCATCGCGATGGCGTGACCAGGCCGCGCTCGAACGCGCCGATCGCCCGGCCGCGTTGTACACGGTGGGCGCGTTCCGGCCGCCGACGTGCCCCACACTCCCGAAGCTCACGCGTCGCCCGTCTGCACCATACCCGTTCAGCGCGTGACAGCTGTTGCAGGAGACGTCATGCCCGTTCGACAGCAGGGTTTCGTAGAACAGCCGGCGGCCAAGTGCGACCAAGGCCGGGGTGCCGGGTGCCCCCGGCGCCGACATCACCGCCGGAAGCACGCCGAACATCGCCAGCTCGGCGCGCGTCAGCGTCGAAACCTGCACCGGGCTCTCGACCACGCTGCGCGAGCGCGCGCCGGCGCTGTCCGCAGTGGACGGAGGGGGCGGTGCCGCGCGTCCGCACGCCACGACCGTGGCTGCCACGACCGCGGGCCGCAGCACCGCCGGTGCAATGCCGAATGGGCGGCGCCACATGCGCAACACGAGCAGGGCAGCCACCGCGCACGTCGCCGCGACCACGAGACCCGACGCGGGGATCGCCAGCCACGAGAGTGATTCCTTCGCCGCGCCGGTGCTGCCCATGCCGGGGGCGCGCGCACCCGCCCAGACCCAGAAGAGCGAATAGCCAAGGCCACCGGCACCGGCCGCGACACTGATCATGCGCGCAAGCAGCGGCGCGATGCCGAGCAGCACCACGATGAGCGAGAGTGCGACCGCCGTGGTGCCGAGCGCGCCGGCATGCAGGTGCGCGCGCTGCATGTAGGCCCACGACTTCGCGAGCACCACCGCGATCGCGGCCGCATCGCCATGGTAGACCGGCGCGGGTGCGGCGGCCGCTGCGGCCGCGAGGCGTGTGGTGATCGCCTCCTCGTTCAACCCGAACACCACCCCCAGCCCGAAACCCAGCAGCAGTGTGAGCGTCGCGAGCAGCAAGCCCGGCAACACGGCATGCAGCAGGGCCTCGCTGATGGTCGAGGCAGGAAGACTCGTCGTCCGCATGAGAGCACTCTGTGCCTGACGGCACCTGATGGGAGGCGCACAGGACCGAATCGTTCTGTGTACAGCCGATCCCCGGTGCTGCAGTAAGACGTGTCACGCACGCGAACGCAATCGAACCCGACGCTGTCCACACCACAGCTCGACAGCGGTGCCGTGCCATGCACGTCTGCGGTGCTGCGGCGGATGTGCGTGACCAGCCCGCACCGGTGTGGTGGTGCAGGTGCTCCGCCGGACCCCGCGCAGATGGGCGTGGCGTCCACGGCGTTCCTCCGGTGCTGTTGTGCGCATACGCCAGGATGCCACCGGCGGCGACTTGCGCAACGCGGCCCCGCAGGGTTTCGACGTCGCCCGATGCGGCACTTGCCTCGCAGCACGCCGCAGGATAGATGTGTGGCGATCCACGGGGAGGGCGAACGGCCGTGGTGACTCCGCGTGCCCGAACCCGTGATGCTCACTTGTGTCGATGCTTCCTGATCGCGATGCGCACCTGCAGCCGGTTCCCGCGTCCCGGGTGCAGGCCATCGCGCGCCCGGACCCGCAGCTCTGGAAGTTGTACCTGATCTACTCGGTGCTGGCCAACGTGGCGTTCCCGCTGGCGGTGGTGCCGTACTACTTCCTGTATCGCACACTGCGCTTCCGGTTCGATGACGAGGGGGTGGCGGTGTCACACGGCCTCTTCTGGCGCCGCGAGACCTACCTGACGTACGCGCGGATCCAGGACATCCACGTGACGCGCAACATCTTCGAGCGCTGGCTCGGCATCGGCACGGTGAAGATCCAGACGGCATCGGGGAGCGCGGCCGCAACCGAGTCGATTCCCGGCCTGGTCGCGTACCAGGACGTCCGGAACTTCCTCTATGCGCGCATGCGCGGGCATCACGGTGCCGCACCTGCCGCGGCCACGCCGCCCGGTGACACCGCGCACGGCGCACTGGTCACGGGCAGCGAGGCGCTCGCCGTCGAGGCGCTCACCGGCATTCGCGACGAGCTGCGGGCCGTTCGTCAGCTGCTCGAAGGCCAGTCGCCCCGGGCGCCCGATGTATGAGTGGCTGAAGTCGATCATCCTGCCCCTCCTCCGGATCGAGGGGGGAGAGCCGCACCCGCCCGCAGGGCACGTGCCCGCCGAGATCCGTCGCATCGAGCGTGCAGCGCCCGGCTACCTGCGGCTGAAGTTGTTCTGGTGGGGGCTGTACGCGGCCGCGTGGGGGCTCGCCGTGGTGATCGCGAGCACGCTGCTGCTGGTCGCCGACGTGCGCCTGCTGCTGCTGGTCATTCCCCTGATCCTGGTGGCGCTGGCCAAGGCCGCGACGCTCTACGTCACCATGCGCCTCGACTACGAGCTGCGCTGGTACGTCCTCACCGACCGGAGCCTCATGATCCGGGAGGGCGTCTGGAACGTGAAGGAGATCACGCTCACCTACGCCAATGCACAGAACGTGCGGGTGACGCAGGGGCCACTCGAGCGCCTGTTCGGATTCTCGACGGTGGAGGTCGAGACGGCAGGTGGTGGGTCGGGGGAGAACGGCATGACGCCGCACCTGGCGCGCCTGCCGGGACTGGCGCATCCGCACGAGGTGCGTGACCTGATCCTCGACGGAGTCCGGCGCGTCGGGACCACGGGACTGGGCGACCTGGATGACCATCCGGCGCGCGCCACTGCGGCCGGCGCCGCAGGGTCGGTGCTCCCACCCCCCGCGCGGCAGGCGCGCCCGGCGACGACGGAGGCGACGCTCGTGATGCAGGAGGTGTGGGACGAGGCCCGGGCGCTTCGTGTTGCCTTGGAGCGGCGGCCGGAGACGGAGTAGCGCGCACGTCGGGTCGCGCGTCTCGACGCGACGGGGGCCCGTCCTTGCGGTAACACCGTGCGCTTCATGACCTGATCCGTCCCATGCGAGTTGCGAGAGAACGACCAGGCGCGCACGTCACCGAAGCGCGAGCCGTCACACACGCACCCGTCCAGTACGCTCGCGGAAGCGCGGCGACATATCTTCACGGCGAGGCACATCCATCCCCTGTTGCAACGCGGGACGACGCTGACGCCTGCCGCACTCGCACCGCCGTGCGTGACGGGTGCAACATGCTGAGCGAATGGCGAATGCAGCCCGTCGCCCGGTGGAATGCGACACGTGGACACCACGCGTCGGGCAGGGCGCTGCTGGTTCACACCGGTCCGACCCGGCCACCGTGTCGTCTGGGCGCACGATCCTCGCCTCTCACGCCAATCGCGCGCCGCGCCGCCAAGCGCTCGCGACCCCGGCGCGCTGCTGTCCCACACGCAGGAACTCCATGAAGATTGCATTCGCGGTGCTGCTCGCGCTCCACGGCCTCCTGCACCTGATCGGCCCGGCCAAGGCGTTCGGGTCCTGGGATATGACGCAACTGCGGCTGCCGATCTCCCCGATCGGAGGCGCGCTCTGGCTGCTCGCGGCCGTGCTGATGGTCGCTGCCGCGATCACCGTGCTCGTCGGAGCGCGATGGTGGTGGTGGCTCGCGCTGCCGGCGGTGGTGCTCTCGCAGCTGCTGATCATGCAGGCATGGAGCGACGCCCGGTTCGGCACGCTCGCCAATCTCCTGATCGTCGGGCCGGTGCTGCTCGCCGCGCTCGATGCACGGCCGGGAAGCTTTCGCTCGCGATTCTCGCGCGACAGCGCGACGCTGCTGGCTCGGCCTGTCGCGTCCGCGCCTGTCGTCACGAATGCGGATCTCGCCGTCCTGCCACCCCTGCTGCAGCGCTACCTGCGCAATGTCGGCGCCGTCGGACGGCCGCACATCCACAACATGCGCGTCGTGTTCGACGCCCAGATGCGCAGCAGTGCGGCAGCGCCGTGGATGGCCTCCACGGCCACGCAGTACGAGTCCTTCAATCCACCGGCGCGCCTCTTCCACATGACGGCATCGCGGAGCGGTGTGCCGTTCGACGTGTATCACCGGTACGTCGACGGTGCCGCCACGTTCCAGGTGAAGGTGGCCGGCCTGTACCCGATGGTGAACCAGGGCGGCCCGGTGATGACGAGGGCCGAAACCGTGACCCTGATGAACGACATCGTGGTGATGGCGCCGGCTGCGGTCCTTGACCTGCCCTTCACCTACACGACACTCGGCCCCCACGCGCTGCGCGCCACGTTCACCAACGCCGGCTTCACCGTGGCGGCGACGTTGACGTTCGACGATGCCGGAGACCTGGTCGGCTTCCTCTCCACGGATCGCGCCCAGGTGGACGGCGCCACGGTCACGCACGTGCCGTGGTCGACGCCGATCTCGGCCTATGCCGAGGTGGACGGCCACCGGGTTGGCACCAGGGGTGACGCGAACTGGATCCCGTCGACGGGCGAGTGGACGTACGGACGCTTCCTGATCCGGGAGCTCGGGTACAACGTCACGAAGTGATGGTGTGACCGGCGGGTACGCCGCAGCCCGCCAGCGCCGCGTACGACGGAGGCCGGAGGAGGCCGGAGGAGCCGGACGTGCTGCACGCGCCGAAGGGAGGCGCCGGCGGCAGGCACGGAGGTCGTGCTGCGCGCCGTTCACCCGTTCCAGGTGCGGAACGACGCTCGCTCCCGGCATGCGGCGGTGGATCACGCATCAGCCACGTCGCGCCCCCGGCCCCCACGTGAGACATTTCCGCGTCCGGCTGCGGCAATGCGGTACCCCCGCCGAGCGATGAACCCATGCCGACCACTGACGTCACGCCGCGCCACGACGATCTGAGTCACCGGATCGAGGCCGTGATCGCCGCGCACGCCCCGCGCGGGCGCGCCGCGGCGCGCCAGTACGGGGTGGACCTGGCCGACATCGAGCTCGTCCTGCAGGAGACCCGGCTGCGGATCTGGCGGCACGCGGAACGCGGCGACGCGCCCGACGACCTGCGCCCCGCGCTGATCTACCGGATCGCCGCCGGCGCCGCGATCGACCTGCTGCGCCGGCGCGATGCGCGGCGTGAGGTGCCGGCCGAGGCGGCGGCCGCGATCGCGGCGCGCGACGGCAACGCCCTCGATCAGGTGGCGCTGCAGGCGGCGCTCCGCACCTGCTTCGCGAAGCTCATGCAGAGCCGCCGCGCGGTGGTTGCGATGCACCTCCGCGGCAGCCCGCGCGAGGAGATCGCTGCACTCCTGCGCTGGAGTGAGGCGAAGACACGCAACCTGTTGTACCGTGGACTCGAGGATCTGCGGCTCTGTCTCCGGCACGCCGGCTTCGAGGGGGGATCATGAGCGTGAACGACGACACCCTGCGCCGGGAGTTCGCGTCGCTCTCGATGCCGCCCGACCAGCAGCCGACCGCCGGCGAGATCGTCGACCTCGTCGACGGCACCGGTGACGAACGGCAACGCCTCGACACGCTCGACCGGCTGATGGCCACGCCGGATGGCGCCGCAGAACTGGCGATGGTGCGTGCCCTCCGCCAAGGCCTCGCGGAGGACGTCGGGACGAGCGTCCCGATCGTGCCCACGGCGGGTCGTGTCCGGCGCTGGTGGCGGCCGGCGGCACTTGCCGCGGCCGCCGTCGTCGCTGTCGTCGTCAGTGCCCGCGCGATCGGCGATCGGGATGCCGCTCGCGTGCTGCGCAGCGCCGATGCCTCCATCACGCTCGTCACGCCACGCGACGGTGCCACCGCAGACGGCGGCGTGACCTTCGTGTGGCAGCGGATCGCCGACGCCACCTACGAGGTCGAGGTGTACTCGGCCGGTGGTGTGCCCGTGGTGCAACGCGAGACCGCTGACAGCACGCTGTCACTGGCGGCCGGTGCCGTACCGCGCGGTGACTACCGCTGGTGGGTCACGGCACGGCTCGACGACGGCACTCAGGTGCGCAGCCGCACGCGGCGGCTCGGGGTGCGGTAGAACCAGGCGACCAGGGCGCCAACGGCGAGCAGGCCGCTGAATCCCGCGATCAGCGGCGGCAGGTCGCTGGTGCTGCGTGGTGCCATGAGTGTGGCCGAGACACGCGTCGATGGATCACCCACATAGCTCCACCCCGCCCACTCACCCGGCGGCAGGCCGGCGCGGTGGCCGCGAAGCTGCGCCGCGCGCAGCGCGTCCGCCGTGGACAGTCCGCGCGCCAGCTCCGCGTAGAACCACGCCATCATCTGTGCGGCGGATGCATCGCTGGTCGGCCATTGCGTCGCCACCACTCCCTGCACGCCGGCGTCGAACAGCGGGCGCACGAGACCCTGCACCCCTTCAGCGGCCAGCACGCGGCCCGATGCCGTACTGCAGCCGGACAACACCACCAGCTCCGCCGGCAGCCGCATCGACGCGAGTTCGTGCGCGGTCAGGAGGCCGTCGTCACCGTCGGCGGGAGCAAGGACGATCGCCGCGCGCGACGCGGCACGATCGTCCACGATGGCGTGCATGGCGAAGTGCAGGATCGATGGCGGTGACGCCGCGAGACTCCTGACGGCCCGCTCCGTCGCAGCCGCGCCAACGATCGCGCGGCCGTTGGTCGCCGCGGTCGCCACGCCGTGCGCCTCGCGCTCGGCGCGCGGCAACGGTGCCAGTGTCGCGCCCTCCCAGCGCGCAGCGCCCGCCGAGAGGCCCAACGCAACGATCGGGCTGCCACGCGCGCCGGTGCGCTCCCGCGGGGGGGCTGGGGCGACCGGCCTGGTCGTCACGGCGAATCGCTCGATCACGCGCCGACCGTCCGGCAGCACGAGCGCCGCCCATGGCACGCCGTGCAACATGCCGTCTGGGACGATCACGAGATGGCGTGTGGACGAATCCGCGGCCGGGATGGCGCTGCCGAGCAGCGACGTGCCGAGCACCCGGGCGAGGTCCGTTGCAGCCGCGTTGCCCGCGAGCAATGAGCGCAGTGCGGCAATGGAGCGGAGCAGGGAGTCCACCGGCGGCAGCGCGGCGCTGCGCAGGGAGGTGCCGCGCCTGATGAAGAGTGTGGTGGGCTCGCCGCGGCGTCCGGTCACGAACTGGAGCCAGAGTTCGCCGGCCGCCGGTGCGCGATCAGCGCCCGCGACCACCGCGCTGCGCAGGTCGCGTGAGCGACGGGCGTTCGCGAGTCGGAGGGCCAGCGTGTCGTGCCCCGCGTGTGCCGTCCTGGCGATGATCGTCGCGATGCCCAGGTCCGGATCGGAGTCGATGGACCGCTCGTCCCAGCTCGCGATCCGCAACGCACGATCGCTGATGCTCGCCCGCCACGCGCCGAAGCGCGCGATCGCGCTGTCCAGCATCCGCGCCCCCTGCAGGACATCACCCGCGAGTGACTGCGCCTCCGCATGCCGCACGGCGAAGTCGAAGCGACGGACGGCGTTCAGCGTCCGTTCGTCGAGCGTGGCACGGAAGCGGCGAAAGTGCCCGAGCGCGCCGGCACCGTCGCCCCGTCGCAGCGCCAGCAGTCCAAGGTGGTAGTGCCGCTCGTTGTCCCATGTGGGATTCCGGGCGCGTCGCGCGATGGAGTCCATCCACGCCAGCCGTGCCAGCGCTGCGGTCTCGCCGCTGAGTTCCCGTTCGATGTCAATGAGCGGGGCGCCGTGGTTGACCAGGTTCGTCACGGCACCGAGCGACTCGCTCTGCGCGATGGCTTCCAGGAAGCGCGCCCGGGCGCGCTTCAGGTCACCGAGTTGATGCGCGGCGGCGCCGGCCAGGTCGCTGGCCTCGGCCAGCCCCCAGCGATCGTCGATGGCCGCCAGGGCAAGCCGACCGCGATGCGCCTCGTCCGCCGCACGCACCGGTTCGGCCGCGGCAAGCGACAGCGCGCTCAGCCCGAGCCATGCCCATGCCACCGGGGAGCGATTCCCCGAGACAGTGCCGGCCTCGATCGCGCGACTGAAATCCGCCTTGGCCGCGTCGAACTCACCGAGCAGCCGGTTGGTGTAGCCACGCCACTGCAGAGCGGCTGACAGGGACGCCTGGTCCCGCCCCGCCTCGAATCGATCGGCTGCCGCACCAAACGCGATCGCTGCATCGCGATACTTGTCATGGCCGAAGTGTGCCTGGGCGGCCGCCAGCCAGCACTGGCCCTCGACGCGTGCGTCGCCGAGCGCCGCGGCGCTCGCTGCGTGTGTCAGCGCGTCGCGGAGGGCCACGGTGTCACCGGTGCGAACGCGCACCTGCGCCCTGCGGCACGCGAGCTCGAGCTTCCACGAGGCGTCTGCCGGTCCGAAGAGACGCGCGGCCGAATCCGCGGTTGCAAGCGCTGACGCAACACCGTCGGTGCGCTGGCGGATCGAGACAAGCTGGAGCAATCCCTCCGCGATCACATCGGTGGAGCCCGACCGCACGGCGAGCGCTCGCGCACGCAGCAACAGACGGCTTGCCTCACGCACGTTGAACTGCTGCGCTTCCACCGATGCCAGGCCCAGCGCCGCGCGCGCCGTGACTTCGTCTGGCACGGTCGTATCGCCCTCGGCCGCGCGGAACAGGCGTGCGGCCTCGGGGAATCGGTAGGCGAGTCGCGCCGCTGATCCGAGTGCCAGCGCCGCGAGGCGGCGGTCGACCGAGGCCGGCGCACGCTCCCACCTGTCGCGGAAGGCCTGCAGCGTACCGCGCGCTGCCGCCGCACGGGCTTCGTCCACCACGTCGCGCGCGCGCCCCGGGCGCTGCGCCACGAGCGGACCATGGATGAGCAGAACCAGCGCCAGCCAAGGCCGCATCGGCAACTCCGGCGCGACCGTCAGGCGCCGGGCGCCCTCGTCGTCACGCGGTGAAGTGGCGCGGATCGCCCGACTCCGGCTGCCCCGCCGAAGTGCGACGATGCACACCCCTCAACGTTAGTCGCGGAGTGAACGAATGCGACCCGCGCACGCGATGGCACCGGCAGCGCCCCGTCCGCTGCCGGTGCCATCGCCGGTACCACAGGCACCTCGCCGGCCGCTACCGCTCGCTGAGCGCCCGCCTCACGGCCGGCGGAGCCCAAGAACCCGTGCATGCCGGCTGACGGCCGGCGCCGCAGTCACGACGGCCGATCCGCTCTCGCGCGTGCTCGTGACGCCGGTGGCACCGTCGGCGAGTGGGCTGGCCAGTTGGTGGTGGCTGCCGCCCGCCGCCGAGACGCTCCACGCGAAGGGCGCCGTGGTGAGGCCCCAGGCGTTGTTCCATCCCGTCACGCCTGACAGGTCGGGCATCTGGATGTCCCACGTCGCCGGCAGGGACGCGCCGGCGTATCCGGCCGTGACGAGCACGCTGTTGTGACGGGGGGCCGTACTGAAGGTGGCCTGTACCCAGCGGTCGTATTCCGGCTGCGACGTCAGCGCGGCGCGCCCGCGTCCGTACGGCGCGCTGGCGAGCCGTGTCACTGTGGGGACGCTCAGCCGCGGTGGCAAGGTCAGCGACGCGGCGGCGGCACTCCGGAAGTACCGCATCACGGTGCGCGTCTCGAGCTGGTCACCGCTCACCACGCTCGTCAGCAGCTGCTGCAACTCCCCGGTGTTCAGCCGTGACGCCGGCAGCGCGTAGTAACGCCACGTCCCGGGGACATCGAAGGCGTAGAACAGCTCCGCCAGCGCCGATCCGCGCGACCCGTTGAAGTGCACGTACCCGTCCTGCTGGTCGCCTGTGGTGAGGCCGGTGATGGCGACGCTCGCTGTCTCCGGCGTGAACGCCTCGCTGCTGGCGAAATCGATGCTGGCGCCCGTGCCGCCGGCCGGGATGTTCACATCGCGGCGCATCACGACACGCAGCGGCTGATCGGGTGCCGACCCGTTGCGCGTGGTGGCCAGCAGTACCTGGGGGCCTGGCGCCACGAGGTCCAGCTGGAAGGTGCCGGATGCAGGCGTGTTGGCGTTGATCGACGCATTGGCGTACCCGATGCCGATGCTCTTGCGCTGGGCGGTGGTCGCACCCGTGAACGGCACGGTCACCGTCTTGCTCCCGCAACCGCCCGTGTTCACCGTCGCGGCGTATTCGGTGAGGTCCGCAGTGGTGAGATAGATCACGTCGACGAGCGGGCTGTTGAACACAGTGTCCACGACAGCCAGCCCGCCGCGTCCCGATGCGAAGTTGATGTGGTACGTGCTCCCCGTCGTGGGCAGCACCCGCGTCCACGCGCCGGCGCCGTCCTGCTGCGCCACCCACACCGGCGCATCTTCAGCGCAGTACGCCACCGCGATGCCGCTCCCGATCGCCGGCGGCGACACGGTCACGGTGATCGTCGCGGTGGCATTGCTCACGCCAGCGCCACTGGCCGTGACGATCACCGGGTACGACCCGCCGGCGAGCGTGCTCGCCGCCTGCGCCGACACCGCGGCCGTGGTCCCTGTGATGCCGGTGGCGGGGGTGGCCGTGACCGTCAGTCCAGGCGGCGCGCCACTCAGCGCCAGCGCGACCGCGCCAGTGAAGGGTGCCGTGCGGGTGATCGTGACCGTCGACGTTGCCGCGGCGCCGCCGGCGATGAGCGCGAGGGTTGGTGGCGCGGCGGCGACCGCAATGCTGCCAGGTGTTGCAGCGCTCACGGTCACGACGACGGTGCCGGCGGTGACGGTCGCACCGCCGGCCAGACCCGTCGCCGAGACGGTGAGCGTGAACGACGTGCCGGCGGGCGTCGTCGCGGTCGTCGTGACGAGCGCCGTGCTGCTCGTGGCGCCCACCGCGATCGTGGCCGGCGTGAGGGTCACGGTGACGCCAGCCGGTGCGCCGGTGACGCTGAGTGGCACTGCACCGGAGAAGGTTCCGCTACGGACCGCCGTGATCGTCACGGCGCGGGAATCACCGGCGGCAACCGACATCGTGGCCGAGGAGGTCACGATGGTGACGCTCCCGGTCGGACCGACCGGATCGTCGTCATCATCGTCGCCACCGCTCGTGCAGCTGGTCAGAAGCGCAAGGGTCGTGAGCGCGAGCAGTGCGTGGCGGAGTGGCATGATGGAGCGGACCATGAGGCGAGCCCGAGTGGTGGGTGAGTGCCGACTGGGCGCGCGAGCTGCAACGGCGCAGTGCGACGCGACTGGGTGTGCCGCATCACTCCACGTGTCTTTCTCACGGCGCGGCTGCGCCGCAGGTCGCGTCCCACCGCAGTGGATGCGGTGCGACCTACGGTATGGGCAGCCACGCGTGCGGGTGTTGCGAGAGGCGCAGGTCCGCAGGCAGGAGCGCGTTGGACCGCGTGGCGAGAATGCCTCGCGCGCCATCGGCGGGTGCGGGGGGCAGGCGGAAGAGGCTTCCGCCAGCCGCCGTTACCTCCCACAGCAACTCGCCCGTCGCAGCAATCGCCCACGCATCGTTCCAGCCGCTCGCGGCAGACAGATCGGGCATCTGCAGGTCCCACGTGGTCGGCAGCGACGCGCCGGCGAATGCGGCCGTGACCAGCATCGTGTTCACGCGCGCACCGGTGCTGAACGACGCCTGTGCCCAGCGGTTGTACTCCGGTTGCGAGGAGAACGTCGCGCGGCCGCGCGCGAAAGCCCCGCTCTCGATGCGGGTGATGGTCGGGGTGGGGAGCGCTGGCCCGATCACGGCGGAGGTGGTGGCAACGCTGCGGAAGTACCGCGCGACGGTTCGCCGCGACCGCTGATCGCTGCTCAGCACGCTCGTCTGGAACATCTGCAACTCGCCGGACAGCAGCCGGCTGCCTTGCAGCCCATAGTACCGCGTGACGCGACCATGGTTGTTCAGGGATTGGATCGGACTCCGTGCCGACCCCTGTGATCCGGTGAAGTACACGCCGCCGCTTCCGGTCTCCGAATCGCTCATGCCGGTGACGGTCATGGTTGCGGAATCGGGGTCGAATGACTCCGGGCCGTTGAAGTCGAGGAACGCCGCGGTCCCGCCGTCGGCAATGCTGACACTGCGGCGGATCGCGAGACGCGGCGCGAAGCCCACGCTCGTGCGGGTTCCGAGCAGCACCTGTGGTCCGGCCGCAACGCCGCGGATCGTGATCGTGCCGCCGCTGCCAGAGCCGGTCGCGTGCCCGAGCGACGCGCGCAGGGAGATGAGGGCGCCGAGATCCTGAGACGGCACGAAGACCGTCTTCGTCCCGCAGCGTCCGATGTTCACGCTGCTCGCGTATGCCGTCAACTCCTCCACCGTGAGGTACCTGACGCCGAGCGCACTGACCGAGCCGGTCGTGTCGACGACGGCGAGCCCGCCCCGACCGGTGGTGAAGTTGATGTGGTATGTGCTGCCGGTCGTGGGAAGGACGCGCGTCCACGCGCCGGCGCCGTCCTGCTGCGCCACCCAGATCGGGGCGTCGGGGGCGCAGTAGGTCACCGCAATCCCGGTGCTCACCGGCGCCTCCACGGCGACGTCGATCGTATCGGCGGACTTGCTGATACCCTCGCCGCTGGCCGTGACGATCAGGGGATACGTGGCGGGTGCGAGGGTCGCCGCTGCGCGCACGGAGAGTGTCGCGCTGGTGCCTGCAATCCCGGTGGCGGGTGTGGCCGTGGCGGTGAGGCCGGCTGGCACGTTGCTCACGTCCAGGTCGACGGCGCCAGCAAACGGTGCGGTGCGGGTGATGGCAATCGCCGCTGTGCCTGCCGCGCCGCCAGCCACGATCGCGACGAGTGCAGGTGACGCGGCGATCGCCACGCTGCCTGTCGGCGCGGCCGTCACGGTGACGGTGACGTTCGCCGGGGTGGCGGTCGCACCGCCCGCGAGTCCGGTCGTCGCAATGGTCAGCGCAAACGGCCCCGTCGCTGTCGCTGCAGTAGTCCTGAGCGTCGCAACGGCGACGGTCTCGCCTGGGGCGATCGTCGCGGGTGCGAAGGAGACCGTCACGCCGCTGGGCGCGCCACTCGACGTCAGCGAGACGGCACCCGTGAAGGCGCCGCTCCGCGCGATCGTGATACCCACCGTGCCGTCACTGCCCGCCTGCAGCGTCACGTTCGGTGTCGCGACCATGATCGCGACACTCCCCGGTGGTTCGACGGGGTCGCCCTTTCCACTGTTGCCCGCCGTGCAGCTGCCGAGCAACAGCACGGCGGTGACGGCCTGCACAAGAGACCGGCGTCGGACGGTCACGATACGCATCTGGCGATCCCGCTGTCGGGGGGAGAGGACACGCGAGCGCTCACCTGCTGCGGCGGCGCACTGCGGCGCATCACTGTAGGCCGCAGCCACTGGCGCGGTCGTCTCACGCCGCGACAGGAAACTCCCGCCAGTCCCCTGGCGTAGGGTGGCCGACCCCACACGAGGAGCCATCGATGCATCGGTATGCCGCCGTAGTCGCCGTCGCTGTCATCGGGAGCTCGGCCGCGCTGGCGCAGCGCGATCCGCTCATGCAGACCGTGGCGGCGCGACTCAGTGCAACCGAAGGTGAGTTCATCGCCTTCCGTCGGGACCTCCACCAGCACCCCGAAGCGTCAGGCAACGAGGTGCGTACGGCCGAACGTGTTGCCGCCCGGCTTCGCGCACTTGGGCTGGAGGTTCGCACGGGGGTTGGCGGCCACGGCGTTGTGGCGGTGCTGCCCGGCGGCAGGCCAGGGCCGGTCGTGGCGTATCGTGCCGACATGGATGCCGTGATGACGGACGACGCCGACCCGGTGGCGTTTCGCTCCCTCACGCCGGGTGTCCGCCACATCTGCGGGCACGACCTGCACACGACCATCGGGCTGGCGCTCGCCACCGCGTTGCATGCGGTCCGCGCGCAACTCCCGGGCACGGTGCTGTTCATCTTCCAGCCAGCCGAGGAACGCGCAACGGGCGCACACGCCATGCTTGGCGCCGGTGTCTTCGGTCCCCGCGCGCCGGACGCGATCTACGCCCTCCACACCGCACCGCTCGAGGTGGGGCAGCTGGGAACGATCGCGGGAGACCTGATGAGTGGGCGCGATGCGTACCGGATCACGCTCAGTGGTTCCGGCGACCTCGCGGCTGCGGCAGGAACGGTGAAGCAGCGCCTCGATGCGATCGCGACGATCACGGCGGAGCAGTCGTTTGCGCCGGCAGCCCGTGACCTGATCCTGATCGAATCGCGCGCGGAGGCGGATTCTGCGGGAATCCGCACGGTGCAGGGAACGATCATGGCGACGGCGCTCAGCCGGCCCCGCGTTGTCGCAGCGATGGCGGAGCTGCGCGCGATGACACGGCCGAACGTCACCGTGCGGGTGGACTACCGCCCGAAGTTGATGGCGGGCGTCACCAACGATTCGGCGCTGACTCCGCGTGCCGTCGCGGCGCTCGGGCGCGAGCTGGGTGGCGCCGCGACCCTCGAGGTGAACCAGATCATTCCCGCCTTCAGCGAGGACTTCGGCGCCTTCACCGAACAGGTGCCCGGCACTTACTTCTTCCTCGGTGTCAGCAGCTCGGCGAACGGTACGGTCGGGATGCCGCACACGCCGGGCTACGTCGCGGACGAGGGGGCGATCCAGGTCGGTGCACGCGCCATGGCCGCCGTGATCCTCGACCGGTTGCGACGCTAGTTCAGTTCGCTTGGCCCCCCCCGGTCTTGCAGGATGTGGCAGCCCCCGGCATCGTGGCACGAGCGTGCGAATCAGCCCACGTCGTTCCCGCTCGGTGCTGATCACTCGCAGCATGCGCTCGCGCGCCGTTCCGGTCAGACGCGCCCATTCTCCTGGAGGATCCATGCGACCGACGATTCGACGGGTGCTGCTGGTCTGCGCTGCCAGCGCCGCACCGGCCCTCAGCCTGGCGCAGGCGACGCGAGAGGTGACGCCGCGCCGCAACGCGTTCGGCTTTTCGTATGTCAGCTACGCGATCGACGACGACGACGCCGTCTTCACGGATGCACAGGAACACTTCACGGCCAATTTTGGCTTCCGCTTCACCAGGGCGTTCGTCCGGCCGAGCCGCGCGCTCGGCTGGATGATCGACGGTGAGCTGTTCCTTGGCGTGATCGACCGTGAGCTGCTGGACGTGCCGTTGCCGGAGACCATGCTCGGCCTGCACGCCTTCGTCGGCCCGGTACGGCAGAACATCAGGACGTCGTTCTCGTTCACTGGCGGCTGAGGTCCGGATCGCGGAGCGGCGTCTCCGGCTCGAACCCCAACGGCGTAGTCGGATGCGCTGCGTGGCGGCATCCGGAAGGAGGGAGACGCTCCCACCGCCCGAGGGATCAACGAGCTCCGGGATATCCCTCGTTCCGGTCTCCCCGCGGCATTGCCCGGAAGGAACACGCGCCCGCGAATCTGGTCTTTACGGGTTGTTATGCTCCTCGGTGCCCACATGCAGTTGGCCGCAGACTCCCGAATCATCCGCATGCTCCCGTTCCCGGTGACCAGACTGCTTGCCGCGCTCCGGGCCCTGCTGGCGCTGGCGTTCGGTATCTGCCTTGTACTGCCGCTTGCAGCACAGGAGGTGGTGGCGCCAGCAGGATGGACGTCACGCCGCGCCGAGGGCCTCGTACTGTTGAGGCCGCCACAGGTCGAACCGCGTACGGTGTTCACCGTCACGGTCTACGCGCCTGTCGCCCCGGGCGCCGAGGCCCCCGACCAGTGGCTGGCCTCACGCGCCGATGCCGACATCGCGACCGTGGCGAACGCCAGCGTGGAGCGCCGCACCCCGGTGACCCCGGATGCCGACGGCATTCGCTCGACCTCCCGCGTCCTGGTGACGCCATCCGGTGCGCGCCTGCTCGCGCTGTATTTCGGCGTGACTCCACGGAGCGGCCGTGCAGGACTGGTACGCGTGCTCTCGTCCTCGGCGGCGCTGCTGAGTGAGCACGCCGACGCCGTCACGCAGGTCGTGCGGCAGGTGAGCGCCCTGCAGCCGCCGCAGGTCGCGGCACTCCCCGTGCCCGCAACACCCGCCGCAGAGGCGACGTCATCGCCGGGCCCCGGCGCCATCGGCGCGCCCACCGTGCCGGTGTCGGATGCCGGTGACGTCGGTCGGATCTCGCCGAATGTCGTCGTGCGCACGCCTGCTCCGCGAAGGAACGGGTTTCGCGCCGGCGGGGTGCTGGCGCCGGGCATGTACGTGGGAAAGCAGGTGTACACCGACACACGTGAGGTCCTCAACGAGATGACGCTGTGGATCTATCCATCCGGTGAGTACCGCCAGGTGTGGCAGGGCAGCACGCGCGAGCCCGGTACAGGGCAGTTCGCCTACGACCCCGCCACCGGCCGGATCGATCTCGAGTGGGGCTCGCTCATGACCATCGTGAACAGCCGTATCGAACCCCGGACGGATTTCGCCGTGATGGGAAGCACGGACGACGGCGTGCCGGCGCTGCTGGCCGAGAACGATCGCGGCTTCCACATCCTCCGCACGCTGCTGGTGCGTGCGGGGCCGAACGACCGACCGTCCCCGGCGGCAATGAAGGCCGCAGAAGCGGCAGCGGCGGCGGAAGAAGCACGCTACAAGTATGTCGTCGCGCCGGGACGTGGCCTGCAGGAGGCGCAGATCGCCGGGATCCACCTGCATGCGGAGATGCACCAGACCGTCGGGCTCAGCATGCAGCTCGGTGTGTCGAGTACGCTGTCACTCTACCTGCTGCTGTCCGATGGCACGGTGCATGATGGCGTGCCCGTGGCGCCGGATGAAATGGACCTCGTGGCGAGCCGGCGTCGAGAGCCGGAGCGGTGGGGGCGCTGGCGCCGCGTGGGGGCGGCGCTGCAGGTGGCCTGGAACGTGAAGCCCGACGAGTGGGTGCCGCTCCCGGGCGAGCCGATGGTGAAGATTCCGCCGGTGTACGAGTTGCGCGGACGGTTCAGCGGTGGCGAATCGTCGGCCGCCGGCGATGTGGGGAGCTACTCGCTCTACGGTGTCACGTTCGGACCCGGGCGGACGTTCGAGACCGATTCGCGCGGCGGCACGGGGACGGGCTCGTTCACGCAGGTTACCGGCGGGACCAGCGTGCAGGTCGCACGTGATGACGAGGGATCGGCGACGGTCGCATCGACGCCGGGCGTGATCGTGACGGGAACGCGGCGCGCCGAGGCCGCAGCGCGGAGTGGCACCTATCGCGTGATCGGATGGACGCTGGAGGCGCGCTATGACGACGGGCGCGTCGTGCGCCAGCCGGCCTTCTTCCTCGACCACGATCGGGACGCGATCTACTGGCAGGGGAAAGTTGTGACGCTGAACCGGGAGACCCGTTGATGACACGTACCGCACTGTCGCACCACCGCCCGCCCCCCCGCTGGCGCGCCCGCTGCGTGATGCTCGCGGTGTGGGTGCTCATCGCGATGCCGACTGGCGCGCAGCGACCGGCGCCGCCCCGCGGCTGGACCATCGACACGACGGGCGGGGTGCCGGTGGCGGTTCGCCGGGGCGGCATGCTGAGCACTGACACGAAGGCCGAGCTGCTCGGCCCGGTGCTGCGCGAGGGGCCAGCGCTGCAGATCTGGATCTCCACCTTCGCGCGCAGCAACGCCGCCACCCTCGGCACGGTGGATTCGGGGGTGAAGGACGAGATCGCGGTCGGCACGATTGCCGGACAACGTGTCGTGACCGCCGCGCAGACCGTGCGGACGCAATCGGGAACGAAGTACGTGGCCTACGGCATCCTGCAGGACACGCCGACAGGCGCACCGGTGATCGTGGTACGCAGCATTTTCGGTGACGCGCTGACGCTGGCGCGGGTGTTCCGGTCGAGTGTGGAGGCGCTGATGCCGTATGTCCTCGCGCCGATGGAGAGCATGCGCGTGCAGCGGTCGGTCGCGATGGCGGCGCAGCCGGTGACGTCGTTCCGTGGTCTTGCCAGCGCAACGCCGCCGCCCGCCGACACGGCAGTGCCCGTCGCGGCCGCCACCGCGCCGGCGGCGACCGGTGATTCGGCCGGCCGGGCCGCGATCGGTGCCGCCATCACCGATGCCGTCGCCGAGCTCGAGCCGACGCCCGCTGCGGCGACAGCGGGTCCGGCGCGCTCGCCGGCGACGGCCGGGCGCGCACGGGGCACCCGGACCGGTTCCGCGACCACGCCGACGGTCGCGACCGGGGCGCTCGCGGCGTCGCTGGTGAAGGTGGTGTTCTATCAGTTCGGCGACCTGCAGTTCCACCCCGTCGCGCTCTTCCGTGACGGCACGTCGTTCGACGTCAGCGATGTGCCGCTGGAGCAGACGGATGCGAGGGCGTCGCGTGCGGCGCAGCCACGCCGGTGGGGTCGCTGGCGCAACGAGGGCCAGACCTACTACCTGTCCGGGCAGGGAGAGAAGGAACGGGACTACACGCTTGGCGGCGGTGGCTTCCACACGGCGTTCGCCGCGCCACCCGGCACCACGCTCGACGGCACGTACAAGGCCGTGTCGGGGATGACGATGGGCGAGACGAACACGCTGAGCACCACGCAGCTCCGCTTTGCGCCGGATGGACGCTTCACCGGCGCCAACGAATTCGCGGCCATCGGCAGTGGCGAAACCAGCGGCGTCAGCACCGCGGCCGGTGCCAGCAGCAGCAACGCCGGCCGGTATCGTGTGACCGGCCATCGGCTGGTGCTGACCTATGACAGCGGGGAGGTGAAGGAGTTCTTCTTCGCCTTCGGCTCGGGTGGTGACACGGAGGCCATCGATCGCGACATGATGTTCGTGGGGTCGACGGCGTTCGTGCGGTAGGTGCGGGCCGCCGTGGGTGGCGTGGTGCGCGGGAATGACGGAACGGTGAGGTGCGATCGGCCACCATGGCCGCACTCCGCCTGAGCGCCAGCCTGGCGACCGACGTCACGTCCCCCTGCCCGCCGACCGCTTCGGGATCCGATCCCCCACGCACGGAGAGGCTCGGCAGTCCGACCGGCACACTGGCGGCAAGGCACGATGCAAGGATCGATACGCGAACAACTCGGTGCGGTGTGTGCACGGGTCACCTCCACGCGGGATCGGGATCGGACAGGCAATCGGGGACGGACGAGTGTTGGCGTGGTCGCCCAGCATCAGGGGCAGCAGCCGTCCCTCTGGACGTCCGAGTCTCTTTGCGCGCACTCGCTCCTCGTGAGTAAGCCGGAAACGAGTCCCAATCAGCTCATTGCCTCGCCGCTGGCCGCGAGCACGGCGCGCCGCAGACCCAGCTGATCAGCTGGCCCGTTTCTCCTGCCCCGATGCAGCTCGTCACGGCCACGCCACGTGACGGTGCGCGCGTCATGGATGCGACGGCGGAGCGATGGGCGCCTCAGGTGGCGCCAGCGGATTCGGTATGCCAAGCGCGACCGCGCCCGCCGCGACGTGATCCCCGAGCCCGGTGAGGTCGGTCTCGGCAAGGCCCGTCGCGCGCTGCAGCAGCGCGCGTCGGGCGTCGGCCTGCAGCACGCCGTAGCGATCCCCCGTTGCACTGGCAATGGCCCGGGCCTCGTCCACAGCACGCGCTGCGTCCTCGTGGCGTCGCTGCTGCATGGCCACATCGGCGCTGACGCGCAGCGCCAGGCTCAGTCCCCAGCGGTCGCCGATGTCCCGGAACACCGTGGTCGACTCCGCGACGAGTTGTGCGGCGATCGCCAGGTCGCCGCGCTCGCCCGCGGCTTGCGCCCGGATGCTTCCGTTGAAGGCAAGCAGTTGGCGTTCGCCGAGGGTCTCGAAGTGCTCGCACGCTTCACGCAGGAGCGCCTCGGCGCGATCGTGATCGCCACACCGCAGCGTGGTCCATCCCAGCACCGTGAGCGTGAACGCCACGTTACGCGTGTCACCCAGAGCGCGGCGCAAGGCGAGGCTTTCTGTCAGCGCCTCGCGGCTGGTCTCCATCTGACCCTCGAACAGTGCGACCCAGCCGAGGTTCGACAGCGCCAGCGCCACGCCGCGTGGGTTTCCCTGCTCCTGATGGAGCGCCAGGCACTCGGTGGACAGGCGCCGCGCGTCGGTGAACGCGCAAAGCCGCCACGCCAGCCATCCCATCACGCCCAGCGTCCGCGCCTCGCCGCTGCGATCACCCAGCGCGCGCCACAGGGCGTGCGCATGTTCCGCGGACTGGTAGGCGATCTGGTAGTCGCCCTGGTTCTGCGCCAGGGTGCTGTCCGCGCCGAGCAACTCCGCGTGCAGTGCGGTGCCGTGCATGTCGGGCAGCTGGATTCCCTGCGCGATGCGACGGCGTGCCTCGCCCCACGCGCCGCGGACCAGCCACGCGCGCCAGAGTGACAGCACCAGGCGGCCGAAGCCGGCGCCGTCAGCCTTGCGATCGGCATGGTCGAGCGCGGCGTTGAAGTTGCCTCGTTCATGGTCGAAGCGTGCCAGCGCTGAGACGGAGCGTTCCCCTTCGAGCTCGGCCGGCAGCGATGCGGCGCGGTCGGCGAACACACGAAAGTGACGGTCGCGGATTTCGTCGGCCTCGCCGGCAGGGACGGCGGCGGTGGCGCGGAATTCACGGATGCTCTCGAGCATGGTGAACCGGGTGTCGCCATCCGGCATCTCCACCCGCCGCACCAGGCAGCTGTCCACCAGCGTCTGCACCGCGTCGAGGAGCGCATCCTCCGTCGTCGACAGCACTGCGACGGCATCGGCGAATGCGGCACCACCGGTGAAGGCCGCCAGCCCCCGCAGTGCACGTTGCTCGGCGGGCGCCAGCAGGTCATAGCCCCATGCGATCGCGCCGCGGAGCGTCTGCTGCCGTGCGGGGAGGTCGCGGGCGCCACCCACGAGGAGGTCGAAGCGGCGATCCAGGCGCGCGATGATTGCGCGCGGTGACAGCACGCGACACCGCGATGCCGCCAGCTCGATGGCCAGCGGCAGGCCGTCGAGGCGCGTGCAGATCTCGGCGATGGCGCGCAGCGTGGCGTCGTCGGCGTCGAAATCCTGCTGTGCATCGCGCGCCACGCGCAGGAAGAGCTCCACCGCCGGACTGGCGCGATACGCGTCGGTGTCAGCGCTCGCGAGGTCCGGTACGGCCAGCGGCGTGAGGTGGAACTCGTGTTCACCACGCAGTCGGAGGCGGATGCGACTGGTGACCAGCAGTGTGAGTTGCGGGCACCTGGTCAACAGTGGCGTGAGGGCCATCGCGCCTGCCACGACCTGCTCGAAGTTGTCGAGCAGCAGCAAGACCTGTCGCTCGCCGATCACGTGCACCAGCGCGTCGAGTGCCGAACGCCCTTCGCCCTCACGGGCGCCGAGTGCGGCTGCTATGTGCGTCAGCAGGCCGTCAGTGTCGTGCACCGAGGAGAGGTCGATGAAGCGGACGCCATCGGTGAACGTTGCGCATGCCTCAGCCGCCACCCGCAGGGCAAACCGCGTCTTGCCGGCGCCGCCGGCGCCGGTCACCGTCAGGAGGCGGATGTCGGGGCGCGTGAGCAGGGCACCAGCCGTCACCAGCTCACGGTCGCGTCCGATGAGTGCACCCGGCGGACGTGGCAGGGGCGCCGCGTCACGCATGGGTGACGGCGCGGCACTGGAGGCCAGCTGGGCGGCGAACGCCGCCGCCGTGATCGTACGTTGCCCGGGATCAGGGTGCAGCGCGCGCGCCAGCAGGTCTGCAATCGCGGCTGGCGTCTCCGGCCGGAACGTGCTCACGAGCGGTGGCACCTCGACGAGGCGCTTGGTGAGCAGCATGTGCGCGGAAGCGGCGATCCATGGTGGACGACCCGCCAGCATCTCGTACATCACGCAGGCCAGCGAGAAGACGTCGCTACGGCCGTCCGCATCGCGTCCGTCGGTGAACTGCTCGGGACTCATGTAGGCCGGCGTGCCCACCGCAAACCCGGCCTGCGTCAGCATCGGCTGCGAGGCATCCGACACCAGTCGCGCGATGCCGAAGTCAGCGACGATCGCATGACTGTCGCTGACCAGGATGTTCTCCGGCTTGATGTCGCGATGGACGATGCCACGGGCGTGCGCGTGTGCGAGCGCGTCGGCCACTTCGCCGCACAGCCGCACCGCCACGTCGACCGACAGCGTGCCCGTGCGCGCGAGCATCGCGCGGAGCGTCTCCCCATCCACGAAAGGCATGACGTAGAACAGCGTGCCGTCCGCCTCGCCCGAGTCGAAGAGTGGCAGGATGTTCGGGTGCCGCAACGCCGCCGTGACGAGGATCTCGCGGGACAGCCGCTCGCGCCCCAGCGCCTCGGCCAGTTCGGGGTGCAGCATCTTGATCGCCACGTCCCGTTCGTGGCGCACGTCGCGCGCCAGGAACACCGCCGCCATGCCGCCGCGTCCGATCTCGCGCCCGAGCACATAGCGCCCGGCGAGCGTGGACTCGTCCGGCGTCGAGGGCGGCGACGGTTCCGACGTGTGCGCCGCCGTCGCCGACCGCCGACGCAGGCGGTCGGCCGCGTCGCGCACTGCGGACGAGGGCTCACGGTCGAGATCCTCACGGACACGGGCGTGATAGCGGTCGGCGTGCTCCAGTGCCACGGCGCGTTGCCCGTGGCGGTGGAGTGCCGACATCAACCCCAGCGCGGCCTGCGTACCGAGGGCATCGATGTCGGTCAGTCGCCGCCACCAGTGTACGGCCGCGGCGTGGTCGCCTGCGGCGTCGGCGCTGGTCGCGAGGTGTTCGAACGCCGACGCCGCACGTGAGGCCAGTCGGGCCCGCAAATCGTCGGCCCATCGCTCGAACCCGAGCGCGTCGTCGAGGAAGATGCCGTCGAGGAAGGGACCCACGTACAGCGACGCCATCTGGGCGTGATCGGCGGATGCCTCGGCCTGCAGGAAGTCGCCGATGTCGCTGCTGATCACCGACGGATCCAGTTCCAGCAATTCGGCTGCACCGCGCACCAGCGACTGCCCGCCGGCGTCACGACGCAAGGCGTACAGCGCCTGCGAGAGGGCCTGGCGTCCGCGGTCCTCGGACGTCTCGGGCCACAGCTGGCCAAGGAGCTTGGCGCGCGTCACACCCGTGGTGGGGTGGGCGGCGAGCATGGCCAGCACCGCGAGTCGCCGTGGTTGCTGGCCGGCGCCGCCCACCGGCGTCTCGCCATCGAGGAGCCGCAAGCCTCCCAAGGTGTGCAGCCTCAGCCGTGGCCGGCGGGGATCAGCCATGGGTGGGAGCTCAGGTGAGACGCAGGTGAGACCGCTGGCTGAGTATAGGCTCGCCGAGGAGAAGCGTCGAGGGAGTCGCCCGTCGATACGCCTCGGCGCCACGCGCCCATCAGGAGGACAGCATGCCCGCCACACCCGCCCCGATTCAGATCGTGACCACCGGCGTCCACCACCTTGCATTGCGGTGTACCGACCTCGCGCGATCGCGGAGGTTCTACGTCGAAATGCTGGGCTTCGTCCCACTGCTTGACACGCCAAGCCTGTTCATCGTGGCGGCGGGCCAGACGGCGGTCGCCGTCCGCGCGCCGGGGCCGGCCACCGACAGCACCGACACCTTCGACCCGTTCCGTGTTGGCCTCGACCACGTCGCGCTCATGTGCGCCGATCCTGCCGAGCTGCAGCGGGTGGCCGCGGCACTCACGGACTGGGGGGTGGAGCACACGGGCGTCAAGACCGACGAGGTGCTCGGCAAGGATTACGTGGCGTTCCGGGACCCGGATGGCATCAAGTGGGAGGTGTACATGCAGTGAGCGACGCGGAACCCGCGCACCGGCTGCCGAGCGTGACGGGCAGCCGGTGCGCGCGGCTCCGTCCGTCGTTGGGGTGGGACGGCCCCTTACAGGCGACCGGCGCGTTCCTTCCTGAGAGCATTCTGGAGTACGACCCCGGCATTTCGCTTGAGCCCCGCCAGCTTCGCCCGCTTCATCTCACGACCCCCGTGCACCGGTTGCATCGCAAGGCACTCGGCAAGCTCTCGGGTGCCGCACTGGTCGTCGATGGGTTGCTCACCCGCATCTTCGACAGCATGGCAGGGAACGCGTCGCCGCCGAAGGCGAGAAACACGCTCACGCATCAGGCGTATCCGTGGATCTTCAGCGCTGGCGTGATCGCCACGGCCGTTGCCGCGCTGGGCGGCGCCATCGGCATCGCGACGGCGCTCCGGACGTCGGGCAGTCATGCGGTGATCCTCGCGACGAACACGTTCGTCCCCGGCGCATTCGACGTGGCCGTCGGACGAAGGGACATCGCCACCATCGACCAGCCGATCGTCATTCCTCCCGGCGCACGCTGACGCCTTCCGCGATTCGCTGCGGAAGCAGATCACCTTTCGTCATCTGGTGACGATGACGTCTGGCATTCGCTGGCCCGAGGGTGGTGGCGACGGTGCTGACTCAGTGGATGTTCAAGGGGAAGGAGATCCAGCCGATTGCGTTCGCACGGCGGATCGAGCCGGCGATTGCGGCGATGCTAGAAGCAGCGCTCCAGCATCGCGGCCGCAGCGCCCGACAGCCCGATGATCTTGTTGGTCGCCTGCCGATAGAACTTGAAGTGCAGCTCGGCCTCCGGTCCGTTCTCCGCCGGACCCGCATGCGCCTTCAGCTCCGCGCGACCCAGCGCACGCGTCGCGCGCGCGGTCTGACTGACGGTGATGTTGACACGTGGTGTCTGGCGCTCAAGGCCCGGCTTCTTCCGAACGGCTGTCACCGTCAGGACCACACCGCGCGCGAAGAGACCGGCGCCGCCCTCGTTCTCGCTGTCGAAGAGGTAGATCGTGTCGCCCGCCGCGATCTGCTTGCCGCCGTACATCGTCTTCTGCGACGGGAACGAGAACGTCGCGGCTGTGAGGTCGCTGACCGCGACCTTGATGGCGTACATGAAATCCGCACCTCCGACTCGTGCTGGATGCTGGCTGACGATGCGCGCCGCGGCCTGTTGCCGTAAGGTGACATCGTGTGTCCCCGCTCGATGCGCACCGCGGAACTCGGTGATGGGAGACACGCAAGGTGGGCCGGTGCCGCGATCACTCTCTGAACAGTGGGAACGCCGATCAATTCTGACAAGGACCCCGTCACGCCGAGGTACGACGGGCTGGTATCCCAGCCATCCGCCTGGGATGCGACGTCGGGCCGCGCGCCGACCGACGCCCCGCGACCGCGCAGCGACGTTCGACGTGCGCGACCGTGCCCACCCGAGCGTCACGAAGGGCCCTGCCTGCTCCGCGTCACCGCTCGGTCCTCCAAAGCCCGATCGGACCGCATGACACAGCGCAGCGGTGGCGGACTCGTCGTCGCCTGTCACGCGGCGCTGGCGAGGTCGATGATCGCGCCGTATGCTCGACGATGAGTCAACTGGTCCCGAGGGAGACTCCGCTGACGAGATCGGAAGGGCGCTGGGGCGGCGTTGGCGGAGTCGTGAGATGCGCCAACACTGCGTTGAGGAATGGGAAGTGATGCGGCAGCAGCCGACGCTGGTCATGCGGGCCACGGGCGACCTGGTGATGAAGTCGCGGCGCGCCACAACGACGGAGCAGGCATCGTGGCCGTGGAGAGGACCGAACGCACGTTTCGCGAGCCTGCGCCGTTCGTGCAGCGCCCGTGCCCTTGCTCGCGCGCAGCTCTCGGCGAGCCCCGATGAGAACGCCCGGCAGAGGGCAAGGCGATGAGTGCGCCGCTGCGCCGGCGAACGAGTGCGCGCCGCCGGTCCGGTCGCCGCTGAACTTCTTCGGGCTGGTCTTCGCGCTCTCCGTTCCGTTCTGGCTGGCTGGCGCCGTGTCGGACCTCCAGTTGATGCCTGGGCTTTCGGTGAGTGCGCTGATGACCTTCTGTCCCATGGCCGCTGCGCTGATCCTCGTTCACCGGGAGGGCGGTGGTGCGCGGGTGGCCGAACTGCTCAGCAGGTCCTTCGACTTCGAACGCATCCGATCGAAGCGCTGGTACATCCCTGTTCTGTTCCTGATGGCCGGGGTCAACCTGGCGGTGTACGGTGTGATGGTCGGGTTGGGCATGCCCCTTCCATCGCCGCAGATCCAGCTGACCTCGGCATCGCTGATGTTCGTGGCGTTCTTCGCCGGTGCCCTTGGTGAGGAACTGGGCTGGTCGGGCTATATCACAGGCCAGCTGCAGCGCCGATGGAACGCGCTGCAGACCGGCCTGATTCTGGCGTTGGTAGCGGTCCTGTGGCACCTCCCGGCACTGCTGCTGGTGCACCGGTCACCACGCTGGATCGCCTGGTGGTGCTTGTACGCCGTGGCGGCACGGATCCTCATCGTCTGGCTCTTCAACAACACGGGCCAGAGTGTGTGTGCCGTAGCGCTATTCCATGCGACGCTGAACCTCAGCTACATGTTGTTCCCGGTCTACGGCTCACACTTCGACATGCGTATCGCCGGCGTGATCATGGTGCTCGCTGCCGCCATCGTCATCGCGGTGTGGCAGCCTGACACACTGGCGCGACGGCCGCAGTTCAGCCGGCCACCGTGATTGGTCAGCCGGCCTGACAACGGGCCGCGGACGCGTGCGGCGTCGATGGTCCGCAGCACGCTCACGTCGTACAGATCCGGATCGCAGCCGCCCGGGATTCCGGCGTGCGACGGGGAAACTCGAGGATCTCCTCGCAGCCTGTGCTGTGGTCATGTAATGCAGAACGCGTTCGCAAGTCTGTTGGTCGCCGCGCCGGTTCGTGCCAGTAGACATCAGGCGGCACGTCACCGTAGTGGTGGTACATCTATGCCGATTCCGTCGCTGGCACGGATCGGGCTCGCTGCCCTCGTCCCGCGCCTTCCGCGCGCCCGCCGTCCCCCCCCCGGCACGGCCCGCCGGAAAGGCACGTGCGCCGTATACTCCACGAATCATCGATCGACCTCGACCGAAGGCCTTTCCCCGGATCGCGTGCGACTGCCGGGGGATGCTGGGAAGCAACCCGGCCCTGACCACAAGGGGTTTCGCGTCGGTCGCTACGAAGGACCGGTGCGCAACACCGCGGGGAAGGACCCGGGCAAGACCCCGCTCGACATTCGGTCGATCAGTGCCACCGGAGCGGTGCGGGCATATCTGCGCGAGTACGATGGACTGAAGGGTGAGGGAGACCTGACCGGTGCGATCAACACGGCCGGCGTACTGCAGCTGCAGGGCGGCCTGCGCTCGCCGTCGGACAACAGCGTGTGGCAGAGCGCGCTGCTTGCCGTGTTCGTGAGCGGGAAGCTGCGGCTCGGCCAGCGGCTGACGCTGAACGGCCAGCAGCAGGAAGAGGCAGGGACGCTGACGTACACTGGCCCGGCGATGCCAATCGCGGTCGCAGCCCAGGCTCAGCCGACACCGCCTGCCGGTCGGGCAGCGCAGGCCGCTCCAGCCGCAGCTGCTCCCGCGCCTGCGCTCGCGACCGGCGCAGGTGCCGGCGTCGCCGGGCCGTATGATTACACGCAGGATTTCGAGTCCGTGGACGCCTTCTACTTCTCCCAGCAGGGGCTCGTCTATCATCGGCTCGTCGGCGCTTTCACTCAGGCCGGTCTCGACGCGGTCGACGCAGGCACGCGCGTCAGATATCGTCGCAACGGCACGAAGGTGGATGTCACCACCGACAACGGTCGGACGGCGCAATACAACTTCCAGCCAGGCCGGGAGGCGTCCCTCTGCACCAAGGTCGTGCCCGTCGCCAATGCACAGACGCAGATGGGGCAAGACACGTCGAGCGGCGGGTTCGGCGCGCTCCGCACGGCGAGCGACCTCGAGCTGCGCGCCGGTGGGGCCTACTCCCGCACCGCCGTCGGCTTGTATCGGTCGGTCGGAGACTCGTACGGTGGCTCGACGGAAGACACCGGTCGCTGGATGTACGCCGACGACACGATCACGTTCCGGTCCGCGAGGGGTCCCGCAGAGCAGTTGATCGCCCTCGTGCCCGCGCGGGGCTCGGTCGTGGGCGCCTTGGGCCAGCTGTATGTCGGCGGGCGACTCTATCGGCGGAAGACGTGAGTGCGCGCGCGACCGGCGCTCGAATGCTGAACCCCGCCCGAGGGTGACTCGGGCTGTGCGCCACGATGCCGCACCCTCCGCAGGGTCACTCGAGTAGCGCGCGCGTTCGGGCGAGGAGTTGTGCGACGACGGACGCTGAAAGCACCGCCGCGAGCTTCGCGTGCCGGGCGCGCCAGTCCATGCATTTCACCTGATCGGCGAACGCCACGCCCTGCACTGCGCAGTCCGCGGGAAGCGCGACTTCGAATGGATACCCCTTCGCCTTCGTGGTCACGGGCACGCACAGCGCCCGACCGGTCGGTGCGTTGTAACTCGCCGGCGACAGCACGACCGCAGGGCGACGGCCCGCCTGCTCCCGTCCCGCCTGCGGATCGAACTCGAGCCACACCACATCGCCGCGGTCCGGCACCCAGTCGGCGTTGAGTGGTGCTCTCACCACAGCTCGCCACCGCGCGGCGCATCATCCACGTCGAGGGCAGGCAGGTTCGCGGCGGTGATCCCTGACACCAGTTCAGCCAGCGACAGCACCGGCACGATCACCAGCTGCCCTTCCCGGATGCTCACGTCCACCTCGGCGCCCTCATGCAGGTGCGCGTCCTCGGCCAGTGCGCTCGGGATCCGCACGCCAAGGCTGTTGCCCCACTTCCGGATTCTCGTCCGCATATCCGCCTCAGAAAAGTATACACATAGTATAGCCAAGCGAGGTCGTGTGCGCCAACGACTCCATCCGTGACTTCACGTACCACGGGCACACAGTCTGGGAGATGTGTCGGTATAACCGTTTAGGGCTCAAACTTTCGACTGGCGGCCGAACTGTATGTGGCGCAGCGACTTAGCCAGGATGCGCGTCTGCCGCTTCAGCGAATGGTGCTTCGGCACCCACTGCCGAGCTCGGCAAAGTCCACACTCAAACGGCCGGAACAAGGCAGGATCATGCAAATCGTCGCAAAGTCAGAGAATCATGCAAGAGGATTCGCGCAAGAACGTCTGAATGTTTACTCAACAGCGCGATCGACCCAAATAGAAGAGGTCGGTAGACGCTCGGATGCGGTCCCTGAACCGTGGCGCGCCCCATCGCTCGGCGGCGCTGCATGTTGGAGGTCTCTGCCCGCAGGACCGACTCGGGGTGAGCATGGCGAGCCGGTGGTATTTGTCCACGGATCGGGAGACAGCCGACACCACTTCGACGACGTGCGCCCGTGCTGGCCGTGCACTATCGCGTCGCCGCGCCGGCACGACGGGGGCACGGCCAGTCACAGGTGCCATCCACGCCGTTCACGCTCGACGAAGTGACGAACGATGCGGGCCTGCTCGACTCGCTGCACCTCGACACGATGACGCTCGGCGGGCTCTCGTTCGGTGGCAACGAGATCACGTGGTTCGCGGAGCGGTTGGCCGCGCGAGTGTCGCGGCTCGTGTGTCTCGACGCCGCGTTCGAGCAAAGCGGGCCCGGGCATGCCGCGGTCTGCTCATCCTTGCCGTCGCTACCCGAGGCGGCAATGTCGGCGACGCCGTACGCGAGGCCGGCCCTGGCCGGCCGGAGCCGGGATCTGCAGAGCCTTGTCGTGCGTGGGCTGGTCGGACTTCTCAGCTCGCATACCACCGTGGCATACTGCCTGAACCCGAATCGATCATCGTCTCACTCCCCGCGGGTCGCATCCCTTCTGGCCGCCGGGGTGCACAACGTCTCCCCTCTGATTGACCGAGGCTCGTCATGCAGCCGATCGAGCGCCGCACGTTCGTTGGGATCGCCCTCGCTGCACTGCCACTGCCACTGCCACTGCCACTGCCACTGCCACTGCCACTGCCACTGCCACACCGCCACGGCAACGATCGGTTGCCACAGTGGTCCCGCCCGTCACCGCCGTCCGAACCCGTGTACGTTCGCGCGGGCACGGATCGCGATGGCGTCCACAAGACGCTGGGCATCAGCACGATCGACTTCAAGGTGACGTCGGCTGACACCGGCGGAGCCATGCTCGCCATCGAGAACACGAACCGTGGCAGGGGCGGGCCAGCGAAACACCTGCACCTCGCTCAGGACGAACTGTTCTGCGTCATCGAGGGCGAATACGTGATCATGATTGGTGATCAGCGATTCGACCTGAAGCCTGGTGACACGATTATGGCGCCGCGAGGCGTGCCGCACGTCTGGGCGTACATGGGGCACACAGTCGGCCGGATGCTGATCACGTTCACGCCACCGGGAGCCATGGAAGACTTCTTCCGCCTGGTATCGAAGGGCAATTCGATGCCGGTCCAGGACCCAGCACTCTGGAGAGCGCATGGCATGGAGCTGCTCGGACCGCCATTGCCGGTGTAGCAGGCGCGCGGTCGCCGTCGGTTGGCTCATACCGTTCGCGACGTCACCGGCGCTGACATGACACTCACTGCCGACGGGCGCAAGGCCCGAACTGTTCGACACGGGCTCTGCGCAGGCGTGATGCGCCCGCAGGAACTCGATCGTCGCGTTCAGCGGCCGGGCGTGATGGGCTGCTCCTGCATCACTGCCACATCGTCGACATCCGCAGCAACAGCTACCGCATGCGGCAGCACCGGACTCTGCCCATGCACCGGACCGCGTCCGACGCCGGCCGGCGGTCCGGCCGCCGCAAGGAGCGCTGACCGCTCCCGCTCGCCAGCCCCTGCCGAATGTACAATTTCGAACAGCAGAAGGGTGCAATCGCAGTGTCCGATCTCAATCGGCGTCGACAGTCGGCGGCGAGGCAGGCGACGGGTCCGCAGCGGCCTCGCCCGGAACATGCACAGAGGGTGCTCGCGCCTCACGCGTCTGGCTCGGGCACTGCGGTCAGACGCGCATTGGCAAGTACCACCGCAGCATTCCGCCTGAGCCCCGCCAGCTTCGCCCGCTTCATCGGTGACTTCCGGAACGCCGCGCTGAACGCGTCGTGATCGAGTGTCAGAATGTCTTTCGCCAGTGTCACCGCGCCCTTCCCGTCCAGAAACGGTCGCGCCCGGAACGGCGAGTCTTCTGCCAGCTCCTGCGAGAACTTCACGTTCCACGGACACACGTCCTGGGAGATGTGTCGGTATAACCGTTTTGAGGTTCCGCTCGAAGCGGGTTGGCGGACGGTCGTCAGGCCCGCCGGTGAGCGCTCGAAGCTTTTCCGCTGCGGGCTTTGTGCTCCCTAGCCAAATGTCCGCCCCCCGCGTGACTGACGAGCGTTGCTATTGACAGCTCGTGGCGTTTGTTCAAGATTCATGAAATGTGAAGAGTTTCGTTCGCCCCCTCGTCCGCCTGATCGATGCCGCCGCTCAAGCCTCAGGATATTGCCGTCGCGCTCCAGTTGGCGCTGACGCCCAGGCTGACGTACGCCGCGCTCGCCGCCGCGACCGGTATCAGCCAGGGCGAGGTGCACAATGCCGTCCGCCGCCTGCGCGGCGCTCGCCTGGTACTGGCGAACGCGACGCAGGTCCACGGTCCGGCACTGCTGGAGTTTCTGGGCTCTGGCGTGCCATACGCGTTCCCAGCGGAGGCTGGTGCGGAGTCCCGCGGTGTGCCGACGGCACATGCGGCCAGCGTGCTCGGCGCGGGATTCAGCACCGCGGAGTCCCTGGTCTGGCCCAGTGTCGAGGGCCGTGTGCGGGGCGCCAGTGTCGTCCCGCTGTATGACGGAGCGGCAGCGACGGCGGCGCGGAACCCGGCGCTCTACGAATTGCTCGCACTGGTCGATGCCGTGCGCCTTGGCCGCGCCCGCGAACGCACGCGAGCGAAACAGGTGCTGCGAGAGCGGATCGCTGCGGCAGCAGCGCCATCAGAGACGCCAGCGTGACCGAGACTCCGCGCAGCCCGAACCGAGATCGTCTCCTCCGCACGGCACGCCTGCTCCGACCACTGCTCAGTGAGCTGGTGTTCGTCGGCGGGCAGGTCGCCGAACTGCTCGTCACTGACCCGGCCGCGGTTCGTGTCCGTCCGACCGATGATGTCGACGTGGTGGTGCCCATCACCACCCGCTCGGCATACGACGCGCTGCAGCAACGACTGATGGCGCTGGGATTCACGCCGGACCATCGCGAGGGTGCTCCGGTCTGCCGCATGCGGACGGCGGATGACCTGATTCTCGACGTGATGCCGCTCGACGAAGGAATCCTCGGGTTCAGCAACCGCTGGTATCCGTACGCGATTGTGAGCGCGGCCACGGTGACGCTCGAACGTGGACTGGACGTGCGAATCGCCTCGGCTGCGGCGTTCCTCGCGATGAAGTGGGAGGCGTTCTCGACCCGCGGTGCTGCCGACCCGATGAGCAGTCACGATCTCGAGGACCTGATCACTGTCGTGGCGGGTCGTGCCGGCATCGTTGCGGACGTCCAGGCAGCGCCGGACGAGATCAGCGACTTCATTCGCACGCAGACCGCGGCGCTACTCGCAGCGGAGTGGGCGTCGGTGATTCTCGAAGGCAATCTCCCGGACGCGCGACGCGTACCGGGATTGGTGGACGCCGTTGTGCGGCGCCTTCGGGAGCTGGCTGTCTAGCGGAGCGCTCCCCACACTGCGGCCATGATCAATGCATGTCGTGCGGCGCGCGCGTCGAATCGCTCGGCATCGAAATCCGGTCCGATCCAGGTGCGCATGTCGGTGTGAGCCGCGTCGGATGGGTCGGAGAGGACGCGCAGCAGTTCTTCGTACCCAGGAGGCCCTCCACAGTCTTCCGGCGGCGCCGCACGTCGACCGTCCAGGAGCAGCGGCGCTGGTATCCGTTCGGTGTGGTCGGCCGCTGGCGAGATCGCGCGCACCTCGATGCGGTGCGTCCACGAATCCCCGAAGTCATACTCGTAGGTGAAGTGCGCGCCGACGGTCAGGCCCAGCTGCGCGAGCGTCACGCCAAGTGCACTGCGGGCAGGCACGCCAAAGTCATCGAGCTCCTCGTCAGGGATGGTGTATCGCTCCTCGCCGATCGTGAACTGATGCAGATGGTAGTCATACCACTGAAACGCGATCTGAATGGCGCGGTGGAGTTCTGGCAGCGTCGTCGCGTCGAGCACTGCGATTTCGCGCCAGATCGGAGGCTCGATGTCTTCGAGCGTGATCCGCAGCACCACGTCCTGCGGTGTGCGCTTTGGGCGACGGGCGGCGGGCTTCTTTGCGCGGGTGACTGCCATGCGACGGCTCGCAGCGTTCGGGTGCAGGCGCGACTGCTGGGAACCTCATTCTAGCCGCACGGCGTGCAACGCAGCGCGCAGTCACGATCACATTCGTCGGCGGCGAGGCTCACTTGGGGGCCGCAGCGGCCTCGCCCCGCCCATGCCCGGCGGGTACTCGCGCCCTACGCGTCTCGCTGGGGCACTGCGGCCGGACGCGCGTTGGCAAGTACCACCGCAGCATTCCGCCTGAGCCCCGCCAGCTTCGCCCGCTTCATCGGTGACTTCCGGAACGCCGCACTGAACTGCTCCTGATCCAACGCCAGGATGTCCGTCGCCAGTGTGACCGCGTCCTTCCCGTCCAGAAACGGTCGCGCCCGGAACGGCGAATCCTCCGCCAGCTCCACCGAAAACTTCACGTTCCACGGGCAAACGTCCTGGGAGATGTGTCGGTATAACCGTTTCCAGATCGCGCTCGCCGTCGGCGCGCAGACCGTCCGTCGACGCACGCCGTCACCGTGTGACGACAGGTGTGGCCCTCGCGGCCTTCATTCACCGAAATGATGCCTCGGCTTTGGCGAGCACCAGCCCTGCATGCCTGTCGAGTCCCGCCTGCCTCACCCGTTCGAGTGATGACGTGCAACAGGCGCGGCAGTATTCTCACCGCTGTGCTCGTCTCCCGCACGCGCCGTCCACCCCGTCACGTCGTCGCCTTCATGCCGTTCTTTCGGTGCAACGCAGTCCCGTCGGCGCTCGGTCTGGTGTTGACCATCGCAGCGGCATCAGTGGCATCAGCACAGTACGGCGATGCCTACCATGCGCCTGACTACAATCGCCTGCGCCAGATGGCCGACGCGCGGGCAGCGGCGTCGCTGGCCGAGCACTACGCCCGGATCGCGCCCACGCCACGCGCGCGTACAGCCGGAACGGCTGGTGGGCGAACGCCAGCCTCCGACCCGAACTCCTGGGCGATGACCGGCCGCATCACGGCGCAGCGTCGGGATGGTGCACGAGTGGACGCACGGCTCGCCGCCTATGAGGCGAAGGACGCGCGCCTTCGCGCGTTGATCGCGGAGCGGAAGCTGCAGATCGTGCCCGCTGACTTCGATCGCCTCGTGCAGGCCGCACTCGACGCCGGGTTCGATGCCTACTGGGCGTCCCGGCGATTCGGCAATTCGCGAGAGGAGTTCACGGCTCGCCAGGCCATGATCGCGGCGAGCTTCAATCCGGAGCCCACGGTAACTCGTCGGTCAGGCCCGGTCCCTCCCGATTGTCAGGGCGCCTGTAGCACGACGATCGTCGCGTCGGATGGTTCTGTCTACACCGGCAACATTCGCGCGGGTGCGCCGAATGGCCGCGGGCGGTATCAGCGTCCCTCCGGCGACGTGTACATCGGCACGTTCGCTGATGGACAGATGAACGGCCCGATGCGCATCGAATTTGCGGACGGCGCTGTGTACGAGGGCGCCACCGCGAACAACCGGATGGAGGGTGAGGGCAAGTTCACGTGGGCCGATGGGAGCGTCGCCATCGGTCGTTTCGAGCGAGGTCTGCAGGTTTCCGGACGCGTCGAGCATAGCGACACGCACGATGTCTTCGAGGGCGTGTTCGACTCGAGTGGTGCACCGTCCATCGGGACATACCGCGCAAAGACGTTCACCTACACGGGTGAATATCGTAACGGCATGCGGTCGCGTGGCACCATTGACTTGGGTGATCAGGTCCACGTGGGCGTCTACGACGCACTCGGACGTTTGCGCTACGGTCGGGTGACGATGAAGGACGACGGCGTGGTCACGGAAGGGTTCTACGACGAGGCAACGCGGCGGCACGGGTACGTGGTGGATGCGCTGAGGGACGGAAGCGCCATCGAGGCCATCTTCGAGCACGATCGACGGGTCGGGCCGGTGATCCGTACCCGGAGCAATGGGGACGTCATCACGGGCACCACGGCCATGCCGGGGTACCAGATTTTCGGCATGATGCGCACCGCCGACGGCACCGTGACGCCGACCGGATTGACGGTCGGGGCGGAGTATGTCACCCTGCTGCCGGCCGAAAATGCGCGGGCACGCGAGATCGCCGCGCAGGCTGCGGCGGTGCTGTTGGCGGAGCGCGCGCGATACCGGGCGCTCATCGAACAGGATGGCGCCGTGCAGCCAGCGCAGGTCGCGCAGGCGACGCAGGTGGCGCGGGCCGCAGTGCCAGCAGACCGCCGGACGTCACCTCCCGTCGCACCCGCACGCGCCACCGCGCCCGTCGACTCACTCGACGCCGCGTGTAACGCGCGCAACGGACGCGCCTGCGTCGAACTCGGTGTCGCGCTGACCGACGGCACGGGGGTCCCGATCGATCTCCCCCGTGGTGCACTCCTGTTTCAGAAGGCCTGCACGTACGACGACGGTCGCGGGTGCATGCTGTGGGCCTATGCGCTCAATCATGGTCGTGGCGTGGCCCAGAACTATACGGGCGGCCTCACCGCCAACGCGCGGTCCTGTGCGATGGAGTACGGCCTCGGATGCAACAACCTTGGTGCGATGTATCTGCTGGGGAGCGGTGTGACACGCGACGAGCGGAAGGCGTTCGATTTCTACGCGAAGGCCTGTACGCTCCGCACCGGCGTGGGGTGCCGAAACGTCGGCATACTGCACGCCGACGCCGCGACGCTCCCGCATGATCGTGCTCTCGCCGTCGCCGAGTTCACGAAGGGATGCCGCTTCGGTGATCTCGATAGCTGCAACAAGCAGGCGTGGCACCTCGAGCAGGGGCTCGGCACCCCCCGAAACATCGACGAGGCGCGACGACTGTATGCGAAGGCGTGCGACGGTGGTTTTCAGTTGGCGTGTGACAACGGCAGGAAACTTCCGTGACAGGCAACGTGAGCGCTACGCGCTGCAGGGTACCGCAGGGTTGGCACGATTGGCTAGATCTCGCCGAGTCGTGCGCGCGGCACGCGGCGCGGTGTGCACCTCCGTACAGGCTGCGGGCATAGCTCCAGTCGCGACGGCGCGGCGACAAGCGCGCGTCATGCGCGTGCGTCTACAGGTTGCGATTCGTCCGCTACACGCCACCGTTCGCTAGGACCACGGCTGCATTCCGCCGCAACCCCGCCAGCTTCGCCCTTTTCATCGGCGACTTCCGCAACGCCGCGCTGAACGCGTCCTGATCGAGTGCCAGGATGCCCGTCGCCAGTGTCACCGCATCCTTCCCCGCAATGAACTCCCGCGCCCGGAACGGCGAGTCGCCCGCCAGTTCCTGCGCGAACTTCACGTTCCACGGGCAGACGCTCTGGGAGATGTGTCGGTATACCCGTTTTGAGATCCGGCTCGATGGGGGCGCACGGACGCTGCGGGCGTAGCCCACGCTGAAGCCGTGCCCGCACCGCGTATCTCCGAGATCAACGGGCGACCATGGCGGCGCGGTGACGCCGCAGACGACGTGCACTCCAGTTCCTGAGAGGGCTTGCGGTCCGCCTAAAAGCAGTGAGTAATTAATCACTCACTCATTCAGGCGCGCATGCGGAAATCCACAAACAGCCTCCCCGCCGACGAACGCCGATTGGCCACGGTCGAGACCGTCATTGCCCTCGCAGGGTCCACCAACCCCGGGGACATCACCACCACCGCGATCGCCGCAGAGATGGGGCTGACGCAGGGTGCCCTCTTCCGCCATTTCCCAACCAAGGACTCCATCATCGAGGCCGTCATCGAGTGGGTGGTCGAGCACTTGATGGCCCGCGTCGACACGGCCGCCGGCTCGGCGAGCGCGCCGCTGGCGGCACTCGAGGCGGTGTTCCTCGCGCACATCGATTTCGTCGCACGGCACCCCGGCGTTCCCCGCATCGTCTTCGGGCAGCTGCAGCACGCCGGGCAGACGGCCGCGAAGGGCATGGTCCAGGCGATGCTGCGGCGCTACGGACAGCGCGTCGCGGCGTTGCTCGCAGACGCCCGTGACCGAGGCGAGGTCGACGCCGCGCTCGACGTCGAGGCGGCGACCACGCTCTTCATCGGCACCATTCAGGGGCTGGTGATGCAGTCGCTCCTGCATGGCGACGTGCGCCAGATCCTGTCCGATGCACCTCGCGTCTTCCAGATCTACCGGCGCGGCATCGCCACTGCACGATGACCCGCGTCCGCATCCGGGGGCGCACCGTCGGGCTGATCGCCTTCACCATCGGCCTGCTGGCCGTCTTCGTGTTCGTCGCCCTTCGCTCCGGGCCACTGGCGCCGGTGCCGGTGACCATCGGCAGCGTCGATTCCGGCGCAGTGACACCCGCCCTGTTCGGCATCGGCACGATCCAGTCGCGGTTCAGTTACCGCATCGGGCCCACCGCGCCCGGTCGCGTGCAGCGAGTCCTCGTCGACGTGGGCGATGCGGTGACGGCCGGACAGCTGCTGGGCGAAATCGACCCGGTGGACCTCGACGACCGGATTCGCGCACAGGAGGCGTTGGTCGGCCGCAACCGTGCGGCGCTCGCCGAGGCACGGGCACGACAGCAGTACGCTCGCGTGGAGGGCGAGCGCTACGAGCAGCTGTTCGCGGCGCGGTCAACCAGTGAGGAAGTGGTCGCAGCACTCGCGAGTGTCGACGCCGCATCGCAGGCGGCAGACACATCCGCGGAGCGTCAGCATGCGCACGGTGCGGTTGGCTACCTGCAGGTACTCGTGGCATGGAAGCAGTCGCGACAGGCGCAGAGCAATGTGATCGCCGCTCGTGCTCAGCGACTGTTCGACAGCGTCCAGTACGATCGGGCTGCCGGGGGCACGGCGGGGCCCGTGCCGACGACACCGGTGATTGGCAAGGAGAGAGAGTGTGATGCCAACCGGTGGGCGAATCGCGCCAAAGTCGTCAGGCGCTGGCCATGACATGACCGCCTCACCGCAGGCACGCGCTGTCCGAGTGGTCGCGGTCACGGTTGCGGGACTGTTCGGTGTCGCGACGCTCTTCGCGGGCGGTCGCGTGCTGCTCGGTTCAGATCCCGGCTACACGGTGTTCCGCCCTCTGCTGTTGTTCAACATGGTGATGGGTGTGGCCTATCTCGCAGCCGGCGTCGCCATGTGGCGCAGTGCCGTTCGGGGACGGGGCGCTGCGGGTGCGATCTTCGTGCTCAATCTCGTCGCGCTCCTGGGCATCGTGATCGTCTACCGACGTGGCGCGGCAGTCGCCGTCGATAGCCTCCGTGCGATGAGCCTCCGGACGATCGTCTGGCTCGTACTGTACCTGGCTGGGGTCTGGCTCGCCCACGCCCCCGATCCGCCCCGGTTGTCCGGAGCGCAGTGAGAAATGCAAGCAGATATCACGTCATCGCCGGTCCTCGTTCGATCACTGTTTCTTCACGCATCCGCCGCCTGCCGCGGCGCGCAAACCAAGGGTGAGGCCATCCATGCTGCAGCACTTCACGACAGGACCGCAGGCTCATCAGGGTTCAGGCGGAGCCCTGCGCCGCATTGCACTGATTGCATTGCTGACGGTCGCGGCATCAGGCTGTGGCGGCACGCAGGACGTGCCGGTCCGGGGCGGCAATGCCGGTCCTGGTTCCTCGGCGTCGATCGCGTCGGATCCCGATGGTCGGACCGCGATCGTGCTGCCGGTGCAGGGCCGGCACCTTGTTCTCACCGAAATGCGCGGAATGCTGACGTCTGTGCAAGGGTACGTCGACGCGGCGGCGCGTGGTGACACAGCTGGGATGCGGGCCGCGGCGCAGGCGTCCGGGATGGCGGCGGCACGTGATCTGGATCCGGCCATGCAGCAGCGCCTGCCCGCTGAATTCCTGCGTCTCGGGATGAGCACGCATGCCGCGTGGGATTCTTTGGCGGTGGATGTCAGCCGCGGCGTACCGACCGGAAAAACTCTCACTCGCCTGGGGGCGATCATGGGTAACTGCGTGGCCTGCCATGCCCAGTTCCGGATCAACGTGGAACGCTGAGTTGCTGATCGCGCCGACCAGTTGCCGATGACCGCGGTTTCGCGTGAGACGCTGCGTCGGCAGTGGCTTCCCGAGAGGCGCGTTCGTTGAACGCACTAACACGGCGCACGGCACGATCACGCCAGCTCTTCTCACGCCCGGAGCGCAGGCACGGGCAGACGGCACCGTGCGCCATCCGTCACCTGAGCAGTAGTGGCCTGCCAGCGAACGTCATCGTGCAAGACGGCATCGGGTCATCTCGCGTGGCAGCGTCGAAAATCATGCGCGGGCGTCCGTGCCTCTTCAGTGCGACCCGGCCTTCGTTGTCAGGTCATGAGGCGTCGCGTGCTGCTGTTGCATCAGGCTGCGGCAGCTGGTGATCCCGCCGACGGCGTGTGCACGACGGTCAGCAGGAACGTACAGCCCTCCGCAGAACGCGCCGAATGGCGGACGCCCGGTGCCAATACGAGGATGTCGTTGGTGGCCAGCGCGTGGTCGATTTCCAGCGCGTGAAAGACCGCGCTGCCCTTGAGGATGTGAATGCTCACCGGACCGTCAGTGCTGTGCTCCGGCAGCTCCCCGCCCGGTGCCAGTGCCAGCATCGTCAATCGCAGCGGTCCCTCTTTCACGAGCGTTCGCGCGGTGCGGCCGCTGCGCGCGAGAAGGTCGTCGCCGAGCGTCGACTCGTCTTGCGTCAGGTGGTGAAGCAGCACATCGCCCTGCACCGTTCGTTGCATCGATGACATGAAATTCGGCTCTGAATAGTTTTTGAGTACCACCGTCCAGCTCATGCGGCGGCCTTCCTGCACACCCGACATTCGCTGGACGCATCTTGGCACATCGTGTGCACTTTGCGATTCGATGACAATCTATCGCCGGTCGGGTGAAGATCGAGCGTGGTAGCCGTGTCGTATTCCATCGACAGGAAGGTGACTTCGTGCATTGACGACCTTGCGGGTGCCCCGAGATCGTGCAGGCCGGGTAGATGATGCTCATCTCCCTCTGGGTGAATCTCGCTGCAAGGACGTTCGCAACAGAACGGTCAATGCTCGATGGTGCGGTATCCATCTCCCCACGCGCCACGGCAAGCTCGGCCGGTGTCAGCAGGCCGTGTGGTACGCGACGAGGTTGCCAGCGTGGATCTAAATGCCAGGCGCGTGCCCATCGGCGGTGAGAGCCTTTCCTGCGACGACCGCATCGTGGCTGCCGACGGGCGTCACGCCGCGCATGCCGCCGGAACGGACTGGCCACTGCCGACCGTCGCACCCTGTCATCTCGAGGCCACGGTACGCGTGCTTCAGCGTCGGCCCACCAACCGCGTGGAGATCTGGGAGGAGGATCGGTATCGACGAGTGGCGTCGACACCGTCCGGCCCTGCGCTGATGGAGATCCTGCAACCTGGGTACGATCGATGAGCCTGACATCTGTTTGGCTGTCTTGAGCGGCGTGCGATCCAGGCGATCCGCGTATTCATCACCGCGTCGCCGCGAAAAACACTCGGGCTGCATATGCATCCGGCGTCTGTGCAGCGCGGGGCGGCGAGCTTGCAGGGTGTGCGAGCGACAGCACTCGCCCTCCGCGGGATGCGACCGCCACGGTTCCCCGATTTGTTCGAGACGTTCGGCAGCGCACACGCAGGCGCCATCGCGCAGGTCGCGTGTGCGGACTGTCTCAGGGGCCAAGATGGAGGCGACTGGTGGAGCCTCACGGCGCTGGTTCGTGCGGCGAGCTTTCTCATTCATGAATGCCGTGCTCCTGCACTGTCTTGAGCAGCGACAGGGTCGCTGTGACTATCGTTGCCCATCACCACCGCCGCATTCCGCTGTAGCCCCGCCAGCTTGGCACGCTTCATCGGCGACCTCCGGAACGCCGCCCTGAACTGCTCCTGATCGAGCGCCAGGATGTCCCGCGCCAGCGTCACCGCATCCTTGCCCGCGATGAACTTCCGCGCCCGGAACGGCGAATCGTCCGCCAGCTCCCGCGAAAACTTCCGGTTCCACGGACACACGCTCTGGGAGATATGTCGGTATAACCGTTTTGAGGTCGAGCTCGATACTGGGACTCGAACGCTCAGCAGGGCGAGTACGCGGGCGAGTGGCCCTATTCCCTTGCGGATGATCACTACACGTGGTGCGGACGCGGTCCACGGGCATGCGTCCCCAGGCGACATCATCACGACCGCGATCGCGGTCGTGATGGGGCTCACGCAAGGCGCGCAGGAAGCGATGAGAGAGGGGCGTCCCACTCATCCTCTGTCCGCCGAGTGACGTCGCCGCGCAGGTTCAATCGTCACGAGGGGCCCCGTCGGTGACGCGACATCGGCAAGCGTGTACTGGTCCAGATGATGGAGGAACGCCAGCAACGCCGCGTCGAGTTCGACGGCCAAACCACAGCGTCCGGACAGCACGCAACCATTGTCGGTGCTGACCTGACACTCCACGAGATTCCAGTCAGGCTCCATCTCGCGGATCACGGCGCCGATGTTGATGCGCGCGGCGGGCTGGGCCAGCCGAATGCCACCACCCACGCCGCGAACCGTCTGCAGCACACCCATCTGTCTGAGCCGGTGCGTGATCTTTCGCAGGTGTGCATCGGAGATCCCATACGCTTCGGCCACTTCCGGAATCGTGCACAGCCGGTCATCGTGGCGCGCCACGTACATCAGGAGGCGCATGGCGTAATCGGTCATCACGGTCAGGCGCATCTATGGTCAGGCGGTTGGTGTGTGACGAAACATCCACGGCGCGAAACGCCAAAGATACATGAGGAAGGCCACGATCCACGCCGCGGCGGACAGGTGCAGTAGATGCACGGCCCACGCGGCCTGCCACAGGGCGCCAAGGCGCAGCGCAGTCGCGACGACGATGAGCCAGTAGCTCCACCGCATACTGCCGTCGAGCGACATGCGCCGACCCAGA
The DNA here is from genome assembly GCA_020851035.1 of Gemmatimonadaceae bacterium. Taxonomy (NCBI): domain Bacteria; kingdom Pseudomonadati; phylum Gemmatimonadota; class Gemmatimonadia; order Gemmatimonadales; family Gemmatimonadaceae; species Gemmatimonadaceae bacterium. The sequence continues at coordinate 113,616 of JADZDM010000021.1, read as the reverse complement.
TGTCCCAGCGCGGTACGCGTGACCATGCCGATGATGAGCACGGAGAAGCCTCCCATCGCGATCAGGTGCACCGGCAGCACGCGTGGCATCGGCACCCCCGCCACCTGTGCCGCCCTGGCGAGAAGGCCGACACCAAGCCCCGCATACCCGAGATAGAGAATCCAGAGCAGCGGGTGGGCGCGCACGCTGTTTGGTTGCCACGCGACGACCTGCCAGAGCGCGATTGCGCCGGCGACTCCCAGCGCAACAACGTGCAGCGTGCGAAAGGCCGTCATGAATGCGATGATCGAGATGACGGCGGCTGCAACCTGCAACATCCCCGTGCGCACATGCGGAGGAATGACGAGACCCGGTCTTGCGCGCATCGCGAAAAATGGAATCACGCGTCGAGAGATCAGCAACGCGATGAGCGCCATGCACTGCAGGCCAACATGCAGACGGAACATCAACTCGGCGTAGTCGCGGCCGCTCCATACGGCCCCGAGAAACGCGAGGTCCGTGGCTCCGAGTGCTGCGATGAGAAACGGGACGCCGTAATTGCGCGCGTTGCGGGAAATGAAAACCGCACGGCCCATTGCCGCGGCGGCGAGCAGGAACAGCAGGACCTCGGCCAGTGCGGCCACCCAGAAGGCCGCCGGCCCGGGGATGAGAAACCCAGTTCGCGCCCCCAGCCAAAGCCCACAGAGCACGCCGAGGGTACGCCGACTCATCGGTCGGATCCCCGTCCAGGAGGTGCCGGCGGTGAGAAGGAAGCCGACGGCAATCGTGGCGACGAAGCCCCAGAGCATTTCGTGGGCGTGCCACGCGACGCCGGTCAACCGCCCGCCGAGGAGGTGTGGCGCAAAGACCCAGACCGCCGCGACCACCGCAGCCCATGCCGTACCGGCGAGATAGAGCGGGCGGAACGGATCGTTCAATAGGGCGGATCGTTCTGACGGCGATTCCGGCGCAGGAGCGGGAAGTGTCACGAGTGGCAGGCGCATATCGACAAAGGTACAGCCAGCATATGTGTTTGGAAATGCCAGTGTGTCAGGCGCTCGCAGACACGCTACGAGCGGTTGCGAGAGGGCCGGACGATTTGTCGGGCTGGCGCTGGCGCCATGTGGCACGTGCACGGGCCGTGTGGTGGGAAGGGAGCGACCGACCTCGTCGTCTGGCCTCGGCAATCCTGTGATTCGTCTCATTCGGAGTTACCTGTGTCCACTGCTCCATGCACGTCGTACCATGCCCTCGCGGTCAGATCGTCCGTTTTCGCAACGGCGTTGGTGTTGGCCGTCGGCTGCGGCACGCCGGCGTCGGCCGATCCCAATCCGCTGGCCGACCGTCCGTCGGGCGCACTGCCCGTGGAGACGCTCACCGTGGCATTCGCGCCCAGTGTGCCCAAGGCCATCGCGAGGAAGACGCCCGCGCATGTCGTGATCAACCTCGAAACACGCGAGATCAAGCGTCGGCTGGCAGACGGTGTGGAGTACACGTTTTGGACCTTCGGCGGCAGCGTGCCTGGTCCAATGATGCGTGTCCGTGAAGGGGACGAGGTGGAGTTCCACCTCAACAACCATCCGACCAGCGTGATGCCGCACAACATCGACCTGCACGCCGTGACGGGACCGGGCGGCGGTGCGGCGTCGTCGCTGACGGTCCCGGGGCACAGTTCGCAATTCACCTTCTCGGCGCTCAACCCAGGACTCTACATCTACCACTGCGCGACTGCGCCAGTGGGCATGCACATCGCCAACGGCATGTACGGCCTGATCCTGGTCGAGCCGAAGGCTGGCCTCACGGCCGTGGACCGTGAGTTCTACGTGCTCCAGAGTGAGTTTTACACGACGGGGCGCTACGGCGCTGCAGGGCTCCAGGCCTTTGACATGGAGAAGGCACTGCATGAGGACCCGGACTACGTCGTCTTCAACGGATCTGTCGGCGCGGTCACCGGGAAGAACGCGTTGCAGGCGAACGTCGGCGAGACCGTCCGGATATACGTCGGCAATGGTGGTCCGAATCACATCTCGAGCTTCCATGTGATTGGCGAGATCTTCAATCGTGTCTACGGTGAGGGAGGCACCATGGTCAACCAGCAGAACGTGCAGACCACTCTGGTCCCCGCCGGTGGTGCCGCCATCGTGGAGATGAAGCTCGACGTGCCGGGCGATCTCATTTTCGTGGATCACTCGATCTTTCGCGCGTTCAACAAGGGGGCGCTCGGCATGATCAACGTCTCGGGCGCAGCGGTGGCCGGCACGTACTCGGGAAAGCAGCATGACGTGGTGTATCTGCCGGAGGGGGGCGCCATCCAGGCTGTCTCGGTCGACACGAACCTGGCGGCCGAGCGTGAATTGCCACGCGCTGAGCTGTTGGCTCGCGGCGAGCATGTCTACAAGGCCAATTGCGCCGCATGCCATCAGCCCGCCGGTCAGGGCGTCGCCGGCGCATTTCCACCGCTGGCGAAGAGCGACTACTTGATGGCTGACCGGGCGCGTGCCATCCGTGTCGTTATGCACGGCAAGAACGGTGCGATTACCGTGAACGGCACACCGTACAACGGTGTCATGCCCAGCCTGGAACTCTCCAATACGGACATTGCCGCCGTCCTCACGTACGTACGCAGTAGCTTCGGCAATGCAGCGACCGACGTCATCACCGTCGGCGACGTTCGGAAGGTTCGTACCAGCCCGCTGCCGAAGGAGTGAGAGCGTGAGCCCCCTCCGGCGGCGATGCGTCCGTCAGCACAGCCTGCTCGCACTGTGCATGGCGCTCTGTGGGCTGGCGGCGGAGGTCAGCGCACAGCACGCGTCACGGGCGTCTGGATCACGGCGCTCTCGCACCGGAGCGCACGCCGACATGCTGCCCGTCGCTGCTGGTCGCTATCAGCCGTTGTACACGGTCGACATTCCGGTGGACGGCGTTCCGGTCCACGCATTCCTGCTCGCGAAAACCGCCGTCACCAACGCCGAATACCTGCGATTCGTCACCGAGAAGCCGCAGTGGCGCCGCTCCCGCGTGAATTCGATCGTCGCTGATGCCTCGTACCTTCGCCACTGGTCCGGTGACCTGATCCTCGGCGGGCACGTCCGGCCGGACGCGCCGGTGGTCAACGTGTCATGGTTTGCTGCGTCGGCGTTCGCTGCGTGGGCCGACGCGCGCTTGCCGACGATGGCGGAGTGGGAACTGGCGGCCGGCCGTTTCCGGCACGCTGTGGGCCCTCGCCTGCAGCAACTCAACACCCGCGTGCTGGCGCTCAATGGAGTCGCGCAGGCGCCGCTCCCTGCCGTGGGTGGTGGCATGATCAGTGATGACGGCATCACCGACCTGCACGGGGTAGTGTGGGAGTGGGTGGACGACTTCAACGGGGTGGTTGCGAGCGGTGAATCGCGCGGCGGCGCCGGCGGTGGTGAGGCTGGCCTCTTCTGCGCGGGTGGTGCTGCCTTCTCGACCGACCCGTCGAATTATGCGGCCTTCATGCGGTATGCGGTGCGTGGGAGCCTGCACGGATCGTATACGCTCTCCACGCTTGGTTTCCGCGTGGCACGCGACAGTTCACGACCACGTCAGGAGCAATGGTGACTCTCCACCGCAGTGGTCGAATAGCTCGGGTGCTGCTCACGCTGATCTTCGCCGTGCTCGTGCGGCCGGTGTGGGCTCAGCAATCAGCCAGACGAGATCGCGGCTCGACTCCGGTGCCGGGCTCGCTGTACGCTCTTGATGCCATGTGGACGACGGAGCGTGGTGTGACCATGCCGCTTCGCGACCTGCGGGGGGACGTCGTCGTGCTGGCCATGGTCTACACGTCGTGCACCATGACGTGCCCGCTGCTCACCAACGAGATGCTTGCCGTGCAGCGCGCACTGCCGCCCGCGACGCGTGGTCGGGTGCGATTCGTGCTGGCGTCGTTCGATCCCGCCCGTGATTCAACGGCCGCGCTGCGTGCATATGTGGCTAAGATGGCACTCGACGAACGATGGCTGGCCATGCGCGCTTCGGCCGCTGACGTGCGCCAGTTGGCCGTCCTGCTCGGCGTGCGCTATCGCGCCCTGCCGACTGGAGACTTCGAGCATTCGAATATCATCAGCGTGCTCGATCCCCATGGGGTGCGCATCTTCCAGACCGAGCGCGTTCCGGTGGACCGGCCGGCGTTGGTCGGCGCGGTCATGCGTGCAATGCTGCCCAGCCCTGCAGACCGCGTACCGCAACGGTGATCATGCACCCGACCTCCCGTCTGGTACATGCATGCGTCGCGGTGCTGCAGGCCCAGCGGACGCGTGTCGGTCTGCGGCTGATTCGGTTGGCGCTCCGCTGCGGGACTGCGCTCGCACTGCTATGCGCTTCGTCCGCCATGGCTCAGCCTCCCGCCCGCTCGGATTCGAACGAGCGCACCGCACCTGCTGCGCCACGCCATGCGCATCCCGACTTTCGCAATCTACGATTCGACGAGGACTGGACGGAGGTGACCCGAAGCCGCGGCGTGGGCGACGCCATCAAGGCAATGCCTGTCACTCCAGGCGGGGCGCTCACGCTCACGCTGGGTGGACAAGTGCGATGGCGCGAGGAATTCGTTCGCGGATTCACGCTGCGCGATCTGGACGACGATCATTCGCAGTCGCGTTTGCTCGTGAGTGCTGACCTCCGGGTGGGGCGAGGCAATGGTCTGCGTGCACGGGCGTTCGTGGAGGGGCGTGACGCGCAGAGCTACGGGCGTACGTTACCCGGCGGGGCGGGCCCCTCCGACAAGGACAGGCACGATGTGCAGAATCTGTTCGGTGAGGTGGGGTATGGACCGTCATTTCTCCGTCTGGGGCGTCAGGAGATCGCCATCAATCGCGAGCGGATGTTCGGCGTCCCTGACTGGGCGAACACACGGCGCGGATCGCAGGGTACGCACCTGCAGCTCACGAGGGGGGCACTCACGCTCGAACTGCTCGACGTGCGTCCAGTGGTGGTGCGACAGATACTGAAGAATCGTGCCGACACCGCGGCGCGGGTTCACATGGTGTCGGTCGGCAGTTCGGCCAGCGCCGTACCGCTCGCTCGGGGGCTACCTGCCGTGTGGCAGGGGTATGTGATCGAGCAGCGGTTGCGCGCCCCGGCCAGTGCCACGAAGCGAGTGACCGTCGGGGGGCGGACGGTGTGGCGTGCGAGCGATACCAGTGGACGGCATCAGTATTCGCTTGAGCTGGAAAGCGCCATCCAGCGAGGCAGCTCAGGCATAAACCCGTTGCGCGCATGGTTCTGGGTCGCGGAATTCTCGGTGGAGTGGCGCCGAGTGCACGGTGTACCGTCGCTGGCGCTGGGAGTGGAGGAAGCGAGTGGCGAACGATCCAGTTCCCCTACCGTCCGCGAAGGCTTCGTCACGCTCTACCCTGCGGCGCATGCGCATGGCGGGTATGCCGATGTGATTGGTCGCACCAACATGCGGGAAGTGCATCTCATCGGCACGTGGGCGCCCCTGCGCACGCTCTCACTGCGCGGCGCCGCATATCACTTCGCGCGCCTTTCGCTCGAGGATGGTGCCTGGACGAAGCAGAACACCGTGTTCCGAGCAGCTGACGGATCCACCGCGCGGCACGTGGCCGACGAAGTTGACCTCACAGGAAGTTGGCGCGTCACTCGTCATCTCGTTGCGATTGCCGGTGGAGCGGTCTTACGCCCCGGTGCCTTCCTGACCGGGACGGCTGCTGGTGCTCGGACGGAACGTTGGTCATTTGTGGGGAGTGCGTTCACGTTCTGAACGCCGAGCGGGTCGTCGTTCGCGAGATTGCTCGGCGACGCCGAGGCATGGACGGCAGCCGCTGGCATCAAGCATCGGCCATACGCCGGCAGGTCACATCAGAAGTGTCGCAGCGCTCAGAACCGCTCGCCGCGGGCCTCGCGTATCTGGCTGCCCGTGGGCCGGATCCGCCCCCACATTGACCAGAAGTAGATGGCGAGTCCAAGCACCTGGCCGAACCCTCCGGCAATCGCCATCCACTCGCCCCATTGCGACTTGCTGTTGGCGAGTGCGAGCTCTCCGAAAACGCGCGTCGCCGTCGCAATGACGAGCACCCAATAGGCTGCAGCGATCCGAGCGGGCGCGTAGCGATGATCGTCCTGGGCAGGGCGTGGGAACAGCCACAGTGCCACGCCAAGGATCAGGAACATCACGAAACCCATCAGCAGTGCATGGATGTGCGCTGACTTGAGATAGGCACTCGGCCATACGTGCAGCAGATCCCTCTGCACCTCCATCCAAGCGCCGATCGCGAGGCCGACGAACAGGAAGGCGATACCGGTCTTGATGAAGCGTCGGACCAACGTGTACATGGCGTCAGCCCACCGGAACGGGCAATGCAACGGTCAGGAGGAACGACGCGCCTTCGGCCGACGACACACTGTGTACCACCGACTTCGGAAGACTGAGCAGGGCGCCGGTGTCGAGCAGATACTCGTCCTCGCCGACCTGCAGGCGGATGCTGCCTTCGAGCACGTGAATGCCGATCGGCCCGTCGGCGTGGTGCTCCGGCATGCCGCCGCCAGCGCCGAGCGCGATCAGCGTCATCCGTAGCGACCCTTCCTTTATCAGAGTGCGCGCAGCGCGGCCGCCTGCTGCGCAGGACTCCGGATCGCGAACGCGTGCACACTCGTCGGGGAGGTCAAACCGGAGCGGAGCACCGGCAAGCGATCGGTCAAGTGAACTCATGAGAGAGCCTCAGGTTGTGGGACGCAGATCTGGTCTGGAATACCCGCCATGTCAGTGGGAGCCGGTGACACCACGACCGCTGACGGTGTGAATGTCATGCTCGTGCACGATCCGTGCAAATTCTGATCCCAAAAGTCAGCGGCCTACCGGCACCGCGTTGGGTGACGAGTGGTGAAGGCACGCGCCTGCAGGCAGTTGCACGCGTGGCACGCGCGCGCTCGGAATTCGCTGGAGATCCGACAGGAGTGTGATCGTATCGACGAGCGGCGTCTGAGAGTCTGCGTGTGCCTTCCGCGTTCGGTCCGACTCGTGGTGATGAGGTGCTCGGAACGCTGCCGGAGCACCGAATACAACCCGCGTCAGACACCGATCATGGCGCTCATCTGCTGCGATCGACACACCTCGGTCGAGCTCTGTCAGTTCAACGGATTTCACGGAACCATGTTGTCCAACACGATTTCTGCATTCCGCTGCAGTCCCCGCAGCTTCGCCCGCTTCATCGGCGACTTCCGGAACGCCGCGCTGAACTGCTCCTGATCCAATCTGAGGATGTCCGTCGCCAGCGTCACCGCGTCCTTCCCCGCAAGAAACTCCCGCGCCCGGAACGGCGAATCCTCCGCCAGCACCTGCGAGAACTTCACATTCCATGGGCAGCAGCTCTGGGAGATGTGTCGGTATAACCGTTTTATGGTTGAGCTCGATACGGGATTCGGAACCACGCGCTCACGCGCCCGCTAACGCAGCAGCCGCCTCCCGATCCCGCATCGTGACTCGGCTGTCAATCGCGATGGGCCTCATGGATTTCCGCCCCCGGTGCCCGCGCCTGACGTCGCACGCAGTGCCTGGGAAAACGGAGAGCGCCCTTAAGGCGCGTCCATCGATCAGCTCGTCAACGACGAAATCCATGCCCCGGTACTGCCCGCAGCCGCTCGGGATCGGGGCTGGACCGCGGTGCCTGACGCTTGACCCGCAACCGCACCCTGCAGGCCTTCCGAGGAATACAGGCGGTGAGTGCGCTTCTTGTTGACCTGCCCCCCCCCTTCGCGTCGCTGCAGGATGCCGACCCCGGTCGCGCCATAGCGCGGTCGGGCATGCGCGATCTCACGGATGCGCGTGCGAGGCGCGGTCTGGTTCGCTGCCGGTCCTGGACGATGCCAAGCCGTCCGGCTGTGCACTACCAGCCGACTCGCGTGATCGATGCTGGTCTTGAACGTGATGACAAGCCACTTGGCCAGCGCTCACCGCCGTGACGACTTCAGGCTCTTTTCGGAGCGCCTCGGCCACTATACTCGCGCTTACTTGCGGTCGCTTTGCGCAATATATAATGTCAGCAATTCAGGGAATCTCGCACAATGCCTTTAAACTTCAAAGTTAGAGGATCCGATGGCAAGCGTCGTGTTCAAGAGTCGAGTTCCCTCCGGTTTCGGAGTGTGGGAGTACACCTACGGGTGCACCTGCGGCAACGCGTCTGGCAAAGACGTGAAAGTTACCGCAAGCAATCACACTGAAGGGAGAATGTTGGCTGAGATGGCGTGCGATGAGCAATGCGGTGAGGGCCGCTCCGCTTCAGAAAGCAACTACTACAATCAGGTCGCCTCCATTCTTAGCCGCGAGCAGGTCGACCCGGTGTTTGTCGTCGCGGTCAACGAAGTCACGCGTGACTTTCACGTAGTGACGCTGTGCACTGGTGATGAGATTGCCGTTCCCTCTTCAATTGTGAAGGACTTTCGCCTCATCGGCAATATGCAGGGAGGCGGTCGATCAAACACATACGCGCGGATGGAGCTAGACTCGGCCCGCCCAGAGGTCGTCACGATTTCACAGCTGGCGGCTGCGCTTCAGAGAACCTTAAAGGACAGTTCCGAAGCACGAGACGGCAAGTCCGCTGGCGAGGAGTACGCTGTCATTAGTATCCCCTGCTCGGGGGCTGCATGTAATCCGACTAACGCCTACTTCGACTGCGTCGGTGACATCACATCGGCAGTAATTAATCGTACTGAAGGTTGCTCCGCGTGGGGCCTCACGCGAATCGGGAAGAGGCGACTCCGCATCACACATGATGCCTTGAACGGCACGAGGTGCGGCACGGGATACGGTGGAAAGTGTTACGTCGATATCTCCTTCATCCGCTGAGGGTTGATGTCACAGGTCAATACGGAGATCGGCGACCCGTCGAGCCGTTGGATTATGAGGACGATTAACGGGCCGGACGGTCTTCGTGCAGTTGCCGTAACCCGGAACGGAAGCAGTTCGTTTGTCATCAAGTGTGACAATGCTGGGCCGAACTCCATCTACATCGACGTCCTTACATCGCCTCCATTTGGGGGCAACTTTGACAAGCGCCGCTTGGACTTTTCATTCGACGCCGAGCCCCTCAAAGAATCAGCGTGGACGTACTGGGAAGAGCACGTTGTGCTCTTTGACGCCGGAGCCTATTTGGAGCGCTTGGCGACGGCCGGGCGCGCTTCATTTCGCGCTTATCGAGCGGATGGAGCGGCTGTTGATCTCGTCTTCGATGTCGCCGGTGCAGATCTGGCCATCAAGTACGTCGCAGAAGTATGTCTCTCGGATCCTATCGCCGAAAACGATCCCATATTTGCAACCGTTTCTCTGGAGCAGCTTAACCGCGTGCGGGCGGCTGGCGACTAGCCTTTAACACTGCAGCAGCGTCCTCACGTACGTCCTTCATGCCTGCCTATCCGCGCAGCGTTCGCTGAATCGTTGGTGGACATGGGTGGGCTGAAACCGTTTCGGCGGCCGTGCGTGAACTTCGCATTCCAGCGGTAGACGGACTGGGAGATGTGTCGGTATAACCGTTTTATGGTTGAACTCGATACGGGATTCAGAACCACACGCTCACGCGTCCGCCAAACTCGGGAGCCGCCTTCCTTCGCCGAATCGTAAGTCGCCTGTCATTCGCGCCGGGCCTCGTTGATTTCACCCCCGGTCCCCGCGCCTGAGGTCGCACGCAGCGCCGGGGCAGACGGAGAGCAACCGCATGGCGCGACCATTCATCAGCTCGTCATAGAGAAATCCATGCTCCGTCACTGCCCGCAGCAGGTCGGGACCAGGGCTGGACCGCGGTGCCTCCGACGCTTGACCCGCAACCGCACCTGCAGTCCTACCAAGCAGTACAGGCGGAGGATGCGCTCGTGGTTGACCCGCGACCCTTCGCGTCGCAGGAAGATCCCAATCCGGGGCGCGCTATAGCGCGGTCGGGCAAGCGCGACCTTACGGCTGTGTATGTGATGCACGGTCGGGTCCGCTGCCGGTCCTGAACGGTAGCAGGCCATCCGGCTGAGCCCTGCAAGCCGACACGCGTGCTGGATGCTGGTCGCGCACGTGGTGACAAACTACTGGACCAGCGCCCGCCGCCTTGTCGGCGGCGGCTCGTCGGACGGGGCGGCATCCAGCATACAGGCGTCCGTGGTGCCCCCGACGTTGCCGACCACCACGACAGCGTTGCGCTTGAGCCCCCCGTGCTTGGCTCGCTTCATTGGCGACTTCCGGAACAGCGCGCTGAACTGGTCCTGATCGAGCGCCAGAATATCCCGCGCGAGTTCGAGAGAGGCTTTGCCCGCCATGAACATCCGCGCCCGGAAGGGCGAATTCTCCACCAACTCTTGAGAAAACTTCACATTCCATGGACAGCAGGACTGGGAGATGTGTCGTATTACCGCTTTGAGGTCACCTAACGACAGGACTCCGGACGCTCGCAGCGACTTGACGTAAGCACTTGGCGCGCAGGAGTTTGCAAGGGAGTGTGGGCTCTCTCCGTATTGTGGCTGCCGCGACCTGCAGCCGTGATCGTCCGGATACATAAGTTCTGGTTTGACCAATTCCTTCTGAGCGCCGCTCGCGCCCAATAATCACAGTTCCCGGCCCTCCGCTGGCGCGTGATAGAAGGCGTGGCGAAGATCTGTTGCACTTCAACTTCTTCGTTCGCCCGCGAGGATTCGGTAACAGGGCGCTCAAACGCACTCACCCAAGCTCGCCATGAGTCTCCATCCGGACGCCCGCCACACCCTGATCTACGAACTTGTGCGTGTCATCCGTCCTTTGTCGGGGGTGGCCTGGGAGCCTGTAGGTGATCTGCTCGCCGAATTCCTCGCCGAGATCCCTCTCCTGCACCGCGGGCAAGGTGTCAAGGGCAATCCCCAAGGCTATACCATCGACAGCTACAGCGCAGAGGGAGATGTTGCGGCGCAGTATGGAACAGCAGATAATTATTTCGATGATCTAAAGAAGCCAGCGATGGATTACGACCACGTTCGTCGACTCCTTCCAATGGCCAAGAAGATCTATCTGCTCTCATCGCAACAAGCGACAGCAGCCGAATTCACTGCGGTCACGGCTTGGCGTGATCAAGTCTGGGAATCAGACGGGATCGTCCTCGATGTGTACGATGCGAGGCGCCTCGCTGAGCACATTGCAGACGTCGTTATCGAGGATGAGGCTGCATACGACACGCTTGCCGGTCACCTAGAGCCACTTCGACAGCTTCGTGATCTCTATGCTTCGACAAACAACATTCCGAGTCTGCCATCCGGTGTGGTTGTGCGGGCTGAGGTAGAGGATGCGGTCGTCGCTGCTCTAAACGCACACGGAATCGCGTTCATTTCAGGCCTAAGCGGTGACGGCAAGTCCGTGACTGCGCTTTCTGTTGCGCACCAATTGCAAGACCAGTTCGCTTGGCCGATCTGGACAACAGAGTTGTCCGTGTCAGACGTGAAGGACCTCGGTGCCGTCGACGTCGCACGTCGGGGTATGGGCATCAACCTGGAGGCGATGCTCCGCTCTCGCCAATGCCTGCTGGTTCTCGACGATCTGCAGTCGAAATCCTCAATCGAGCAAGTGCTTGAGCAGATTCGGGACGCACGCTTCGTCGATGCTCGTGTGATCGTGACGTCGCAGCAGTTCATCAAAACTCCTTTTACGGTAGTGATGCCGCCGATGTCTCTCGCAGCGGCAAGACAGCTGCTTGAGTATCAGGCGGAGCGGTGCCCCGATACAGCGTTTGCAGCTATCATGTCTGCAGTCGGAGGGCACCCGATGGCACTGCGACTCCTGAATGGACTTGCGCGCGATGGGGCGGAGTGGGCAGACGTGGCCGCGGAAGTTTCGCGCGTTGGCGAGCTGACGGTGCCAGAGCGCGCTCAGCGCCTAGTTGACGTTGTCCTTTCCCACCGTCGGGCAGTGCTTGAGAGAGCGCTCGCGCTCTTCGCGTGGTGTCGCTCGCCGCGAGTGCATTCGGGCTTCTTTCGTAGCGCGATTGGGACAGACGCGGCGCGGACGCTCCAAAGGTACGGGCTCGTGACTGGCGATGAGCCAGACACACTCCGCCTGCATGACCTCATCTGGTCAAGCCTGCCCGCACTCACTCCCGCACTCACGATTCCGGTCAATGATTTAGAGAATGCACTGGATGCATATGTCCGAAGTTTGGCGAACAGCGAAGCGCGCGCGATGTTGGTGAAACACCTTGCTCGCGTGCACAAATCTCTTCTCTGGGATATCCTGCATTCCGGCAACTGGCGATACGGGCACCTGTACGCTTCGCTGCAGAGCGGAGTGCCGCGTGACGTCACAGCGAGCATGCTCCCCAGCGCGATTGAGCTTGCGAACACTGTCGCTGCAGACGGAGATGCATTTGGTGCTCGTGCCGCTTGCGAACTCGCCGAGGCGCTCGTGCGTTTGCAAAAGGGGACCTTGGATGCTCCGGCTGTGACCGACGCCGAGCTCCTCGCGCCTTTCGATTCTCTGCTCGCAAGCGCGTTTGTCCCTGCGGAGGAGAAGGTCTATGTGCGACACCATCGCGCGCGCGCTTTGAAGCTGCTCGGTCGGCATGAAGAGGCAGTTGCAGATCTTGAAGGCCTTCTGGCCAGTGTGGAGCCGGACGAAGGGCCGCCGGTTGTTCGGCTTCTCCTTGCGCGCACGCTTACTGAACTTCCTCGCGGTGTTTGCGTTCCTGACGGGGGAGATCGGGCTCGCGAACTACTCCTCGGCCTCTTGCGGGAGGCGAGGGACGAGCCGGGGCGGGTCAGTATGCCAGCTACGCTGGCTGCTGCCGAATTGCTGCGGCGTCACGCAGCCGGCGTAGACTTGGCCACAACACTTCCGGAGTTCATCGGTCTTCTTGAACCGCTCATCATGAGCGCCGCACGCCGTGGGCTACCTTTCGGCCCTCTCGCATTCGGGGCCCTCGCAAAGGTTTGGCGGTCGGTGGACCGAGACTCATTCTGGAGAGTATTCGACGCCTTGCCTGCTCCGTCGCTCACGGACGTGACCCACGCGAACGAGCGAACAGCTTGGGCGGAAGTCTATGAGAATGCCGCTGAACACGACCCCGCGCGGCGCGAGGCAAATCTCACTCAGGCATTGACATTCTTCGCCGCAGCGGACAACCCCTATGGGCAAGGACACGCAGCGCGGCTTGAAACTCAGCTCGGCCGACCAGGCGACGCTGTGTTGCGCCTGCGCGCAGTTCTGGAGAAGCAGATTGGGGCGAACGATCACGCGTGGACTCTTCGACACCTCGCGAATGCTGAGCTCGCTCTGGATCTTATCACCGAGGCCCGTTCGACAGCTCGCGATGCCTGCGAGCGTTTGCCGGAGGGCAGCGCATATGGAGATGATTTTCAAAGGTGGCGCGCAAGCATCTTAGAGTGACGAGGCGCCCAAGACGGTTCGGTGGTGCTGCCAAAGATCCGAGCGGGATCTGAAGATCGTACCGTTCATGCGGGACCGCGGAAGTAGCCCCGATGACAGGAGCGTGTCGATCATGCGCGGCGCTACCGCACATCATTCGACGTTCCCTTCAGGCTCCATCAATAAACCGACATCGGCATATTCACCGCTCCGTTGAGCGCGTGAGCGCGATGTTCTACGAGGAGGTCTCCATGCTCGCAACGGTCGCTCTGTCTGCCAAGCAGCGACAGCGGGGCACCTCGGAGGAAGGTCGATAAGTGCGTGGGGGCCGTGCTCAGTCGCGAGGCCCCGCCTCGCCGACGGACTGAGGTAGCGTATAGGTCGCCGCGAGAATTTCACATTGCCAGCGGACAGGCCCGGACGTACGTTAGCCTTCCGCGCATCCACGAAATCCGTTCCGACTGAGACTGCCCCCCCCTTGTATGGCCGTGCCGCGCGATCTACCCATTGAGAACATGGATGCCCGGCACCGTGCCCTTACACCGGCTATCGCTGCCAGCTTTCACGAGGCCGCCACGGTTTGCCTCGCCCGGCATCACGCGCCACCGACGGAGTTCGTCGTTCGCGCGCGTGACGTATCGGAGTCGACGCATGTCAGCTGGCCTGTTCCCGACCGACGGTGCCTCGACGCATGGAATAACGTGACCGACACGACTGAGGCGGGGGCCTGCGCGTGTGTCATCGCTGCTGCCGAGCTTCGTGAGCAGCTCTACGCCGTGCGGCGTGCCGAGCAGGGCACGGGCGCCGACTACTACATAGGTCCGGTTGGATCGGGTGTGGAGGACTTGGAGGACTGCTACCGGCTGGAGGTCGGCGGAACCGACGAGCGCAACGCCGCTGCCATCGAACGGCTGCTGCTTGAGAAGATCGCGCAAACGCGCCGCGGGCGAAGCAACCTTCCTGCCTTTGCAGGCGTGGTGGGCTTCTTGGAAAAGCGGATTCTGCTCTCCGACGTCATCTCCGGTCCATGACTTGGGCGTCGCACCACTCTGAGAGCGAGCGTCTAGCCAGTGAGGCGGAGGTCGTAGCCCGCGCGCGGGGGGCCGCCGCCGCCGAAGATCTGTACCGACGCGCTGCCGAGGCAGAGGAGCGCGCTCTCAATGATCTTGACGTGCACAAGCAGCGCACGCTCGGCATCACAGCGGTCAGCGCGACAGCCCTTTTTTACAAGGCGCATGAATACGCACGTGCGCAGCATCTCGCGCACACTTGGCTGGCCACGCGCTACCTCCCCGCCTTCGCCTGTGACCAGCTGCAGGACATCCTCATAAATCTGTGGTCTCGGGAGGAGCAGGAACGGGTTGGCCTCCATTTCTTGGAGGGTGATGTCCTTGTCTCGGTAAAGGGTGGCATGATCGTGCGAGGCGGTGCCCCTTTAGACCTCATCGTGAGCAAAGTGAAGGAGGTCCAAGCCTTCTTCTTCCGCACCATTGAGATGCTTCTTGATCAGCCGCTGCGCCGTCGCGGCGATCCGAGCCAAGAAGTGCAGGGGTACTGTCGGCCGTGGCTGTTTCAGGCTCCTCCTGGCAGTTACCAGTTCGCCGTCCGCGTCCAAGAGCCGCCACAGGGCGACCTATTCGCCGCCCAGCGACCGAAGATCGAGCAGGTCGCGACGACATTCCTAGAAATCGTTCGAGCGAGCGCGATAGACCCTGAGTCGCTCTCGACGGTCGTCCCTGATGCAGGATACCGGGACGTCTTCCTGAAGCTCGCGCGCAACTTGGCACCGACCGGCAAGAGTTACGAGCAAATTGACATCCGTGATGCGGCCCGTCCGGACGCGCGTACAGTCACAATGGTCTCCAATACGCGTGATGCCGTGAATCAAGCAATCCGAAAGGCTCGTCCCCCTAGGCCAACCTCACCTGCTGGGGCAGTTGAGCGACGGTTGGCGGGCGTGCTGCGCGCTGTTCACCTTGACCAGGATTGGCTAGAGATTGCGCTTGACGAGCGGGGCGGGTCTCATGTCAGAGTCCACGAAGCGGGTGAAGCCCTCGATGACGTTATCGGGCCGATGGTCAACCGCCGCGTGCTGATGGACGTTGTGCAGACTGGCGAGCGATTCTCGTTTCGGGACATTCAGGCCGAGGAGTAGGGTCCGAATCTCGGTATCTGAAGAGCAGTAGCGCGTCTAAGGACTCGGAATCGGCCCTCGGTGGTGCGCCAGAGGCCGCATAGGTTCAGGCAAAGAACCAAGATCGCATAGACCTTTTTTGACTCGGGACCAAGACAGAGTCGATTCAGCGAACGGTGGCACTTTGTCGCTGTTGCTTATGCGCTGGCCGGCGCTGCGGACAGGACTACCGCAATGGTGACGCGCAATCAACTTTGAAGAACCCGAGCTGGTCGCAAACCAAGACAACCATTCGCGTGCAGACCGTACGTCACGCCTGGCACCTGCGCAACCTCGGACCGCCGGCGCTCGGACGTCTTATTCGACTGACGGGGCGCATCTCTCGGCACATTCATCTCAAACTTCGCGATCTACGCCTGCGAGGCGACAGAAACATATGCGCGAGAGTACGCACTTGCGATGCTCAAGGAATGTTCACAGCAGCGACGTTGCCGGCAAACAGTTTGTCTAGCACCGTGAGGGACTTGGCACTCATCGTCTGTGTGAAAAGGGCGGCTAGGCGGCGCCTCGGCCGGGAGACGCTAACGTAGAACAGGTTTCTCGCCCGGCTGAATCCCTTCTGATGTGCAGCCGTAGGCGTCGCGCCATCAACCATGTACTCGAGCATTCGTGGCCAGTTGTAATGGTTCCAGCCTCCACCAAATACGACCAACACGTTCTCAAATTCGGCGCCTTTCACGCTGTGCTGAGTTGCAAAGGGCGTGAATCCTTCCACAAACCGAACTAGACTAACGAGCTCCTGGTACTTGACATCACGCAATCGCCGATGTCTGTCAACAGAAGGTTTCTCTGGCTCACCCGCAGTCGGATCAAACACCGCGATGTCGCACTCTCGCCGACTCACGCCGTCAGCCAATCGAGGGCGCTGCGTCGTCTTCAGCAAATCCAGCACATCGCCGACCGTTCCAGTTGCCCGCAGAACCTCGAGAGACTTCATGTCGTCTGCCCAGGCCTGCTTCTCTGAAGGCACCCGCAGCACATTCGTGCGGCCGAGCACTTCGAACATCTTCCCGTATTCCTTTGAATTGTATGCAGCACACATCGGTTCGACGACTCTGCCGAGAAAATCAAGGGTGACATCGTCAAGCTTTGAGAGCGCGTCTGAATAGGACTTGAAGATCTCAGCGATTGAGGGATAGCCCTGCTCAGCCCCGAGTGAAGCGTGTGTCAGCATCAAGACTTTCGTAACGCCTGCGGAAAAGTCCCAGCCCTCCTTCTCGAGTCGTGCACGTAGCGTCGCAACGTAGGCTCTTGTGACATCCGGTGGAGTGTCGAACTTCGAGTGTGCTGTATCCGACCGCTCTCCCGTGTATGTGTTCAAGTGAAATGCCCGAGCCTCCCCTTGCTCCGTCTCATCATCGACGACTTGAGGTAAGTCGGGGCGAAGGCGATTGAGCATGTCGACGATAGCGCGCGCAGAGCGAAAGTTCGCTCCCTTGTTGATCCCCTCCACGTTTGGCAACGTCGCCAGGTCGAAGTCGTCCCGATAGATCGTCTGCCAGTGATCGCCGAAAAGTCCGATCAGCGGTCCGGTCTTGGGTTCCAGATAATGAGTGGCCAG
The DNA here is from genome assembly GCA_020851035.1 of Gemmatimonadaceae bacterium. NCBI lineage: Bacteria > Pseudomonadati > Gemmatimonadota > Gemmatimonadia > Gemmatimonadales > Gemmatimonadaceae > Gemmatimonadaceae bacterium. Next base: position 96,543 of record JADZDM010000021.1, on the reverse strand, counting down.
CGCACCCATGAAAGCGGAACTGGTGTCTTGGTATTCATCGATAAGGACTACCGGGTAAGTTCTCGCGAAGATCTGCTGGAACTTCGGCATTGCCAGAAACTTGGCCATCAACTCTGGGACATCGTCGTGGTGAAGAGTGATCCTGTCCTCATGAACACCGAAGAAGCCGAGGTCGTACTCAATACGTCGGTTGCCAAGACCACCCGCTTCTCCGATCTTCTCCGCGTGACGTGTTAGGCTCCCAAGCTCTGTCCGCAGAGCGGATTGATATTGGCTCATGCATCCCCAGCAAAACGCATGAATAGTCTCAACAATCACTGCTGGGTGGTCGTCGATTTGAAGCGCAATCTCCCTTTTCGCCACGTTAGTGTAGGTAATACAAGCGATCTTCTGGCCACGGCGGATGTACGTGTCACCGCGATTCGTGAGGAGTCTTTGCAGCGTATGAACTAGAGAGTAGGTCTTTCCAGCTCCTGCTCCCGCTTCAAGTCGAAACGATATGTTGTTGTCGATGCAGTAGTTGACTCTGGCTTGGGCGCTCTCTGCGGCTTGCCGGGCAGGCGATAACGTCTCAGGTGGCATGAAGCACCTCCCCACTAGAGGTTTGTGGCATGGGCAGCGGAGTGGGCTCCGCAAGCCAGAGAAGCCCCTCGCGAATGTATGCAGGAACGTGCCACTCGTCGTCCGAGAGGCCGTACTTGAGTGCAGTTTCGACTTTGCTCATATCTGCAGCGATCTCGAATGACTCGTCGCCCCAGTGCTCGCCATCCTTTAGGTCGAACAGTGAGGGATTGGCGAGGATGAACGCATCCTCAAACGTGCGCGCACAGTAGAGTGAGCCGGCCTCGTGGATCTGATATGCAATCCGACGATAGCCGCGGATCTTCTCCTCAGGCGCCTTGGCTTTCAGTGTCTCGAGCGTGAGCGCTTCGTCCGGCTTCGCCGAGAACCAGTCGCGAAGCGTCGTGTTGATGGATCGCTCTCCCTGCGAGTAGGGGCATTTTACGTAGCGATTTCCGTTGCCGAGCCTTACGGCGTCAAGGTCGGTGATCACCAATGACCGCAGTTCGAGAAAGTCGAGTAGCGGCGTGAAGATCTTCGCATTCGCTCCGTCGACCTCCACTGTAGAGACGTACTGGTGCGATAGCTTCTTGGAATCTTCCAGTCCGGCGTCAATAAAGGCGAACATCCGTGGCATCAGAAGGCGTTCGGTCGCACCTTCAATGAGAATCGCCTTGTCGGCGAAAAACAGGTCGCATTTTGTCAGCGTCATGTATTGATGCAGGAACTTCCGGTCGGTCGCGTTGATTCCGTCTGCTCCCTTCCGGAAATCCTTGATCACGGTTTCCCGTGACGTCTCATCGCTTGCGGTTCTAGCAAGAAAGTAGCGAACCGAGTCAAATGGGGCGGCGTTTGCAATGTGAGACGAGTGCGTAGTTACGACAAACTGGACAGGCCATTCTTGGTCGGGATATTCTCCAGAGAAGGCCTGAACTGCTGCACTCAATTGCTTGATGAAGACTTCCTGCATTTGCGGGTGCAAGTGAGCTTCAGGTTCTTCTATAAATATCAGATGCACTCCAGGCAACGTCGCTTTCGCACGAAAGGCCTTGTGAAAGCTTAGAAGCTGGAGAAGGATGTAGATGAGATTTCTAGCGCCAAGGCCATTGTAGCCCTCAGGCAAATGGACGCCATGAGCCCCGGTGTAGAAGACCTTCGTGTGCTCGCTGAGCAGACTGGCGACATTTAGTGCTGTCTGTGTGCGCAAGTCTGGGTCGTTGAGACCTGGGTATCCAAAACTTTTGATTCTCGGGAGCAATGCCGTGAGCTTCTCGTTGAAGCCGGCATGAATGCTTTGTTCGACTGTCGCGACCGCGACTTTAAGCTCTGCCGCAATTGCCTGGTCAGCTGTCGTCGCGGTGGCGCTTGATGCTGTCGTGAACAGGCCTTCAAGGAGCCTGCCAAGAATGTTTGGTTCGCCGCGCTTGTTGTGGTCAAGAAACCTTTGGGCGCTTACGAGCCCACATTGAAAGAGCATGCTGAGCTGTCTCAGCTCAACGGCGCGTACGTTCGTTGAATCGTTTGGGTCAACGGCTGTAACGTGGTACTCGTAGGCCTTGGGAATCGCATCGCGCAGGTTCCCGAAAAAATGCGCGGTGTCTTCTGAACCACCCGCTGTAAAGGGCGGGTGAAGCAGTAGTGCGAGGGATGTACGCGACGGCCGGTACTCGATGCGTATCTTGGCGGACTTGCAATCAGGGTCAAGGTCGACCACGAACGGCGCAAGCGCGCCAAGTGGCTCGTCCGGATCGTACGAAACGAAGATCGTAGCGGCAATGATCGGTAGCGCCGCGAGAACGTCGTCATCGTCTTTGCCTTCTTGACGCAGTTGCTTGGCGGTCAGGAACTTATCTCGTGTTGCGGCAGAGAAGTCCTCAAGGCGAAGCCGTTTTGGTTCTTCGCCCATGATGTGAGCGAAGAACTCAGTGATCGAAGTTTTGCCGCTGTTGTTGCGCCCGACAATCAGTGTTGTCGTCCTTTCGAGCGACATCTCCGCGCTCAGCAAGAGTCTGAAATTTTCAATCGCGAGCTTTTCTACGCGCATATCTTGTTAGGCCTTGATGAGCGTGGCTCTACAGCGGGATTGTTCTTTCCGCGACCCCCATACAGTCGGGTGACGGAAGTCGGATACGCTCACCGTGCCGGCTGACCTCGGTGCTCCTGCAGCAACTTATAGAATGGAAGCCCCTGCACGACCACTCCCGGGACGTCAAAGGTCTTGAACAGGCACTGGTGGTTCTCGAGCTGCTGCACCCGCGCGGCAAGCTCCGAACTGCTCCCCGGCATTCCGAGTGCTGCCAGTTCCTGCGCCGTGACGTTCGGAACCTTGTGGATGAACCAGGACAACAGTGGCTCGCGGTAGTCCGTAGCTCCCGCCTTGAAGTGGCGGAGAAACTGGGAGGCGAGGATCACTCCCACGCCGAACTCTCGCGCCTGCAGTAGCACCGAACGCAGGACGTCGAACTCGTACCGCATGATGTTGTCTGCCTCGTCGACCAGCAGGTAGGAGTCCACCGTGCGCAGCTGTGGGTCGGTTCCGCGGTAGGGGCGCTTTGGAAGGCGCAACATGTGCTCGTAAAACAGGTTGAGCATGATGGCGACCACCATGTTCTTCGTGCGGTCGTCCTGCCCGAGCTGGTCAAGGGAGAGCACCACCACCCCGTCGAGGAACCTCTCAAAGGCGCCAGCCTCGAGCGGCTCTTTTGTGAAGAGCTCCATGTCGACCATGTCGCTGATGATCGACAGCGGAGCGTCAAGCTTGCCCTGCACGAGCGCGTGGTACGTGTCATGGACATCATAGATCGTGGCTTCGCGACCCGCCGCCTTAGCACGTTCGTATGACGTCTTCACCGCCTGCTTCAGGTTTCCTAGCTGGACCGGCCCAATGCCGCTGTAGATCTTGCCGAGCACGTCCGCGAAAAACTTGAAGCGTGGCATCCACGGCGGTACGCCGACCGTGCCGCGGGTGTCGAATAGGTTCAACGGCAGTTGGTGCGGCATCACGACCTTTGCCCCCACCGCCTCTACGAAGTCGGCAGCAGCGTAGTCCTTCTTGTAGTCGAAGATCAGGAACCGCGGCTTGATACCGTCGTTGGAAGCCGACGAAGATGCAATCTGGTACACAATCGACTTGACGAGCTGCGTCTTGCCTGTGCCGAGGTCGCCGACGACGCCCATGTTCAGCTGGTTCAGTCGCGTCATGCTCGGGCGCAGCAACTTCTCTTCGGTTCGGAAGTCATCGACAGTGCTCCCGATGATCACGCCTATGCCGTCTGGCTTGCTGATCGGTCGCATCGGAGGTGGAGCTGCAGGCAACTGCTGATCGTTCGGCACAGGTACTTCTCGCACCGCACTCTCAAGACCCGTTGAGATGGGAGCGTACGTGCCGTCAAATGGGTCACCATCAACCGCAGAAGTAGTCGTATCGGAGTCAACCCAAGTGCTCGCACCCGTGGTGGGCTCCGTCGCGTCCTTCAGGATCTCAGGCGATTGAACGGGCGTTGTGACGCTCATTGGTCGGTTTTCGCTCTTGGTCTCCGAAGGTGCGGGCGACGAAGGCCTGCTTGCACCAAGGTCAGCCGCTTGCATGTCAGCTTGCACACGTGACGTTCCAGTCGGATAGAAACCCCAATCGCCAACAGCCGTGCGAATTGCGTCGACCAGCGCTTCCGAGCGGCCATGCACGATCTCTGCGCCGTCTCGCGTGTTCACGATGATCGACTCGTGATGCCCGTCGTCGTTGACATCGCGTTGGGCACTCGACGGTGAGCCATCAAAGACCACGAGCCTTCCAATGGCATCAATCTCGACGCTGGCAAGATCGCCAAGAATCGCGGCACTGACACGCTGGTGGAGGCGAGACCAGTCTGCAGGTGCGCGAAGGGCTGCGGGTTGTTGGCTGTAGACGCGGAAGCCAAAGTCCAGCATCGTCAGCAGCAAGTGTTGGAACGCAAGCTGCCAGATCACGAGGCCCGACTCAGTACCTCGGCTGCGTGCCTTCTCAAGGAGTTCGGCGAGCGCAGCCGACTGGGCGAGGGCATCTCGGCGATCCGACGTGCTCATGACCTCCTGTCGGTACTTGACCTCGACGGGCGTCACACGAATCCGAACGGATGAGTCGGTGATCACCATCGCGGCGACCAAGAGGTCTGGCCGCAACAGCTGCGACATGCCAAGCGCGCGCTGCAGGTCCTGCATGTAGCCGCGGAACGGGTCTACCGGGATGACCAGTGCGACTTCCTGCACCTCGCCATCGCTGCGCAGCACTGGGAGTAGTCCTGCCGAACCAGTGGCGCCCCTGAACTCGTCTTGAAGCAGGCGCCCGGCCATGAACAGCCCTAGGTCACCCGCAGCCCCTGAGTGTCCGGCGGAGAGGCCACGCACGGTCGGGATGCCGCGCCGTGCTACCTCGAAGAGAATTCCGGATACGGCTTCGTCATCCATGCCGTCGCACCCGGGCAGCCGCTTCAGGAGCTCGCGCAGCGCCTCGCGGTCGACGTCCTTGACGCGCGAGAGGAGGTAGTAGCCGCTGGTGTCGCCTGCCCGGTGGGAGTACGACGGAAGTTCATAGTCCCAGAGGTACGCGCCCTCAAGCCAGCCACCAAGAAAGCACGCCGGATCCACGGCGCTCGAGGAGACCGCCGTGAACTCTGCCTTCCGGTCGTTGACCAGGGTGCTCACCGCCTGAACGCTTGGCGCGAAGGTGAAGCCCTGTCGTGTGTCTCCGAGGTTCTCGAGCAGGGCTGTCGTGGCCGCGACGTGGTCGGCCAGCGCATCGCCAGACGGAGGGCCGGCTGTCGCCATTCGGCTCTCGCTCAAGAAGGCCCCTGCGCCCGCGCTGAGCTGCGTCCTGATTCTGTGCCGGACGAGCGCCCCAGTGCTCAGGGGCGACGCTGTCGAAACCTGTTCCGCTCCGGCGTTCGTCGTCTCAAGCTGCGCGATGATCCCGAGGTCCGGACGCGGACCGGCTGGCATGCCCGCGTACCAGCGAACCGCCGCATCCGTGTCTTCCGCCAAGTTGGCGATTTCTGACGCCTCCGGTCGTGCAGCGTCGCTGCGCTCATCGTACACCTGAAGCTCACGCGAACCCATCGCGAGCAGCGGACGCGGGCCAGCCTCTGTTACCGAGAATCGGTCGCGAGCCCAGTCGAGTAAGCCTTCGTTGCATGCCTCACTTTGCCCTAGGCTGCTTGCCACCAAGACGTTCAGGATCGGCTTCGCTGTGAGCAGCGTCGCGACATCGTCGAGCGCGCGGCAGACCTGCGAGGCGCTGAAGCCACTCGTCACCCCACCAAGTTGGAGTCCGAGCTCCTTGTCGAACGGTGCGAGCGCTCCATGCGTGCCGAGCCGCCCAACCCTCGTGCCGTTCCACAGGACAGCCCACGAGTCCGAGCCGCACTCTGTCGCCAACATCGGAACTCGGCGCGTACTTCCGCCCGCGGTGCGCAGCGGGAGGGCGAGGATGTCGGGGATACCGTCTGGATCGAGAATGCTCCCGGCGGGACATGGCATACCCGCACGGGACGCATCAAGGAGCACGCGCTGCGCAAGCGCCTGCCAGGCAAGCCTGAGTGGGTGCAAGGGTGATACGAGAACAGCGTCGGGCTCCTGTGCGAGCGTGCGGCCATCCCGTTCGAGCTCCGTGACGACGACGAGGTCGACCCACGCCGCAGCGTCTGGTGCCGCGGAAAGCCATGAGAAGTACGCGCGCACGTACGCGTCGAGCAGCTCGGCAGACTCGGCTTGTTGCAGCCACAACCCGAGCTCCGCAGCTTCCATGAGCCCGTGCCCATCCTCTCCTCTAATGCGAGCCGCCAGTTCAGTGCGCGCAAGGACGAACGCTTCGGGTGGGACAAGCTCGTCGAAGCTTGGACGGGGATCGTGAAGGAAGCGGCCTCGGGAGATGACAGTCCCTTCCTCCGTCTCCCATGATGGCGGACGCCAGCACTCTGCGCAGTCTGAGGAAATGACGACGGGATAGAACGAGCGCGCCACGGCGTCAGCGTCGAGAGCCCATGCCTGAAGGTCGGCGAGTCGAGACTGGCGGTCGATCTGCACAACCAAGCCCCCACGAGTGCGATCTTGCGCGCGATTGACCCGCACGAGCCGGTCGAACACGCTGCGGCACCCCTCGCTCGGCGCCTCCACACATGTGATGTTGAGCCGTAGTGTTGCGCTTGTGCCATCGGGCCACTGGACGGCGAGGTCGTAGTAGCACTCGCTTGTCGCGAGCAAGTCGACGCCCCATGGCCCGCCCGACTCCGCGACAGGCGGTACCACCATCGCTGAGAGTGGAGCTGCGCCGGCGGTGCTCGCGTCCTCGCCGGTTGCTATAGGGCCGAGCGCAATCCCACTCGCGACGTGGATGTCCAAGAAGTGTCGCGCTTCGCCACTCAATGACAGGTTGCACTCGTGTGTCACTTGGCTTCCGGCCTTGGTCCTACGCGGCAGCTCCAGCTTCACGGCGTTCCTGCAGGTCACGACCACGCCCGCCCCCCATGAGGCGAGCGACACGACACGAACGGTCGCCTTCTTGTGGCTTCCCGACAGTGCGACATACGGAACGGGACGCTCGTGCGGCGGGAGGCCATCGTCGCGCACGTCTGGGTTGCCGAGGGTGTCCACTATCCACTCGCGGCGATTGCCTTTTCCCGGCGCCTGACGGGTCACCGTGCCGTCGAGCGGTCCATCGGTTTCGGCTGGGCCCGAAAACCGCAGTTCAACGGGACCTGCGACGACAATGGGTAGTCCGCGGCCAGCCTTCACAAGCGCGTTCGTGCATTCGAGCCCAAGCGCACCGGGAGCGGGACCATCGCTGTCCTGCTCCATCAATTCGATGAGGCGACCCGAAGTGAGCACGCTCCACCAGCGAGGAGGCTCGGAAAGGTCGTCTGACGCGCACGGTCCGAAATAGAATGGCGCCGTTTCAGTCGTTAGCGCATTCGCTCGGTCGCAATTGTCGCGAAGGTGCCGAAGACACAAGTCGATGGCGAGTTGTTCGTCCTCGCTGGCTCCCTGTCGAAGGCGCTCCGCCGTGGGAGCGAACCCGTTGTTCTCCACCAACTCAACCAAATGCCTCAAAGCCTTGGTCTGCTGGTCCTTGTCAACTCCAGCGCCTGTCGGCGGGAAGCCGCATGCAAGGCTCCATTGAGTCGCGAAGGGAACACTCGGGTCGCTGATTGCCAGGACCCGTGCCAGCGCGGCCCAGCACCGGCGTCTCTCCCGGTCATTGTGCTGATCTGCGGCATCCGCCGCTCGAACTGCGCGCTCGAGGAGCGCCACGGCATCTGCGCGTTCTTTCTCACCGCGCCAATCGGTGCGCGAGAGCGCGGCGTCCACGATCTCCTGCACAAAACGGTCGTGCCACCAATCATCAACGGTGGCGCTGCCGCCGTTCGCTGCCTGCGCGACGCCGAACTCATCGCGCGTGTTCCCGAGGGAAAGGATCGCATCTTGGCCTGGAGTCGCAAGCGTCAAGAATCGAGGGCAGGCCGGCGTATTACGCAGCGCAATCAGGTGGTCGCGGTCGCAAAGTCCTGAAGCTCCAACAGCAGGGTTGCCACGACCGTTGGCGAGAGATGGAGCGGGCAAGAGCACTGGAAGCGTCACAGGTGTGCCATCCGCCAACTCAAGCTGCAGTCCATCCTCTGAAGCAAGCCGCTCGAGGACGAGTTGCATGTAGTGGACCGGAGGTCCGTGGAACACGCTGCGGAGCTCCGCATCCGGACGCTGAAGCGTGCGCACCATCGCACGCATCTGTGCCTCGACGCGTGATGCGAGCTCGGCAATGAGCTTGCTCATTCAATGCCTCCATTCTCGACGTCACGACGGCGCGCGCCAACGTCTCGTGAAATCTCGAACGGCGGAACAAGTAACATCCCGCTTTCCGCATCGGGGCTATCCAAAACGAGGCCAAGCATCCGCAAGCTCCGCCCAATCTCGCCCGTGGCGAAGTTGTCGGGGTACACCTTGAGGCCGTAGCACTCGAGGTGCTCAGAGAGTCGCTGTACAGACCTGGGACCAGCTGCCTCCGCGAGGCAGCAGTGAACGAGCGTCAGGAGTGCAACTGGGCCAAGCGAGACCACCCATGGGGCGGCAGCGTATCCGCCTCGCTTCTTCAGGTGGAAGCCCTGGTCATAGCCGCGCAAGCTGTCATCTGCCGTCTGGCGCTGGCCGAGGCTGTGGCGGCAAAACTCGGCGATGTTGGAGCCGATTCCGCGTTTGCACGCGAGTGTGCGCGCTTGTTCATCTTGCAGCTTGGCTAACGCTCCGAGCACATCGCGCTCCGCGAGCTTGGCGGAGCGGGACTGTACTGATGCCAGAAATGCCGAGACATCGGCGAGTGAGTCGAGCGAACCGGTCGAAATCCCCTGCAGCTCCAGCTCGTGGAGTACCAGGTTGATCCCGAGCCGCGCGTTCAGGTATCCTGATGCTCGATCACGCACGATGGGTATCGCTGGTGATCCATATACCAGGCTGCGACTGGCAGGAGCCACGAGCGTGCGCGTGAGCGCCGCCGCAGATGGTGCGTGACTGCCCCCAAGCACGGCGCGCAGTTCTCTCCAAAGGCGGTCGCTGACCTCACAGAGCCACATGACGTGAGCCACCGCACCGATGCGGAGAACTGACTCGAGTAGGCTTGACCACTGGCGCCGCGTCATTTGCCGCTTCGCTCGCAAGACGGCACGAAGGTCAAGCACGAATTGGCGTGCAGGAAAATGAAGCCCTTCGCGCTCCTGCGCTGGCCAACGACATAGTGCGGAGATGGACCGCGGCTGCCAATCAACCGTCACAAATCGTTGGCGCTCGAATTCGAGCTGTAGCCACCGTGCCCAGATATCGTCGTCTTCGCCCACGCTGAGAGCGTCGTGCAATTCACTCCAGAGAGACTGCGCCGCCTCATCGCTGGGGCAGCCGATGGCGACCATCGCGGACACCAGCTGCCCAGGATTCCAGGAATTGCCGCTCAGGCGAGCTGACCCAGAGTAGAGCGCAGTGTCTGGGATCACAGGACTTAGCTGCAGGAATCTCTTCGCTGATTGCTGCGGCTGTTTGGGGCTTTGAAGCGCCCCATGTAGGATCGTTCTCCACGTGTCCTGCTCGATTTGTCTTGGCCCCGCTACACTCTTGCGGACTTTGCGCGAGCGTTTGTCCAGCTCACGACCCTGCGCGGGAATCTGGCCCTCTGTCACGCCGAGGAAGCCAGCGGCACGATACGTTGACGCGAGCACGACTTCTGCCGTCGCAAATTCAGGCGCGGGCCGCAGGTTGAATGACGAGTTCTCGTAGGCAGGGTGTGAGCATGTCCACGGGCTGCTAAGGAAGGATTCGACGCTCACTGCTCGGCTCTGTCGCGTACGAGGAATTTGCCCATTTCGCGGACGATGACATCATCGCGAATCCCGATGAAAATTCTTGCCTGATCTAACTGCTCTTCATCTCGTACGACGCGACCCGCGAGACGCGCACGAACCGCGTCGAGTGAGGCCTTTACTGCGCGCGGCAACGAGGCGCTGAGCATGCCGTCCTGCAGTTCGCGAATTGAACGAAACAGCTCGTAGGTCAGCGGGATTGCCTGACTCGCGGCGTTTTTCCCGGCAGACAGGTAGCGAAGGTCAGACCGTGGGCGTCCTGCCCCGGTGGCCGTTGGTACGCGCACCTTCTGCCGGTCAGTGCGAAGCACCACGCGCCTGGTCTCTGGCGGCAGTGGCTCCCCGAACGTCGTTGTCAGGTCGACCACGAAGTGTTCTCGGTCATTGAGCTGTCTTTCTACCTCCCTGACCGCGTTGTACAGGAGCTGCTCATCGCCAGCGATCACGTGCTCAAAGTCGCGCAGCACCTGCGCATCGCGCACGACCGCTGCTGCTGCCCCAAGACTGCGCCGGACCATGCGGCACGCGAAATCGCGCAGGAGCATGTGCATGCGTGCCGCGGTTGCTGGCCGGCGCCGACGGACGTCTGACGCACCGACTCGCTCATCAGCTTCAGCGAGGCGAGTGAGGAGGTCGACCTCGAGCGGTGAGAGGCTGTGATACCGACGAATCATCGTGAGCCCCTCGCGTACGCCATGGCTGAATCGGGCGTCAAGCTCACGCAAAGGAACCTTAGAGCGCGCACTCACGTCCACGTCCGAATCGGGGTCTGCGAGCGCGGGATCGAGCAACGCACAGATGCTCGCCAGTTGGTCGCGGAGTGTGCCAGGAATGGACGCCGTGCGGTCCATGGTGAGGAAGTGGTGCAGTCCGAGCAGCGTGCTGTCCTGCTCCAGTCCCAGTTCCTTGAGGTCGGACCGAATTCCTGCCCGTCCGAGGCGTGGCCACTGTCCGAAGAGCGCGTGCTGGTATTGGGCAGCCACAAGGAGGAAGGGGGCCGCGAGCCGCGTGGCATCTGGTTTGCCGGACCCGCGGGCATTCATCTCTAGCAGCCGCGCGGCCCACTCGCAGGGCCCGAGGACAGTCCCCGCGGCCTCCACTGGTGCTCCTGCCAACACGTAGGACAACAGGGAGAGCAGATCGCGGAAGCTCCATCGTTTTCCTGAGGCAAGCTCGTACCATCGCAACACCTGCAGGAGCGATGTCCGGTGCCTCGCCCCGGCCAGCAGCCCGCGGCTGCTACAATGCGGGCAGCGGTCGCCCGCCGGGCAGGTACCCTCGGCTGGCCACCTATCGGCCGTCGTGGCCAATGCGAGCACTTGCATCGCAGGTGAGTCGCTGGGCTCATCCTCTGGCACGTCGCGCGTCACCAAGAGGGACTCCACATCCATCGGCCAGACCGCGACCGCTGCAAAGTCCAAGAGTGGCCAGCAGCGGGGGGCCGCGAGACCAGTGCCGGCGGCTCGAACAACCGCCTCAATCAGGGCGCGAACGTTCTCCCGGCCACTCTCCGTTGCGAGGATGAGCGCGTCATCAAGGACGCCGCGATTTACGCACGCCAAGTAGACATGCGACTTGTCCGCTGCGACCTCTCGCTCGAGATCATCAACTAACAGAGCGGCCGCGCTCTGCCCAGCTAACGCAGGGTCGGCAACCGACGCGTCCTGCACCAGAGTGAGTACCAACTCGCGCGCGGAGCGGAGCGCTGAGCCAATGTCTACTTGGACAAGTCGCGGAACCGTGGATCCGTCGGTCGGCGCGAAGCGTGGGGCAAGAATTGCCTCAAGCTCGCCATCGAGCGCGAGTTCACGCTCCAAGGCGCGGATCGCCTCCTCAACCGCCTCCGTCTTACCGTTGCCCGGCCCGCCGACGAGAAGCACGATGCGTGGAGCGTCAGCATGACGGCCAGCCACGTCGCGAGCCCAGTCTCGAAGCCGTGACAAGAGAGGTGTCTCAATCAAGTCCCCAGCCGGGCGGCCTGTCGCGCCATAGAACAGCCGGCGAACACCGCCGGTCCGGTGTCCTGCCCAATCGAGGAGCCCCCGTGGGTAGGTGTTCGCAATCAGCGCAGATTCTGACACAGTGTGGGCAAAGGGGGATGCCAGATGAGCAGGTGGGACCCGGGCTGGCTTCTTCAGAGGGGGGGCGTGCGCGGACGCGCGTTCCTTTTCGGCAATGGCACGTGCGCACGAACATTTAGCACGAGGCCCTGACAGTCGCCTCATGGTAGCGGATTTATCCTTATGCCCGGCGGAGTCAACCAGCCCAGCGGGATAATCTTTTGGCGTTCACCACACCGCCCTGAAATGTCACGGGCTTCAGGGGGCAGGGTGCGGCGGGCGTTTGTCTCGGACTATTCCCGAAGATTGCGTCCAAGAGCCCGGGCGACACGGGACAACGTAGCAGGCTCGTGCAATCGGCACTCCCAGATTCGCGCCACCCGCCAGCCGGAAGCACGCGGCGCCCTGGTCACTCGTCGGTCTCGTGCACGATTTGTCGCAACCTTGGTGGCCCAGAATTCGGGGTTTGCGCGCGGCGGCCGATAGTGCCTGGGGCAGCCGTGCCAAAAGCAACCGCATCAACAAATACGACGACCTTTTCGCGGCGCCACGCGAAGTCTGGGCGACCCGGGTACGGCTGGTGTCGCCGCCAACCAGAGAGGCCGTGCCTCCGGAGCAGGACCGCGAAGGCAGCCTCGGTAGTGAGGTTTCCCACTCCCCGTATCGCCCGCCAGATGCGACGCCGAGCCTCTGGCGTACTTGCGAAGGTAGGATCAGAGCGCTGCTGAGCTGGCAAGGTTTGGTCGCGCGTCGTGCTCGCCTGGAAGGTGACGTGACTGGGCCTTAGCTTTCCGTGATCCTTGCGGCCCTTAGGAAGCGGATCCGAATGCACACGAAGTGAATCTCACCCTTGTAGACCTGTTTGCGGGGTGCGGAGGGTTATCCCTCGGCCTCGAGCTTGCCGGTTTCGTGCCTGTGCTCGCAGCCGAGCTCAACAATTCGGCGCGGGCCACTTATGTGGCCAACCGCGACGGCTCTGTGCATGTCGAGACGGACGTGCGGCAGCTCGCAGACGCCGAGCCCAGCAAGCTGCGGAGGCTTGCCGGACTGGGCCGGAACGAACGCGTGACGTTGGTTGCGGGCGGGCCGCCGTGCCAAGGGTTCTCCGGCATCGGTCACCGACGCACGCATAGCGATGTCGAGAAGCATGAAATCGCGTCCAACCACCTGTACAAGGACATGATTTCGGTGATCGACAAGCTGCAGCCGGAGGCGTTCCTGTTCGAGAACGTCCGTGGGCTTCTGTCCGCACGCTGGTCACGGGACGACCCGCGAAAGGTCTGGGACCGGGTTCGTCGCCACTTCCTACGGACGCTCGGGGACAGGTATGTCATCGCGTACGACGTTGTCCGGGCCTACGAGTTCGGCGTGCCGCAGAACCGTCCGCGAGTGCTCATGGTCGGTCTTCGTGAGGAGCGGTGGGAGGCAATACGTGAACTTGCCCATCCTTCAGTACGCACGTTGTCACGTCAGGCCATAAACGCTTGCACGGCGCGTGACGAACAGCTTGCGACAAAGGCGCTGTTGCTGCCACCTGCGCTATCGCCTGAGAGGCGGCGCGAATTTTTGCCGGACATGGAGGAGCTCCTTGGCGACCTCATTGATCCAAGTTGGGAAGCGTGGGCACATGCCGGCTGTAAGGGGGCCTTCGAGACGTGCGCGTACCCCGCTGCCGCGAGAGCAGGCTGGCAGCATGCCATGCGCGCGGCTGTATCAGGTGACGGTGTCGCGACTCGGAAGGGTGCGCCTCTAGCGGAGCAAGCGTACAGCCGGCACGCCGCACATGTGCGAGCGCGGTTTGGGCTCATCCGACAAGGGAAGGAAGTTCCGGAAGCGCAGCGCACGAAGAAGTTCGCGCAGCGCGCCCTTCCAGCAACGTGGGGCGACAGGGCGCCGGGTATCACTGTTGCGTCGCTGCCAGATGATTACGTGCATTTCGCACAATCACGCTCGTTGACGGTGCGCGAGTGGGCCCGGCTGCAAGGTTTCCCCGACTGGTACCAGTTCAAGGGGCCTCGTACAACTGGCGGCGACCGTCGCGCGGGAGACGTCCGCAGTGGTGAAACGGTGCGCGAGGCGCCGCGGTACACCCAGATTGGTAATGCCGTGCCTGTGCCTCTAGCTGCTGCCATCGGCTGGCAATTGCGTCGGTGCTTGGCGAGCGCTGAACCTGACGAATCCCGTGGACACCATGCCGCTCCGCTCGCGCGCTTCCTGCGGGCAGCTTTGGACCGCGAACTCGGTGTGGATCTCGATGATTCCTCATCCGTCGTGCAGTACGAATCTGGACTCTGTAAGTGATCGTCTGAAATTCCCCACTCAGTGTGGAGAAGTGAGCGATATCGAACGGCGTTGACACCGGCAGCCTGCTCCCTGAGCAGCTCTGCAGACCGCATGGCGGGTGCCGCCGCCTAGAGTGCTGCGCATGCCTAACTGCGCTTAGGCGTGCGCAGCGGGGTGAGACCCCTAGACTGAAACGAACCGCGCGCCTGCACGAATCGCGCACCCGCGCGACAGCGCGCAGGTGCGAGAACCGAGCATGCGCGCGGGGACGCCCGTCCGAGTGAGCCAGCGTCCGCACGATCCGCCCACGTCGTGCAACGCCTGAACCCATCGCAGCCGCCCCCCCGCTGGATCGCGTGGGCAGCGCTCTCCCTCGGAGCCAGTCCGCTCCCGGCCTGGAACGTCGGTCGCAGCCCCCAATTGTCTGCAGGCAGCCTCCTCCGGCGCCGCAACCGGCAGCCCCCCCACGACCGCACTAGGCTTTCGCCACAGCCGATCCGACTGCCCCTCACGGAGTCGCCGGCGGTCCGAGCCGCGAGCGCGGCCTCGGTCACATCGTCGGAAGGGAGGTTGTTCAGATGGATATCACCACCAAGGAACTGCTGGCCGTGGCTCGGGGCCTCGTGGGTTGCAACAACAAGGCCTTCCCGACTGGGCGCGAGATTATCAAGGCTGCGCGGAATCGTGGCAGCGCTCTCCGGGCAAGCTATGCGCTTCGCGCCGTTCAGGTTGAGCGCGGCGTCAACGCGCACCTGCGTGCCACGCTGCCCGATGATTTCCTCGTCGAGCTGGTCGAACCGGCGGTCGCTCCGGTGCCGCCGTTCGACGATGTCACCGGCATCCCGACGGCCGCGCTGACGCTCCTGAAAGACGCAATCGTCGTCGCTGGTGCCGCGGCGGAGCGTGAGTGGAAGGACCTGCGTACGGTTCGCGCCGCTGAGGCAGAGGTCTGGCAGCGGGACACCGCGGAACTGGCGTCGCAGGTACAGACGCTTGCGGAACAGCTCGATGAAGCGACGCGTGCGCATCGGGAGACCGTAGCGATGCATGCCGCAGCGATATCAGCGCTCCGCGAGGAGGCTGGCGTGCTGCGCAAGGAGGTCGAGTTCGTTCGTCGGGAAGCCGAGCTCGCGAGCGGTACCGTCACGGAGTTCAAGCAGGCGCTGGCAGCGGCACGTGAAGCCCTTCGCGTCGAGACCGAGCGGTGTCGAGTCGCAGAGACCCGGGTTGCGTCGCTGGAGGCATCCCTGGCGGCCCAAGCTGCTGCGACCACGTCGCGGGCGCGGATTGTCGTGGCGCGCAAGCGGAGCCTAGGCGCGCGAAAGGCTCCTTCGTCCTGATCACCGCGACGAATGTCGGGTCACTGATCCCGGTCACGCTCCGCGCTGCAGTCGGCGTGGCTGGAATCAGCTGGTCATCAAGGGGTTTTGCATCGCGCCTCTTTTGCGCCGTCCGAGGGTAGCTGTCGCGCTTGGCTTCCCTCACAGCAGGGCGCACGCACGGCTGTCCAGACCGCTCGATTGGCCGCATTCAGGCCGGCCCACCTCCCGCTTTAGCCTGTTGGCATGGCAGCACACGCGAACGCGTGCTCCGGGCACTTCCGCCCCGCTGTCGACGGCCCTCTTCCCAAGCTCATCGTATGTCTCCCAGAATCACGCGCCAGCAGCTCGGCGGCGCTCCGCCTGTCCCGGCTGAACGGAATGCGCTCAGCTTCCCGACGATTCCGCTCCCCGCAGACCGTGCCGAATGGCCCACGCTTGATGCCACCGTGATGGCACGGGTGCTCTTCGCTTTGCGGTTCCACAATTGCATTCCTGATGCCCGCTTGATCATTCGCCTGTACGGCGGATCAAGTGAATTGCTCACTCCGCTCTTTCGCGCGGCAGCCCTCGCGAATGTCGAACCTGTCGCGCTCGATGACGCGCTTGGTGGCACCGGGCATCCGCTTCGGCTGGCCTACGTGCTCTCAGGTTTAGGGGGCACTCAGGACGTGCATCCGTCCTTGCTGGCCTTCTCGCTGGATGTCATCCGCATGCTGCTCGGCACGGGCCAGCGCGCTGATCAGCATGTTGCCGACTATCTCGCCGAGCGGGTCGTCGGCGTGTTCGGCGAGGCGGGGGCGTGCGCATTGCGGTCAGCTGACTTCGACCCGATCCGTTCGCCCGAGTTTCCGGTACACCCGAAGATCCAAACGACGTGGGATCGCGACACGGGCAACAACGTTTCGACGATTCGCCTGTTCTGACTTCCTCGTGCTCACTGGACTTCGCGACCTCACGGTCGCGAAGTCCAGTGCTGCGAGGCTCGGGTTGGCGCGAACACCGACGATGAGCCGCGGATCTGGGATTACCACGCGATTCGCGTGGTTACACACGGCGTCGTCTATTTGGGGTCTGCCTTCGATAGGCCGAGCACATGCACGGTGGGTGCACCTGCCTCGGAACGAGGCAAGATGGGGTGCCGTGTGCGCGTCCCGAATCTCAGCGGACGCTGGCTCCGGGCTGCCATTCGTGATGACGTGGCGCACCGGCGTCGCTTACAAGCCGCTTGACCACTCCCCTCAGTTCTGATCAAGCGGGGCGGTGTAGCCAAGTGCCCATGAGACCAAGACTTGACCAGTACGTGACACCGATCTTCGTACCTTACAGCATAATCATGCCGCCATTTCCGACGAGGATGTTCATGATCTCGTGCTGTAAATGCCGGAGGAATCGGGCGAGAACGCCGCTGAGACCAGCACGAGACCAGCAGGGGTTGTAAGGCTCTCCGCGCCCACGGCGCCAGAGCGGCATGGTGCGGGTGCGCCCATTGCCTGCGGCGCGCATCCCTCGTGACACCCTGCCAATGACCAAACATTTCCGCGCCACGCAGCCGCCCGCAGGGCTGGCCCGCTTCCGTCCATGCCTGACGCGCCCGCTCTCGTTGGACGGCTGCCTTCGCGCCTTGAAGACCATCTGCGCTGCAAGCCGGGCTCCAACCGGCGGCAGGCCCTACGCCGATGCCGTCAGCGACAGCGTCGAACACGGCCTCACGAGCACCGTCCGTGCGGCCCTGCGGCACGCCATGGTCGACACCGCCGATGTCCGCGTTGCATTGCCGGACCTGCCGCAGCACGCGGCGGCTGCGGCACGGGGACGCGGTCACGCGAACCCCAGCGAGGCTGCCAGCCGCGCGCGGCGCGCATTGCGGCTGCTGACCGGCATCGATCCCGCGTCGCGCAAGCTCGACTCACCGCATCTCTTCCTGTCCGCAGGGTTCCTAGAGCTCCGGAGCTTCGCCCGTCGGCGGCAAGACCAGAGCAAGCTGGTCGTCCTCGCGCGGACGTGCGCGGCAATGGGTGCGTTCGCTGCCCCCGAAAAAATGCCGTCCATGGACGAGCTTTACGCGTACGCCGGGACGGAGCCGAGCCCTTACGCCGCGAACTCCATCCGCAACGCCTGCTCCGCGTACCGTCGCATTCGCGCAGACGCAATCCGTGCTGACGCAGCCAACGCTGGAAAATACGCTTCGCTGGACAGGCGTCCCCACTGGCGCAGCCGCGTCGCCCGTGTCGTCCAGCTGTCTGGCGACGCCGTGACGACCTGTCATCGTGACCGGCTCGGGCTACTCGCGGAGCAGCTCTCCGGCACGTACCCAAGCATCGCACAGGAGCTGACGCTGTATCTCGGCACCCCGGCGTCGGGCGCCGTCTCCGACGCCTGGCACACGGCCATCATGGATGCCGTGGTTCGAACCGTATCCCTGCTTGAGGGGCTGTACGACAGGCCTGAGCTCGTGTCGCATCTCCCCATCCGCGGTGAGGTACGCCTCTGGCACCTGTTCGCGGTCGATGTACCGTTGCCGGGTGTAGTGCGGGAGGTGGGACACGCCGACTTCATTGCGAAAGTGGGGCAGGTCGCGCGGGCGTCCGGCCCCCTGATCAAGCGCCTGATGCTCGAGGATGGCCCAGCCGCACGCACCGCATCGGCACTTGGAGGTGATCAGGGCGCGTCGGAGCATTGGATCCCGGAAGTCTGCGTCCGGAACGAGTGTGCGCTGTGGTCGGTCGTGACGGCGGTGTACGCGGAGGCGCTGGATGCGAACGACTGGGCGATTCAGGTGACCAGACGTCGTTTCGTCATGGAGTGGCTGCACGCCTCCAAGCCCGGCCCGGACGTGAGGGAGGGTACCGGGATCGACAAGGTCTGGCTGGTGACCCACCTCAGCCTGCCGCTGCTCAGCACGGTCGGTCTGACCTGGATGGCCAACCGTGCGCATGCCGCTCGGGTGGAGTGGCAGCATCGGCTTTCCTGTGGAGCGAGCGACGCCGTGTGCGCTGCCGCGTATCGCCGGTATGCCTTCCTCCTGCACGACTACTGCGCCGTCGCCATGGTCTGCGACGACGGCATGCGCCGGAAGAACTATGCGAATGCTCAGCATGGTCGGCACGTGACCACCACCTACATCGATGGTCGTCTGGTCCGCGTGGATGTGCGGTTTGGTACGAACCGACAGGTGGACCCAGCCAGTCTAAAGATCTCGGAGCGGCGACGCCGGTCGCAGCGGGCTCGCAAGCCGGTGCAGCCGCACGTCCACCAGCTCAGTCCCACAGGTGTCGATCACGACCTGCTCGACTGGTGGTTCCGCGAGGTCTCCCATGGTTTCACGTACAAGCGGCCGGTCTGTGAGGGAACGCTCCCCCCGAACGCGGCGGCGTTGGACGGTTTGGCGCTGTTCCCGAGTGCGCCGCGCTCACGGCGCCGCATCCGGGTCGGTGGCCAGTTCGCCGCCCGGGTGCATGAGGCCCTCTATGACATCATTCGACTGCTCCACGGCGACGCCGTGCCAGCGAGACGCTCGCTGCTCACGCGGGCACAGAAGGTGGCGTGCACGCTCCACAGGATCCGGCTGCTCATCGGCACCTATTGGGGCGGTGCCCGGGGCGACTGGCAATACGCGGAACACCTGACGGGTGATCTCGCGACGACCCTCAAGGAGCACTACGCCTCCGAGATAAGTGCCGCCGTGATGGATCACCTCGCGGGACGGCGGGACGACTGGCGCCATCTCAACCACCTCGACGACCTGATGGATGCCATTCGGCAGCGTCGTGATGTCGTGATCCGCGATGACCCCCGTGTCGTAGCGATTCTGCATGCTCGCGCTTGGCTCCTGCCGCCTGAGTCGGCGTCCGCCGCCCCCCGCCGCTGGCGTGCGCGACGCAATCGCCGTCCAGCGTAGACGTCCGCCGGGCGCCTGCCTCTGGCGGCCGGCTCGCAGTCCCGAGTACACCCGTCGTATGGCACAGCAACGGACGACGGCGACACTCAGCATCCGCGAAGCACGTGCGTATCTGCACTCGCGGCACGGCATCAGCATGTCGCGTGCGACGTTCTGGCGGATTTTTCTTCCTCCCGGCGTCGAATGGATTGGTCATTGGAACGCGACCCTCGAGCGGCGAGGGGCAAGCGTCGGCTGGACGTTCTTGCCCACCGATGTCGACCGGATGGCCACCTGCTATCTGGCCGGTCGGAGCGGAGCCCCCGTCTGGTATGCGGTTGCCGACGGAACGACGGGACTGCCGCTGAAGTCGCCTCGTGCACGGCTCTCCGGACCGGGCGCAACCAGCGCGTCCGCCGGTGCACTGGCTGACCTGATGAAGTGATGTCGCGGGCGGGGGGGGACGAGGTACGGCTTTTAAGATGGCATCTCGACCTGGCGCGCCGGTCGCGCCATGAACGCTCATGGCTAACTGCCAAGGGCACGTGCTCCCAAGCCCCGGTCTCTCGCCCCGCCGAATGACCAAGACACGGGGCGGGCGCTGCCCCAGATGCCTGTGTTTGGGCGTGGAATCGGACCTCCCCCCGGCCGCCGACGGTCATTCGCTCCGAACCCCTGTAAGCTCGCCCCAACGCCCCCACCCCCTGCGCTCCGCAGCGGCCACCGGCGTCACACAGGGTCCCGTTCAGGGAGCTTGGTGCCACTGCGCTGTCCCACCCGGGTCAGCGCGAGAACACCGGAGTTTTTTCCATGCTGAAGGTGAAAGAAGACGCGCTGTATCCCGTGCTGTTGCATCAATTCAAGGTCGACAATCCCGCGATGCGGGCCACCGCGGGTCGGATGTGCGATAACGGTTTCACGCTCGACGCCGTGCTGACCGCGCTTGCCGAGGATGCGTCGGAACGGTTCACCATCCGCGGTGGAGCGAGTCGAGCCCCTCGCGGATTTCTGCCCGACTACGGGATCTGGTTCGCAAAGCTCGCGACGCCCAGCAGTGTGTCGACGAGCCGGTTCGTCATGCTAGACCTGTTTGCTCGCACGTCGTCGAACTACTGGTCAGCGACGCGACAGACGACGCTCGGTCAGCTGGACTTTGTCCAGACGTTCGACCTCTCCAACGCACTCTTCACGAGCATGTTGGACTCGATGCCGCTCGCGGCCACCCTGCGTGAGCGGATTGCGCGGATGCAGGTGTACGAGTTTTTCACTCTTCCGCTGGTCGCGCACCTGACGGCCACGATTGGTCCGATGGCTCTGGTGGAACGGGAACGGTTTTGCCCGTTCATCGTCAAGACCGCCAGCATCGCTGACGTCAATGTCTTCGTGCCAGCGATGCTCTAGGTCGAGCGTTGCTCACATCCGCATCCACGGCCGTGACGCTGACGCTGACCGACGTGGGTGCGATGGAGTCGTGCTGAGCGGGCGCTAACGGCGTCCGTCCAGCACGGGTCGCAGCTAAGGACGCAGGCTGCGTAGGTCGGCGCCCGCGTCGACGCCCAGAGGAGTCGGAGCCGGGCCCCCGCTGAACAACTCGCACGGTCCGGCATCGCGGTTCAGACCGCGCGGCGGACGCCACCAACGGCTCCGCACCGACAGCCGGAGCATCCATGTCCGACCGCTCGACAACCCTCGCCGCCCTACTGGCCGCGCTCACCACCGCCCGCTCGCCGGAAGACTGCGCGGCGGCGCAGGTCGCCTTCTACACGGCTGCGCGTCTCGCTCTCGTACCGGTCTGCGCAAGCCTTTTGCGTGCCGCACCGGTGTCGACGTGGCAGTCCCCGGAGGATCTCGCCGAAGACACCCTCGTTGACGCCATCCCGGCGCTCCAGCGTGGCGCGTGCCGCGACCCTCGGAATGACGGTGTCATGCGGTGGCTGGCAACCGTCGCTTCCCGTCGCCTGATCTCTGAGGCCCGACGGCGCGCTGACACCTGCGATACGGAGGTCGCCGACGTCCTGCGCGCCACGTACGCCCTGAACGCGCACGCCGAGGCCGACACCGTGCACCCGATGCGCCACGAGTACGAGGAGGCCCTGGCCGAGGTTCCGGATGCCATGGCCGGCAGCTGGCGCGTCGTCATCGAGGAGCAGCGGACGAAGACCGACGCCGCCGCTGTACTCGGCGTCCATCGCACGACCGTGCATCACCACGTCAAGGCGGTTCGGCGCCACCTCGCCACGCGGCTCGCCCACTACGCACCGTGACCGCGGACACCACGCTTCGCCGGGCGCGTGCACCGCCCGTCTCCAGCACTGTCAGCGCGTCCGACGCAACACCGGCGCGATACGGGGGAGCGGCCACGTGGCCGCTGGACGCCTCCCCTCACCGACGCCACATGGCCGTGACAGTCCGTTCGACGACGGTTCTTTCGCCCCCGCGACCAGACACTCGACCGCGCCGGGTTCCGCTCACGCACGTCGACTGCCTCCGACAGACGAATCGAGGTGCGACGACGACCGCCGTCGCACAGCTGCGCCTCGCTGCGCGCCCACGCAGGAGGGCCAGATGGCAGCCACGCGCAGGCCGGTGGTGCCTCGCCGTCGTGCATGAAGTCGCGGAGAGGGCCGAGCCCCCGCCAGCACGCCCGAATGCTCTGGTGTCGACGCCGACCTCCGGCGGCGACACGACCCGTAACGCCGGCCTTTGCCGGAGGAGCACCCCATCATGGCCCCTACCAGGAGCTATCCCATTCCCCCGTTCACTCCTCTGCTCGCGTTGCTCCAAAACGCGATATCCGAGGTCGAAGAGCTGGGCGTTCCGTCCATGACCGCATGGCTGGAGTTCTGGCGGCCGCGCGTCTTCCGATATGTGGCGCCGTTGCATGCGGGCCTTCGTCATGTCGAGGTCACGGTCGAGGAGCTGACGGAGCACTCGCTCCTCTCCATCTGCGCAGAGCTCGACCGCTGCCCGGCACAGACGGACGGCGCGCTGCATGCCTGGATGTCGTCTCGCACAACCGCGGCGGTGCTCGAGCATGCCGCCACCCTGCGGACAGTGACGCGTGCCGCAGGACGGGCAGCCTGATGACGGCGCCGACTGCCCCCCGGCGTGGCTTGTCCACACAGACCAATGTCATGCCAGAGGGTGACACGCTGGCCCTGCTGCTCATGCAGACAGGAGCACCGCAGGACAGCTCGGACGGAGAGGCGCGCGCGCACGACACGCAGGACGCGCTGCGTGCGGTGGATTCAACTCCCCGGGTCACCGTGCTCACGCGACAGCAGGCCATGGTCACCATGGCGGAGGGCGACGCCGAATTGCTCGTCGTCGCGCTGGGCGCAGCCCTCCGTGCCGGTGCCGGCGCGACGACGGCGCTCACGGTCGAGGAAGTCGCTCGAGTTCGACAGGTCGCGGTGCTCGTGCACCGTACCCTGCCACCTAGGGTGCGCGCCGCCATCCGCGTCCGGGCCGACCGGATGGCGGTGCCCACAGCGACCGCGTCAACGACCAATAGTCACACCGACGACCTCTGGTAGCCATCGCGACGTAGGTCGATGCGTCGGTTCTTCGCATCGAGCGGGTCAATGCAACACCTCCGCGATAGCACTACGGAGGCCGCCCGTAGCACATCCAGCACAGGTCGGTTGCGATATGTCCCATCCCGCTCCCGCGGATCTACGGCCACAAGGGCTGTCAGAACCGCGCCCGCGTGGATGGGCATGTCGCGAACCTCCCGCCATCACTCCCGTCAGCCGGCCATCTCCGCCGCCGGCGCACTCGCGTCACCCTCATCGAATGGAGCCCCCAAGAATGAACCTCCGAATGCACGCTGGTCCACCGCTGACGCAGGAACCTGAGACGCCCGTGAATACCGCGCGCGAGGTCGCCGCGCTCATCGATGAAACCCGGCTGATCCTGCGCCGCAGCGCCGCCGACCTGCTCTTCGCGATGTTGGAGTTCCCATTTTTCGGTGTTGCCAACGGCCACGCGACTCTTCGGGAAGCACTCGAGGGCAGCACCACTGTGCCTGCGGCGCTGCCCGGCCTGCATCGGTGGCTTCGTCGCATCGTCGCCCACACGCTGCAGGCGGCCGACGGGGTGCGAGCCACGGACCGCAACACCGCCATTCTCGCGGCGTTTTTTCGCGAGATGAGCGTGTGCATGGAGACGGCACCTGCGGGGCTCACGTTGGTCGCCCATATCGACCACGGAGCGCCTCCGGGGGCCGCCGGTTTTCTCACCAGGGCAGAGCACGACATGGACCGCACGGATCACCTCCCTGCGGACGAGGCAGCGGAGTTGGCGCGCGTCGTCGAGACGCTGCGTGCCGTGGAGTGGCATCGGTGGGTGCCCGTCACCGCGCCTGCGGCCGTGGTGGCCGTCGCCGGCCGTGCCAGCGCCGCCGCGTGCATCAGTCTGGACGATGCCACGGGCGCCACGCGCACCCTGCGGCGGACGGTGCTCGAACACTCGGAGCGCGGAACGCCTGATGCGGCCATGAGATGGGCCACGGCGCTCTCCGGGCCGGGCATCGACCTGCCCTTCTGACGCCTCCGGCGGTTGGCTTACGTCGGTCGCGTGGCAGTGCGTGTCCGTCAGGACCTCAGACACGCGTCACGCCTTCCGCCGCCGCTGACGGGCGGCGGCACGGGAGCGCGATCACGACGGGGTGCAGCATGGAAGCGGATGTCAGCTCGGTCGCTCACCCGGCGTCCGGCACGAAATCGCGTGCGCTCTGGTGCGATGGCGGACAGACCCGATGATTCGTAGCCGAAGGCTCGCGTGTTCGAGTTGAGACCAGAGGACCCGACGCGGGGTCACCGCAACGCGGCCTCGCCGTCTTCCGCTGTTCGTCGCTCCAGTCGCAGCTCCATCAATCGTTTGGCGCCCCCCGTCCATGCCGCGCAGCCTGCGCCAAGACGCAATCACGCGTCCTGTCCATGCCAAGGGGGAGCACATGCAGAATCACGATGGCAACTCGAATCGGTCCGCACGGAACGCAGAGATCACCATCCGTTATGCACGCCTCTGGAAATCCATCGTCAGTGGCGTGGTGACACGCCCGAATGAGGATGTGGCGTCGTGGTACGCCGCTGCGCAGCATGGCATCCGGGCAGCCCTCCACGAGTCGACGATGGACTCGATCACTTCGCCCGAGATGGTTGGAGAGGCGGTCGAGGTGAAAAGCGCAGCCTGATCGAACAGTGACGGCGGCCGTACGCAGCGCCCTTCTGGTATGGCCACGAGGGCTATCACCGGCAGCCCGCTGCCTGCGTTCGCCGCCGCTGCATCAGTGGTGGCCGGCGCGAGGCACACCATCGACGGTTCGCCGCCAGCGCGCGTCGGTCGCGTAACTGCTTGTGGTTCAGACGCTTACGCATGTTGGCCGGTAGGGGGAGTGCGAGGGGATGGCCGGTCTCACGGCGGACCGGCTGCTGCGTGGTGGCCGCTTTAGGCTCTCCCCTGCCGCACCAACATCACCGATGCGGCGCCCCCTTACCCGGACGGTGCCTGTGGATGCCCCCCCGAAGACGGACTGCGGTCCGGAATCGTCGGCAGCAATCACAATCCCCCAATCCGCCACTCCCCCAAGTCTCACCAGCTCTCTGCCAGTTCATCTCGCCGCCCTCTTCGGCATGCATGTCGTCGAAGGGCATTTCAAGAAACTCTCCGACCGGCTGAGTGATGCCGCCGGAGACCGCGTGCGCCGCCGGCGCTGCGCGGAAATCATCTCGCATGACCTTTGGGAGAACGCCGTATGATGATCACCTTCGCCAAGTGGCAGGAACGCGTCGCCGTCAATACTGGGGTGCCGACGCGCGTTCGCTATACGAGGACGAGCACCGAATCTGGCGAAGGCCAGATCGTCTCGCACGCGCAGCAGGGCGAGGCAGCCGACCGAGAGTGGGGCGTGATAGATCCCACGTGGGTGTGGCGAGACGATTCTACCGGGGCGACGTTCGACCGCCCGCAACTGCAGGATCTGCTGGCCTTCTGTCGCGCCCACCCGCGGACGCGGAATGATCCGGGCCGCATCGAGATGTACGACCCGAGCCGATTCGGCCGCATCTTCGATGACAAGGGTAGGCCGGATGTGGCGGCCTACCAGAAGCTGCATGCGGAACTCACGAATCTTGGATGGATGCCCCAGTTCGTCACGGTGAAGACGCCCGGCGAGAGCCTGAGCGACATAATAGTGATTGTCCTGCTCGCGTTCATGTCAGTGAACAGTTCCAAGAAGTCGTCTTGGCCCAAGCGTAAATCGAGCCGTGCGGGGCGCGGGTGCAGTTCGCAGCACGCACCGAAGGGCGTGTCATGATGATCACCTTCGCCAAATGGCAGGAACGCGTCGCCGCCAACGCGGAGGTGCCGACGCGCATTCGCTACACGAGGAAGAGCACCGAATCTGGCGAGCGTCAGATCGGCTCACACGTGCAGCAAGGGGAGGCAGCCGACCGCGAGTGGGGAGTGATCGATCCCGAGTGGGTTTGGTGCGACAACTACACGGGCACCACATTCGTCCGCCCGCAGCTCCAGGACCTACTGGCGTTCTGTCGCGCCAACCCTCGCCCGCGGAACGATCCCGGCCGTATCGAGATGTATGATCCCAGTCGGTTCGGCCGCATTCTCGATGACGAAGGTCGGCCGGACGTGGCAGCGTTTCAGCAGCTGCATGCGGAACTCACAAAGCTTGGCTGGCGGCCACAGTTCGTCACAGTGAAGACGAGCGGTGATAGCCTCAGCGACATCATTGTGCTCGTCCTTCACGCGCACATGGCGGCGGCCTACTCCGTCACACTGTCGCTGAACGTCACGCGCGGAATGATCAAGAGCGCCTCGCAAGGCTGGTGGACTGGTGGGTCAGCCCCATGGGGCACCCTGCGAAAGGACGTCGCCGCGGACCGTGTGCTCAAGGATCGCGAAAAATCGTCCGCATCCGCCAACACCATCCTCCTGCCGAACGACGTCGAAGTCGCCCAATGGACCAAGGCGGCGCGCCTGATCGTGGGCGGTATGTCGCTGGACGGCGTCGGGCGGGTCCTCTACAACGAAGATGGCGTATCCGGAAAGCGTGGAGGTCGGATGACACACAGCACTCTGCGCAAGCTACTGACCAACACCGCGCTGATCGGGCGTTTGTCATTTCAAGGCATTGCCGAGAAGGAAGGCAATCGCCCAGTCATGATCGTGGACGCGAAGTGGCCCCCAATTGTCGACGTGGAGCTCTTCGAACAGGTCCAGCGGCGCCTGTTGAGCCGCGGCGTCGAGGGAGCACCGCGTCGCCGTCGTCATGCTGAGCAATTCCCATTGACGCTCGTCTGCGCGCACTGCGGCTTGGAGTACAACGGCGGCAAGCTCAAGGAAGCGCAAGGGGGCGCGCGAATGTACGCCCACAGCAAGCCGAAGAACCGTCGCGGTGAACGCTCCCACGAACGATTCAAGGATGCCGGCTGCAAGGTCTGGTATGTCGATGCGGCGGAGATCGAGACGAAGATCAAGGATCTGATCGTACGGGAGCGATCCAGCGAAGCGTTCGAGGATCAGGTCCGGCAGTTCCTGCTCGAGAAGGACAGTTTTGGCCGGTCATCGTCCAACAGCGTCGCGGCGGCCGAAAAGACCCTTCGTGATCGTCGCGGCGCCTACGAACGTGCCGCGAAGATCATGATGGCGACGGTCATGGCCGATTCCGGAGCGTCTGTCGTCGGCGACGATGTGCTGACCGAGCAGCTCGCGCAGCTTCGTCGTCAGGTGGCCGTCGCCGAGGGGAATGTCAAGACCGCGACCCGACATGCCGAATCGGGCGTCAGAGCCTTCGAGAAGCTCTCGTCGCTGATTCACGAGACGCGGAACATCGCTGCCGCGTGGGATCGACTCGGCGGGGCCGAGCGCCGCTCCATCTTCGATCACTGGGTCTATGCCGTCTACATCGCGGTGGAGCCCATCAAGGGCATGCGCCGCGCGAACCGAAAGACGGCCGTCGTCGTGCTGCGCACGGATCCGTACGCGCCGCGCCATTTCGAGATGGCTGGGAGCTACGTCGCCATGCCGGATAGGGCCGACGCGATGGCCGCGATGACTTCGGGGGCCGCCTCCACGGCGGCCCTCGATTCGAGCGCGGCAAAGGCAGACGGGCCGCCCAGCCTGCCCAGTGCCCAGGCGGCATGCGACCTCACCAGCGGCTCGTCGTCGTCCAAGGCGCCGATCAGCGTGCCGACGTCCGACTCCATCCCCGCGTTGCCGAGCACCACGGCCGCGTTGCGCTTGAGTCCGACGCGCTTGGCCCGTTTCATGGGAGAGTCCTTAAACGAGGCAGAGAACTCTGCCTGCGACATGCCCAGCAGCTGTGTCGCGAGGGACCGTGCGTCCTGTCCGTCGAGGACCGGCCTGGCCGCGAACGCAGCCAGCGACAGCTCCTGCGAGAATTTACGGTTATACGGACACACCTCCTGACAGATGTCACACCCGTAGATCATCCCACCCAACCGCGGCCGAAGCGCCTCGGGAACCTCTGACTTCGACTCGATCGTCAGATACGACACACACCGCGTCGCATCCAGCACCCGGGGCCCCACGAACGCCTCCGTCGGACACGCCTCGAGGCACCGCGTGCACGTACCGCAATGCTCGGTCTCGAACGGATCATCGACCTCCAGCTCGAGCCCCAGCAACAACACGCCCAGAAAGAAGAACGACCCGTGCCGCGGTGAGATCAGCATCGTGTTCTTGCCCATCCAGCCGAGCCGAGCCCGCCGCGCCAGGTCCCGCTCCAGGATCGGCCCCGTATCCGTGTACGCCTTCCCGGGCACCGCCACGCCCAGCTCCGCCGACGCCCAGTCCTGGACACCGCGCAGCATCGGCACCAGCACCTCGTGGTAGTCATCCCCACGCGCATACCGCGCCACCGGCCCGTCCGGCTCGCGCCCGCCATAGTTCACGCCGATCACCAGTGCACTCACCGCCCCCGGCACGGGCAGCGTCGAGTCCCGGCGCTTCTCGGCCCCACGCGCGAGATACGCCATCTCACCCGCGTACCCGTTCGCAAGCCAGTCATCGAAGGCGCGCGCGGTCTCCATCGGCCCCAGCCGGCACACCCCCGCCAGCATCGCCCCCCGCGCATACGCCTCGGCCTTCAACCGGTGCGCGAATCCCGTCGGCGCCACCAGCGTCATGTCACGTCAGGTCGGCAGGTGCCAGGTCCACCGCGCGTAGTTCGCGATGTCATCCACCGGCGGCACCGCATCGTGGTCGCCATACGCCGTGTGCATGCGCCACTGCACGTAGTCCCACGCCGGCAACGGCAGGAACGGGAACCGTGCGTACCAATTGCGCCGCCGGAACCGCCACCCTACCAGCAGCAACGGACCGATCAGCGACGGCTCCCGCACGCATCGCCACACCAGCGCCAGTACCAGCGACGTCCAGGTCATGCCTGAAACGTAGAGCCTCGCGCAAGCTCTTGAACAGCATGACGCAAAGGCGCGAAGGGCGCAAAGAAGGGACTGGAATGGGCTCTACAGCGGTGGCAAGGCACGGAGTCCATTCCAATCAGCGGTTCTTTGCGTCCTTTGTGCCCTTCGCGCCTTGCGTCAAAGCAGTTGACCTTCCGGTTGCGATGCCAGAACCCAGCTACTTGAGCGCGAACGTCACCTTCACCACCGTCGTGATGTCCTTCTCGATGCTCGTCACGTCGTTCATGCCGTAGTCCGACACCTCGGTCGAGAACCGCGGCGTGATCTGCACCACGCCCGTGTTCGCGCTGCGCACGTTGCCGACCTCGGCCCCAGCCGCCTTCGAGATCACGTCCGCCCGCGCGCGCGCATCTCGCGTCGCCTCGCCCATCATCTGGATCCGCAGCTCGGCCAGCTTCGTGTACAGGTACTGCGGTGACGCCGCCTCGAACGGGATCCCCTGGCCGGCCAGCTCGCCCGCCTCGCGCGCCAGCTTCTCGATCGCACGCGGGTCGAACAGCCGTACCTCCACCGTCTGCGACACCTTGTAGCCGGCCACCTGGCCTGTCTGCTGGCCCTCGCTGTTCACCACCATCATCCGGTTCGTCTCCACCGGCCGGACCGTGATCACGCTGTCCGCCAGTCCGCGCGACCTGAGCCACGCGCGCACCCGGTCGCCATACCCCGTCACCTCGGCGTACGACCCCGCCACCGTCGGCGACTGCACCGTGACCGTGCCATTCCAGATGCCAAGGTCCGCGACGATCGGGCGACGCGCACTCCCCGTCACCTCGATCACGTCGTTCTTCCGCCCCACGTCGCGCACCGCGCCGGCCACCAGGAACGCGGCCGCCACGATCCCGACCGCCACCGCGATCAGTCCTGCACTCGAGCTCCTGCTGCTGCCATCACTCATCGTTTCGTTTCCGGTCTCGAAATGTGTGCTGTGATTCTGGCATCTTGAACAGCGTCAACGCAAAGGCGCAACGGGCGCGAAGGACGCAAAGAGCACTACACCGAAGCCGCCGACGGTGTGGCACGATGCATCGCCTTTCTGGTAAAGAGCAACCGCAACAGCAGTGCCTGTCGTGGCACCGACCGCCGCCCCGCACACGCAGTTCCCCAAAAAGTCAGGCTGACTAGCTCCTACACCGCCCGCCCAGCGCCAGACCCCTTTGCGTCCTTCGCGCCCTTTGCGCCTTTGCGTCAAAGCCGTTCAACGATCGAAAACGAACACCTAGACCCCGAGAAAACGCATTGAAGCGTGAAAGACCTCGGTCGTCCGGCGCCACGGCCCCTCGGCCGGCACGTTCGTCAGCATCGGCACCAGCATGTGCTCCCGGTGCAGCGCCCCGTGCGACGACCGGTGCGGGATCGGCTCGTACCGCCCCCGGTAGTCCCAGTCCCGCGTCGCACTCAGGATGAAGTCGCCGCAACGGGTGCAGTCGTTGAGTGTCAGCACCTGCACCAGCGCGTCCGGATAGTCCGTCGCCATCGACCGTTCCCACGCCTCCGCCGCCGTGATGCCGTGCACCTCGCCCAGCCCCAGCGGATCACCACGCTCACAGGTGTAGTGATACCGGTCACCCTCGCGCCACGCCATCGCCGCCCCGCGCCCCGCACCCCCGCGGATCTCGACCCGCGACTCGTCGTGCGGCAGCAGCAGCAGGTCCACCGACGGCCGGCCCAGCAGCAGCTCGGCCGTCTCGTCCCAGCGGTCGCGCAGGCGCGGCCACCAGGGACGCGTGCGCGACTGCAGCTCCACGAACAGGTGCGCCATCGCGTTCCCGCTCACCATCACCGCCATCTCCGGATCACGTACGCCGAAGATCTTCGGATGTGCCAGCACCCGCAGCCCCACCTCGTCGCGGAACAGGTCGGCGAGGTCGTCGTGGGCCTGCACCCCCACATGGCCGTGGTCGCTCACCACGAACAGCGCCAGCTCGTCCATCCACCCCGCGCGCGTCGCCGCCGCCGTCACGTCGGCCACGAACCCGTCCACGATCGTGAGCGCATCGCGCACGATCCGGGCGCCATGCCCCACGCTGTGGCTCGTCTTGTCCACCCCGCAGAAGCTGGCGAAGGTGAACGGCGGGCGCTCGGCCAGCACGCGGCCCAGCATCTGCCGCGACAGGCTCCGGTCCACGTCCAGCCACCCCGCCACGTCACCGCGGAAGTGGGTGTACCCCGCCCGCAGCGCGAACGCCGGGCTGTTGGTGAGCTTGTTCCGGTGTGGCAGGCCGCGGCCGATCATGTTCATCATCGCCAGCCCGCCCCCCGCCCGCTCGAACGCCGTCGGGCGCTCCGGCGTGAGGTCGCGGTCCACCTTCCGCATCTCGCTGCCGATGTAGCTGCGAGTGTAGTGCGGCCAGCCCGTGTCGCGGCGGCTGCGGTCGAACCACCGCAACCCCGGCAGCCCCACGTGGCCGGGATGCTCGCCCATCAGGAACGGCGCGTACGCCGGCCCCGTCACCGACGGGAACACCGTCGTGAGCGTATGGCTTCCCTGCGCGTCCTGCAGCGCCTTCAGTGCGGGCACCTCGCCGGCGGCGATCGCGGCAGCGAGGGTGTCGGGGCGGGCGCCGTCGGCGACGACGATGATGACGTGGGGCAACGCGACCGGGGGGAGTGCCGGGGGGGACGGCCCCACCCCTGCTGAAGGGGACGAAGCCGGACGGGACAGCCACTACAATTCTACCCGGCGCGGCTCCGGCGCGGATGCATCGGCGTCGCCCCTGCCTCTCCTCGTCCCCACCAGCATGCCCGCAAAGCGCGCGAAGACGCCCGCCACCACGTCCGTCAGGACGCCCGCCGCCACGGCCGCCGGACGGTCGAAGCCCGTCGCGCCACGCCGCGGCACCCGCGCCGCCGGCGCCACCACCGCCGGTGGCAAGACCGCCAACGTCGCCACCATGCAGCGCGCCGAAGCCGAGGCGCTGCAGGGCGCCATGGAACGGCACGTGGAGGGGCACCGCAGCGCCGGTCGCGAGACCCCCGCCAGCAGCACCGTCATCTCCCCCACCAAGCAGCCGCTCAAGGGCACCGCCCAGCCGGCGGCGAAGAACGGGCGCAAGCCGCCGCTGATCCGCCCCACCGTGGATACCGACATCCGCGACCAGGTGCCGCTCACCGAGGACGCCAAGCTCCTCCAGGCACCGGGCCCGCGCGACGACTTCACCCGCACCGACCCCTGGCGCGTGCTCCGCATGACCGGCGAGATCATCGAGGGCTTCGATGCCCTCGCCGCCGTCGAGAAGGGCGTCTCCATCTTCGGCTCGGCCCGCACCTCACCCGATGACCCCCAGTACCTCGCCGCCACCGAGGTCGCGCGGCTGCTCGGCGAGGCGGGCTTCTCCATCATCACCGGCGCCGGCCCCGGCATCATGGAAGCCGCCAACAAGGGCGCACGCCTCGCCGGTGCCCCCTCCATCGGCTGCAACATCGAGCTGCCGTTCGAGCAGGGCGCCAACCCGTACGTCGACACCCTCGTCAGCTTCCGCTACTTCATGGTGCGGAAGACCATGTTCATCAAGTACAGCAATGCCTTCATCTGCTTTCCCGGCGGCTTCGGCACGCTCGACGAGCTGTTCGAGGCGGTGACGCTGATCCAGACGGGGAAGATCTTCCAGTTCCCCGTGATCCTCTTCGGCACCCACTACTGGGCTGGCCTCATTCGCTGGCTGCAGTCGCGCGTGGCCGGCGAACGCAAGATCAGCCCCGGCGACCTCGACCTGCTCCTGCTCACCGACGATCCCCGCGAGGCCGCACGTGCCGTGATCGAGGCCCACGCGGCACAGAAGAGCCGCCCCGCCGGCAAGGGCCGCTGATGGACGCGATGCAGCGCCTGGACCGGGCGATCAAGGTGCTCATTGCCATGATCACCCTCGGTGCGCTCGCCCTCGTCGGCCTGCGCATCGTCGCCAGCAAGTCGCTGCGCGTGGACCCGCGGGCGGAGTGCACCGCCGCGGGCCGCGTGTACGTGGACTCCACGAAGACCTGCCGCCCCCGCTGAGGACGCCCCATGGCCACCGTCGCCCCGGTCCCGTTCAACACCCCCGCCTGGGATGCCGGCGGCTGGATCGCCACGCCACCCCTCGCCGGTGATGCCACCTGCGACGTCTGCGTGGTCGGACTCGGCGGCAGCGGACTGGTCGCCGTGCGCACGCTGCGCGCGCGGCAGCTCGACGTGATCGGCATCGATGCCGCCGATGTCGGTGCGGGTGCCGCCGGTCGCAACGGTGGCCTGCTGCTCGCCGGCCTCGCCGACTTCCACCACGATGCCGTGCGCCTGCTCGGGCACGACACCGCCGTCACGATGTACCGTCGCACGCTGGCCGAGATGGATGCCATCTTCGACGAGTTCCCGGAGTGCACGCGCCGCACGGGATCGCTGCGGCTGGCCGCGTCACCGGCCGAGCTGGACGACTGCCGCGTGCAGTTCGACGCGATGGTGCGCGATGGACTGCCGGTGGAATGGTACCGCGGCCCGGATGGCGAGGGGCTGCTGATGCCCACCGATGGCGTGATGCAGCCGCTGCAGCGCGTGCGCGGCATGGCGCGACACGCACTCGCGGCCGGCGCGCGACTCCACGGTGCCACCCGCGCCACCGCGATCAGCGGCACCCGCGTCGTCACCGATCGCGGCACCATCACCTGCCGCCGCGTGATCGTGGCCGTCGACGGCCGCATCGAGCTGGTGCTCCCCGAGTTGCAGCCGCGCGTGACGACGGCGCGACTGCAGATGCTCGCGACCGCACCGGCCACCGACGTCAGCATCCCGCGACCCATCTACTTCCACGACGGCTTCGAGTACTGGCGCCAGCTCGACGACGGGTGCGTGGCGGTGGGCGGGTTCCGGGACACGGAGCTCGAGACGGAGTGGACGCCGCTCGACGTGCCGACCGACACCATCCAGGCACGCATCGAGCAGTTCCTGCGCGGGCATATCGGCACCGCGGCACCGATCACGCACCGCTGGGCCGCGAGCGTGGCCTACACGGAGGACGGTGCGCCGATCTGCGAGGAGGTGCGCGACGGCGTGTTCGCCATCGGCGCCTACAGCGGCACCGGCAACATCATCGGCGGACTCTGTGCCCGCGACGCGGTGGAGTGGGCCACCCGGACGATGCCCGGCTGACCGGCGCCGTCACGGCGTGTAGAAGGCTTCCTCGCGCGCCCGACGCAGCCGCGCATCCTCCTCCTCGGCGTCCAGCACCTTCAGGTTCTCGTCGTACCGCACCCGCTGTGCGTCGGTCAGGATGGTGCGCAGCAGCTCCAGCTCACGCTTGCGCAGCGCGGCCATGCGCGACAGCGCCCGCTCCACGTCCTGCCGCGCGAAGTTCTGGCTGTTCTGCAGCAGCGCGCTTCGTGCGGCGCGGATCGGGCCGGCCTCGTCGTTGAAGAGCTTGCGATACTTCTCCTCCAGCAGCTCGATCGCATCGCGCTGCAGGTCCGTCAGCTCGGTGACACCCAGCAGGGGGCGCTCCAGCGAGGCCCACTGCGCCGTCAGCTCCTCGATCGACAGCCGCACCGGCGCGTTGCTCGCCACCTGCTGTGCCGCGGCGGGACGGACGGCCATCGGGAACATCACCAGGGCGACCAGGGTGACCTGCGCCATGCGCCGGCGGATGGTGCGCTGAACCGTCGTGCGCTGTTCCATGCTGCACTCCTGCGGAAGTGGGGCCACGTGTCATCGGGCCGGAGCCGGCCTGCACGATGCCGGAACGGGGCGGGGCAGGCAAGTCTCGCCTGTCGCCCCGCCCCGTTCATCCTGCGGTGTGCGAACGCCTACCGCGGCGGGCCACCGCCACCCATCCGCCCGCGCATCGCATCACGCTCGGCGTCCTCCGCCTTCACGTTCTCGTCGAACTTCGGGTGCTGCGCCGCCGTCAGGAGCGCGCGGGCCGCGGCCAGCTCTTCCTTCCGCATCGCCACCATCGCCTCGCGCATCTTCATCATCGACGCCATGTCCGGCGTGTTCCCGCTCTGGCGCGCGGCCATCATCGCCTCGCGCATCGCCGTGTTCATCGTCACGAACTTCGGCTTGTAGGCTGCCTCGAGCTTGCCGAGCGTGTCCTTCTGTGCATCGGTCAGCCCCTCGACGCCGGCCAGTGGCCGCTCGAGCAGCGCCATCGCATCCGGCGCGCGCCGCATGCCGCCCGGTCCGCCACCGCCCGGCGGCCCGCCCTGGGCGCCAGCAGTGACAGTCGAACCGATCAGGAGCGCCGCCGCGAGGGCTGCAGCACGCATGGAACGCATCATCAGGGTCTCCGTGGAGGTGTGGTCGTACAGGTCAGTTGGCTCCGCACATGGCGGGGCTGGCCGGGCGCCAACGGCGTGACGCCGTCCGCCCTCACCATCCCGTACCCCGGAGCACGCGATTCCGTTGGTGCACGATGCCGGGCACGCCTGCACTGACGAGCCGGCCAGGTCGCGATAGGATTCGGCTCTGCCAGAATGCGCCGAACACCGTCCCGCCGTTTGAGGTCAGATTGGCCGACCAGCCCGATCCCGCGCCGCGCCCGCTCCATCCCGAGACCCTCGCCATCCGCACCCAGGTCGCGCGCGGCCCCGAACGCGAACACGCGGTGCCGCTCTTCCTCACGTCGAGCTTCGTGTTCGACGATGCCGAGCAGGCGCGGGCGCTCTTCGCCGACGAGGAGCAGGGGAACATCTACAGCCGGTACTCCAACCCGAACACCGACGAGTTCGTCCGCAAGGTGGCACTGCTGGAGGGCGCGGCCGACGGCATCGCGTTCGCCAGCGGCATGGCGGCGGTCTTCGGCAGCCTCGCGGCCTTCCTGCGCAGCGGCGATCACGTGGTGGCCTCGCGGGCCCTGTTCGGCTCCACGCACCAGCTCTTCACCAAGCTCTTCCCGCGCTGGGGCATCACGGCCACCTACGTCGATGCCGATGCGACCCCCGAGCAGTGGGCAGCCGCCTGCACGCCGGCCACCATGATGCTGTTCGTCGAGACCCCCTCCAATCCGGGCCTCGCGCTGATCGACCTCGCGATGCTCGGCCAGCTCTGCGCCCAGCGGGGATTGCTGTTCGTGGTCGACAACTGCTTCACCACCCCCGTCCTGCAGCAGCCGATCCGCCACGGCGCCCACCTCGTGGTGCACTCCGCCACCAAGTACATGGACGGGCAGGGACGGGTGCTCGGCGGCGTGGTGGTCGGCACGGCGGAGCTCATCGCCGAGCTGCGGTTCTTCATCCGGCACACCGGCCCGGCGATGTCGGCCTTCAACGCCTGGGTGCTGTCGAAGAGCCTGGAGACGCTCGCCCTCCGCATGGAGCGGCACTGCGCCAGTGCGCTGGCGGTGGCCACGCACTTCGAGGGACACGCGGGTGTCTCCCGGGTGCGCTACCCGTTCCTGAAGAGCCACCCCGACCACGCGCTGGCCCGGCGGCAGATGTCGGCCGGCGGGGGCATCGTGGTGCTGGAGCTCGAGGGCGGGCTGGAGCGCGCGCGCCGCTTCCTCGACGCCGTCGAGCTGCTCTCGCACACGCCGAACCTGGGCGATGCGCGCAGCATCGTCACGCATCCCACGTCGACCACGCATTCCAGGCTGAGCGAGGAGGAGCGGCAGCAGGTCGGGATCGTGCCGGGGATGGTCCGGATCTCTGTCGGGCTGGAGCATGTGGACGACATCATCGCCGACATCGCGCAGGCCGTGGCGCGCTCGGCCTGACGGTTGCGCCGCGCCGCGCATGTCTGGAAATTTCGGGTGTCCGATGCCGGTTCGACGGCCGGCGGGCGACATCACAGGCTCGGAGCACAAGTCACGGAGAGTTTAGAATGCGTAGCATTGCGTGGACAGGACCGGTGTTGTTGCTGGCGTTGGCAGCATGCGGCGGCGGTGAGAAGAAGGCGGCTGGCGACAGCGCCACGGCCACGACGGTTGCCGTCGCGGCCGACACGGCAGCAGGCGCCGCGGCGGCTGCCACGAGCCCGGGCGCCGAGAAGTACACGCAGGTGTGCGGGGCCTGCCACCAGGCCAACGGCGAAGGGCTCGAGGGCAACTTCCCGCCGCTGGCCGGCTCGGAGTGGCTCAATGGCAAGGCCGAGGTGCCGATCGCGATCGTCCTGCACGGCATGCAGGGCGAGATCGAGGTGAAGGGCAAGAAGTACAATGGCGCCATGGCGCCGTGGGGTGGTGCGATGACGGATGCCGAGATCGCCGCCGTGCTGACCCATGAGCGCAGCTCCTGGGGTAACAGCGCGCCGGCCGTCACGGAGGAGGAGGTGAAGACGGTGCGCGCGAAGTACGCGTCGCGTACCGCAGCCTGGTCCCCGGCGGAGCTCGCACCGCTTCGCTGACCGCCGTCGCACGAATGCAGGCACTGGCCGGCCGCGCACCTCGCGCGGCCGGCCAGTGTCACATCGTGCACCGGCACGCGGGCTACTCGCGCACCTTTGCCACCGCGGTGAGGGATGCGCCGCTGCGCGTGCGCACGGTCACCCGCACCGAGTCACGCATCGTGAGCGCCCGCGGCAGGCCGTGGGCCATGATGTGCAGGCCACGGGGGCCCAGGACCACGGAATCGTGTGATGGCACCGGCAGCGAGTCGAAGTCGGCCATGTGCGACATGCCCGCCGAGTCGCGTGATTCGTGGAACGTGGAGTGTGCGACGCCCTCCACGCTCACGCCCGTCAGCACCAGCGTGGTGTCCGTCGGGTTGTGGATGGTGAGATAGATCGCAGCCATGGCGCCGGCCGGGGTGGGTCGGACCCAGGCGGCGTCGAGGGCTGGTGACGTGCGTTCAGGTGCGCGTGTGCAGCCGGCCGCACACGCCACCGCGGCGCCGCACCCGAGAGCGCGGGCGGCGCGAAGCATGGACATCAAGGGCATGGCTCCGCTGGAGCACCGGCTGTCACCGGTCTCCGGGATGGAGTGGAAGGAAAGGGAGTCTGTCCGGCTCACGCGCGGCACGACAGCACAGGCGTGTGGCGTCCGGGGGCCCGGAGCGGAAAGCCCGGCGCCAAGGCCTGCCTGCACTGTCGCACGTCGGCGCTCTGCGCCCGTTTCCGGCACGGCACGGTGGTCGACGCGTGTTCGACGCACAGGTCCGCCAGCGTGCAGGACGTCGTGCCTGCTCAGCCGTGCCGGAGGTGCCGCGTGGGCGGTGGCCCGTTGGCGAACGGCAGCACATGCGCGAAGCGTGTTGCGACCAGCGTATCGTTGCGTGCTGCAACCTGCAACACTTGCACGTCGGCAAGTGCGCACGGCACATTGACGACGGGCGCCCCAGGCAACGCGATTGCCGGGGTGCCCGCGCAGCAGCCAAGACAGAGGCACTGATGCGCGGCGTGCCCCGCCGGTGTGTCCGTGGCCGGCGCATCATGCGCGTCGGGCGCATGTGTGATGGCCGCCTGGCCAGGGGGGGCACAACGATCCTCCGACAGGTCTGCGGTGTATCCT
Source organism: Gemmatimonadaceae bacterium (assembly GCA_020851035.1). NCBI lineage: Bacteria > Pseudomonadati > Gemmatimonadota > Gemmatimonadia > Gemmatimonadales > Gemmatimonadaceae > Gemmatimonadaceae bacterium. The sequence continues at coordinate 58,195 of JADZDM010000021.1, read as the reverse complement.
GCCGTGGCACTCGGCGGCAGCCCGTCGTGCATCGGGCACACATGCAGCGGCAGCGGTTCCGCCACCAGGAGGCAGAACCAGACGCCGAACAGGGCGGTGACGAGCCGCTGCGTGAGTGAACGCTGTCGCATGCTGTGACGAAACGTATCGACGGCCGCGCGGCGGCGCACCGCGTGAGGCGGCCCGCGCCTCCGCCCGGTCAGTTGCCCGAACACCCGCTGCACGGTGCAGCCTCGATTTTTCCATGGAGTGCCGATGAACCGCCCGACCCGCACCGGTCCGGCCTGCCGCCGTCTCGTCGTCCTGTTCGCGGTGTGTTGCGCCGGCGCACCCGCGGCCCACGCGCAGTCACGCCCCTCCGGCGCTGCCGGCGAGGTGCCGCGCGTGGCGAGCGAGGTGATTGCGACGGTCATGAGCCCATACTGCCCCGGCCTGCTGCTCTCCAACTGCCCCAGCCCCTCGGCCGACTCGTTGCGCCGCGCGATCGTCGCGCGTGCCGCCGCGGGGGCCACCGAGGCCGACCTCCGCGCGGAACTCGTCGCGGTCTACGGCGAGGGTGTGCTCGCCGCGCCCCGCCTGCGCGGGATGGGCGCGGTCGCGTGGCTCGTGCCCTTCCTTCTCATCCTGCTCGCCGGCGGCGTGATCGCCCGCTGGATCCGGCGCCAGCGGCCTGCCGCGGCACCGGCGGCACCGGCGGTGGCCGCCGTCGCCGCAGTGCCGGGCGACGCCGAGCGACTGCAGCGGATCGCCGACCGGGTGGAACGTTCGCGCTGAACGCCCCGTATCCCCATCGACAGGACGGGACACGCGCCGATAGACTGCGCCCCGCCGCCGTTTCACTGGTCCATTCTCCGGCCACGCACATGACCGCTTCCGTCACTCGCTCCCTGCTCCTTGGCGCCGGCCTCTGCGGAGCCGTGGCACTCCTCGGCCTCAGCGATCGTCCCGCCGTCGCCGCCGAGGCGCCGGCCGTGCACGCCGTCGCCCCGCTGCCGCCGGTCAACAAGTACGCCGAGGTCTGTGCCGTCTGCCATCAGGCCACAGGGCAGGGCCTGCCTGGAGCCTTCCCGCCGCTCGCCGGCTCGGAGTGGCTGAACGGACGCCCCGACATCCCGATCGCCATCGTCCTGCATGGCCTGCAGGGCGAGATCACCGTCAAGGGCGCGAAGTTCAACAGCGCCATGATGCCGTGGGGCGGCGTCCTGAACGACGAGGACCTGGCCGCCACGCTCACGTATGCTCGCAGCCAGTGGGGCAACAGGGCGGCGCCCATCACCGCCGCCCAGGTCCGCGCCACCCGCGCCCGGTTCGCGTCCCGCACCACCCCGTGGACCGCGGCCGAGCTGCGCGCCATCCGGTGACGGCACCGGCCTGACGTAACCGGCCTCGCCGGTCCGTCAGCGCTGGTCGCGAGGCCGGCGCCGCACCGCCGCCACGAGGTTGCGCCGCGAGTACTCGCCGAAGCTGGCTCGCCCGGTCATCGACTCGCCGCCGAGCTGCTCGCGCAGGATCCGGGCATCGCTGTCGCCGCGGTCGATCCGGTGCGCGATGCGGGTGATGAGGTCACGCGTCCACGCCGCCTTCGCGCGCAGCGCGGCCGCGGCATCGGGCACCAGCCCGCGATGGGCGTCGAAGAGCCGCAGTGGTTCCAGAGCGGCAGCGCGCTCGAGCGAGGCCAGCAGCGTCCATGGGTCCTCGTCATGGTGCGCGATGCGGACCTTCACGCCCAGGAACAGGTCACCCGAGAACAGGGTGCGCGTGCTTCCATCCCAGAAGGCGTGGTGATCGACGCTGTGCCCCGGCGTTGCCACCGGCACCAGGGAGTCGGGCACGAACGCCTCCTCGGGTGTCACCAGCGGCGGCATCGGCGTCCAGGTGAGGCTCCGGTAGAGCCGGATCGGTGCCACCGCGGTCACCAGCGGACGCGTGGCGGCGGGCAGCCAGAGTGGAAGGCCGCGACGCGCCACCGCCTCCACGTTCCCGGCGTGGTCCTCGTGGTGGTGCGTGACCATCACGCCGCGCACCGGGTGCCGGTCCAGCAGTGCCTCCAGTTCCGCGCGCCTTGCCGGGATTCCCGTGTCGACCAGCACCCCGTCGGCGGTGAGGAACGCGCTCGCGGTGTATCCGATCAGGCGGCTGCGACGGGTGGAGAACTTCCACTCCGTCACCCCGGCATGCACTATCTGCTCAACCACTGACCGGCCTGGCCCGGCCCTGGCTGGCGCCGGCCGCGCGCTGATTGTGCGCGGAATCCGCGCGCCGTAGGTTCCCGTTTCCGCCCGGCCCCGATGGCCGGGCGAAGTCGTTTCCCCCGTGCAGCAACGGTTGGTCCATGATCGAAGCCCTCAAGGAAAAGCTCTCGAGCGAAGTCGCCAAGCTGCGGCATGAGCTGACCGTCACGCTCCCGCAGGAAATCAAGAAGGCGGTGGATCACGGCGACCTGCGCGAGAACAGTGAGTATAAGGCCGCCCTCGAGCGCCAGCGCTTCGTGCAGGCGCGCCTCGGGCAGCTCGTGCAGCGCCTCTCCAAGCTCTCCGACATCGACATCACGCAGATCCCCACCGATCGCGTGGGACTCGGCAGCCGCGTCACGGTGGAGGATCTCGTCTCCGAGGAGCGCGAGGTGTACGAACTGGTGTTCGGCGACGGCGGGGAACTGATCGACGGGCAGGTGAGCATGTCGTCGCCGATCGGGCTCGCACTGCAGAACAAGGCCATCGGCGACATGGCGCTGCTCAAGCTCCCGGCCCGCACCCGCCGGCTGAAGATCGTCGAGCTGCTCACCTTCCATCAGCTCGAGCTGATGGACTGATCGCGGCTGCGCGGCTCAGTCGTCGATCGCGAAGAGCCGCGCCGCCTCTGCATCGTACGCCGCGCTCGCGGCATCCACCGTCGCCGCATCCCACCCGTGCACGCGGCCCAGCAGCGCCGCCACCTGTGGCGCCAGCGCGCGGCCCGCATCGCGCCGCTCGTATGCGATCGGCATCCGTCGCACCAGCACGTCGGCCACCGTCCACGCCCCCTCCGTCACGGCGGCCCACAGGACCTCAGCCGGGATGTAGGGCAGGTCGGGGTCCAGCCGGTCGCCCAGCAGCGGCTCCCGCTCCACCAGGCCCCACACCAGCCGCCACCGAGTGCCGTACGCGCGCACGAGCTGGTCCGCCGTCTCGGACTCCGGAATGACCCCGCGCGCGGCTCGCACCTCGGCCTCGTGTCCTTCGTCACCCGCTCCCGGGAGCGCCGCCTCGCCCGTCATCGACGGCGTCGGTGCGGCGCGACCCAGCGCGCGCTCCACCACGTCGACGATCTCCGAGGCCATGGCCCGGTAGGTCGTCAGCTTGCCGCCGGTGATCGAGACCAGCCCCGAGGCCGACGTGGCGATCTCGTGCTCACGCGAGGCGTCGTTCGCGCTCGTGTCGGCGTGCGCCACCAGCGGCCGGATGCCGGCCCACGCGCTGATCACGTCGGCCGGTGAGAGCGCCGCCTGCGGGAAGAAGTGGTTCGCCGCATCCAGCAGGTACGACACGTCACGCCGGCTGGCGCGCACCTCGTGCGGACCCGACTCGGCGGCCGTCTCCGTGGTGCCGATGATCGTGTGCACCGGCGACGGCAGGATGAAGAACACACGGCCATCCGACGGGTGCAGCAGCGTGAGCGCATCGGTGACGGGAACCAGGCCGCGGGCAACGGCGATGTGCACTCCCTTGCTCCCCAGCACCGACTCGTGCGCGACGCCATCGTCCAGCCGGCGCGTGACGTCGCTCCAGGGGCCGGTGGCATTCACGACCACCCGCGCCACGACGTCGGTCGATGCGCCCGTCACCCCGTCCGTGATGCACGCGCCACGCAGGCGGCCACCACCGTCGTGCAGGAACCCGCCCACCCGGGCGTGGTTGAGCGCCACGGCGCCCGCCTCCGCAGCCGCCAGCACGTTCGCGAGCGTCAGCCGCACGTCGTCGGTGGCGGCATCCCAGTACTCCGCGCCACCCACCAGCCCCTCCGGCCGCAGTCCGCGCTCGCGCCGCAGGATCTCGCGCCGGGACGCGCCATGGTGCGGGCCCACGTTCCGGAACAGCGAGAGCGCGTCGTACGCCAGCAGCCCGGCGCGCAGCTTCCAGCGCGGGATGCGAGCGCCGCGATACACCGGCCACACGAACCGCAGCGGGCGCACGAGGTGCGGCGCGATCGCCAGCAGCGTCCGCCGCTCGCGGCTCGCCTCGAACACCAGGTGCAGGTGCCCATGCTCCAGGTACCGCACGCCGCCGTGCACCAGTCTCGACGAACGGGACGACGTGCCGCTCGCCCAGTCGTCCGCCTCCACCAGCGCCGTGCGCAGGCCACGCAGCGCCGCATCGCGCGCCACACCGGCACCGGTGATCCCGCCACCCACCACCAGGAGGTCGAAGGGCTCGCCCTGCAGGCGCGCCCACGCCTCCCCCCGCTGGCCAAGGCCAGGCAGCAGGCGGGAGCCCGGCGGATGCGCAGACGGCTGTGACACGGCGATGCGGTTCGGGAAGGTGGCGCGGCGCCCGGGAGCGATGCGCGTGGCAGTGGCCAGTCACCGACGGCTAAGTTATGGGAATGACATCGATCGGATCGCTGCGCCGCGTGGCCATCGTCACCGGGGTTCGTACCCCGTTCGCCAAGGCGGGCACCCTGTACAAGTCGCTCTCCGCGATCGAGCTGGGCCGACTCTGTGTCGCCGAGCTCCTGCAGCGGACGAACCTCAACGGCAGCGACGTGGACGCGGTCGTCTTCGGGACGGTCGTCCAGAACGTGCAGGCGCCGAACATCGCCCGCGAAGTCTCGCTGATCCCGCTCCTGCCCAAGGCGGTGGACGCCTGGTCGGTGAGCCGCGCCTGCGCCAGCGCCAACCAGGCCATCGCCGATGCCGCCGACCAGATCGCCCTCGGCCACATGGACTGCGTCATCGCCGGCGGCGCGGAGTCGCTGTCGAACGTGCCGATCCTGCACTCGGCCGGCTTCTCCGACGTGCTGATGTCCGCCAACAAGGCGAAGAACCTCAGCCAGAAGCTCAGCGCCTTCTCGCGCGTCCGCCCGAAGGACCTCGTGCCCGTGGCCCCCGCCATCGCCGAGCCGTCCACCGGCGAGACGATGGGGCAGAGCGCCGAGAAGATGGCCAAGCTCAACGACATCTCGCGCCAGGAGCAGGACGAGTTCGCGCTCCGCTCGCACCGGCTGGCCGCCGCCGGCCTGCGTGACGGGCGGCTGGCGCAGGAGATGTTCCCGGTCTACGTGCCGCCGCGCTACGAGAAGATCGCCACCACCGACAACGGCGTGCGCGAGGATGGCACCCTCGAGCAGCTCGCCGCGCTCAAGCCGGTCTTCGACAAGCGGTACGGCACCGTCACCGCCGGCAACGCCTCGCCGCTCACCGACGGCGCCGGTGCCGTGCTGCTGATGAGCGAGGAGAAGGCCGCCGCGCTCGGCTACACGCCGCTGGCCTACATCCGCTCGTACGCCAGCGCCGCCGTCGATCCGGGTGCGCAGCTCCTCCAGGCGCCCGTCATCGCTGCGCCGCGCGCCCTGCAGCGCGCCGGCCTCACGCTGCGCGACCTCGACCTGATCGAAATGCACGAGGCCTTCGCCGCCCAGGTGCTCAGCAACCTGCGCGGCTTCGAGAGCCCGGAGTGGGCGGCCCGCGCCGGCCTGTCACAGCCGCTCGGGGAGGTCGACCGGGCCAAGCTGAACGTGATGGGCGGCTCGCTTGCCATCGGGCACCCGTTCGGGGCCACCGGTGCCCGCGTGACCACCACGCTCGCCAACGAACTCGCGCGGCGTGGCGGGCAGTTCGGCATGCTCACCGTCTGCGCCGCGGGCGGCCTGGGTTTCGCGATGATCATCGAACGCGCCTGATGTCCTCCTCACCGCCATGACCGCACCCGCCAACACGCCGTCCGCCTTCACCTTCGAGGTGGAGCAGGGCATCGCCGTGGTCACCTTCGACGACCCGTCGGTGCCGGTGAACACCTTCACTGCCGCCGCCCAGGACGAGCTGCGCGGGCTCTTCGAGCGGGTGCAACGGGACCCTGCCATCCGCGCGGCCGTCGTGCTCAGCGGCAAGCGCGACAACTTCATCGCCGGCGCCGACATCGAGGCGTTCCTCGGATTCCGCACCGCGGCCGATGCCGAGGCGGCCTGCCGCGCCGGTCATGCCGACTTCCAGCGCCTCGCCGACGGGAAGCCCGTCGTCTGCGCCATCCATGGCAGCTGCCTCGGCGGCGGCACCGAGCTCGCGCTGGCCTGCCACTGGCGCATCGCCTCCGACAGCCCGAAGACCTCGCTCTCGCTGCCCGAGGTGCAACTGGGCCTGATCCCCGGCGCCGGAGGCACCCAGCGCCTCCCGGCGCTCATCGGGCTGCAGGCGGCGCTCGACATGATCCTCACCGGCAAGACCGTACGCGCGAAGAAGGCGCTGCAGCTCGGCCTCGTCGATGAGATGGTGCATCCCAGCATCCTGCGGCGCGTGGCACTGCAGCGCGCCACCGAGCTCGCGGCCGGCACCCGCCGGCGCGAGGCGAAGCCGAAGGGCGCCGGCGAGATGCTGCTCGACGAGAACCCCATCGGCCGCGCGATCGTCTTCCGCAAGGCGAAGGAAGGCGTGCTGGAGAAGACGAAGGGGCTCTATCCCGCGCCGCTGGCGGCCCTCGATGCCGTCGCCGCGGGCTACAGCAGCGACGGTGACGGCTACCAGACCGAGGCGCGGCTCTTCGGCGAGCTCGCCATGACGCCGGAGTCGCAGGAGCTGGTGTTCCTCTTCTTCGCCACCACCGCGCTCAAGCGCGACATGGGCGTGGACGTGACGCCGCTGCCGGCGGCGCTGCCCATCGGCAGGCTGGGCATCCTCGGTGCCGGCTTCATGGGGGCAGGCATCGCCAGCGTCGCCAGCCCGGCGGGCACCATCGTGCGGATGAAGGATGCCGACACCACCCGCGTGGCGAAGGGCCTGGCCGCCGTGCGCGAGGTGCTCCGCGAGAAGCTGGTGAAGAAGCAGATCACGCGCACCCAGTTCGACGACCTCGTGCTCGCCGTCAGCGGCACCACCGACTACACCGGCTTCGGCAACGTGGACCTCGTGATCGAGGCCGTGTTCGAGGACCTGCAGGTGAAGCAGCAGGTGCTGCGCGAGCTCGAGCACGTGGTGCCGGCGCGCACCATCATCGCCAGCAACACCAGCACCATCCCGATCAGCCGCATCGCGGTGGCCAGCGCGCGCCCCGAGCGCGTGCTCGGCATGCACTTTTTCTCGCCCGTGCACAAGATGCCGCTGCTGGAGGTCATCACCCACGACGGCAACGATCCGCAGGTGGTGGTGAGCGCGGTGGCGTACGGCCGGAAGCTCGGCAAGACGGTGATCGTGGTGCGCGACGGCCCGGGGTTCTACGCCAACCGCGTGCTCGCGCCGTACGTGAATGCGGCCGGCCTGCTGCTGGACGAGGGGGTGGCGATCGACGCGATCGATGACGCGCTGGTGAAGTTCGGCTTCCCCGTCGGCCCGGTGACGCTGGTGGACGAGGTCGGGCTCGACGTGGCGACAAAGGCCGGCGCGATCGTGGCCGAGGCCTTTGGTGGCCGGATGGCACCGAACGAGTCGATCCAGCGCGTGATCAAGGCGGGCCGGCTGGGTCGCAAGGGCCGTCGCGGGTTCTATGCGTACGATGATGCCGGCAAGAAGGGTGGCGTGGACGGCTCGGTGTACGAGCTGCTGCCGACCGGCCAGAAGCGCACCGTGGTGCCCGCCGAGGACATCGTGCAGCGCTGCGTCTACGCGATGCTCAACGAGGCCGTGCTCTGCCTCGAGGATGGCATCCTGCGCTCGGCACGCGACGGCGACATCGGCGCGGTCTTCGGGATCGGCTTCCCGCCCTTCCGCGGCGGGCCGTTCCGCTACGTCGACCGCCTCGGGGCCGCCCGGGTGGTTGCCACCCTCGATGGTCTGGAGCGATTGTTCCCCGGACGGTACCAGGCGGCCGCACGCCTGCGCGCCATGGCTGAGCGCGGTGATCGCTTCTATCCCGAGACGGGGAAGCCAGTCTGACTGACCAGCCCGAAGTCCACGGGGGCGAGGCCGTGCTCGCCCCGCCTGCCCCGCCCGATGATCGCGAGCTGTCGGCGCTGCTGGACGACATCGTCCGGCGGTTCGCCGGCTCGATCCGTGCCACCGGCGCACGGTACCGGCTGCCACCAAGTGACATCGGGGAGGCCGAGCAGGAGGTCCGGATCCGGCTCTGGCGGGTCTGCGGGTCGACTGAGAACATCTCGCGCCTTTCGGCGTCCTATCTCCAACGCGTGGTCACGACGGCAGTCCTGGATCTCCTGCGCCGTCGCCGCCGCGCCGCGACGCACGACCCGGTCGAGGATCTCCCGCTGCCCGCTCCCGGGCCGGGTCCCGACGCCGACGTCGAGGCGGCGTCGCTCGGGGCCGTGGTCCGGTCGGGTGTGGAGTCCCTTGGCCTGGCCCGGCGCGCAGTGGTGAAGCTGCACCTCGACGGGTATCGTCGCGACGAAATCGAGGTGCTGCTGGGCTGGACCGAAGCCAAGACCCGTAACCTGCTCTACCGTGGGCTGTCCGACTTGCGCGAGTACCTGGTGGCACGTGGGATCGAATGGGGGAGTGACGCATGACGAATCCTGAGGACCTGCAGCTTCCCCGTGATCCGGGGCCCATGCCCGCGGCGCTGCGCGACGCGTTCGGCTGGGCCCGTGACGCGGAGCGCGCCTCGTCCTCGATGGGGCTGCCGGAGTCGCTGGATGTGCTCGCCGATCCCGAGGCTGCCGACGAGGCACGCCTGGCCGTCATCGAGCAGCTCCTGGCCACGCCGGCCGGTGCCCGCGAGCTGGCCCATGTCGTGGCCGCACGCGCCAGCACGGCCGGCACCCCCCACGCCTATTTCACCCGCCGGGAGGCCGAGCCCGCGGCATCGCGCGCCTTCGCCGCCGCGGCCCCTCGCGGTCGGGGGGCGATGGCGGGACTCAAGCCCATCCTCCTCGCCGCCTCGCTCATCCTCGTCGCCGGCACGAGCTGGTACGTGTACACCCTGCCGGAGCAGGAGACGGCGGCCCAGGCGATCCGCTCCGCCGGCTCGGCCGTGGAACTGCTCGCCGTGCCGCCGATGCCGGCCACCGCGCCCATCACGCTGTCGTGGAAGATGCTGCGCACCGACGACCGCTACACCGTCGAGGTCCTCGATGCCTCCGACGCCCCGGTGTTCACCGGCGACACGCACACCACCCGCCTCGTGATCCCCGCCGCCACCCTCAAGCGCGGCACCTATCGCTGGTTCGTCCGCGCCCGCGGCACCGACCGCTCCGAGATCCGCTCCCGCGTCGAGTCCTTCACCGTCCGCTGACGCTCAGACTGTCAACTGCGAACCGCTCAGCCGCAGAGACGCAAAGGGGAGTGAGAGGACGCAAAGGGATCGATGCGCGTCGCAGGCTTCGCACGCACGACAGTCCGAAGAGTTGAGAGGAACAGCCGTGGTTGTTGCAGTTCCCTCAACCCTCGCGATGCTCGCCCGCACATGGAAGTCAGCGTGCTGCGCAGACCTGCCGTTGCTGTTCCTTTGCGGCGGCCGCAGGCCGCTTTGCGTCTTTGCGTTAAAGCAGTTGCCGTTGTCCCGGCAGGCCGTCAGCGCGTGAACGTGAGCGCCCCGTCACCGATCACGCTGAACGCCGCCCAGAAGCGCGCCGGGACGCCCGCGCGACGGAGGGACGTCTGGGCCGCGTTCATCGCATCCGCCGCCGGGCGCCCCTCGGCCAGGTTCCGGTAGAACCGCTCCATCAGCACCCGCGTCCAGCGATCGCTCACCGCCCAGTGGCTCGCCACCACCGTGCGCACACCGCGGGCGAGCAGCGGTGCGACCAGCCCGTCGATCGCGTCGCCGCGCGAGCCGAAGTCGCCCGTCGTCCGGCACCCCGACAGCACCACCATCGACGCCCCCGAGCTCAGCTCCGCCAGCTCCCCGCCCGAGACGTAGCCGTCCTCCAGCGAGTCCGGGCGCAGGATCAGCCAGTTCGCACCCAGTGCCTGGTCGCTCGTGAGCGCGTGCGCGGCGGTGTGCAGCACCGTGTAGGAGCTGCGCGCCGCACGCTTGAGCGCCGACTCCGACGCGTCACCGCCCGTCAGCGCCAGCGAGCCGCGCCCCCACGCCGCCGCGGCGCGCGCCTCGTCGGCGGCGGCCAGCAGCGGCGCCAGCGGGTTGCCGCGCTCACTGCGTTCCACGCTCAGCTCCATCGACTGCGGCGTCTCGCTCGCCACCTCGGTGTCGCCGGCGCCCAGCGCGAGCACTCGCGCATCCACCGCACGCGGCGCCGCCGCGTACGCCAGCGCCAGCGACACCGAGGGGGCGATCGTCACCACCATCCGGTCGCCCAGCACCCCGCGCGCCGTCATCGGCAGCGCCTGGAACGGCACCCGGTACAGCGCCCCCTGCGGCACCACCACCAGGTGGCGGATCCCCGCCGGCAGGCTGCGCAGCGCGTCCCCCAGCACCGCCGTCGCCACGCGCCGGCCGGCGCCCGCGCCCGTCTCACCACTCTCGAGCAGGGCGAGCCATCGCACGATGTCGCGATCCAGTGAATCGAGCGGCGCCAGCGTCACCCCCCGCGCCTGCGTCGACGTGATCACCATCAGCGAGGTGCGCGCGATGTCGGAGCCACCGGCGTACACCAGCAGCGCCGTGTGCGGCTTGAGCGCCCGTTGCACGTCGGCCAGCACCGTGGCGCTCGCCCGCACGCGCCGGCGCGCCTCACGCAGCACTGCCGTGTCCCGCGTCGTCTCCGAGCCCAGCGTGCCGTTGAGCAGCGCACGCGCGCGCGAACGCTCCGCCACCGCGAACACCGTCGGCAGCCAGCGTGGCGATTGCACGAACGCGGCCAGCACCCGGTCCACGTTGCCGCTGGTGCCCCCCCACATGTCCGGCGGCATCAGCACCTTCCGCAGCCCAGCCTCGGCCAGCGTGTCCCGCATGTCGTCCAGCTCGCGGTTCGCCTCCACCAGCGTGCGCGCCGCGCTCACCGAGTCGCCGGCCAGCAGCGACGCCAGCGCCAGTGCGCCATCCACGTTGTGACGGAACAACGGCTGCGACGCGCGGGAATAGGTGTCGCGCACCCCCGCCAGCAGGCGGATCGCCTCGTCGCTGCGGCCGTTGCGCAGCGCCAGCAGCCCGCGATACTCCGTGAGCTGCGTCATCCAGGCCGCACCCCGCTCCCGCACCACCGGCTCGATGCGGTCGAGCAGGTCGCGGGCCACGTCGGTCCGGTTGGTGCGCACCGCGATGTCGGCCAGCGCGTAGGTCGACCGGATCCGCATCGATGGCAAGCCCAGCGAGTCGCTCACCAGCGCACTGTGCTGCGCCACCCGCTCGGCGTTCTGCAGGTCACCCACCAGCAGCATCGCCTGCGCCTGCTCCAGCAGCCCCTCCTCGTATCCGACCCGGTCGCCGCTGGCCTCGAACAGCCGCAGTGCGCGACGCAACGCGGCCGTCGCGGCGGCGGCGTCCCCCGTCTGGCGCGCCACCCCGGCCACGCTCAGCAGCGCCCACGCCTCGATGTTCCGGTCGTCGATCCGCTGCGCGACACGGATCGCGGCCGTCAGTTGCGCACGCGAAGACCGGATCATCCCCACCGTGCGCAGCGCATACCCATGCCACTGCAGCGCCGCTGCGAGCGTCGGGTCGTCATGCGCCGCCCGCGCCGTGGCCTGTGCACGCTCCAGCCAGGTCACCGCCTGGTTCACCAGGCCCTGCCCCATCAGCTGCGAGCCCAGCGCCAGCTCGCAATTCGCACGCAGCGCCGGCAACCCCACCGCATCCGCGAGCGCGAAGCTCGCCGACGCATGCGCCATCCGGCGCTCGGGATCGGCCACCACCCGCAGGCAGGAGAGGCGCGCCTGCAGCACCGAATCCTGCGACGTCGCCAGCGCCGCCACCGCCTCGATCCCGGCCAGCGTGGTGCGCTGGTGCACCCGGCGCTCCAGCGCCAGCTGGACGAATCGCGTCTCGGCCCACTCCTCGCGCGGCATGCCCGCGCTGTCGGCGAGCGCGACCGCCATCAGGCGCTCCACGTCGCGGAAGTCGCCACGCACCAGCATCGCTCCCACCCGCTCCCGCGCGATCGCCGCACGCCAGAGTGGTTCACGGGCCACTCGGGCGGCGCTGTCCAGCCAGGCCATCGCATCGGCGTACCGCGAGTCGAAGCGCGACAGCATCGCCAGCCCCAACCGCGGCGCCGCGGCCTCGGGACGCGCGGCCGCCCACGTCCGCCACTCCGCCATCCGGGACGGCATGCTGTCCTGCGCCTTCGCGCGCCCCGCAAGACGCCAGAGCACGCGCGGCGCCAGTGTGTCGTATGGACTGCCCGGCTGGGCCTGCAGTGGCAGGGCCAGGCCGATCGCGGCCAGGGTCAGCGCTCGGAGTCGTTGCATTGGACGAAGAATGTACGCCGGCCTCCCGCTTCCGGAGGCGCGCGCCGTCCCGGGCTGCGCGTCCACGCCGGCCGCGCTAGGATGCACCGTCGATCTCATGCACCTCCTCCCAGACCGGACCGCCTCGGCATGAACGGCATGACCCCCCGGCACCTGCACAGGATCGGCCGGACAGCGACGGCGTGGCTGCTCTGCCTGCCGGCGGCGTCCGTGGCCGCGCAGGGATCCCGCGCGCCCGAGCCCGCTGCCGTCCGCGCGGCCTTCGCCGAACGCACCGCGGATCGGACCTTCCGCGGCCTCGCCGCCGCCTGGCGTGACGGCGACTCCATCCGGTTCGCCACCGCGGGTGTCAGCGGCCCCGGCGGCACGCTCATGTCTCCCGGAATCCGGGTGCCCCTCGGTGAGGCCGGTGCCCTCCTCACGGCAGCCCTGTTCGCCAACCTGGTGGCCGCCGGTGAGCTCGCGTTCGACCAGCCGGCGCAGCCCCTCCTGCCGGAGCCCATCCGCCTCCCCATCAGGAACGGCCGCAGCATCACCCTCGGCGATCTCGCCCTGCATCGGGCCGGGTTGCCCAACCAGCCGCCCACCACCGGCGGCACCGTACGGCAGCGGCTCGCCAATGCCGTCAACGGCGTCACGCTCGCCGGTGACATCGGCTCCCGCTACGCCTACTCGCAGCTCGGCATCGACCTCCTCGGCGCCGCGCTCGCCACGCAGCTCCGGATGCCGCTCGACGCCGCCGTCGAGGCCAGGATCCTCAAGCCGCTGGGGCTCGCCGGCATCCGGTTCAGCAGCGGCGGTTCGCGCGCGGGCGAGGATGCCTCCGGTCACGCCAGGGACGGCACGCCCCTGCCGCTCGGTCCCCTCCCGGAAGGGCGGTGGCATGCCTCGGTGAGCCGGCTCGCCCAGCTTGCCGTCGCCGCCAGCGACACGGTCGACGGACCGCTGGCCAGTACCTTTGCGCTCATGATGCGAACCCGGAGTCTCGGTGCGGATCCAACCCTGCCGGTGGCCCTCGGGTGGCGCGTGCTGCGCCTCGACGGCCGCGACATCTACTGGCACGATGCATTGGATGTGCCGGGCTTCGCGCTCTACCTCGCCATCGATCCCGCCCGCCAGCGCATGGCGACGGTCGTCAGCAACACCGCGCGCCCCGTGGACGCCATCGCCGGCCAGATCCTCCTCGGCCGCGTCCCCCGGATCGCTGCCGACCCCCCACGCCGCCTCGCCGACACCCCACGACGCCCGAACCGGACCGCCCGCCCGCGGCCGGCACGGTCCACCCCACGATCACGACGCCCGCGCTGATGCCCCGATTCCGCCTGTCGCGCTCCCTTCCGGTCCTGCTTGGCCTGCTGGGTGCCTGCCGTCCCGCTGCCGAGGGCGAGACCCCGCCCGTGCGGCGCGGCAATGACCCCATCGCGGTGGCGCTCGTCGCACCCATCGGGTACGTGAAGGAGAACGAGCGCCTCATCACCTGGCACGCCTCACCCGGTGTGTCGCGCTATGAGGTCGTCGTCTCCGATTCCGTCGAGGTGCCGGTCTTCACCTCGGTCACCCGCGACACGCAGGTCACCATTCCCGAGGGCTTCCGGTACTCGCTCTCCCAGAACTACCGCTGGTACGTGACCGCGTACCGCGACCGCGACTCCACCGCCTGGCGCTCACCGGTTGCCGTCTTCCGGCTCGAGGGCGAGGGACGCCGCATGCCACCGCTGCCGCAGCCATGATCCGTCGCCGTCTCGCGCTCGTCGCCGCACTCGCCACGCCGCTGGCCGGCGCACTTCCCGCCCAGGCCCCGGTGCCGCCGCTCACTGTCGAGCGGATCTTCCGCAGTCGCGAGTTCGCGGCGCAGGGCCTCCCGTTCGTGCAGTGGATGAAGGACGGGCGCAGCTACCTCAGCGTGAAGACGGACATCGGCGGCGCCATGCTGGTCCGGGTGGATGCCGTCAGCGGGGCCGAGACGGTCCTGATGCCCGCCGGGACGCTGCGGGATGCGAGCGGCACCCCGATCGACGTCGAGGACGTGACCCTCTCGGCCGACGAGACGAAGGCGCTGGTCTTCCATTCCTCCGTGCGCGTGTGGCGCACCAACACGCGCGGTCTGTACCACGTCGCGGACTTCGCGACGAAGACCGTCACGCCACTCGTCGCCACCCTCGCCGCTGCGCCGCTGCGCCAGGCACAGGGACCGGGCTTCCTGGCCCCCGGTCTCGGCAGCGGTGCCGCCGACCCGAACCTGCAGATGTTCGCGAAGTTCTCCCCCGACGGCCGCAAGGTGGCCTTCGGCCGGGCGAACGACCTCTGGGTGAAGGACCTGCAGACCGGCACCGAGACGCGCCTCACCACCGATGGCAGCGACGACATCATCAACGGCACCACCGACTGGGTGTACGAGGAGGAGCTCGGGCTGCGCGACGCGTTCCGGTGGAGCCCCGACAGCCGGCGCCTCGCCTTCTGGCGCTTCGACCAGTCGGCCGTGCCGGCCTATCCGATCGTGGATGACATGGCGCCGTACCCGCGGGTGTCGGTGCTCCGCTACCCGAAGGCGGGTGACGCCAACTCCCGCGTGACCATCCACGTCATCGGCGCCGATGGCAGCAACCGGCATCCGCTCGACGTGGGGCCCGACACCGGCCAGTACATCACGCGCATGGAATGGGTCGACGCCGACTCGATCTCGGTGCAACGGGTGCCGCGCCACCAGGTGCAGCTCGACCTGCTGCTGCTCAGCGCCACCTCCGGCGCCGGGCGCACCGTCGTCACCGAGCGCGACACGGCCTACGTGAACAGCGAGGGCGAGGCCGTCACCTGGCTCGCCGACCACCGCCGCTTCCTGCTGCGCAGCGACCGCAGCGGATGGCAGCAGTATTACCTCTACCGGCGTGACGGGACCCTGGTGGGCCGCATCACGCCGGACAGCATGGACGTGCTCGACCTGCTCGCGGTGGACCTGAAGGCGGGCGCGGCGTACGTGCAGGTGGCGGCCCCCACCCCGACGCAGCAGCAGCTGCTGCGCGTGTCGCTCGACGGCCGCCGCGCCACGCGGCTCACGCAGGGCGACGGGGCGCACGCGCTGCTCGTGAGTCCCACCGCGACCTTCGTCTTCGAGGCCTGGTCCCGCCTCGGCGTGCCCCCGGTGGTGTCGCTCCACTCGCTGCCGCGCATGGTGAAGGTGCGCGAGCTCACCGACAACGCGGCCGTGCGCGCGCGGCTGGTGGCGCAGGACATCCAGCCGCCGCAGCTCTTCCGCGTGCCGATGCCCGACGGCACCGCCCTCGACGCCTATCGCATCCTGCCGCCGGGGTTCGACAGCACGCGCCGGTATCCCGTGCTGATGCACGCCTACGGTGGCCCCGCCGCGCCGCAGGTGATCGACCAGTGGGGCGGCAGCCGGTACCTGTGGCACGTCTCGCTCGCGCAGCAGGGGTACGTCGTGGTCGTGGTGGACAACCGCGGGGCTGCCTTCCGCGGCCGCGACTTCCGGAAGGCCACACAGCTGCGACTGGGCCTGCTGGAGACGCAGGACCAGCTCGACGCCGCCCGCTGGCTGGGCCGACAGCCATGGGTGGACGCCGGGCGGATCGGCTTCTGGGGCTGGAGCTTCGGCGGCTACCTCGCGTCGATGGTGGCCGCGAAGGGCGGGGAGCTCTTCCGGGCGGTCATCGCCGTCGCGCCCGTGACCGACTGGCGCCTCTACGACACGATCTACACCGAGCGGTTCATGTGGACGCCGCAGCAGAACGCCGCCGGCTACCAGGAGACGTCGCCGCAGCTCGCGGTGGCCGGCATGCGCGCACGGTTCCTGCTGGTGCACGGCACCGGCGACGACAACGTCCATCCGCAGAACTCCGTGCAGCTCATCGAACGCATGGTCCGCGCCAACCGCCCGATGCAGCAGCTGTTCTACCCCAATCGCACCCACTCCCTCAGTGGCGGGAACACCTCGGTGCACCTCTACGAGTCGCTCACGCGCTTCATTCGCGAGAATCTCTGATGCGCCCCGTCTGCGCCGCGACCCTCGGCATCACCTGCGCGCTGTCATTGCCGGCCTGCGCCACCCCGCCGTCGCCGGCGCGCACCGACCTCGCGGAGCGCCAGCGGATCGCGGGCGAGGCCGTGCGCACCGCCCCGCGCCGCGCCCCCGCCTGGCGCTGCACGCCGGCGATGCCCTCGCCGATGCCGTCACCGGCCACGCGCGCCGAGCGCACCGGCTTCTGCGAGACCACGCCGTACGAGGAGGCGATGGCCTTCCTCGACACCGTGCGCGCGAAGGCCGCGCCGAACCGGCTGATGCGCATCACGCGGCTGGGCGCCTCGCCGCGCGGGCGGCCGCTGATGGCCGTTACGGCCTGCGCGCGCCTCGCCCGCACGATGCTCAGCTGCGATGAGCTCATGTACGCCTCGCGACGCCGGCCGGTCGTGCTGCTGCAGGCGAACATCCACGCCGGCGAGGTGGAGGGGAAGGAGGCCGTGCTCGCACTGCTGCGCACCGTCGTCACCGACCCGCGTGCGAACCTGCTCGACAGTGTCACGCTGGTGGTGGTGCCGATGTACAACGCCGATGGCAACGAGGCCCTCGGCCCGCAGGCGCGGAACCGCGGCGCACAGCTCGGCCCCGCCATCATCGGTGAGCGCGCCAACGGCGACGGGCTGGACCTGAACCGCGACTACATCAAGTCCGAGGCCCCCGAGACACGGGCGCTCCTGCCGATGCTCTCCGGCGGCGGCATCGACGTCTTCGTCGACCTGCACACCACCAACGGCAGCTACCACGGCTACAACCTCACTTTCTCGCCCTCGCTCCATCCGGGCGCACCGCTGGCGCGGTTCACCAGCGACACGCTCCTCGCCGGCGTCCGCCGCCGCCTCTGGCCGCGCGGCGTGAAGACGTATCCGTACGGCAACTTCAGCAGCTCCTTCGCACGCGAGGTCTCGCTCGACACGCGGAAGGAAGGTTGGTTCACCTACGATTCGCGCCCGCGATTCGGCTCCAACTACTTCGGCCTCACCGGCGGCATCTCGATCCTCAGCGAGGCCTACTCACACGACCCCTTCGCGGTGCGCGTCGCCAGCACCTACGCCTTCGTGCGCGAGCTGCTCGGCACCGTCGGGGCCGATCCGTCGATCCTCGCCCGCGTCTCTGCCGCGCGCCGCCTGCTCGCCGCCGGACGCCCGCCGCGCGGTGTGGTGCTCGAGACCGCCCTCACCACCACCCCCTTCCGTGACAGCGTGCTGGTGGAGGAACTGCTCCCCGACCGCGACAGCCTCGCCGCCGAGCCCGGGGTGCCCGTCGGGATCCGCCGCAGCGGCCGCATCGTGCCGCAGTGGATGGCCGTGCACGACCGCTTCGAGGTCACGCATGCGACGGGCGTGCCCGCCGGCGGCTGGCTCGTCGAGGCGGCTGACACCGCCGTGTTGTCCCTCCTCGCGCGACACGGCGTGAGGGTGCTGCCTCGGGTCAGCGGCATCCGCAGCATGGACGTGGAACGCTTCCAGCTCGACTCGGTGCAGCAGGTCGGGCGGGCGTTCCAGGGACACCGCGAGGTGCGCGTGCAGGGCCGCTGGATCCGCAACCGGATGTTGCCATCCCCTGACTTCCGGTGGGTGCCTGCGGCCCAGCGGCAGGTGCTCGTCGCGGCCCAGCTCCTGGAACCGCAGTCCAATGACGGGGCCACCACCTGGAACTTCTTCGACGAGCGGCTGCTGATGGGCAAGTTCCACCCCGTCATGCGGCTCGTGTCACAAGTGAGCCCGCGCTGAGCAGCGGGACTGGCGCGACCCCGCGGCTATATTCGGGGGCTTGCACCCCGGCGAACCGCCGCGGCGCGCCCACCAGACTCCCGCCATCCTGATGCTGCGCAACGCGCTCCTCTACCTCTCCGGCCAGCAGGGCATCTTCAACTTCGTCCGGCACAACGGTGTCGCGAAGAGCTTCGCCTCCCGCTTCGTGGCCGGCGAGACGGTCACGACGGCCATCGAGGCGGTGCGGGTGCTGAACGGCAAGGGCATCAGCGCCTCGCTCGACCTCCTCGGCGAGAGCACGACGAACGAGAAGGAGGCATACGCCACGCAGCGCGAGTACCTCGGCCTGCTGGACCTGATCCACCGGCAGAAGCTCGACGCCAACGTCTCGCTGAAGCTCACCGCGATGGGCATGGACATCAGTGACGAGCTCTGCATCCGCGTCACCCGCGAGATCCTCGACCGCGCGAAGCAGTACGGCACCTTCGTGCGCCTCGACATGGAGTCCAGCGCGTACACGCAGAAGACGCTCGACCTGTTCGAGCAGCACTTCTACCCCGACTATCGCGCCAACGTCGGGGTGGTGCTCCAGAGCTACCTGTACCGCACCGAGAAGGACGTGCAGCGTGCAGTCGAGATCGGCGCCCGGGTGCGCATCTGCAAGGGTGCCTACAAGGAGCCCGCCGAGGTGGCATTCCCCGACAAGGCCGACGTGGACCGGAACTACGTGAAGGCCATGCACCACCTGATCGAGCACGGCAACTACCCCGGCATCGCCACCCATGACGAGGCGATCATCGCCGAGGCGCGGCGCTTCGCGACCGAGAAGGGCATCGCCAGCGACCGCTTCGAGTTCCAGATGCTCTACGGCGTGCGGCGCGACCTCCAGGAGGCGCTGGTGCGCGACGGCTACCGCATGCGCTGCTACGTGCCGTTCGGCACGCAGTGGTACCCGTACCTCATGCGCCGGCTGGCGGAACGGCCGGCGAACGTGGCCTTCATGACGGGCAACGTGGTGCGCGAGTGGGTCGGCGGACGCCGCGGCGCGTGAGTGCCGCGTGAGCGGCCAGCACCTGCCCGCCGACCACGCGCTGGGTGACGCCGGCACCATCGGCGGCTACGCGCTGGTGCACGGCCGCCCGGCCGCCTTCGAGGGCAGCGACGGCTTCTCCTACTCGGTCGAGCTCTGCGTGGACCAGGTGAACGACGCCGGCACGCAGTGGGCCGCCTACCTGATGTTCCTGCGCTGGCGCCGCATCGGTGCGTCGGGCGTCGACGGGCACCTCGAGACCGACTACCTCACCCGCGCCGGTTCGCAGGCGGCCGCGTGCGATGCGCTCGGTGCCTTCCCGCTGCAGGCCGCACGCGCCTGCCTCGAGCAGCGCATCGCGGAGACGGCACCGGCGCCGGCGCGCCGGTGGTTCGACGTGATGCGCGACGACGACGTCAGCCCCGGCGGCGCATGACTGACCCCGGGACGCTCCCCACTCCCATGCTCGGGCGGGTCCTCGGTGGCACCGGCGGCATCTGGCGCGTGCAGCGCACCGATGGCGGCGAGGTGGTTGATGCGGCACTGCGCGGGCGGCTCAAGCGCCACGATGACGCGAAGGCCAAGCAGGCCCGCGCCGACCGCGACGGCAACCGCGCCCGCGCCAGCGTGCGGTCCCGCGCCACCGAGCGCACCGACGACCTCGACGCGCCCGCGCTCAAGCTCGCCGTGGGCGACGAGGTGCAGCTGGAGCAGGACGGTGACGGCGGGAGCTGGACCATCGCGGCCATCCAGCCGCGTCGGTCGCAACTCGCACGCCGCGCGCCCGGCGGCGCCCACGGCGAGCGCATCGTCGCCGCCAACGTCGACCAGGTGCTGCTCGTCTTCGCCGCCGCGAACCCGGAACCGCACCCGCGCATGATCGACCGCTTCCTCATCATCGCGGAAGCCAACGACATCGCCGCCCGCGTGGTGATCAACAAGTCGGACCTCGTCTCGCCGGAAAGCGTGCGCCTGCGCTTCGCCGACTACGAACGCGCGGGCTACCCGGTGCACGTCACCAGCACCACCACCGGCCGCGGGCTCGACGCGCTGCGCGGCGTGCTCGAGGACCGCACCACGGTGCTCAGCGGGCCGAGTGGCGTCGGGAAGAGCAGCCTGATGAACGCCATGTTCGCGGGCCTCGACCTGCGTGTCGGCGAGATCTCGCAGAGCGTGAACAAGGGCCGGCACACCACCGTCGGTGCGTTGCTCCACCCGCTGCCCGGCGGCGGCTACGTCGTCGACACGCCCGGCCTCCGCGAGATCGGCATGTGGGGGCTCACGGCCGAACACCTCGACGGATACTTCCCCGAGTTCCGGCCGTTCCTCGGTGAGTGCCGGTTCGCGGATTGTGTGCATGTCGTCGAACCCGGGTGTGCCGTGCGCGAGGCCCGTGCCCGCGACGTGATCTCCGCCACGCGGTACGACACGTACGTGCGCCTGCTCGATGAACTGGCAGGCGAGGCGGCCAGCTGGGAGAAGGCATGAGCGGCGGCAGCGGCGGCATCGAACGGCGGGAGATGGTGGCCTGGGTCATCGCCGGCGCACTCGCACTCGCGCTCATCGGCCGCCTCACGATCGAGCGCAGCCCCGATCCGACGTTGCGCACCGACGATCCGGCGGTCGGACAGGCCCGCGCGGCCGTCACCGGCATCGTCGTGCGCGACAGCGCCAACCTGCGCCTGCCGCTCGCACCGGCGGGCCGGCCGGCCATCCTGATGGTGAACTCGAAGACCTGCTCGTTCTGCCGCCTCGCACTGCGCGACATCGCGTCGCTGCAGGGGAGTGACCCGGTTCCGATGCTGCGCGTCGTGACCCTGGAAGGGGCCGCTGCCGGTCGCGCGATGCTCGCCGAGATGGGCGTGCGCGGGGCCTTCAGCGCCGGCCCGGATGGTGAGGGCGACCAGGTCCTGCTCACCTTCAACATTCCCGGCACGCCCGTCTTCGCGCGCACCGACAGCACCGGCCGCATCGTCGAGACGGTGCCGGGCTATCCCGGTCCCGACGTGATCGGGCGATGGCTGCCGGTCATGCGCGGCCGCTAATGGCGTGTATTCGAAGTTCGGATGGCACAAAGCCGGATGGGGCGCCCGGATGGCCAGGCGAACACCGCAGCAATACCAGCGGTATTGCGAGGATGTTCAACGCCGCCAGCCGGGATGCCCCGCCCGGCGACTGCGTCCGGAACTTCGATTACACGCCACGAGTCCCACTTCGCACACCCCCGAGTCCATGCTGCCCCACCGGCACTCCCTCGCTGCCTGCGCCGTCGCCCTGCTCGCCGCGCCGGTGCACGGTCAGACCCTCGCCGACGCACGGACCTGCGAACGCGCCATCACCGGCAGCGCCGTCGACCGCGTCGCCGTGCAACGGGCGATGGCGGCACGACCGGTCACGCCGGTGGCCGAGTTCGCGGCCGGCTGCATGAGCGTCATGGGGGCGCGGTGGGACAGCGCTGCCGCGCAGTTCCGGCGCGCCGCGCGCGGCAACCCGCGCAGCAGTGCCGCCTTCCTCTGGGTCGGCAACATCACCGGGCAACTCGCGCGCATCGGCGATGCCGCGACCAAGGCGCGCCTCGCCCCGCAGGTCCGCGATGCCTACAGCACCGCCATCGCCCTCGACGGCACGAACATCGACGCGCGTGAAGGGCTGATGCAGTACCTCATCGAGGTGCCCGCCACCCTCGGCGGGAGCCTCACGCTCGCCGGCCAGCAGGCCGAGGCCATCACGCGCCTGAATGCTTTCCGCGGCCTCGGCGCCAGCCTCGCCGTTGCCTCGGCGGGCCACGACAACGTCGCCGTCGAGCGCCTCCTCACGCAGGCCACCGTGCAGTTCCCCGACAGCCTGCTGGGATGGGCCAACCTCTCCGCCGTGCAGGCCGACGGACAGCGGGCTGCTGCGGCGTTCGCCACCATCACCCGCTGGCAGGCCCGCGGCACCCACCGCATGTTCGCACTCTTCAGCCTCGGACGCACCGCCGCCGTCACCGGCGCACAGCTCGCACTCGGCGAGCAGGCGCTGCAGCAGTACCTGCGCGGCACCCGGGGACCGTCGGATCCACCGGTCGCCAATGCCCACTATCGCCTCGGGCAGATCTACGAGCGCCAGAAGCGAAATGCCGAGGCCCGCGCCGAGTACCAGGCGGCGCTGCGATCGAACCCGAAGATGCGTGATGCGCAGGTGTCGCTCGACCGCGTGCGCTGATGCACCCGCCGCGGACGGTGCTCGCGTCCCTCGCGGCGATCGCACTCACCGGCGTCGCCCTCTCGGTCACCACCACGCGGGGCGGCGCGCCGCTCGCCGGCCTGCTCTTCCTGCTCCTGCCACTGCTCGCGGCCGCATGCTGGCGCCGGTGGCGATTCAGCCGCGCTGCGCTCTGCCTCGTGGCCGGCATTGCGCTCCTGCCGCTCACGGTGGGCCTCGTGCTCACCTGGCCGCACCGTGTCGCGATGTTGCCCTACGCGGTGGCCGCCCTCGTGCTGGTCACCGGGCTGGCGGGCCTGTTCTCGCCCGCCGCGCGCGCGTGGCATGCGGCGCAGTCCGCACCGCGCGCGCGCCGCTGACGCAGGCGCTCACCGGCTGCGCAGTGTCCCGAGCCCGCCATCCACGCCCAGCACCTGCCCGGTGGTCCACGCGTTCCGTGGGTCGAGCAGGAAGGCGATCGCATTCGCCACGTCCGACGGCTCACCGAGCCGGCCGAGCGCATGCATCGCCACCGACGCCTGTTCGGCCGGGGCACTGACCGTGATGCGCGCGGTGAGCGGTGTGCGCACCAGCCCCGGTGCGACGGCGTTCACGCGGACCTGCTTCGCCGCGTAACTCGCGGCGGCCGACAGCGTCAGGCCGATGATGCCGGCCTTCGCCGCGGCGATCGCCTCGTGATTCGCGAGCCCGATGCGCGCCGCCGCCGAGGACACCAGCACGATGCTGCCGCCCGCCGGCGCGGTGTTGGTCATCATCGCGCGCGTGGCCGAGCGCACCAGGGCGAACGCCGAGCGGAGGTTCACGGCGATCACCTCGTCGAACTCCTCCGGCCGCGTGAGGTGCGCCGGCTTGAGCAGCAGCGAGCCCACGCAGTTCACCGCACCATCCAGCCGCCCGAACCGCGACACCGTCGCCTCCACCACCTGCTCGATCTCCTCGGCCCGCGTCGCATCGACCACCTGCTGGCCGGCCCCCAGCTCCGTGGCCAGCGCGTGGAGGGCGTCCGCATTGCGCGCACCGAGCATCAGCTGCGCACCGGAGGCGGCGAGCTGTCGCGCGAGCACGGACCCGATGCCACCGGTGGCACCGAGGATGAGATGAACGGAAGGCGTCATGCTGGGGCGAATGACACCGGCACCCTCCCGGTTTCATCCGCCCGCACCCTCAGGGCGAGAGCCGCTCCAGCACCCAGCCGCCCTCGGTGCGCCGGTAGCGCAGCCGGTCGTGCAGGCGGCTCTGCCGGCCCTGCCAGAATTCGAGCATCACCGGCGCGACGAGGTAGCCGCCCCAGTGCGGCGGAAGCGGCACCTCCGTCTCACCCGGGAACCGCGCGTCGGCGTCCCGGACGCGCGATTCCAGCGTGGCGCGGTCGGGGAGGGTGCTGCTCTGCTCACTGGCCCAGGCGCCGATCCGGCTGCCCCGCGGACGGGACTCGTAGTACGCCGCCGACTCGTCCCGGCCGAGCTGCTGCACCGTGCCCCGGATGCGGACCTGGCGCTCCAGCTCGTGCCAGAAGAACACCAGCGCCGCCGCGGGCCGTGCCAGCAGGTCGCGCCCCTTCTGACTCCGGTAGTCGGTGAAGAAGGTGAAGCCGCGGGAATCCACACCCTTGAGCAGCACCACGCGGGCATCTGGCGCGCCATCGGCATCGACCGTGGCGAGCGTCATGGCGTTCGGCTCGGTCGCGGCCGCATCCACGGCGTTCGCGAACCAGCGCGAGAACTGCTCGATCGGGTCGGGGACCACGTCGGCCGTGTCGAGTGACGCCAGCGCGTAGTCGCGCCGGAGGTCAGCGATGGAAGTCATCAGGGTCGATCGGTGAGGGAAGCGTGCGCCGCCTGGCGGCGGGCTCCGGGGCGCCGGGTCAGGCCAGCCGACGCGCTGTGATACGATGCAGCCCGCACTCGTGCGCCGCCGTCAGGAGTTCACCACGATCGTGCACCGAGATCACCCGCGGCATCAGGACCACCGGGCACTCCAGCAGCGCACCCAGCGTCTCGCAGGTCGCGCCGATGATCTCCGGCTCCTCGTGCAGAAGGTGTGCGTCTGCCAGTATCACGCCAGCAATCCGCACGTCATGGGCCAGAAGCGCGGCCGCGATCAGCCGCACATGCCCGACGGCCCACCGGGTCACCGGTTCCACGATCACCACCGACAGCCGCCACCGCGCCACCATCTCGAGCATCGACTGCGATGGCGAGATCGGGTCGAGCAGGCCGACCGCATCGTGCACCACCAGCACGGACCGCCCGTCCGAGAGTTCCTCCCGAGCGCGATCGAACGCCGCGTGGTGCAGCAGCGTGCCCGAGGCATCGGCCGCGTGCATCGCGGATCGCGGATGCTCCAGCGCGAACGGCGTCACGTCGCGCGGGTTGTCCAGGTGGCCGGCCGCCCAGCGGATGAGCGCGCCACGGCTCCCCTGCTCGCAGGGATCGTCCACCCCGGTCTCCACCGGGACCATCGCCGCCACGTTGCCCCCCTCCGAGGCCAGCAGCGCGATCAGCATCGCGCACGCCAGCGCCGAGGTGTCGTCGGGCGTGAGTGCGGTGACCGCGAATCCGGGCAGGAGCGCCGCTCCGCCGGCGGCCCCGGCACCGGTGCTGGCGTCAGTGGACATGCAGACAAACTCGTGCGGCGGCGCCCTTCTGCCAACCACCGGCGGCGGTGAAACCCGGCACCGGCGCCGCGCCGTACGGACCTCCATTCCATCGCCCTCCCCATTCCCGGAGCATCCCGATGCCGGCTTCCCGCCGTTCCGTCGTCCTGGTCGCCAGCCTGGCCTGCCTTGCCGTGGGTTCACGACTCGGCGCGCAGCAGGTCGTGCGACTCACCCCCGCCAGCGGTCGCGTCGCCATCTGGAACCTCATCGGCACGGTGCGGGTGGAGCAGGGCACCTCCGACGACGTCGAGGTGGAGGTCACGCGGCTCGGCGCACATGCCGGACAGCTCGTGACCCGCACCGGCGTCCTCGATGGCGCGCAGACGCTGCGGATCTTCCACCCCGCCGACGTGATCCGGGCCGCGGACGAGGCGCATGCGGCGCGGCGCTACTCCACCACGATCCGCCTCCGCGACGACGGGCGGTTCGGAATGTCCGGCGGCGATGGCCGGCGAGTCCGGCTCAGTCACGACGGCGGCGCCGAGGCGTCGGCCGACCTCGTGGTACGCGTGCCGGCCGGGGTGTCGCTCGAACTGCACCTGGGTCTCGGGGACATCGCCGCACGCGGAACGATGCGCGCGCTGTCGCTGGAGACCGGCTCGGGCACCATCCGCACTGGTGAGACGCGCGGTCCGCTCCGGCTCGAGACTGGATCGGGTGCCGTCGCCGTCACGCGGCACGACGGCGACCTCGACGTCGAGACCGGGAGTGGATCGGTGACCGCGAGTGACATCGATGGCGCGACCGCGGTGCGGATCGAATCGGGGAGCGGTGCACTGAGTGTGGTGCGCTGCCGGGCCACCGACCACCTCGCGCTCGAGACCGGATCCGGACGCATCAGCGCCCTCGGCATCGAGGCGGCGTCGATGCGGCTCGAGACGGGCAGCGGGTCGGTGGAAGTGGCGCCGCGCAGCTCGGCGGGCGACCTGGATGTGGAAACGGGCAGCGGCTCCGTCACCCTCATCGCACCTGACGACTTCAACGCGGAGCTGCGTCTCTCGGCTGGCTCCGGCGGGGTCGAGTCCGCCGTACCGATGGCGGTCTCCCGCCGTGAGCGGGGGGAGCTGGATGGTCGCATCGGGACCGGCCGCTCGCGCGTGACCATCGAGACGGGGTCCGGCGGTGTGCTCGTGCGTCCGGCCAGCATCCGGCGCACGATCTGACGCGGTGGGCGGGGGCGGGGGCGGGGGAAGAGACGAAGGCGGCGCGCACCTCAGAGTGGTGCGCGCCGCCTTCGTCTCGTCATGCCGTTGCGACCTGACCGGACCTCAGTGCTTCGCCTCGGCGGCGGCGGCCGGAGCGGCACCACCAGCCGGCTTCGCCATCGAGGACTGCGGGATGGAGCCCTTGGCGTGGAACATCGGGTCCGTCGGCTCGCGCCACGTGGCCTTGTGGATGGACCAGGCGCCGAACCAGAGCGCAATGGCGACGACCGTGGTGAGGATGGCGTAGGGCCAGCCTTCCTTCGTCGGGTTGATCGGGACGTGACGTCCTTCGGTATGGCTGGCCATCGGGCGAAAGCTCCTCGTGCGACGGGATGCCGGGGGACTTCCTCCGGCTGGCAGGACTCAGCGTGCGCCCGGACTGCGGACCTGGCGCACGAAATGACTGTGGACGACAATAACACCGGCGGGAAGCGCCCCGCCGGGGGTCAGAGTGCCGGGGTGCCCTCCACCACGGCCACCAGCTGGTCGATGGTGTACGGCTTGGCCAGCAGGCCGTCCACGTTCAGCGCCTCGGCACGGCCCATCATCGGCGACCCCGGGCCATCGCCCGAGCTCAGGACGTAGCGCGTCCCGCTGCAGCTCGGGAGCATCCGCATGCGCCGGATCAGCTCCACGCCGTCCATCTCCGGCATGTGCAGGTCGCACACCACCACGTCGAAGGTGAACTGCTCCGCGATCCGCAGGGCATGCAGCCCGTCGCTCGCCCCCACCACGGCATGGCCGCGCGAGGTCAGGAAGCGGGTGAGGAAGCTGATGATCGCCGCCTCGTCGTCCACCACCAGGATGTCCAGGGCGCGGCCGATCGGCACGCTGTCCGCTGCTGGCGGGGCGGCGGCGGCAGGCGCCAGTTCCACGTCCTCGTCCACCTCCGGGGCCCCCACCAGCGGCAGCCGCACAATGAACTCGGTGCCGCGTCCCAGCTCGCTCTGCACGTCCACCACGCCACCATGCTCGGTGACGATGCTGTGCACCACGCTCAGGCCCAGCCCCGTGCCCACACCCTCTTCCTTGGTCGTGAAGAAGGGCTCCCAGATCCGGCCCAGCAGCGAGGGGGAGATCCCGGCACCGTTGTCCGAGACCTTCACCAGCACGAAGGTATCGTCGTCCTCCGTCTCGGTGGAGATCCGCAGTTCCAGTGGCGCCTGCTTCATGGCGCGCTCACCGCGCATCGCCTCGAGCGCCTGCCGCGCGTTCACCACCAGGTTCAGCATCACCTGCTCCAGCCGCGCCGTGTCGCCCTGCACGTAGACCGGCTGCTCGGCGAGCGTCAGGATCACGCGCACGCCGCGCGTGTCGAGGGCGTAGCGCTGCGTGTCGACGATGTGGCGGATCACGCCGTGCAGGTCCACGAGCTCGCTGCGCGTGACGTTCCCCTGTCGCGCGAAGGTGAGCAGGTCGCGCACCACGCGCTCGGCGCGGCGCGCCTCACGGCCGATGGTCTCGAGCGCCTTGCGGTCGTCGTCGGGCCACGAGCCGCGCAGCAGCAGCTGCGAGAAGCCGCTGATGGCGGCGAGCGGGTTGTTCAGCTCGTGCGCCACGCCGGCCAGCATGTGTCCCAGCGAGGCCATGCGCTCGCTGCGGCGCAGCCGCTCGTCACGCCGGTGCCGCTCGGTCACGTCCTCGGCGATGCCCTCGAACACCGGCGGTCCCCCGTCCTCGTCCTCCACCATGCGCAGCGAGAGGCGGACGTCGATCAGCTCCCCGTCACGCCGGCGCCAGGTCACCTCCACCCAGTCATCCAGCTCGCCGGCCTGCGCCGTGCGCACCAGCCACTCGTGGTCGGAGGTGTCGGCGTAGACGTCCCGGGCGAGGTCGAGGGCGAGGAGCTCCTCGCGCGTGTCGTAGCCGAGCAGCTCGAGCATCGCCGGGTTCACGTCCAGCATCCGCTGGTTGCGCTCGGCGCGGTACACGCCGTACACCGCACGGCGCACCAGTGCGTCGTAGTTGGCGCGCGTGCGCATCAGCGTCTGCTGCGCCAGGCGGCGCTCGCTCATGTCGCGCGTGACGGTGATGTAGCCCGTCACGGTGTCGTCGGCGTCGCGGATGATCGTCACGCGCGACTCCACCCAGATCGACGTGCCGTCGGCGCGTCGCAGCAGCCAGGTGGCGATCGGGAAGCGCGTGCCGGCCGTCATCTGCTCGAGCAGCATCAGCGCGATGCGACGCTCCGTCTGCGACATCAGCGACGTGAAGTGCGTCCGCACCAGCAGCGGCAGCCGGATGCCGAACAGGTCCTCGCAGTAGCTCGAGGCGTAGGTGACGATGCCGGCCGGGTCGATCGCGACGACCGCCGCCTCCAGCGTCTCGGCCAGCAGCCGAGAGAGGTCGCGGCCAGGTGCGCCAATGGCCTCGAATGCCATCGGTGTGGCGCGTGGTGGACGCGGATCCATCAGGACGTGCTGCCGGTGCACATGCGGGGGAAACTACACGAGGGGCCGGTCAACGCGACACTCCGGCCGTCACTGCCACGCGGGCACGCCGCCACCGACAGCGGACATCGGCGGTCATTGCGCGGCCCCGCCGGCACCCAACGCCGCCTCGATCGCTGTCCGGACTTCCATGTCCCCTGACGGGATCGCGCCGGTGTGGCGCCAGAGCAGGCGCCCGTCGGCCGACACCAGCCACGATTCCGGAATGCCCACCGCGGCGAACCGGCCGCGCACCGCATCCTCCGGGTCACGCCCGAGGGGAAACGTGGCACCCATGCCCTTCGCACTCGCTGCCACCGCGCCATCACCGTCGGTGTCGATCGAGACGGCCAGCACCCGCAGCCCCTTCGGCGCGTACGCGGTGTGCAGGGCCTGCAGCTCCGGGAACTCCGCCTTGCACGGGGCGCACCAGGTGGCCCACACGTTCACGAGGGTCACCGGCTGGCGCTGGCTCCCGCCGACGCGGGCGCTGTCGCCCCCGATCGTCGCCACCACGAACGCCGGCACCACACCCCCGATGGCCACGCCCGCCGCGGCGGACGCCGCCGCGGGCGGTGGCGCAGCGTCACGCGCACCACAGCCCGTGAGCATGGCCGACAGCACCAGGACCTTCACCCCATGCCGCATCGCTGACCCCCGAAATGCAGTGCCGCCCCAGTCGATCGGCGGAATCGGTTCCCGATCCGCAAGATACGGATGAACCCGCAACCCTGTTCAGCCGAGCGGAAGAGTTCGCCACACGGCACCATGCCGTCAGACGTACTGCCGAACCCGACTGTTGAACGGCCCCCGCTCATTCTCCCGGCAGCGGCGTCTCCACCAGCACCGCGGTGATCAGGAGCACGACCAGCGCGAGGCCGACCTCCGTGAACAGCGCGCGACGCAGCAGGATCGTGCCACGAGACGACTCCACCTGTGGACCGAGCCGACGCCAGTTCAGTGCGCCGAGCCCCACCACCACGCAGGCCAGCAGGGTCTTGCCCAGCACGAGCTGCCCCCAGGAGGTGCGCCAGAGATCGTCCACGGCCGTGACGTGCAGCACGGTGCTCGCGACACCACTCGAGAGCAGCAGGGCGGCTCCAGCCAGCGCCACCCGCGGCACCAGCGGGACCAGCAAGCGCAGCCGCACGTCGGCCGTCTCGGCATCCCGGTGGTGCACCTGCCCGTCGCGGTCAGGAATGGCGGAGCCGAGCCAGGCAATCACCAGCAGGCTTCCCAGCCAGAGAGAGGCGCCGCTGACGTGGGTCACGTCCATCGCCACGGCAAGCAGGGTGGCGGTCTCGCTGCCGATGGCGTGTCCCTGCCACGCCGGCGCCGCGCACAGGCCGGCGGCGCAGGGCGCGGCGGCCATGAGCCAGGGCCGCGGCTGCACGTGTCGTGACGCGAACCACAGGGCCAGCAGCGTCGCCAGCGCCAGCACCGCCTGCCACGCGAATCCCGCGCCCCAGGTGGTGGATCCGAGCAGCGTGCCGAGTCCGGCGCCCAGCGGGTCACCCGGTGAACGGAGGGCAATGAGCTGGCCGGCCAGCCGCACCAGCAGCGCCGGGATCAGCAGCAGGCCGGCGACGACACCTGCCCGTGCCGCGCCGCGCACGATGCCGTCACGTGCCGCCGCATCGCCGCCGGCCCGGGGAACCACGCCCAGCGCCACGGCGCAGCTCCCTGCCATCACCAGCGTGGCGATGAACGTCAGCCACCGTGCGACGATCCACTCCACGCGCGCCAGTCGGTCAGCGCGGTGCGCCGACGTCGAACGGGATCACGCCGTTCAGCACGTGCCCGTCCCGTGCCATCGTGCGCCACACCACCTGGTAGTGCCCCGGGGCCAGCGCGGCACCCACCGGCGCCGTGATCGGCGAGTTCGGGGCCGAGGCACGGCTGAGCGGAGCCAGCGCGCGCTCCACCGCCGCCGCCCCCACGCCCGACGTCACCTTGATCGACGTCACCGCCAGCTCCGGACGCTGCGAGAACCAGAGCTTCACCTGCACCGGCGATGCCGTGAGCGCCTGGTTCGCCATCGGCTCGCTGCGCAGCAGCTTCAGGTGCCGTGCCGCCGCACCGGCGGCCACCGGCGCGATCACCAGCAGCAGGAGCGCTGCCGCGCGTCGCCGTGCCGGCCCGCCCCTCACTGGCCCAGCACCAGCGCGAACACCAGCGGGGCCACGATCGACGCATCGCTCTCGATCATGAACTTCGGTGTGTCCACGCCCAGCTTGCCCCAGGTGATCTTCTCGTTCGGCACCGCGCCGGAGTATGAGCCGTAGCTCGTCGTGCTGTCGCTGATCTGGCAGAAGTAGCCCCACAGCGGCACCTCCTCGCGCTGCAGGTCCTGGTGCAGCATCGGCACCACGCAGATCGGGAAGTCACCCGCGATGCCGCCGCCGATCTGGAAGAAGCCGAGGGACGCATCCGTCGTCACCTGCGTGTACCACTCCGCCAGGAACATCATGTACTCGATGCCGGTCTTCACCGTGTGCACGTGCTTCACGTCACCGGTGATCACGTGGCCCGCATACATGTTCGCCAGCGTCGCATCCTCCCAGCCCGGCACGATGATCGGCAGGTTCTTTTCGGCCGCAGCCAGCAGCCATGAGTTCCGCGGGTCGATCTGGTAGCTGTCCTTCAGCTTCCCCGACAGCAGGATCTTGTACATGAACTCGTGCGGGAAGTACCGCTCGCCCGCCCGGTCGGCCGCCACCCACTCCTCCAGCACCACGCTCTCGATGCGACGCATCGCCTCCATCTCGGGGATGCAGGTGTCGGTCACGCGGTTCATGTGCCGGTCCAGCAGGTCCTGCTCCTGTTCCGGCGTCAGGTCACGCCAGTTCGGGATCCGCTCGTAGAAGTCGTGGGCCACGAGGTTGAACACATCCTCCTCGAGGTTCGCCCCGGTGCAGCTGATGCCGTGGATCTTGTCCTGCCGGATCATCTCGGCCAGTGACACGCCGAGTTCGGCCGTGCTCATGGCGCCAGCGATGGTCACGAACATCTTGCCGCCGGCGTCGAGGTGCGCCGTGTACCCGTCCGCCGCCTCGATCAGGGCCGCGGCGTTGAAGTGGCGGAAGTTGTGGCGCAGGAACGCCGAGACCGGCGCAGCAGTCGATGGAGTCATGGTCGGGAAGGTCGGCGCCGCTGGTGGCGCGCGGAAATCGGTGGCACGGAGGCGAACGCCGCAAGATAGCCGGTCGGCGCGTCACGGCCGGGGGCCGGCCCCGGTCGCGCGCCGCGGGCTAGGCCGGCACCACCTGGCTCATCACGGCGACGAAATGGCAGGCGCTGCCCGCCAGCACGAAGAGGTGCCACACGGCGTGCGAGTAGCGGAGCTTCTCGTTGTGGTAGAACACCGTGCCCGCCGTGTAGGCCACGCCGCCGGCCAGCAGCCAGGCCAGCGCCGCCACCGGGATGGCCTGCAGCATCGGCCGCACCGCGAAGATCGCCATCCACCCCATGCCGATGTAGACCAGCGTCGAGAACAGCTTGAACCGGCCGGTGAAGAACAGCTTGAACGTCACCCCCAGCGCCGCCAGCCCCCACACCACGCCGAACAGCCACCAGCCCAGGGTCCCGTTCAGCGCCACCAGCGTGAAGGGCGTGTACGTCCCGGCGATGAGCATGTAGATCGCACAGTGGTCGAAGACCTTCAGCCGGCGCTTCGTCACCGGGTTCGGGATCGCGTGATACAGCGTGGAGGCCGTGTAGAGCAGCAGCATCGAGCTGCAGAACACGATCGCACTCACCATCTGCAGCCGCGTGCCCGACTGTGCGGCGAGTGTCACCAGCACCGCGCCCGCGGCGGCGCTCGCCAGCGCCCCCACACCGTGCGTCACGGCGTTGGCGATCTCTTCCCTGTGCACTGCCTCTGCCGTGACAGCCATGCGGCACCTGTGTGGCGGACGCTGGAACCTACCCTACTGCACGAGGTAGGTGATCTGCCCGGTGGGGTGCGCGGAGCAGTAGCCGCCGTAGCTGCCGGGCAGCGGCACGCTGAAGCTGCGCGTCGAGTTCGCTGCCACACCGAACATGCCCAGCGACTGGAACGTGGTGTCGCGGTTCTCGATGCGGATGCGCGTGTTCCGGCCCCGGGCGCTCACCCGGATGGTCTCCGGCAGCGCCGTCGTGCGGCCGAACCAGTCCACCACCACCCCACGGCCGCCGAGCTCCACCCGCAGCTCCACCGCCGGTCGCGGCCATGCCCACCAGGTCGCCACCAGCGTCAGCACCAGCACCCCGGCCATCGCCGCGAACCGCCGGTGCGGCTCACTCACGGACGGCCACCCGCACCGTGTCCACCCGCGACGGGCGCAGCAGCAGTCGCATCACGACGGTGTCGCCCGGCACCAGTGCGGCGCGCAGGCCCAGCACCATCACATGCAGGCCACGCTCGGCGAACACCAGCGAATCGTGCGGCGGCACGGTGAGCGAGTCCTGTGCCTGCATGCTCGCCATGTCGTTGGCGTCGGTCGAGAGGTGGAACATCGCACGTCCCGCCACGTCCACCTGCACGTCGTGGAGCACGAGCGCCGTGTCCCCTGGGTTCCGCAGGGTGAAGTAGATCGCGGACGAGGCCCCCTGCTCGGCGGGCCGCATCCACGGGCCGGTGGCGGCGGAGGGCGCACCCGTGCTGCTGCACGCACCCGCTGCCGCGCACGCGAGCAGCACCACCAGGCTCCTGCGTCGGGCAGCACTCACAGCAGCGCCCGGATGTCGTCCGCGATCTGGGCCGGTGTCAAGCCGGCACGATGCATGAGCCGGAGCCTGCCCTCGGGATCGATCACGAACACCTGGCTCGGGTGGCTCACCGTGTACGTCGTGCTGGTGTCGGCCGGGTTGCCGTCCCGGTAGGCGGCGAGCTTCCACGTGGCGAGCGTCGCATCGATCTGGGCCCGCGTGCCCGTCAGTCCCGTGAAGGTGGGGGAGAAGCCGGCCGCGTACCGCTGCGCACCCGCCGGTGTGTCGCGTTCCGGGTCCACGCTCACGAAGACGAAGCGCACGCGCTGCGCCGCGTCGCCGAGCGCGGTCGCGGCCCGCTTCCATTCCACCAGCGTCGTCGGGCAGACGTCGGGGCAGTGCGTGTAGCCGAAGAACACCATGACGACCTGGCCGCGCTGCGCGCCCAGGTCGAAGGCCGTGCCGGTGGAATCGGCGAGCCGCAGGGCGGGCGCGGCGTCGGGCGGATCCAGCACCACGCCGTTGAACGACGGTGCCGCGCAGCCGGCGGCGAAGAGGCAGGCAAGAAGGACGGCGGAAGATCGCATCCCTGAAAGCTACCGGTGCCGGTGTGCGGCGCGGGCGCACGCGGCCCTCGAGCCCCACTCGCCCATCGGGCACTGTCTGGTTATCATCTGATTCTCAATAACCCTGCCGTCAGGAGCGGTGCGGGTGTGACGTCACGTCAGGGCCCCGGAGGCGGAATGGAACGGAACACGAAGCAGCGGGGCGCCATCCGGCGGGTGTTCAGTGCGCTGCACCGCCCGTTGTCGCCGGCCGAAGTGCTCGAGGCCGCGAAGGCGGAGGTGCCGAGCATGGGGATCGCCACCGTCTATCGCACCATCAAGACGCTGCTGGACGAAGGGGAGATCAAGGGCATCGATGTGCCCGGTGAGGCGCCGCGGTACGAGGTGGCACACCTGGGGCACCACCACCACTTCCACTGTCGCACCTGCGACCGCGTGTTCGAGGTGGAGGGGTGTCCTGCCGACATCCAGAAGCTGGCCCCCGCCGGCTTCACCACCGAAGGACATGAGGTCATGCTCTTCGGTCGGTGCGTCGGATGCAAGGCGGCCTGATCCGCATTCTGTCCCGACGCTGACGATCTCCAGTGTCCGGGTCCCGGTGAGCAGGCTGTGCCGATCGGTGCGTTCATCTCCAACCGGCCTCTTTCGGCCTCGGTGACCGCAGCGTAAAGTGGCTCATGGGACTTGCCGTTCGCACGCCCAGGGTCACCGAACAGCGGTGTCCCGAGACGCTGGTCTTCCCTCCACCATCTCCGCACATGATCAAGAAACTCGCAAGCTCTCTGGCAGTGGCCGTCGTGCTGCTTGCCGCGCCGTCACAGGCGTCTGCCCAGGTCAAGCTCGGCTACTCCGACGTGGGCGGTGTGGTCGGCCTCGGCAACATCGGCAGTGCAAGCATCTCATTCGGTGGGCGGTACGAGCGCGTGTTCAAGAGTCTCCCGGACCTTGGAGACGGCCTGCTCGGCATCGGCGTCAGTGCCGACGTGTACAGCTGGAGCGCGGGGTCCGCGAGCTTCCGGTACATCCCGATCGGCGCGACCGCGAACTACCACTTCAAGATCGACCCGAAGAAGAAGCTCGACGCCTTCCTCGGCGCCGGTCTCGGCTTCCAGGTCGTGTCCTGCGACTTCCCCGGTTCGAGCATCGGATGCAGCGGCTTCAACAGCGGCGTGTATTTCATCGGCCGCGCGGGTGGCCGCTACTTCCTGACGCCGCGCACGTCGGTGTATGCCGATGCGGGTGCCGGTGCTGCGACGCTGAACGTCGGCCTGACGATCAAGCTGAGCAAGTAGTCGGAGTCACGGGTGCCGCGCCTCGTCGCGGCGCCCACACGAGGCGGGCGATGCATGCGTGCATCGCCCGCCTCGTGCATCGTGGCCCGCATGCGAAAGGGCGGGCGATGCCATCCGGCACCGCCCGCCCGTCGTGTCCTGCCTGCTGCCACTCAGCGCGCGTAACGCTTCTTGAAGCGGTCGACACGGCCCTGCGTGTCGATCATGCGCTGCTGGCCCGTATAGAACGGGTGCGAGTGGCTGGTGATTTCCATGGTGATCACGGGGTACGACTTGCCGTCGGTCCACTCCATCATCTGGTCGCTGGACTGGGTCGAGCGGGTCACGAACGCGAAACCCGACGAGGCGTCCTTGAAGATCACCGGGTGGTACGCGGGATGAATGCCTTCCTTCATAGCAGCTGATCTCGTCTTGGGGTCACGCGCCGGGCAGGGCCTTGGTCCCGGGTTCCCGGGTAGCCTCGAAACGTAGCAGGGCAGGTGGCCGGATGGCAGGGGCCGCCCGTGACCCCAGCGAGACCCGGGCAGCACCACCCCTTGCGGCCCCCCGTCACTCGGTATTTATTGATACTCGCGTATCAGTTGCCGGTATCATTAATGCCGTTCCGGTCTGGTTCAGGGCGTCGACAGGGCGCCACGCAGACCGCCACCCGACGGACGATTCATGGGCATGTCCCTCCGCACCAGCCAGCCGGTCAGGCCGTCACTCGACGTCGTGGGTGCCACGGCGTCGCTCGCATGTGCGGTGCACTGTGCGGTGGTGGCGGTATTCCTTGGCGCGATGCCTGCCGCTGCGTCATTCCTGGCCGCCCCGTGGATCGAGTGGATCTTCCTCGCAGCGTCCACACTGATCGGCCTCGCCTCCCTGCTCCCGGGCTACCGCTCGCACGGCCTGAAGACGCCGCTGCTGCTCTTCACCGCCGGCATCGCGATGCTCGCCGTGCTCCGCGCGACGCACGCGTCGCCGTCGCTGGCGGAGATGCTGGTGGTGATCGTGGCAGCCGGGTGCCTGGTGTCCGCACACTGGCAGAACCGCGGCGCGATGCATCGCTGCCGCTGCGGCCCGGCGCACCACCACTGACGGCGTCACCGCATGGCCCACTGCGCCATGCGGTCATTCCACTGCACCGCGGTCGTCAGCCGTCCTGCGAGACGGAGCCCGGGGTCTGCATCGCGCCGTCCTCGCCATTGACCACCGCGCGATAGCGCACGGGCATCGCCGGGTCGAGCGACTCCCGCACGCTGCAGTAGCGCGTGATCGCGAGGTCGATCGCGCGCTCCACGTGCACGCGCTCCACCCCCTCGCCTGCCACATGGTAGGTGAGCGTGATCTCGGTCAGCCGCCGGGGGATGGTTTCCGCGCGCGACCCCACGGCGTCGATGCCGAGTGACGCCAGCGGGGTCCGCCGCTTCGCCATGATGTCGACCACGTCGACGGCGGTGCACGCGGCGAGCGCGCTCACGACGGCGTCCACCGGGCTCTGACCGGTGACGCCATCGCCATCCAGCCGCAGCGTCGGGCCGCCGGGCCTTCCGGTGTCGAAGCGGTGCTCGCCCTGCCAGTCGAGCCGGATCTCGGCCACTCGCTTTGGTGGAGTGCTCATCGTCCTGCGTCTCCGGGTCCCGCCACCGCCGCCGCGCACCCGCGGGGTGGGTGTGCGCACCGTGGCATCATGAGGGGGTGCCGCCTGCGTCCGCGCCGGTGGCGATGGGCGTGCGGACGGCGTTGCCGTACTCGGTCCAGCTCCCGTCGTAGTTCTTCACGTCACGGTAGCCGAGGAGGTAGGTGAGTGCAAACCAGGTGTGCGACGACCGCTCGCCGATGCGGCAGTAGGTGATCGTCGGCCTGGCCGGGTCCAGGTGCTGCTCTGCCTCGTAGATCGCGCGCAGCTCGTCCGCCGACCGGAACGTGCCGTCGGTGTTGGCCGCACGGGCCCACGGCACGCTGCGGGCGCCGGGCACGTGCCCGCCGCGCATCGCCCCTTCCTGCGGGTACTCGGGCATGTGCAGCCGCTCGCCGGTGTACTCCGGCGTGGAGCGCACGTCGACGAGCTGCCCGTGCCGTGCCGAGTGGGCCAGGACGTCGGGCAGGAAGGCCCGCAGCGGTGCATCGTTCCGCGCCGGCGCCACGTACGACGACGCGGCAAACGACGCGAGCTCCGTGACCAGTGCGCGGCCCTCCTGCTCCCACTTCATGCGGCCGCCGTCCAGCAGGCGGGCATTCCGGAAGCCGAACAGGCGGAACACCCAGAACGCGTACGCCGCCCACCAGTTGTTCTTGTCGCCGTAGAACACCACGGTCGTGGTGTCGTCGATGCCCAGACGCCGCAGGAGCGCCTGGAACTGCGCCGGGCCGACGTAGTCACGCATGACCGGGTCGTTCAGGTCGGTGTGCCAGTCGATCTTCTGCGCGTTCGGGATGTGCCCGAAGTCGAACAGCAGCACGTCCTCGTCGCACTCCAGCAGGCGGAGCGCGGGATCGTGGAGGTGGTCGGCGAGCCACGCCGTCGTCACGAGGACGTCGGGGGTGGCGTAGCCGCGGCCGGCGATTCCGGGGTCCGGGGCGCGCAGGGTGTCAGGCATGGGTGGGGAACGAGGGAAGACGACGAAGCGTACGGGACTGGAATGCTCGGCTTTGCTCCCGCGAGCGACGGCACACGGCACGGGCACGGCGTATCGTCGCCACTGGGGTGGCATCCCGCCAGTGACAGGAATCATCCATGCACTGCGGGAGTAGCTTCAGCCATGCCTTCCGATCGTCCGGTTCGCCCCTGCAGTCCGGTGTCGTGGTGTCTCGCGTGACGGGGGCGGCGATGGATCCGTATGCCCGCCATGTGCTGGTGTGCACCGGGACGTACTGCAGCCCCGACCGGCGGGGACGCCATCTCTATGCCGAGCTCGCGCGGCTGCTGCAGCGGGAGGACCTGCTGTTCGGGCCGCAGCGGGTGAAGCGCGGCGAGACGCCGTGCCTCGGTGTCTGCGCCGGTGGCCCGGTCCTGGTGGTGTATCCGGAGGGCGTGTGGTACGCCGGCGTCACGTCCGCCCTGCTCGAGCGGATCGTGGTGGAGCACCTGGGCCAGGGCCGGGTGGTGGAGGAGGCGGTGTCTCACCGGCTCGACGGCCCCCGGTGAGCGGTCTCGCGCCGGCGCTGCTCGGCTGCGATCGCCTCGTCCAGGGCGCGCAGGTGTCGTGGCCAGACGTGCAGGGCACGGGCACGGAAGCTGGCGAGCGCCTCCGGTTCGTCGAGCAGGAATTCCGCCAGCCGACGGTGTCCCTTCCGTAAATTGCAGGCACTACAGGCCGTCACTACGTTGCCGCCGGAGCTGTCCCCGCCGCGCAGCAGTGGTTGCACATGGTCAATCGTGAGTGCCGCCGGCGCACACTGCACGCCGCAGTAGACGCAGCGCCACTCGTCCCGCCCGAAGATCTCCCCGCGATTCACGATGGTCGAGTTTCCTGATCCACGGCGGACCTTCTTCGAGGCCGCGCGCAAGCTGATTTACGATCCCGATGCCCCGGCCGCGTCGCTCGACGATGTGCAGGACATCCCGCGACTCACGCCACATTCACTGGACAGGGCCCGCATGGCACGCACCCGCGACCGCATTCTGAGCAACCTGGAAGAGATGTACAAGGAAGCCTTCGACCGTGCGAGGGCCACCGAGGATCCGTCGCAGATGGTCGCGCTCGACTTCGCGTACCGTCGGGAGCAGCTGTACTTCGAGATCCTGCTCGACCTGCGCGACTCGATGGACCGTCGCCCCACCTGAGGTGGCGCCGGTCACGCTGGCCCTCGTCAACGGACGGATCCGGACCGGGGATCCGCGGCGGCCCGTGGCCGACGCGATCGCCGTGGACGGTGCACGGCTGGCGCTGGTGGGGTCGAGTGCGGAGGTGCGCAAGCTGGCGGGTCCCGCGGCCAGGGTCGTGGATCTGCGTGGCGCCATGCTGCGCGCCGTGCCACCGGACGCCGTGCTGCGACGGGGGGAGGTGGCCAGCGTCACCGTGACGGCGCCGGACGCCCGGGAGCTCTTCCGCATGGTGAACGGGGTGATCGAGCTGGACGTGCTGCCATGACCGTCGCCATCCGACGGTGTCGTCGGCTGCTGTGCGCGCTCGCCACGATCGCCGCGCCTGGCGCGGCACTCATGGCGCAGGTGCCGTCGTCCCGACCCGCGCCGCGCACGCAGGCGTGGTTGTTCAGTTATGCCACCGCCGTGCACGCGGGCGGGCGGGCAGTGGGTGGCACCGGGCTCACGCTGGACGTCGCGGTGCGGAACGGCGTGGCGCGCGTGACCTTTCGCGGCGGGGCGCTGACCGCGCTCACGGGCGCGCGCGGCGCGCTGCTGGTGCGTGCCGGCGACACGCTGATGTCGGTGGTGAATCCCGACAAGAGGGAGGTGTTCGTGCTGCCCGCCGGCCAGCTGAACTCGGTATTGGGCGGCATGCCGACCGGCGGCATGGCGATCGAGGTGAGCGACGTGGCGAGCACCATCCGGCGCAGTGGCGCCGGCCCGCGCATCGTCGGCCACGAGACGCAGCACGTGGTGCTCGAGCAGCGCTTCACCATCACCGCCGGCCCGGCCACGATGCGGCGGTCGATCCGCACCGAGCAGCGCGTGGAGCTGGACCTGAGCGCCAGCCTGGCGCGGCTCGATCCGGGGTTCG
The DNA here is from genome assembly GCA_020851035.1 of Gemmatimonadaceae bacterium. NCBI lineage: Bacteria > Pseudomonadati > Gemmatimonadota > Gemmatimonadia > Gemmatimonadales > Gemmatimonadaceae > Gemmatimonadaceae bacterium. The sequence goes on along the minus strand of JADZDM010000021.1, from coordinate 18,264 downwards.
GGGCGTTCGCGGAGCAGGTGGCGCGCGCGGCCGGCGCGCCCGAGGCGGCGCGGCGTGCCCTCCGCGCGTCGCAGCGCGGCATGCCGGCGGGTTTCCCCCTGCACAGCGCGACGACCGGCGTCTCGATCGCGGGGACCGACTCGCTCGCCACCACATCCGAGTCGCTGGTCAGCGGCCTGCGCCGCGAGGTTGTGGACACGCTGCTGTTCACGGTACCATCGGACTATCGCGTCACGGAGCTGAGCCGGTTGCTCCGGCCCGGGCAGCGTCGGTAGCGTCCGCGCACGTTCCGTGACGTCGTACGATCGGTCCGGACCGGCGCGAGATGTCTTGCCGTGCCGGTCGCCCGCTCCATTCCCCTGGCTCCGGAGACTCCCGTGTCGATGATCCGCCGTACCGGCCGACTGCTCGTCGCCTGCCTCACCCTCGCCGCCTGTTCCGGGAAGTCCGCCGACGGCGGCGCCGCTGCCGGTGGCGCCAGCAGCGTGAAGGGTGGGACCATTCCCGGCAGTGGCGACGGGTTCCAGGTCACGATGACCGGCACGGTCGAGCGGCCGGCGGCGGGCCCGCAGGCCGCCGGTACCGACACCACCATCACCACCGTGCGTGTGCTCGACGGCAAGGCCCGGATCGACTTCTCGCGCGGCGCCGCCAACGGCCTGTCGACCGGAGGCTGGATGCTCGTCGAGTCGGATGGCGCGCGCATGTCGATGGTGGACCCGGTCGCGAAGAAGGTGATGACGATGGACGGCCTGCTCGGCAAGGAAGGCATGGGGGGCATGGGCGGGATGATGCAGATGACGGTGAAGGACACCTCGTCCCAGGTGGAGGATCTCGGGGCCGGTGAGACCGTGCTCGGCTTCGCCACGCGGAAGTATCGCGTCACCACGCGGTACACGATCGAGATGTCGATGATGGGTCGCGCCCTGCCGATGCGCACCGAGCAGAGCTCCGTGGTGCACCTGAGCAACGATGTCGCGCTGCTCGATGCCGGCTTCTCGGCCTTCGACAAGGCGTTCACCTCGTCGATGAACGGGATCACCGGCAACCAGGCGGCGGAGGCCATCATGGCGCTCAATGCCAGCCGGCCGAAGGGATTCCCGCTCATCCAGGAGCAGGAGTCGCGCGTGATCCGTGACGGCGACACCACCACCACGCGCAGCGCGTATCGCGTCACCGGGTTCTCGCGCAGCGCGGTCGGCCCGGCCGACTTCACGATCCCGGCCGACTACTCGCGGAACGACGTGGGGGCCTCGCTGCGCGATGCGAAGGCGAAGGCGAACGAGGCGATGCAGCAGGCGGCCGGAGCGGCGGACCGGATGCGGCGCGCGGTGGAGAGCGCGGAGACGGGCCGGCCGGTCCCGTGACCGACAGACGGCTCGGACGTGCCGCCCTCACGGGCGTGACGGCGGTGCTGGTGGTGCTGGCTGGCGCGCGGCCCACGGCGGCTCGTGCCCAGGCCGTGCACGACAGCGTCACCGGCAGTGTCCTGCGCGTGAGCACGGTGCGCACGATGCCGGCGGGCTCCCGCGCGCGGGCCATGGGCGTCGGCCTCCTGGTGCGCCGGCAAGGCACACGGCAGCGCGTGGACGTGCTGCGCGCCGTCGACGACAGTGTGGGGGACGACTGGGCGAGCCTGGACAACGCCCCCGACGAGATCCGCCTGCACAACCGCGCCTCGCGCTCCACGGCGGTGCTCCGGTTCTCCGACCTCCGGCTGATGTTCGACTCCCTCATGCGGGTGCGGTTCGACAGCATGACGGCCGTGGGCGAGGACCTGGGCCCGGGCCCCCGGCTGCTGGGTCACGCCACCCGTCATGTGCAGGTGCGCCGGTCGGTGCGCATGACGAGTGCGCGCGACGGGCGCGTCCAGACCGTGCACATCGTCACCGAGACGGACGAGTGGGTGGCGCCATCGCTGCCCGGCGAGTGGGGCGCGAACTCGGTGCTCACGCTGACGTCGGCCAGCCTCGCGGGCGTGATGGAGCAGATCTTCGGCACCGCGGTGGCCCCGGTGACCGTGCGCGGTGGCGGGACGCTGCCGGCCGGCCTCGCGCTCCGCACCGTCACCCGCAGCCGCACGCGCACCACCGGCTCCTCGGTGCTGCTGCCCGGCACCGCGGATGCCGGTGAGGTGGTGACCGTCGATTCGGCCGAGGTCACGTCGATCGAGCGGCGGGTGCTGCCCGATTCGGTGTTCGACGCACCGGCGGGCTACAAGGTGATCAACATCACCGCGGAGATCCGGAAGCTCGTGGAGTCACTCGAGACACTCGGCGCATCGCTGCAGGGCCTGGCCGGCCGCAAGGCCCCGAAGCCGTTCAAGCCCTCGTCGGGCAAGCCGGCGTGGAAACCCTGACGCCACCACGCTCGGCCCGCGCCGAGTGGTGCGCAGACGACGACGGCGGTCCGCAGCACATCGCGGACCGCCGTCGTCGCTCGCGGCGCGGCACTCAGTAGGCGAGGATCTTCCGGTACGCCTGGCGGAACGTCTCCTGCTGCGGGAGCGTCGCGTCCTCGAGGCTCGGGGCATAGCCGACGAAGGTGTCGGTGCTCGCCACGCGCATCACCGGCGCATCGAGGTGCTCGAAGCACTCCTCGGCGATGGAGGCGGCGATCTCGGCGCCGTAGCCCCACGACTGCGCGTCCTCGTAGCCCACGATCACGCGGTTCGTCTTCCGGATGCTCGCATACACCGTCTCGCGGTCCCACGGCGACAGCGTGCGCAGGTCGATCACCTCGGCACTCACGCCCTCGTCGGCCATCTGGTTGGCGGCCGCCAGCGCGCGCTGCACCGTGGCGCCGTAGGTGACCACCGTGACGTCGGTGCCTTCACGGGCCACCCGTGCCTTGCCGAAGGGGATCAGGAAGTTCGCCCCGGGGTTCATCGCCTTGTTGTACGTCTGGCGGTAGAGGTGCTTGTGCTCGAGGAAGAGCACCGGGTCGTCGCAGCGGATGGCCGTGCGCAGCAGTCCGCTGGCGTCGAGCGCGTTACTCGGGCAGACCACGCGCAGGCCCGGCGTGTGGGTGAAGAGTGAGGCCCCCGTCTGCGAGTGGTACACGCCGCCGCGGATGTACCCGCCGTAGGTGGTGCGGATGACCACCGGCGCGGCGAAGGCGTTGTTCGAGCGCCAGCGCATCGTCGCGAGCTCGTCGCGGATCTGCATGTACGCCGGCCAGATGTAGTCGAAGAACTGGATCTCGACCACCGGCTTGAAGCCCCGCAGCGCGAGGCCGATCGCGCGTCCCACGATGTTCGCCTCGGCCAGCGGGGAGTTGTAGACGCGCGTGGCGCCGAACTCCTTCTGCAGCCCGTGCGTGACCTTGAAGACGCCCCCCTTGCCCTTGACCTTCTCCAGCACGTCGGCGCGGCTGGCATCGGCCACGTCCTCACCGAACATGAGGATCCTCGGGTCGCGCCGCATCTCGTCCTTCATGCACTGGTTCAGCAGGTCGACCATCGTCGACTCGCTACCGCTGAACTGCGGATCGTCCTCGGTGTCGAACTGCTCGCCGGTGGGATCGGTGGACGGGGAGTAGACCGCGTGGTACACCGTGCTCGGGTCGGGCTGGGCGGCGGCGAGCGCGTCGTCGGTGGCGAGCAGCAGCTCTGCCTCCACGCCGTCGGCGATCACGGCCAGGTCCTCGGCCGTCGCGAAACCGTGCTCCTGCAGCCAGGCCGGGAAGGTCCGGAGGGGGTCGCGGGCGGCGTCGGCCTCGCGCTCCTCCGCGGGCCGGTACATGGTCTCGTCATCCGAGAGCGAGTGCGAATACGGCCGGATCACCTTCGCATGCACGAACGCGGGGCCGTTGCGTTCCCGCGCGTAGCGCACGGCCCGGTGCATCGCCTCATAGCTGGCGAGCAGGTCGCAGCCATCCACTTCCTGGATGTAGAGGCCGGGAAATCCCTTCACCAGCTTCGAGATCGACCCGCCCGCCGTGCCGACTTCCACCGGCACGCTGATGGCGTAGCCGTTGTCCTCCACGAGGTAGACGATCGGCAGCTTCAGGTTGCAGGCGGTGTTGAGCGACTCCCAGAACTCGCCCTCGGACGTGGTGCCGTCACCGGTGGTGACCAGCGTGACCTCGTCGGTGGTGCTGCCATCCAGCAGGCGCTGCCGCATGGAGGCCTCGGCGCTGCCGACGGCCTGGAGGAACTGCGTGCCGGTCGGTGACGACGAGGAGACGATGTTCATCGCCGGGCTGCCCCAGTGGCTCGGCATCTGCCGTCCGCCGGAATTCGGGTCACGCGCCGCGCCGACGGCCGAGTACAGCATGTCGACCGCGGTCATGCCGAGCTGCAGGCAGAGGGCGCGGTCGCGATAGTAGAGGAAGAACCAGTCGTGGCCGGGCCGGAGGACCATCCCGGCCGCCGTCAGCACGGCCTCGTGGCCGGCACCGGAGATCTGGAAGAAGATCTTGTTCTGCCGCTTGAGCTGCACCTCCTTGTCGTCGATGCGCCGCGAGAGGAGCATCGTGCGATACGCGGCCAGCAGCTGGTCGCGGGAGAGGCCGGCGGTGTAGGTGTCCGACGTGGCGAGGGAAGTCATGCCGCGACTCGGTGCGGGGAAGGGACGGCGGCGCGCGGTGACGCACGGGCACGCATGGCGGGCGGGACGGCCCTGGTGGGGGGCCACCGGCCGGTGAGTAAGCTAAGCATCCAGCGACGTCCGATATACGGGTCGCCGTGCGCCACGGGACACCCGACGGGGGCCTCCGGACATGGCGCAGGGAACGGAACATGCCGGCGGGATTGGCGGACGCGACGGGTGCGGCGATCTTCGGGGGACACACACACTGGATGGAGTCGCGGACCATGCACACGAGACTGATGCGCGGCGGGCTGCTGGCGCTGGCGCTGATCACGACGGCGGCGCCGGAGTCCGCTGCGGCGCAGGGCGGGTTGCTGGGGCGCGTGAAGCGGCGCGTGGAGGAGAACGTCAACCGCCGCGCCGAGCGCGCCGTGGATTGCGTGATGGGCGACCAGGCCTGCATCGACAAGGCGAAGGCCGAGGGACGCGAGGTCAAGGTGGACTCGACGCGGGCAGCCGGCGCGACGCCGGCGTCCGGCGCGGCACCCGCCGGCACGCCACCCGCCGGCACCCCGGAGGCGGTGGGAACGGGTGCCGGTGGTGGCGGCGCCGGCAACGCGGTGTGGACGAACTACGATTTCGTCCCCGGTACCCGCACGATCTTCGCCGAGGACTTCTCGAACGACCAGGTGGGCAACTTCCCGCGCCGCTACGAATTCGTGAACGGCAACGTGGAACTCGTCACCTATCGTGAGCGCACCTGGCTGCGGTTCACCTCCACCGGCCAGATGTACATCCCGCTCCCGCAGGTCCTGCCGGAGCGCTACACGATCGAGATGGATTTCTGGGGTGCCGACAACGTCTGCTGGATCTTCCCGAGCGGCAAGCTCACCGGCGGCTATCGCATCGAGCTCGGCGCCCGTGCCTACGGCGGCGTCGTGACGCCGAACGGCCTCGCCTCGGGCGGGCTGGGCTACGACCAGGTGAACCTCGTCCACATGGGCCGGATCATGGTCGACGGCACGTACATCAAGGTGTACGTGAACGAGCGGCGGGTGGCGAACGTGCCGAACTTCAACGACGAGAAGGCGAACCGGATCGGCTTCTACTGTGATGGCGGCATGGCGCTCGGCGGCATCCGCGTGGCCGAGGGGGGCCGGAAGTTGTACGACGCGCTGGCGGCGGACGGGCGCGTGGCGACGCAGGGCATCTACTTCGACACCGGCTCGGACCGGATCCGGCCGGAGAGCGCGCCGACGCTCCGGGAGATCGCGGACATGCTCGTGAGCCATGCCGACCTGCGCCTGGGGATCGAGGGCCACACCGACAACGTGGGCATGGCGCCGGCCAACCTCGCGCTGTCGCGGCGGCGCGCGGAGGCCGTGAAGGCCTATCTCGTCACCACGCTGAAGGCCGACGCGGCACGGCTCGAGGCGACCGGGTTCGGGGCCTCGAAGCCGTCCCAGCCGAACACCACGCCCGAGGGCCGGCAGACCAACCGGCGCGTGGAACTGGTCAAGCTGCCATAGTCGCTGTCACTTCAAGGGAGGACGTCGCGCCACCGCGAGACCCGCGGCGCGCGGTGGCGTGGGCAGTGCCGGCCGGCCGCGGGGTGTCCCCGCCGCCCCGGTTTCACGTTCAGCGGGGCTCCCTCCGTGACATCACATTGTGTCTTCTGTGACCTGATCAAGGGTGCTGGCGAAGTGTCCATCTGCTACGAGGACGCCGATGCGGTGGCGTTCATGGACATCCAGCCGGTGAACCGCGGGCATGCGCTGGTGGTGCCGCGTGAGCACTACGCGTCGCTCGAGGACATTCCCGGGCCGCTCGGCAAGCACCTGTTCGATGTGGCCTGGCGCCTGGGCGAGGTGATCCGCGACGTGACCCGCTGCGACGGCATGAACCTGCTGGTGAGCAGTGGCAGCGCGGCGGGGCAGGACGTGTTCCACTACCACGTCCACGTGATCCCGCGCATGCACGACGACGGCTGGGACGTGCCGCTGCCGTTCACCGGGGGCGAACCCACGTCGCGCCAGCACCTCGACGCGACGGCGGTGCAGATCCTGACCGCGCTCCACGACCCGATGCGGGTGCGGGAGTCGGCGGAGCGGTTCGCGCGGCGGAGTACGGACCCCCGCTGAGGCGCGCACCACGGGACCGTTCAAGGGGACCGTTCAAGGGGACGGAGATCTTGAACGGTTCGAAGGGACGGGGATCGTGCACCGGATCTCGAACCGCGCCGTGACACGGTTGGTGCGCCCCCGCTCTTGCCAAAACGAATCGCGCTGCTGAAGATGTTGCTCAGACGCACGTGCATGCATCAGGAACGTCACCGGCCATCGAGGGCACTGGATGATTCGTTCAGGACTGCGCTACGGGATTCGTCGGGCGGCATCGGCATGACCGCCTTCTGGCACCAGCACCAGACCCCGCACCACCTGCGCCGCCCGCTGGCGCGCGCCCCCCGCTGCGAACGCTTCGAGCGGCGGGACAGCCTCCCCCCCGCCGTGCGGCGGGCCCTCAAGACCGCCGCCTACCGCGACTGCGACCGCCGCTGCGTGTACTGCGGGTGGATCATGCCCTTCGCCGAGGCCACGCTCGATCACGTGCACCCGATCGCGCGTGGCGGGCGGTCGCAGCCCGGCAACGTGGTCGTCGCCTGCAGCCCCTGCAACCGGCTCAAGGCCGACCAGCACCCGCACGACTTCTTCGCGCGCTGGCCGTCGGCGGGAGAGAACTTCATGCGCTACGCGCGCTCCGTGCACCGCGCGCTGAAACGCTCGGCGCGCCGCGCGGTGAGCCTGGCCTGGGCCGAGGCCGCCTAGCCAGCACCTGCCGTGGCGCGCCAGGCCCGCACGGTCAGGGCCGGCGTGTCGCCGCGGTCCCCACCCGCTGGAGCGCCGCGGCGAGCTCGCGCACCAGCGCACCGGCGTGGAGCGTCGGACGGCCCCACTGCTCGCCATCCACCTCCACCACCGCACCGTTGCGCACGGCGCGGAGGTCGCGCCAGCCCGCCGTCGCCCGCAGCGTCGACAGCTGCGCCTGACCGCCGGGCCGGCGGCCCACGATCAGCACGTCGGGATCGCGCGCGATGAACGCCTCCAGCGAGAGCGTCGGGAAGTCGCCGCCGACGTCGCGGAACGGATTGTCGGCGCCGGCCACCGACACCAGCTCGGCGATGTAGCTCGTCGACGCGGCGACGATCACCGGCGACCGGCTGATCAGGTACACCGCCGTCGGTCGCGGGCGCTGCGCGCTGCCCCGCTGCACCGCACGGAACTCGGCGCGCAGCGCACCGGCGGCGGCCGACGCGCGCGCCTCGAGGCCCAGCATCGCGCCGATGTCGCGCACGGTCGCGAACATCGCCGCCGTGTCACGGGTCTCCACCAGGTACACGGGCACCCCAACGGCCCGCATCCGGTTCACCGCCGCCGACGTGGCGGACCCCTTCCACGCGATCAGCAGGTCCGGCCGCGACGCCAGCAGCACCTCCACGCTCGGGTCGATCCCGCCGCCCACGTTCGCCGCCGCCGCCACGGTGTTCGACGTGTCGTACCGCGTGCGCGCGGCGACACGGTCGGCGGCGCCGAGGGTGATCATGATGTCCACGGCTGACGACATCAGCGCTGCGACGCGCCGCGCGGGTGCCTTCAGCGTCACCGTGTGGCCGGCCCCGTCACGCACGCTCACCGGCTGCGCCGGGAGGGTGCCGGCGAACGACAGGACAGCGGCGAGCGTCAGAAGCGTTGAGCGTTCCATCGGACCAGGGAGGCGCCGGTGCTGGTCAGCGAGAAGGTGCTGACACGGGCGTGATCGAGGGCAAGCGACATGGCGCGCGAGGGCGGCATGTCGAGGAGGACGACGGCGGCGGCCCGGATGCTGGCGGCATGCGCCACGACCAGCAGGTCGGTGCCATCGGGCTGCAGCGAGTCGAGCCAGCTGCGCACGCGCCGGACGACGTCGTCGAACGACTCGCCTCCCGGCGCGCGGATCGAGGGCCACGCCGGGGACCAGTCATCATCCGCGGGACCCATCGCCGAGTCGATGTCGTCCCACGTCATCCCGTCCCAGGCGCCGTAGTGCATGTCGCGGAGCCGCGGCTCGACCTCGAACGCCTCAGTCGTGAGGATCATCGTGGTCTCGCACGCGCGCTGGAGGTCGCTGCTGACGACGCGGGCGGGATGGCCGGTGAGCTGGCGGGAGAGCACGCGGCACTCGCGCCGGCCGGCCTGCGAGAGCCGTGCATCCGCCTGCCCGAGACAGCGCCCCTCCTCCCGGAACGCACTGCCTTCACGCACGAAATGCAGCGTCAGCACCGGCGCGTCACCACTCGGCAGGCCGGGGCGCAGGCGCATCAGTAGTCCACCGGCCGGAGGTAACTCTCGCCGATGGCGGTCGGGCCGATGAGCGCAACGGTGGGCAGGCGGCGTTTCCAGTGCGTCGACTCGAGGCGCCGTCGGACGATCTCGATGTCGCGGGCGTCGAAGCCACGCTCGGCGAGTTCCTGCGGCGTCCAGCCGTTGAGCATCCAGTTCAGCAGTTCGTCGGCGCGCGCGTAGCTGATGCCGAAGTCGCCCTCATCGGTCTGGCCCTGGATCAGGTCCGCGCTGGCCGGCTTGTCGATGATGCCGGCCGGCACGCCGAGGTGCCGGGCCAGCGCCCAGACCTGCGACTTGTACAGGTCGCCGAGCGGGTTGATCGGGGGCGAGTCGTCGGCATGCCAGGTGTAGTAGCCGAAGAGTCGCTCCGTCTTGTTGCCCGTGCCCAGCGGCACCCCGCGGTGCTTCGCGCTGAGGTCGAACAGCGTGATCATCCGCGTGCGGGCCATCACGTTGCCGCGACGCGCGGGATCGGCATCGGGCTCGTGCTGGAGGTAGCCGTCCACGGCGGCGGTGATCTCCATCGTCCGGTGCTGGATGCCCAGGGCGTCGATGACCAGCTGCGCGTGTGCCAGGCTGTCGGCGCTGGATGACCGGTACGGCATGCGCACCGCGAAGACGTTCTCCGGTCCCAGGGCGCGCGCCGCGAGGTAGGTGGTCACCGCCGAGTCCACGCCGCCGGAGAGGCCGATCACGGCGGTGGTGAAGCCGCGGCGCGCCATCTCGTCGCGGATGAACTGCACCAGCCACTGCGCGACCAGCGGGGCGTCGATGTCGAGCGGGGCGGGGCCGCCGGAGATCCTGTCGTCGCCAGCCGTCACGCGCACGGCCGGCGCGCTGCGCGGCGGGGTTGGGGGCACGATCGGTCGTGCGGGTGCGTCGGCGGGGTCGAAGGAGAGCGAGTACGGCGCGCGCGCCATCGCGGCGGCGATGTTGCCGGCAAGGTGCGGCCAGGCGTGCGACACGTCGCTCAGCAGCGGGGCGTCGGCACGGGCACGCACGAGGTCACGCATGTCGAGCGTGACCGTCGCCAGTGCCGGCTCGAACAGCGGCAGCGTGAGGCGGATGTCGCCGTGCGGGCCAGCGAGGATCGACGCGCCGCTGAACATCTTGCCGCCCTCGCTCCCGACCAGGTTGCTGAGCGACACGAACATCCCGTGCTCCTCGGCGATGTCGCGGATCAGCCTCTCCCAGCGGTAGACGCTCGCCGGGCCGCCATTGGCGTCGTTCCGCGGCCAGGGCCCGCGCGCCGGTGCCGCCGACGACACGAAGACCACCTCGGCCCCGTCCAGCGCCGCCACCGTGCCGGTGATGGAGTGCCACGCGTCCTCGCAGACCAGCATCGCGGCGCGTCCCCACGGCGTGTCGAAGGCGCGGATGTCGCGGCCGGCTTCCACGAAGCGGGCCTCGTCGAAGAGGCCGTAGGTGGGCAGGAAGTTCTTGCGGTGCACGTGGCGGATCACGGCGGCATCGCCACCGAGCGACACGTACATCACGCTGTTGTACAGGGTGCTGCGCCAGCGTTCGTAGAAGCCGATCACCACGTCGATGGTGGCGCCGTCCGGCGCCCGCTCGCGGAAGTCGTGCTGCAGGTCCGCCGCGAGTGTGCCGGCACTGACCGCCAGGTCGCGCACGCCGCCCTCGAGGAAGTACCCGGTGAGGGCGGTTTCCGGGAAGTGCACGACCTCGGGGCGCGGGTCCCGGGCCGCCGCCTCCGCGATGAGGGCGGCAACCTGGGCGCGATTGGCGGTGTAGTCGGCCTTGGACGGCCGGAACTGCGCGAGGCCGAGGCGAAGCAGGCGTGGCATGCAGGAAAGATACACACACGACGCGCCGGGTTCGCGGCGGGGCCGCGCGCACGAATCCTGCGCGGGCGCTCCCGGGCGGCCCTGCCCACCCCGACCACCTACATTGGACCCGTGTCCCGCCTCATCCTCTGCTTCGCCCTCGCCGCCGGCCCGCTCGCCGCGCAGGGATCCGATCCCGCCGCCATCGTCCCGCTCCCGCAGTCGTCGATGGTGCTGGCCCGCGACGGGACGGTGATCGGGGAATTCGGGCGGCAGGTGCGGACCAGTGTCGCGATCGCCTCGCTGCCACGCCACGTGGGCCAGGCGTTCGTGGCGGTGGAGGACCACCGCTTCTACCAGCACGACGGCGTGGACATGGTCGGCGTTGCCGCTGCCGTGAAGGACGCGGTGCTCGGGAATGCCCGCGGGGCGAGCACGATCACGCAGCAGCTGGTCGGCAACATGCACCCCGACATCATCGACCGGCGGGACGCGTCGATCGGGCGGAAGCTGCGCGAGCAGTCGGCGGCGCGGGACATGGAGCGCCGCTACACCAAGGCCCAGATCCTCGAGGCGTACCTCAACACGATCCACTTCGGCCATGGCTGGTACGGGATCGACGCGGCGGCGCGGCACTACTTCGGCAAGCCTGCCACGCGCCTCTCGCTGGCCGAGGCGGCGACGCTGGCCGCGATGCCCAAGGGACCGGCGCTGTACGACCCGGTGCGGTTTCCCGACCGCGTGCGGGAACGCCGGAACCTCGTGCTCGCCCTGATGGAGCAGCAGCGCTACATCACCGCCGCGGAGAAGGCGGCGGCCCAGGCCGCGCCGCTGGTCACCACCCGTGACTCCATCGATGCCAGCTTCAGCTACATGGTGAACGTGGCGCGGGTGCAGGCGGAGCGCGGCGGGGTGAACCTGCGCGATGGCGGCTACCGCGTGCTCACCACGCTCGACCCGACCCTGCAGCGCGCCGCCGCACGGGCGCTGCGCGAGGTGGTCGCGAAGGCCGAGGCGACCGTGCCCCGCCGCCGGACGCGGAAGGGCGCGCCCGCGGCCGCGCCGGCGCCAGCCGGCACGCTGCAGGGCGCGGTGGTGATGCTGTCGCCGTTCACCGGTGAGGTCCTGGCGCTGGTGGGCGGCCGCGACTTCGCCGCCAGCGCCTTCGATCGTGTGATCGACGGTCGGCGCCAGCCGGGCTCCAGCTTCAAGCCGTTCGTGTACGGCACGGCGCTGCTGCAGGGCGTCCCCGCCAACACCATCGTGCAGGACACCGCACTGCAGATCGCCCTGCCGACGGGGCGGACCTACGCGCCGGAGAACTCCGACGGGAAGTTCCTCGGGCCCCTCACGCTGCGCGAGGCCCTGGTCCAGTCGCGGAACCCGGTGGCGGTGCAGCTCGGCATGCAGGTCACGATCGACAGCATCGCCGCCCTCGCACACCGTATGGGGCTCGAGGCGACCATCGCGCCCTACCCGTCCAGCGCGATCGGCACGGCCAGTGTGCGACCGCTGGACATGGCGGCGGCGTATGCCGTGATCGCCAACGGCGGCTCGTCGGTGAAGCCGCGCTTCGTGACGCGCGTCGAGGACCGCGGCGGCCGCGTGGTGTGGTCCCCGCGGATCGCGGCCCCGCAGTATGCACTGGACACGCGGGTGGCCTTCGTGCTGCGCGAGATGATGCGCGACGTGGTGGAGCGGGGCACGGCCACGGCGGTGCGCCGCCTCGTGCCGGCGCGCATCCCCGTGGCCGGCAAGACCGGCACCACCAACGGCAGCACCGACGTCTGGTTCGTGGGCATGACGCCGGAACTCGTCGGTGCGGTGTGGGTCGGCTACGACACGCCTCGCCCGATCTCCGGGGGCCAGGCCGCCGGCGGGACCGTCGCGGCACCGATCTTCGGGCGCACCGTACAGGCGTTCTACACGGCCGGTCGCAGCAGCATGCCGTGGACCCCTCCGCCGGGTGTCGTCTCGGCCGAACTCGATCGCGTCACCGGCCTCCCCGCCAGCGACTCCACGCCACCGGCGCGGCGCTACACCGAGTGGTTCGTCGCCGGCACCGAGCCGGGCGCGATCCCGGTGGACATCTGGAAGCTCATGGAGCTGGGCGGCATCGGCCGCTGATTGCGCGCAGGGCTGCGCGACGTGGTGGGTGTTGCAAAGTTGACGAAATGCGAATAATGTTGGGGCAGCGTCGCGTCACCCACGCCGCTGACACCCACTGATGCCCGGGACGGCGCGTCAGTTCACGCGAACCCGGTCCGGGCACATGCACGCCACACGCAACGGAGGAGCGCCGCCGCACCACGTCGTCGTCTCGCGCCTCGGGATGACAGCGGCGCTCGTACTCGCGATGCTCTTGCCGTGCGCCGCGTCCCTGCGCGCGCAGGCGGCCGCGCCGGATTCAATGCGCGTGCCGCCGGGGCCGCGTGACCTCGCCGCTGTGCAGTCCTGCCCGCGGGCGCAGTGCGAACTCACGCTCGAGCGCGGGACGGTGCACGGCACGCGACTGCGGGTGGGTCATCCGGGATCGCTGGAGTTGATCGGCTTCACGGGCCGCGCGTCGATCCGTCGGCTGCAGGCCGTGCCCGCCGCCGGCGTCGAAGCGGCGCGCGCCCGCAGCGCCCTGCGTCGCGCGATCGTGGGCACCGTCGCCACCCTGCTCGCGGATGCCGCCATCTGGGTGGCGCCGAAATACCTTCGCGATTCGCAGATCCAGCAGCGGTGGCTGCTCGTGGCCGCGATCTCGAGCGCGGGCGTGCTCAACTGGCAGTACCAGACCAGGGGTGCCGATGGACACTTCGAGCGGGCGGTCACGAACTACAACCGTGAACTGCCGCCCTGACGGCTCGTGTGACACCCGCTGCATCGTCACGGGCCACCGCCGCAATTAGTTGTCCGATGCGTGCCCGCTCACGTTCCGCCGTACCACTCGTACCCGCGATCACTCCAGTACCCACCATTCGGACCCGGCAGCACCACGATCTTCGTCAGGAACTTGGTGTTCTTGTAACCGAGCTTGATCGGTCCATGCACCCGCGCCGGTGCCCTTGATCCGCCCGAGTCTCTTGATGTCGAGGTGCAGGAGCGCGCCAGGCTGCGCGTGCTCGTAGCGCACCAGCGGCTGCGGCGGCGCCAGCGACGGGAGGCGATTGAGCTGGAGGCGCTGCAGCATCGTGACGAGCAGCGCGTAGTGTGACGCAATGCGCAGCGACGACCGCCGTTTCCGCCGCGCTCTCTCGACCTGTCGGTGCCGATGCCGCGGCAGCCGACGGGCCAATCGATGCGGCCGGGACGGCCGATCCTGCAGCCCCGCTTCGCCCTCCGTCCGGCACCGCTTCAACCACTTCCAGATGGTGCGCGGAGACGCAGGCGCCCCGCGACACCTCGGCCATCGGCACCACGGCGTCGACGCGCTGGAGCACGGCGAGTCGCCCCGCTGGGGTCAATCGTGCATTCCTGTGGGTGTTCACAGGGCCTCTGGCTGGTTGCCGGTTGAGTGTCTCGACAACCCCAGATTTCAACCGCTACGCCCCGTGCACTACCTCTCCGTCAATTACAGCTGGTGCGTCCGAGCTAGGCGGTCGCAGAAGGGCGGAGGAACCCGGCCTCGCCGGCGCGCCGCACGACGCGCGCGAGACGGTCCGCGGCCTTGAACCAGTTCGTGCGCACCGCACGCTCAGCGGCGGCGGGCGATCCCGACGCGATCGACTCCACGATCGCATCGTGCTCCGCGAAGGTCTCCTCGAAGCCCGATCCTATGAGCGGTCCGTAGAAGTACTCGTAGCGGTCGAGATGAGGCCGCAGCTCAACCAACAGCAACTGCAGTCGCGGTCCGGCCAGCGCCGAGCGCAGCGTCTGGTGGAACGCATTGTGAAGCTCGAACTGCCGGTTCCAGTCGGGCGCACCCTTCGACGCTTCGCATCGGAACTCCGCTTGCGCCTTCGCCATAGATGCGGCCAGCGCCAAGCGCTCGGCCGACCGACGCTCCTCGACGCGGCGGGCGACCAAGCCCTCGAGCGCGCCGGCCGCCGTGTACAGTTCGCGGGCTTCGTCCGCCGTCATCGGGGCCACGGCGAGCCGGACCTTCGCGCCGTCGCTCGCCCCGGTTGGCACCAAGAGGCGTTCCTGCTGGAGTCGCCGCAGCGCCTCGCGGGCCGGCGTTCGACTCACCTGAAGCTGCGTCGCAACGTCGATTTCGGTGAGGCGCGTCCCCGGCAGAAGTCGACCACGCACAATCAGGGCACGAAGCTTGTCGTGCACTGCGAGCGACGCGGTGGCAGGAGTGGCGGGGAGTACCATTGAGCGCCGATGAGGCATTCGGGTGCTGGTCGAGGAGAAAACGAATACTGGCGAGGGAGCCTCGGCCCCGCCATCCCATTCGTCGTCAGAGCGGTCGGTCTCCGTGATACCCACTCCCAAGGACGATACGCGCTGACACCAGGTACCCGGGTATGCTCGTCACCTTCTCGATCGAGCGCGAAGCGCGAAGGTGATGCCGGTAAGTGACACGTCTGCCGTCTGGCGTCTCGCCACCCGTCACTGGGTGATGCCCTGCATCTCCTGCGATGATGCCGCGCTTGAAACCCGGGGCGCGCGCGTGCAAGTGGCGTCATGCGTCACGAGTCTCGCTTCATATCCCTGGCGTTCCCTCGCGGTGTCGCCATATCCCGGGGGCCAGACGCACACCTCGCCAAAGCGCCGCCGGCGATCGTCCCCACGGCAAGCCCCCCCCCCCGCAGGCGTCGGCATCGCGCTCGCACTCGCCGTCGTCGTTCGACGTGACACCTCCGACGTCGAGCGGAGCGCAACCCAGCGCTGCCCGCGGAATGCGGGGTTGCCCGGCTAACGGACCTTCCTGCCTTCCGTCCGGTTTCCGCCCTGCAGAAAGGTGAGGCTCTGAACGGCCCCGTTCGATCCAAGGTTGAACGTGACCTGCGCGCCGATCTCCCGTATGAAGAATCGGTCCTCAGCTTCCGCCAGAAGTTCGACCGGGGGACTTCCGGTTGCCGTGGCGATCAGGACGCCATTCTGGCTCTTCACCTCGATCAGGAAGGACGGTTGCAGCTCATACACGCCGACGTACCTGGCCAGGATTTCTGGCGCGAGTGTGATCGCCTCGCGTTCCGCTGCCGGCTTCTTGTCTGTTTCGTGTCCGACGCTCCTGCTGATGCGCTCCAGGTACAGCACCTGTCTCTTCCCGTCCTTAAGCGAAAAGCCGTACGTCGCGAGACTTCCTTCGAATCTGAACTGGCTGTCTGAGACGGCGAGAAGCCTGATCGGTCGACCGCCCTCGCGCGTGCTGTACAGCGCACCTTGATCGTAGGTCACGAATCGGACGACATCGTCGAACTGATATGCTCCCACCCATCGGCGCAACTGCGCTTCGCTCAGGGCGACGGCAGCCTTCTCCACGATCGATTGTCCGAGGAGCATCGAGACAGCCTTCAGGTTGTACGATTCAGGACCTCTCCCATCATCACGATTCGTCAATACGATCGCGTACACGTCGCGTCCGGGCACGTAGATCCCGGAGGTTGCGTAGCCGTTGATGCCGCCCGTGTGCTCGAGGGTAGGCACGCCAGCGAGTTCGTTGATCGCCCAGCCATATCCATAGTTGCTCAGACGTCCGGTCGACAGCCGGTGATTCGTGAACGCCAGGTGCTTGGCGCTTTCCGAGACGAGCGTGTTACGCCGAAGGGATCGGCTCCACAGCAACATGTCGTCGACATTGGAGAGCAGTGCACCCGCGGCGTAGGCAACGGTTGGACTCATGTATTCCGGATTCTCGACGTTGCCTTCGTAGAGCTGGTAGCCGCTCGCCCTGCTCGGGATCACCGTAAAGTTGCTCGCGTAGTAAGAGTGCTTCATGCCGAGCCTGTCGAAGATGTTCTTTCGGACAAACTCCCCATAGGAGACCCCCGACAGCTTTTCGATGATCATGCCCAGGAGCGCGTAGCCCGAGTTGCTGTACGCGTATTGTGTGCCAGGGGTGAACTCAAGGGGCAGGTGCTTGACACTCTCGACGATCTCTTCGGGCGACAGATCCTGCCGGGTCTTGGATCGAAACGTGACCAGATTGGTGTAACTCGTCACGCCGGACGAGTGGTTGAGCAGATGGTGCAGGGTGATTTCGTCGCCTCGTGGATAGTCCGGAATGAACTTCGAGAGGGGGTCTTGCAGCGCGAGTTTCCCCTGTTCCATCAGCATGAGGATCGACACGCTGGTGAACTGCTTCGTGATCGACGCGAGCTGCAGGACGTTGTCGGCCCTCATCGGCACTCGCAGTTCGAGATCCGCCATCCCGAAGGCTTTCCGATAGAGGACGTCGTCGCCGCGCGCGATCAGGACGGTCGCGCCAGGAGCATCGGCGGGGTACGCCTGTCGGAAGATGGCATCGACGGCCGCGATTTCGGTTCTCGTCAACGCGGACGTGGAAGCTGCGCGCGCGGGACGTGCAGCGCCCTCGCCTTGTCCGAGCACGCACTGCGGCGCCAGGAGTGCGACGAGTGTCAGTGTGTATTTCATCGTCTGTCTCGATTGAGAGTTCCTGAGGGATCGGCTGCTGCGTGCGTCCGCGGACACGGCGTCTTGATCACCGAGGCCGCGCGACAGCATGCGGCGCCGCCGAGCGGGCGGCCTCCACACCCTTAATGTATACATTGTGAGTGTACAACAGCCCGGTGCAGTGCGCTAGGTGCAGATGACGAAGACGTTGTTCAGAGACGCGCCGCCAGTCGTTCCGCGCGGGTCTGCAGTGCGATGCCCCCTCGGTGGGGGCTCAGCATCCTGCTCGTCGTCGCGGGGCAGGGGCTCGTGGGGCCGGCCGAGCCGCACCGCGCGCGATGGAACGCGTCAACGCATCGCGTCCCCGATAGCGGCACGGCGGCGGCGCCCCTGGGCCAGCGCCGTTCACGCGCCAGACCCGCTCACGTCCCCCCGTACCACTCGTACCCCCGGTCGCTCCAGTACCCACCATTCGGACCCGGCAGCACCACGATCTTCGTCAGGAACTTGGTGTTCTTGTAACCGAGCTTGATCGGTCCATGCACCCGCGCCGGTGCACCGTACGCCGGCGTGAGCGCCTGCCCGTCCTTCGCCAGCACCACCATCGTCTGCGGGTGCATCGTGCTCTCGATGTCCCAGCTTTCGTGGTAGCCATCGTCGAAGCTCAGGAAGTCCACCGCCATCGCGTCACCGGTGGGCTGCACCGCCGCAAGCAGCGTGCGCATCGGCAGCCCGGTGAAGTCGGCCACCGCCGACCAGCCCTCCACGCAGTAGTGCGGCACGCGCTGGGTGGTGAGTGGCATGGCCCGCAGCTCGTCCAGCGTGAAACTGCGCGGTGACCTGACCGCGCCGCCCACGTCCAGCCGCCAGGTGCCGCGTGCTGCCACATCCCACACCGGCACGGTGTCGCTGATCCAGTACGCCGGGAAGCGCGCCCCCGCCGGCGGCACGCCGCCGGTGCGGGCCAGCGATCCGTCACCCAGCAGCCAGCGCTCGAACTTCTCGTTCTGCTGCGTGGCAAACGTCAGCAGCTTCTCCGCCGATCCCGGGCCCGGG